>JBEKPD010000010.1:0-87814 GCA_049521075.1 Occallatibacter sp.
CTTAAGAACGCGAATGGCTTCAAGGCCGCCCAAAACGCCCACGCATCCGTCATAGAGACCGGCGTTGGGGATGGCGTCGATGTGCGAGCCGGTGCCGACCGGCGCAAGTGCGGGATCGCTGCCCTCCCAGCGGGCGAAGGTGTTGCCGATGGCGTCCTGGCTGATGCTGAGGCCCGCGTCTTCGCATAGGCCTTTCACGTAGGCGCGAGCGCGCATGTCTGCCTCGCCGAAAACCACACGCGTCACTACCGGCGGATCGGCTTCGGAGATTTTAGACAGCGCAATCAGCTCCGCCATCAGGCCGTCGATCAAAAGATTTGGGCGCGTGGTTGTCATGAGTTAAGGTCTCCCAGCGGATGACGCCGCCAATCTTTGTAGATGAGATATTTTGCCGGCTTCTTGCCCAGGGCGCCGAACCACTGCGGGCAATAAGCCATCACATGAACTTCCACCATGCTGAGCGCCGCGCCGGGATCGTAGGTCATGATGTTCACGGCAAAATCGTAGGATGGACCGTCGGGCATAAGTGCGCGCACGCGCAGGGCGCGGTCGCCCATCAGCGCGACCGGAGCGACGTCGCCTTCGTCGGCGATCAGGATTTCCGGAGCAGTTGCCTCTGGAGTAGTTACGCCGGGCGATTGTTCGTAGGGCGGCTGGTACGGTTTCTCGATCACGGCTATGCGCGCAATGCCGGGCGCGCGCACCGTGTGCGGAGCGTCTTGCGGTAGGTAGGCATAACTGCCGGGCTTGAGAATGTGGCGCTTTCCGCCGGCTTTAACTTCTATCTTGCCGTCGAGCACGTAGAGAAAGCGCTGCGCCAGCGCCGGCGCGAGCGATCCACCGGCAACAAACTCCGCCGTCATCTGCGTAAAGCGCGCGCCCAGTTGCGGTGCGGCGTGAATAATGAACTCCACGCCCTCCGCGCCGGGGAGCGGCGAGCGAATGAAAGTGTCGGGCGTTTGCAGCAGATGGTCCGCCTTCAGGCTGCTGCGCGTCGATCCTAAATAATGCACGTGCGACCTCTTCAAACGGAAATCGGAAGAGTGGAATCCAGCAAAAAATCCGTTGCTCGATTCTATCTGACCTCTGCGGCGAGCCGCTGCAGAAAATTGCGGCTCACTATGAGAGCCGTCGCAACGTCTTCTTCGAGCACGGTTTCCGCAGGGTGGTGGCTGATGCCGCCGGGGCTGCGAAGGAAGAGCATGGCCGTGGGCAGGCGCGCGGCCATCACCATGGCATCATGGCCGGCGCCGCTCGGCATGTGATAGCCACGGAACCCTGCGGCCTCGATAGCTTCTACAAGAAACGCCGTCAGCCGCTCGTCCATGGGTACGGCCGGTTGATCCATTTGGCGACTGCATTCGAGAGCCAGGCCGCGCCGCGCTGCGATGGCATTGGCCTGCGCCAGCAATGTCTCCACGGCCACCTTGCGCTCCGTGTCGTTGGCGTGACGCACATCAAGGCTTGCGCGCACCGCGCCAGGGATCACATTCGCCGCGTTCGGTTCCACATCTACGTGGCCCACAGTGGCAACGAGCCCGTCTATGCTCTTAGCAAAGTGTTCGACGGCGGCGATCCACTCCGCCGCGCCGGCCAGCGCATCGCGGCGCAGGTGCATGGGCGTGGTGCCGGCGTGATTGGCGTGTCCGGTCCACGTGAGAGTGTGCCGTGTCTGCCCGACGATCACGGTCACTGCGGCAACAGGTAGACTCTCCGCTTCGAGGACCGGACCCTGTTCGATGTGAAGCTCCACAAAACCCAACGCATCGTCGATAGCAGCCTTGTCGATCTCTGCCGGATCGAGCCCGAAGGCGCGGATGGCATCGTCCAGCGTGATGCCGACGGCATCTTTTAGTTTGAGTAGTGCAGGATCGAAGCGGCCTGCGGCCGCGCGGCTGCCGATAAAGGGAACGCCAAAGCGCACGCCCTCTTCTTCGCTGAAGGCAATGATCTCGATGGGCAGCGGCAGCTTGAGCTCGTCTGCAATTCCCACACATTCGAGCGCCAGGGTAACGCCGAGGATGCCGTCAAAGGCGCCGGCATTGGGAACGGTGTCGATGTGCGAGCCAAGAATCAGGCGCTTGCCTCGCGCACCCGGCGGTTCCCACAATCCGCGCAGATTGCCCGCCGCTTCCACGCTCACTGTCATGCCTAGCGCTTCCATGCGCGAGCGTAGCAGAGCGTGCACGTCGCGTACGGGAGGCGTGAGGAAGCAGCGCGTAATGCAATCCGCCTCCTCGCTCATCGTGGCAATGCGGAGGCACTCGGCAATGGCGCGTTGTGCACGTTCTTTCATTTGCAGACCTGCTCTTTGCCGCGTGCCAAGCCTGCGAATACGCCCGCGCGAAAAACTGGTTCGCCACGCAACCAGGTTTCGAGCACGCGTCCGCGCAATTTCGCTCCTAGATAAGGCGAGATCTTATGACGGAAATACAAATTGGAAGATGCGACGGTCCACGTGGCCTCAGGATCGAAGACAGCAAAGTCGGCGTCGGCGCCGGGCGCGATGACGCCTTTGCGACCGGCCAATCCTGCGAGCCTTGCTGGCGTGCTCGCCATCCACTCGCCGATCCGCTCCAGTGCGAGGCCGCGTTTCTTCATCCCCGTCCAAAGCACGGGCAGAGCCAGACCGAGGTTTGCAATGCCGCCCCACGCGAGATCCCAGCGGCCTTCGTTACGGCGCTTCATTTCCGGCGGGCAAGGGGAGTGGTCGGTAATCACCATCTCGATCAGCCCTTCGTCGAGCGCACTCCACAGCGCCTCACGATTTTCTGCGTCGCGAATCGGCGGCGCGCATTTATACTCCGTAGCGCCGTCGGGAATTTCGGCCGCGTCGAACCAGAGATAGTGTGCGCAGGTTTCCACGGTGACAGGTACATGGCGTGAACGCGCGTCGCGGAGGAGTGGCAGAGCCTTTGCGCTCGAAAGATGAACGATGTGGATGGGCGTCTGGAATTGTTCGGCCAGGCGAATGAGCAATGCAATGGCTTCGACCTCGGCGGAGTCGGGTCGCGAGTTGAGATAGGTTGAATATTTTCGCCAATCCAGGCCCGCGGCATTGATGGCTTGCGTTGCAGTGTCTACCGGGCCGGTAACTTCAGCATGCGCCAACAGCGGCAAGCCCGTGCCGCGTAGCTTTTCGAGCGCTACGCGCAAATCGGACTCGTCAACCCACGCAAAGCCGTCGATTCCCGAGTGAATGAGAAAGCACTTGAATCCGGGAACGCCTGCGCGGGCAAGCGGCGAGATCTCATTCGCGTTGCCCTGCACCACGCCGCCCCACGCGGCCCAGTCTGCCCAAGTTTTGCCCTGCGCAGCGGCGCGTTTCGCTTCGAGCGACGGCACATCGATGGTTTCCGGAACGCAATTGAGCGGCATATCGACCAGCGTGGTCACACCGCCCGCGGCCGCGGCCTGTGTTGCGGTCTCGAAACCCTCCCACTCCGTACGGCCTGGCTCGTTGATGTGCACATGCGAGTCCACCAAGCCTGGGAGCAGCACCCGATCGCCAAAATCGATGAGTTCCGCGCCTGCCGGCAGTTCATTCCAGCCTCGCAGTGCATCGATCCGCTCGCGATCTACAATCACTGCGGCGGGAGCGATGCCCTGAGGGGTCAAGACACGGGTCGAACGAAGTACTTTTGCCATCCTTCGATTACTTTCGCCGTTCGAGCAACTCGAGATCAAGCGAGAATGTCAATTCAGGCAGGTCATTTTTCATTCAGGACATGGGAAAGATTGTTAACGAAGCCAATCGGCGCGCGCAAACGACGATTGCGAACGCGCAATCAAGAGCGGCATCCCGGGACGGCATTCACGCTACTTCCGCAAGCGCGCCAAGAGGTCCTGAGGATGTACCGGTTTGGCGAGGATGTCGAACTCGTAACCGTCTTTGCGCGCTTTTTCCAGAAGATCGGCAGTAGCGGCCTGGCCGGAAAAGAGCAGAATCTTGATCGTCGGCAGCAAGGCGCGAATGCGTATCGCGGCGTCGATACCGTTCAGGTCGGCCATGATCACGTCGGAGATGAGCATGTCCGGCTGAAAGGATTCGGCAAGTTCGAGGGCCTTCTCGCCGGAGTAAACGGCGCGCGCCTCAAAGCCGCTTTGGTTCAGGATCATGGCTAAAGTGTCGGCGATGACCCGCTCGTCATCTGCCACCAGAACCTTCGGTTTGTTGATGGTCGTGGGCATACTCTCCTGGGTGCTGCAGGAAGGGAAGTCGTGATGGACCGTTCCAGCACGTCATGGCCCCGCCGCGTCAAAATGCGGTCCACCTGGCCGTACGAAACCATACAGCGCGAATGGTACGCTTAAGTAGTGTAATGCACGGCGCTCCCTTTGTATCGAAAGACATAAGGGGAGCCTGGGAAGCCGTCCAAGGCCGGGGTTTCCGGTTGCCCGGACGCATTCACTCCGAATCCATTTTTCATCCTTATACTGTCTGCTATTGGCTGCAAGCCGGCCACGAGTTTGCCCACCGGAGAACTAGAGATGCAGGAAATGGCCAACCCGGCTCCAACCCTTGACGCCCCTGCGGCCCCTAAGGTGATCAGTGATGCGATCATTCGCGCCGAGAAGATCGAGAAGTACTACGCGCAGCCCAGCCAGAACCGCATTCAGGTGATTTCGGCGACGGATTTGAGCATCGTGCCCGGCGAGATTCTCGCTCTCCTGGGGCCTTCTGGATCGGGCAAGTCGACTATGCTGCGCATGCTCACAGGGCTCTCCGCGCCGTCGGCAGGGCAGGTGTATTGGCACGGCAGGCCCATCTCCGAGGCGGAGATTAACGTCTCTATTGTCTTTCAGAGCTTCGCGCTCTTTCCCTGGCTTACGGTGCTCGAGAATGTTGAAGCGCCGCTGCAGGCACGCGGCGAAACGCCCGCGGCACGCCGCGAACGCAGCATGAAGATGCTTGACATGGTCGGCCTCGACGGTTTTGAGGCGGCTTATCCGAAGGAACTCTCCGGCGGCATGCGGCAGCGCGTGGGCTTTGCGCGCGCCCTGGTGGTCGAGCCGGAGGTGCTGTTCATGGACGAGCCGTTTTCCGCGCTCGATGTGCTGACTGCAGAAAACCTGCGTAGTGAATTGCTGGAACTGTGGGCGAAGAAGACCATGCCGACCAAGGCGGTCTTCATTGTGACGCACAATATCGAGGAAGCCGTGTTGCTGGCCGACCGCATCATTGTGCTGGGACGCAATCCGGGCCGCATCCGCACCGACTTCCCGGTGCAGATTCCGCAGCCGCGCGACCGCAAGTCAGAAGCATTCACACAACTCGTGGATTACATCTACAAGGTGCTGACGAAGCCAGACACCGAGCCGGCCGGAGCGCCCGGCCAGCCAGCGGCGCCCGCCGTGCGCGATCAGCGCCAGATGCACTACCAGATGCTGCCGCACGCGCGTCCGGGCGGCATCGCCGGTTTGCTCGAACTGTTGCTCGACAAGGGCGGGCGCGACGACATGTACCGCATGGCCGACGATCTGGCCTTCGAGATCGACGATCTGCTGCCGATTGTCGACGCCGCGCAACTCTTAGGCTTCCTCAAAGTCGAAGAGGGCGACGCCGCCATCACGCCAAGTGGAGAGGAGTTTGCCAACTCAGAGATTCTTCGCCAGAAAGAGCTGTTCCGCAACGCCGCCATCGAGAATGTGCTGCTGCTGAGGCAAATTCGCCGCGCGCTCGACACGAAAAGCGACCACACCGTGCCCGAAGACTTCTTCCTCGACATGATCGACGAGCAGTTCAGCGAGGAAGAGAGCCTGCGGCAGATGGAAACCGCGGTCAATTGGGGCCGTTACGCGGAGCTGTTTGACTTCGATGCCGCGCGACGCCGCTTCGTGCTCCCCGATGCGCTGGAAGAAGAGATTGTGCCGAGCGAGGAGAAGAAGTGAACCTCCAGCGCCCTTTCGCGCGCACTCTCGTCAGCGTTCGCAGCACGCCCTTCTTCATCGATTTGGCCGTAGCGGCTTGCGCTCTCGCGGTCTTCTTCGCCGTGATCAGCACCGGCGTCTATTGGCTGCAGAAGCCCATTCCGGTGGTGCCCATATCGAGCTCCATCGGCGCACTGCCGATGTATGCCTTCTTCTCCATCGTGCGCATGGCCATCGCTTACATGCTCAGCCTGGCCTTCGCCGTCACGTACGGGTATATCGCTGCTTACAATCCGCGCATCGAGCCGTGGATGGTTGCGGTGCTCGACATTCTGCAGTCGATTCCCGTGCTCAGTTTTCTGCCGCCCGTGGTGCTGGCCATGGTATCGCTCATTCCCGGCCATCAGATTGGCATCGAGATGGCCGTGATCCTGCTCATCTTCACCGGCCAGGTGTGGAATCTCGCGTTCAGTTTCTACTCTTCGCTCAAAACCATTCCCAGAGAGATGCTGGAGGCGTCGCGCATCTATCGCTATTCCAGCTGGCAACGCTTCTGGCAGCTGGAGATGCCCTTTTCCACCATCGGCCTGGTGTGGAACTCGATCGTTTCGGTGGCCGGCGGCTGGTTCGCGCTTATCTTTTGCGAGACCTTCACCATGGGTGACCGCAACTTCCAGCTTCCGGGCCTGGGCAGCTACATCCAGACCGCGACTTATGCCGGTAACGTGCGCGCTTTGTTGGCCGGCATTGCGACGGTCATTCTGATCGTTGTCGCCACCGATCAGCTCATCTGGCGTCCGCTCATAGCCTGGAGCGACAAGTTTAAATTCGAGCAGGTGGAGGCGGCCGATCAGGTCAAGTCGCCTATCCTTGAACTCCTGCGCCGCTCCAAAATCTGCCAGACCCTCCCGAGGCGCATTTGGAATCGCGTGGAGGAGCCAGTCTACCGGCATCTCGCGCAGAGCGAAGATTGCCGCGTGGTGCGGCCGCTCGATGCTACCAGTTCCCGGAAAGTCTCTCCGGTTCTGTGGGCAGTAGCGTTGGTGGCCGCGATAGCGGTTTGCTGGGCCGCCGCACAGGCCGCGCTGATGCTTCGGGCCGTGACATGGGCCGACCTGCGCCTACTGCTTGAGGGCGCTGCCGCAACTTTTTTGCGCGTCAATGCCGCACTGCTTATCTCCGCCGCGTGGACGATCCCCGTCGGCGTTTCCATCGGCCTGAACCCGAAGATCGCGCGCGTTGTGCAGCCTATCGCGCAGATCCTGGCTTCAGTGCCGGCGACCGCATTTTTTCCGATTCTGCTCATGGGGCTGGTGCGCATCGGCGGCGGCTTGGGCATCGGGTCAGTTGCGCTCATGTTACTGGGCACGCAATGGTACATCCTCTTCAACGTCATCGCGGGGGCCATGTCGATTCCTTCGGACCTGCGCGAAGTCGCTTCGCTCTATCGCTTCACGCGCTGGCAGCGCTGGACCAAACTGATCTTGCCCGGCATCTTTCCCTATCTCATTACGGGCATGGTCACGGCTTCTGGCGGTGCGTGGAACGCTTCGGTGATGGCCGAGTACTCGCACGTAAAAGACCAGACGCTCTCGACCATCGGCCTGGGCGCGCAAATCGATGCCGCCACCGATAGCGGCCGATTCGCCATGCTGCTGCTGGCCACCATTTTCATCTCGCTCATGGTCGTCACAATGAACCGGCTGGTGTGGCGCCGGCTTTACCATTTGGCGGAGACGCGGTATAAACTCGATGGCTAGAACGAAGCGGTGCCAGGGCTCTGACCGCATCGATTGCTATCTTGGGTTCGTGTCTTCCCGGGTCTCAGACACGAGACCCGGGGCACCCAAATTCATACAAAATCAAGTGGTCAGAGACTTGGTTGCAAAGAAAGGGTTCGATGATTCGCGTAGGTTTGGTGGGTTTTGGCATGGCGGGGCGGGTTTTTCATGGGCCGCTGCTTTCATCGGTTGAGGGGTTGGAGCTGGCCGCGGTGATGGAGCGCAGCACCGACAAGGGTGCGGAGCGTTATCCCGGTATCACCGTGTACCGCTCGCTCGAAGCAATGCTGGCGGACGCGTCACTGGGATTGTTTGTTGTGGCCACGCCCAACGCAACCCACTACGACCTCGCTAAACAAATTCTGAGTGCGGGCAAGAATGTTGTCGTGGACAAGCCGATGACGATTACCTCGGCCGAGGCCGCGGAGCTGATGGGCCTCGCGAAAAAGCACAATGCGTTTCTCGCGCCGTTTCACAACCGCCGCTGCGACAGTGATTTCTTGACGGTTCAGAAACTGTTGCATGAAGGTTCGCTGGGCAGGGTGGTGGCCTTCGAATCGCGTTTCGACCGCTGGCGTCCGGCTCGGCTCACCGAGCGCGTGTGGAAGGAAGACCTCGATTCCGGCGGCATGCTGCAGGACTTGGGACCGCACCTCGTCGATCAAGCGCTGGCGCTTTTTGGGCTACCGGAGGCGGTGAGCGCCGAAGTGCTGCGCGAGAGGGATGGAGACGGGCCGAACGATTCGTTTACTATCCGCTTGCGCTACCCACGCTTGATGGTCACTCTCGGCTCGAATCTGCTTTCGCTAACTGCCAAGCCTCGCTATCGCGCGCGCGGCACTAGCGGCGGATACGTGAAGCTGGGCGTCGACCTGCAGGAGGCGGCGCTTACCAAGATCACGCGCATCGAGAACAGAGCCGGGGAGGGCTCCGCCTGGGGACAAGAACCCACTTCCGCGTGGGGCTTGCTGTATGTGGACATCGATGGCGGGAAGGTTAGCCGTCCGGTTCCGGCAGTGGTTGGCGACTACCGGCTCTACTATGCGGGCGTTCGCGATGCGCTGTTGGGGAAGGCTCCGTTTCCGGTCACCGGCCTCGATGGCTGGCGCGTGGCGCGGCTGTTGGAGTGGGCCGTCGAGAGCTCGGAAAAGCGCTGCGAAGTTGTGTGCGATTGGAGCGAGGAGCCGGAGTAGCCTTAAAGGTACAGTTTCCGGCTGGCCGGCGGCGGTCCTAGAACTACCTAGCTATTGGGCAACAACTGCCTGTATCTCGCCAGACTAAAGCGTATAATTCGGCGGTGAACCCCGGAGAATACGATGAACGAGCGAGAAGGAATAAGCCGCTTCGTGGCAGTCGCTTTCTTAGCCGTGATCTGCGCAATCGACACTGGCGCTCAAGAACTTCCTCAAAAACCCTCGGGGGATAACCCACCTGCACGTCCGCAGTCCACAACCGAAAATAGGGCGCCTGAGTGGGCTGAAATCGTTGCACATACTCGACCTGCAGTTGTGGTTGTAGAGACTGATGAGGCATTGGCCAGTGGTTTCGTAATCAAGCCCGATGGAATCATTGTTACCAACTACCATGTCGTGGCCAACGCTAAAGCAATGGCGGTCAAATTCCCGTCGGGGGAGGTGTACAGGAATGTGTATCTCCTCAGTTCAGACCCCATCGATGATCTTGCATTCCTCAAGATAGAAGCGGTCGATCTCCCGACAATCTCCCTGGGCAACTCTAACAATGTGCAACTCGGAGATGAGGTGCTACTGGTCGGCGCCCCGCAGGGACTTGAGCAGACGGTATCCAATGGCTTGATTAGCGGCATCCGCATAGATAATGGCGTCCGTGTCCTTCAGACATCAGCGGCGGCAAGCCCCGGAAGTAGCGGCGGACCTCTGCTCAATCGGAGCGGGGAAGCAGTAGGGGTCATGTCTTTTAAGTTAGTAAATGGGGAGAACCTAAATTTCACAATACCGATTAATTATGTGCGCGGGAAATTAGACAACTTAACTTCGTCGAACCCTAAAGCCTTTGAACCGCTGCAAGGTCCGGCGGAAAAACACCGAGGCGTTTGGGTCACCGGGTATGGTTCCGGTCAGTTCTCGAGTGTGTATATGGAATTGCTCGACTTTCTGAGCACGAGTGGCGTAGAGATTGCCAATAATGGGTTACAAAAGGTAACAAATACCCAAGAAACTGGCTTTATGCCTCTGCCCTCTCTTATTGAGATGTTACCTAAGACAGGTGCCAGTAGTTTGTTGTACGTTAAAGTGGAGCAGGGTGAGATTATGCTCGGCGGATATGTACGAGCCACGGTTTATTTTCAGTGCTTTGACACTACGGGTCGTCTTTTATGGGATGAAAAGGTCATAAGCGGGGCAGTTAATGGGGCAGATACTCGTTTTGGGAGCCATGGCTGGAAACGCAAGCTAACTCCCCATATCGGCAAACCCGGACTGTCATTAAAGCAGGGTCAAGAGGAAGGCTCACCAGACCCAAAGAAATAGCCGTCTCGGAAATCCTGTGCGCGCCGTACGGACCGTTCACTGCCGGCTCGGCTCTCTCTCGATCAGCGGCACCCAGAAGCGAAAACGCGCGCCGCCGCCGGGGACGTTGGAGGCCTCGATGCCTCCGCCGTGCACGGTGAGGATGGCGCGGGTAATGGCCAGGCCCATGCCCGATCCTTTGCGCTGGCCCTTGCTGGGCTTGCCGCGGTAGAACTTTTCAAAGATCAGCGGCAGATCGTGCGGATCGATGCCGGGGCCGTTGTCCTCCACGCAAAACTCCAGCCGATCGTCGCTGCGCTTGCTGCTCAGCTTGACGCGGCTGCCGGGAGGCGTGTAGCCGGCCACATTTTCAAGCAAGTGGCGCAAGACCCGGCCCAACAACTGCGGATCGAACCAAGCTGGTTCGTCCTGGGCAGGTGCGTTTTGAGCCGGCTCGTTCTGGGCCGATTGATCGCTGCCGGGGCGATTTTCGTCATCCACCGCGATGCTCACCTTGTGCGAGGCCAAAGTTTTGCGCGACTCCTCCACGGCCTGATCGAGCAGCGCACGTGGGCTCTGCGGTGACATTTTCACCTTGACCACGTTGGCGTCGATCTCTGCCATCTCCACGGCTTCGCCAATCAGCAGATCGAGCCGCGCGGACTCTTCGTCGATGAGTCGTGCCATATCGGTGCGTGCCGCTTCGTCCAGGCCCTCGGCCTGTACCAGAGTTGTGGAGGCGGCGCGGATCGAGGTCAGCGGAGTGCGCAGCTCATGGGTGAGGGAATCGATAAGCGCGGTACGCAGCCGCTCGCCTTCGCGGGCCGCCTCCACGCGAGCCGTGGTCTCCATGGCGATAGAGCGCGCCACGGCGATCGAGACCTGAGCGCCGATGGCCGCGGAAACTTCGCGCGAAAGCGACTCTGGACGCCAGGCCAGCGCGCCCACTGATCGCATACCCAACATCAGCGAGGTGGAGTGGTAGCCGGCGAGCGGCACCAGCGTGGGACTCAGGCCTTCCGTCAGGGCATGCATGTGCGCACGAATGCTGGTCGGCGCTTCACCACTCGAAGAGTAAAAGCGGTCGCTGTCGCAAACATACAAAATGACGCCCTCGAGCGCGAAGATGCGGTTGATCAGTCCGGGCAGGCTGCGAATCAGCCGGTCGGCATCCTCAAAGAGCATCATCTCCTGGCTGAGAGAGTAAAGACGCCCCACGTCTACCTGGCGCTGCTCGGCCTGCAATGCCTGCCGTCGCGCGCGCTCCGCCAACCGGCTGACGATCACGGAACCGATAGCAAATGAGACCATCGCCACCCAAGCCTGTGCGCCCACCAACTGAAGGGTATGCACGGGAGGGAGAAAAAAATAGTCGAAAGAGAGCGCGCAAAGAGCCGCCATGTAGAGTGAAAGAGCGATTCCCGACTGGCTGCCCGACCACACCACCAGGACCAGAAATACCATTCCCGCGGTCGTTGAGTTGACGCCCAGCCATACCAGCAGAAACGTAGTGAACATGGCCGTCGCCGTGGCCAGGAACCAGCGGAGAATCCGCGCTGAATAGGCGCTTACGTGCATGCACTTCCTCACCGGAATCATAATCGCCTACTGCGGTTTGTGAAATGGCAGCCCAGAGTGATGTAATCTTCGGTGGAAAGAAGAAAGTGATGCCCGGACGCATTCTGGTCATTGATGACGAATCGCAGATTACGCGGGTGCTGCGCGCCGCACTCTCCGCGCAGGGTTACGATGTACGAACGGCCAACGATCCCGAGGAGGGGCTGCGCGTCTTCCGCGACTGGGCGCCTGACCTCGTAATCACCGACCTGATGATGCCGGGCATGAGCGGAGTAGAGGTCTGCCGCATGATCCGCTCGCGAGGCGCCACGCCAGTGCTGGTTTTATCGGTGCGCGAGCACGAGCGGTCGAAAGTGGAAGCGCTCGACGCCGGCGCCGACGACTATGTGACGAAGCCCTTCAGCATTCAGGAGCTGCAGGCGCGGGTGCGGGCGCATCTACGGCGCGCTCCCGAGCGCACCACGGCTGCGCTTGAAGTGGGGGATTTTGTGGTCGATTCCCATGCGCATACCATCACCGTCCAAGGCAAGCCCATACACCTCACGCCCAAGGAATTCGATCTGCTGCTGCACCTGGCACGCAATGCCGGCAAAGTGATGACGCACCGTGCGCTGTTGACCGCAGTCTGGGGCGCGCAATCGGCTCATCAGCCCGAGTATCTGCGCGTCTTTGTCGGCCAGTTGCGCAAGAAGCTCGAAACCGAGACGGGCCGCCAATACATCCAGACCGAGCCTTGGGTGGGTTATCGCTTTATTCCCGAGGGCTGGACCGGCAACGAAGAATAGGCCTGCAGCGTTCACGTATCGCAATGCGGACCGGGTCCCGCTGCGGTCGCTGATTTTCCAGAACTTATCGCAACTCGGCGCGAATCCTTACGGTTTATTTAGAAATTCTTTACGGTACTCAAATCCCTTAAAAGTCAGAATCAATTTCGGGTCAGTTGTTTGTTGATGCCAAGGCCGCGTCGCGAATTGAAATTAATTGGCTGCCTCGGCAAAACCGACACACAACAGATGGAATCTGATTTTTTAGCAATCCCGCTGGCGTCACGCCGGCCTGAGTTTGGAGTTCTTGCATGCAGGATCTAGTCATGCTGCTTTTCACAGCCGTTTTCTTTGTCTTGGCGTTTCTCTACGTCAAGGCGTGCGAGAAGTTGAGGTAGCCCATGCACATGGATTGGATCTCGGCAACCGGATTGGTTCTCTCGATTCTTCTCATGGTGTATCTCACAGTCGCTCTGCTGTTCCCGGAGAAATTCTGATATGTCCGTAAACGGCTGGCTGCAATTCACCATCTACTCTGTCATTCTGCTTGCTACCGTTCGCCCGGTCGGCATTTACCTGACGCGCGTTCTCGAGGGCGAGCGCACCTGGCTCGACCCGGTGCTTCGTCCGATCGAAAGGTTCCTCTACAAGCTCTGCGGAGTCCGCGCGGACAAGGAGATGAACTGGCGCGAGTACACCTTCGCCATGCTGGGATTCTCCGCCGCGAGCCTTGTGCTCACCTACGCGCTCGAGCGCTTGCAAGGATTCGTTCAGGGTTGGGCCAATCCGCAGCATCTCGCCGCCGTGGGACCCGATCTCGCATGGAATACAGCGGCGAGCTTCACGACCAACACAAACTGGCAGTTCTACGCGCCTGAAAGCACGATGAGCTATCTCACGGAGATGGCCGGCTTGGCGACGCACAATTTCTGGTCGGCTGCCGCAGGCATCGTGGTTGCCGTGGCGCTCATCCGCGGCATCAAGCGTACGCAGTCGAGCACCATCGGTAACTTCTGGGTGGATATGACGCGGACCTTGCTCTATATCCTCACGCCGGCCTGCATCGTCTACGGCCTGCTTCTCGTTTGGCAGGGAGTTCCGCAAAATCTCCATCCTTACACCGTCGTGCATACCGTCGAAGGCAGCACCCAGACCATCGGCCAGGGGCCGGTGGCTTCGCAGGAAGCCATCAAGATGCTGGGTACAAACGGCGGCGGATTCTTCAACGCAAACAGCGCCCATCCCTATGAGAACCCGACTCCGCTGTCGAACTTCTTTGAAATCTTTTCGATCTTCGTCATAGGCGCGGGCCTTACGCACACGCTAGGCCAGATGACTGGCTCGCGGGGCCACGGCTGGGCCGTCTTCGCTGCAATGTATCTGCTCTTTGCGGCTGGCTTCGTCGTGTGTTATTGGGCTGAGGCGCAGCCGCATCCGCTGATTAATGGAGCCGTGCAGGCGCACACCGCAACCGCGCCCGGCGGCAACATGGAGGGCAAAGAAGTACGCAACGGCATCGCAGAGAGCGCCCTGTTCGCCACCATCACCACCGATGCTAGTTGCGGCGCAGTCAACGGCATGCACGACAGCTTCACGCCATTGGGCGGCATGATTCCGCTTGCCAACATCATGCTCGGCGAGGTGGTCTTCGGCGGAGTCGGCGCCGGTATGTACGGCATGCTGATTTACGTTGTGATCGCGGTCTTCATTGCCGGCCTGATGGTTGGCCGCACGCCGGAGTACCTGGGCAAGAAGATCGAATCCTACGACGTGAAGATGGCCATGCTTTACGCGCTCATCTTCCCATTCATCATTCTCACTTTTGCGGCGATCTTTGTGCTGCTTCCGGTCGGTCAGTCGGCGATGGCCAACCCCGGTCCGCACGGCTTTAGTGAGGTCCTGTACTCGTTTGTTTCGGGCGCGGGGAACAACGGATCGGCCTTCGCGGGCCTGGGGACCAACTGGTGGTACAACATCGCGATGGGTTGGGACATGCTCATCGGCCGCTTCCTTATGATAATTCCGGCGCTCGCGTTAGCCGGCAATCTTGCCCAGAAGAAGAGCGTGCCACCGTCAGCCGGCACATTCCCGGTCAACACTCCGTTATTTACCGTGCTGCTCATCGGGGTTGTGCTCATCGTGGGTGCGCTTACGTTTTTCCCGGCGTTGAGTCTGGGACCGATCCTGGAACACCTACTCTTGCACACGAACCCTGGAACGCTGTTCTAACCCAAGCGATCTCGCATCGGGACAAGGCATAACGGACTGTCATGGCTGAAAAAATGAGTCTTTGGAATACGCAGATCATGGCCCAGGCGGCGCTGGACAGCGTGCGCAAGCTGGACCCGCGCGGCATGGTCAAGAACCCTGTGATGTTTGTGGTGGAAGTGGGCAGTGTGCTCACCACGGCGCTGTTGATCGAGAACACCGTCCACCACCGCGCGGGGTTCGGCTTTAATCTGCAGATCACACTCTGGCTGTGGTTCACGGTGCTGTTCGCGAACTTTGCCGAGGCCATGGCGGAGGGTCGCGGCAAGGCGCAGGCCGACACGCTGCGCAAGGCCAAGGGCGAGACCATCGCCAAACGCTACAAGGACGACGGCAGCTTTGAAGAAATTGTCAGCGGCGATCTTCGCGCCGGCGACATTATTTACGTCGCGGCCGGCAACTACATCGCCGGCGACGGTGAAGTGATCGAAGGCGTGGCTTCGGTGGACGAGTCGGCGATTACCGGCGAGTCGGCGCCCGTCATCCGCGAAGCGGGCGGCGACCGCTCGGCCGTCACGGGCGGCACGAAAGTTTTATCGGACTGGATCAAGGTGAAGATCACCTCCAATCCCGGCGAAACCTTTCTCGATCGCATGATCGCGCTCGTCGAAGGCGCCACGCGCCAGAAGACGCCCAACGAGATTGCGCTCAGCATTCTGCTTTCCGGCCTCACCATCATCTTTTTGTTGGCCGTGGTCACACTGCAGCCCTTCGCTATCTACTCCAAAGCGCCACAGACGGTCTTCGTGCTGGTTTCGCTGCTGGTCTGCCTCATCCCCACCACTATCGGCGGACTGCTTTCTGCCATCGGCATCGCCGGCATGGACCGCCTGGTGCAGTACAACGTGCTGGCCATGAGCGGACGCGCCGTGGAAGCCGCGGGCGACGTGAACACTTTGCTGCTCGACAAGACCGGAACCATCACCCTCGGCAATCGCCAGGCTGTGGAGTTCATGCCCGCACCCGATGTGAGTCAGGAACGGCTGGCGAACGCTGCCCAACTGGCCTCGCTTTCCGACGAAACTCCCGAGGGTCGATCGATCGTGGTGCTGGCCAAAGAAAAGTACAATCTGCGCGGGCGCGATTTGGGCGGCATACACGCTGAGTTTGTTCCGTTCACCGCGCAGACGCGCATGAGCGGCGTCAACCTGCCGGGCACGCGCATCCGCAAGGGATCGGTCGATGCCATCTCGTGCTTCCTCGAGGAACAGGGCTCGTTGCTGCCGCAAAAGGTTCGCGAGAACGTGGAAGAGATTGCCCGTCTGGGTGGAACGCCTCTGGTTGTGGCAGAGAACTCCACGGCCCTCGGCGTGATCTATCTGAAGGACGTGGTCAAGGGCGGCCTGAAGGAGCGCCTCGCGCGTCTTCGCGCCATGGGCATCCGCACCATCATGATCACCGGCGATAATCCGCTGACCGCGGCCGTGATCGCGCGCGAAGCCGGCGTGGACGACTTCCTTGCCGAGGCCAAGCCCAAGGACAAGATGGACCTGATCAAGCGCGAGCAGGGCAAGGGCAAGCTCGTCGCGATGACCGGCGACGGCACCAACGACGCGCCCGCGCTGGCGCAAGCCGACGTAGGCGTGGCCATGAACTCCGGCACCCAGGCTGCAAAAGAAGCCGGCAACATGGTCGATCTCGACTCCAATCCCACTAAGCTCATCGAAATTGTGGAGATCGGCAAGCAGCTTCTGATGACGCGCGGCGCGCTCACTACATTCTCCATCGCCAACGACGTTGCCAAGTACTTCGCCATCATCCCGGCCATGTTCGCCGGCGTGTTTCCCGTGCTCAATGCGCTCAACATTATGTATCTGCATTCGGCCCATTCGGCGATTCTCTCGGCGGTCATCTTCAACGCGATCATTATTGTTGCGCTGATTCCGCTGGCGTTGAAGGGCGTCAAGTATGAACCAAAGCCGGCCGATGTTCTGCTGCGCAACAACCTGCTGATCTACGGCGTGGGCGGCATTCTCATTCCGTTTATAGGCATCAAGGCCATCGATCTGTGCTTGGTTGCGATGCATTTGGCGTAGGAGGTTTTATATTGGTTATGGCTTCAACTATGCAGCAAATTCCGCAACGAATCGCCGGGGCGCAACATCAAGAACTTTCGAGGAGACCTAACGTGCACTCGGTTTGGAAGACTTCGATTCTGTTTACGCTCGTCACCGCGGTCCTGTTCGGACTGGGATATCCGCTGCTGATGACGGGACTTGCCAAGGTCCTCTTTCGCCATCAGGCCGACGGCAGCCTGATTTTGCAAAACGGCCAGGTCATCGGCTCCGAGCTGATCGCGCAAAGCTTCACGTCGGACCGGTACTTTCATCCGCGCCCCTCGGCGGCGGGCAACGGCTATGATGCCACGGCCTCGGGTGGTACCAATCTGGCCCAATCGAACAAGGCGCTGGTCACGCGCATTCAGGGCGACATCGATAAGCTGGCTGCGCAGAATCAAGGCAAGCCGGTGCCCATCGACATGGTAACGACTTCGGGCTCGGGCCTCGATCCCGACATCACGCCGGACAATGCGGACTACCAGGTTCCACGTGTTGCGCAGGCGCGGGGCATCGATCCGGATCGGCTGCGGAAATTCGTCGCGGATCACACCACCTCGCGCCAGCTCGGATTTCTCGGTGAGCCGCGCGTGAATGTGCTGGAACTGAACCTGGCTCTCGATCAGTTGTCAAAATAGTTTGCACGAAGCGGCTTCCCAAGCCACTCCTATGCGGGATGAGCTAACCGGCTCTCCCGCTTTTCTTTTGCGCCGTCATTGGAGCTTTGCCTTGGTCAGCCTGCTGCGTATGAGATCGCTGAGGCGTCCTGCCTGAATAGTGTGGCAATAAAGAGACTTTCATCTCGCTTCCATGCAAGATCTTGCACATTTGCAATTCTAGCCCCTTGCAAAGGATTGATTTCAAAAGAAAACCAATCGGCTATGAAATTGCGATAGAGAAGGGAAAAGCCTACTAAATTTGTGCGGGCAGGGATGAGGTATTTCTCTGCGAAAGGGAAAGAATATGAAGAGAGTTCTGGTCATCATCGCAATCATTGGTCTTGCATCCACGGCAGCTTTCGCCGACGACTTGGGTGTGAATTTTTCGGCGCCTGGATATATCAACGGTCCTAGCCAGTGGAGTCTTGGGTACGAGTTCATTGCCAACGGTTCCATCAGCATAACCGGGCTGGGGGCCTATGACGACGGATCAAGCAGCGGCGGGGAAGCGCAGCAGGTTGGACTCTGGGACGCCGACGGAAACCTTCTGGCATCGACGTTCGTGAGTTCAAGCGACCCGTTGACCGATGACTTCTGGCGCTTCAATGCCATCACTTCGGTCACGCTTGTGTCGGGAGATACCTACTACGTGGCATCGCAAGGCGGTTGGGACTATACCTACTACACCTCGGGATTTGAAGTTGATCCCGATATTACTTACGTACAGGACGCTTATGGCGAGGTCGGCACCCAAAGCAATTCGCCGTTAGTATTTCCGAGTGAGACGGAGAACGTCACTGCCTCCGACGGCGGCGCTTTCTTCGGTGGCAACATCGAACTGGGCACCATGACACCGACTCCCGAGCCGGGATCGCTGCTTCTGCTAGGTTCGGGTCTGGCGACAATGCTTGCTGCCATGCGCCGCAAGTTTGCGCGCGGATAGGTAGAAGAAGTTTTCGCAGCTGTACAAGGCGGGATGAGCCAACTGGCTCTCCCGCTTTTTTTGCGCCGTTCACCTGGCGAAGAAACGACCACAAACGAACGCGATCAAAGTGAGATCGGCGGTACAAGCAGGGGAGAGAATTCCCTTTTGCATGAGGAAGGATGTGCAGTTCATTGCGCATTGTCTTGCATTTTAGGGAAATAAGTTAGTTATTTTCAGTGGCCTATAGAATGCAATTTTGGTAATAAAGATGCTATAAAAGACTGAGCGCATCCGCTGTGGTAGTGGAGGTCACTATCCAAACCAGTGGCTGCACAAAACCCATAATTTGACTGCGGATTTGGTCAAGAGATCATTGTGTCCGCTGGTCGATGCGGCGCAGATTCGTACGCCGGTAGCTATACAGAATGCGATCTCGTTGCGTGCACGGAATTCACCGGGCACGACCAACATTGGAGAAACGATGAAAAGGCTATTTTCGATTTGTCTCGGCTTAGCGGTCTTCCTCTTCAGCCATCGGGCTGGAGCAACCACCCTATTCAGCGATTTTGGGCCGGGAGATGCCTACCAAAGTGATTTCAGTTGGGAAGTCACCGGTTCAGGCGCCCCCATTGGCACCAGCTATTCTGACGGAGACGCTTTCACGATTGCCGGGAGCGGGGCCGAAGAGATTAGCCAGATCGACATCGCGATCGGGCAACTGAATTCTGGCAGCGGTTTCTATGTCAGTATCTGGACCGATAACAGTGGTTTACTCGGTACCGAAGTCTCAGGAGCATATTGGGGGAATCTGTCGCCTTATGGCTCTTTAGGTACCTGCTGCAAAGTGACCTCGATTACTGGGATCTCTGGAGTTACGCTGACAGGTGGAGACACCTATTTCTTGCTTGTGGGGCCCATGAATCCTTCAGGCTCTGCCAACTATGGATGGAACTTTAGTTCAGTTGGGCTTGATACAGCGCAGCTGTATTCGACCAACGGGGGAGTTACCTGGCAGCGCAGTTTTCCGGGCACCGCTGGCGCCTTTGATGTGATCGGCAGTGCGTCGGCAGCCACACCGGAGCCAGGCACCTTCCTTATGTTGGGAAGCGGATTGGTTGGGCTGGCCGGGATGGTCCGCCGCAGATTCGCGCGCGGATAGGTAGAAGAAAGTTTTTCGCAGTTGCACAAGGCGGGATGAGCTAACTGGCTTTCCCGCTTTTCTTTTGCACTTATGAGAACGTGGGTTGGGCTAAAGCTCTCTGCGTCCCTCGATCGCGCGCGCCATTGTCACCTCATCGGCGTATTCAATGTCGCTGCCGGCGGGGACGCCGGTGGCTATCCGTGTGATCTTCACCGAATGTCCGCGCAACGCAGCTGCTAGCCAACTTGCGGTCGCCTCGCCTTCGAGCGTGGGGCTGGTGGCGAGAATCACCTCGTCGATTTCGTGGCGCTCGGCGCGGCTAATCAACGATCCCGAACGAAGCTGGTCGGGGCCCACGCCGTGCAAAGGCGAAAGCGTTCCGTGCAGTACGTGATAGACGCCTTGATAGGATTGCGTGCGCTCGACAGCGGCGATATTTGTGGGTTCTTCCACAACGCATACGAGGCGCTTATTGCGCGAGGGACTTGCGCAGTAGGCGCAGGGATCGACATCGGTGACGTTGTTGCAGATGGAGCAGAGGCGCAGGCTGGCCTTCAATCCGCGGACTGCGTCGGCCAGGGCGGTTGCGTCCTCGTCGCTTGAGCGCAGCAAGTGGAAGGCGTAGCGTTGCGCGCTTTTGGTGCCCACGCCGGGCAGTTTCTTCAGTTCCTCGATGAGCCGGGCCATCGGCTCGGCATAGCGTGACACTTGAGTTGCCTTTCGTTTCGAAAGGGCACGGTTTCAGCCGCGCCGCCAATCATCCTGCAGGGGCTAAAGCCCGTTACCATTTTGCTGGTTTGCGGCACGACTAAAGTCGTGCCCTGACACTTCGTGCTCCACGACGCATTCTTCAGTAAGCCTCTAATGTCGCGCCGTTTTAAAACTTCACAAACCCATTCCCGGCAGCTTCAATCCGCCGAGCATGCCCTGCACGCTTGACTTGATTGCCTCATCGGCCTTGCGTCCCGCTTCGTTCACCGCGGCCACGATCAGATCCTCCAGCATCTCCACGTCAGGCTGGTTGCCGCTCAGGTTCACGACTGCAGAGGGATCAATGTGGAGCTTAAGCAATTCCTTCTTGCCATTCATGGTCGCGGTCACCGCGCTGCCTCCGCTTGAGGCTTCCACCACTGTCTCTCCTAGCTTGCGCTGCATTTCTTCCTGCATCTCGCCGGCTTTGGAAAGCATCTCGGTAATTTTAAGCGGATTGATCATTGTGCGTACCTCTGTTCGGTTAACATCCACTTGCTTCCGGTTTCTGGTTTGTATCCTTTGATCGTCTTTGTTTTACTATGAGAGTTCGTCTCAACACGAAAAGCTAAGAGCTAAAAGCTAGTAGGTGGAAGCTGCCTTGATCACTTCTGCCGTAGATCGACCACGCTGCGGACTTCGGCTTTAAAAATCTCCTGGGCGCGCTTCACCATTGGATGCGAGAGCGCTGCCTCTTGCACGCTGCCGACGGGCGCAATGGGCGACGCAACCACAGCGGGTGTCGATCCCTCGCCGGCGGACACGAGAAAGCGCGTCGGCGCGCCCAGCCTCTGTAGTTCTTGCCGCACGATCTTCTCCACGGCGGCACTCACCATGAGGCTAAGCATCTTCTTGCTCATCCCTGGTATGGAAGCCTGGACGCTTGTGGGCTCAAGCCGCCACGCGCCACTACCAAGCAGTTGTGCGGCAGAGCTGTGGCCGGCAGTGGCAAGTGCGGCAACAATGTCCTGGCGGATGGAGTCGGCACTTAATCCTTCGCCGCTTGCTTTGGTGGGCTCAGGCACTTTGGCCAGTGCGCCTTCGGTGAGGGTTTCCCCCGATGCGTATCCCGATGCATAGCCATGCGCTTGCGCTCCTACAGCGGGGAAGGGCGAGAGCTCAGGCGCGGCTGTGTTTCCCGCGATCGTAGACTCGGCCACTGTGGCCGATCTGCCCATGGTCGCGCCAGTTTCCGGCCTCGCGCTTTGATGCGCCGGCGTCGCGCTCCAGCCATTCAAATCTTTCGCCGGCTTACCTGCTGAAACCGAAGCCGCGCTTGCCGGCCGGGCTACGCTTGCACTTGCGCGTGGCGCACCGCTTGCCGTGCCAGTCCTTGCACCCGCTCCGCTGGCCACACCGCTCAGCAACTCCTCAATCGGAAGCAGCCGTTGCGCATGGATCAGCTTGAGAAGGCCCAACTCTAAATGGAAGCGCTGCTCCTGGCGGTAATTCAAATCGTCGAAGGTGCGCAGCACAATCTGCAGGTTGCGCATTAATTCCTCTTCGCTGAAAAGCAGCGCTGTACGCGCCGCGCGCGCCCGCTCATCCGCGGAGATCGCGAGCAGCGCCGTCTGTTCGCCGCCCAGCTTGGCCATGAGCGCATTGCGCAGGTAACGCACCATCTGCCGCGCAAGCGACAAGGGGCTGTGCCCGGCGTTCAGCAGAATATTCAGCTGTTCCATCAGCGGAGCGCTCTGTGCGGCCGCCACGGCTTCGAGGAGTTTCTCAAAGACCGTGCTCGGCACCGAGCCCATCAATTCGCGAATCTGCTCGGTCGAGAGCTTTGGCCGGCCCTCCTCGAGCGGCGCCGAGGCAATCGCCTGGTCCATGATGGAGAGCGCGTCGCGCATCGATCCGTCGCCGGCTTCGGCGAGCAGCGCCAGTGCATTCTCCTCAGCGCCAACGTTCTCCTCGCCCGCGATCATCTTCAGCTGCGCAAGGATGTCATCGAATTTGACTGCGTGAAAGCTGAAGTGCTGGCAGCGGGAGCGGATGGTCTGGGGAATATTCTCGGGCTCAGTTGTCGCCATCATGAAGATGACGTGCGACGGTGGCTCTTCGAGCGTCTTCAGCAGCGCGTTGAATGCGGCTTCGGTAATCTGGTGCGCCTCGTCGAGGATGTAGATCTTGTAGCGGTCGCGGGACGGCGAGTAACGGGCGGCATCGCGCAGCTCGCGAATCTCGTCGATGCCGCGATTGGTGGCGGCGTCAATCTCGATCACGTCGACCGCGTTACCTTGGCGAATTTCCGTGCAGGCGTCGCACACGCCGCATGGCTCGGGCGTTGGACGTTCTGCGGAGCCTATCTCGGTGCGGCAGTTTAGCGCCTGGGCCAGAATGCGCGCAATGGTGGTTTTCCCAATGCCGCGATGCCCGGAAAAGATGTAGCCGTGCGCAATGCGATTCTGCGTGAGCGCATTCAGCAGGGTGCGCGTCACGTGGTCCTGGCCGGCCACGTCGGCAAAGCGCTGCGGACGGTATTTGCGGGCCAGAACCTGATAACCCATGCGAACAAAGCTCCC
Organism: Occallatibacter sp.; assembly: GCA_049521075.1. Classification (GTDB taxonomy): domain Bacteria; phylum Acidobacteriota; class Terriglobia; order Terriglobales; family Acidobacteriaceae; genus Telmatobacter. Next base: position 22,803 of record JBEKPD010000010.1, read on the forward strand.
GTGCGGCTGCGAGTGTGCAACAGCCTGGAGAGATTCTATCGTTCCGGGGCAGGGAAGCGGCGCGTGGAAAAATGCGCAAAGCGTCACGTCGGTGTCGCGATCTTCGCAATCGAGAATTCATTCGATGCCGAGATCCCTGCCATCGCGATTTTGCGCGTCAAGCGTCGTGGCCGCCGGGCTTTGCGGAGGTATTTAATGCGCAAGAGGCATTCAATACAGGGAAAAGATCTCTTGTGGAGGATGGAATTCGTTTTCTTAAAACAGCGCAAAACAATGCGCATTGCACGGTTTGCGCCAATGTAAATAATTGATTACAAATCCAAGCAAGATGGCACGGGACTTGCGGTAAGGCAGGCAACAATCCTGCGATCAGCACAAGCGAGCGATCCTTTTGTTCCAGATCGAACGTTTCGTGCTTGCCACAAAGTCAGGAAGCTCGATGTACGAGGAATGAAGAATGAGATCGCTTATCAAAATGAGATCGCTTATCAGGGTGTTACCTTTTGTTGCTTTGGTTCTCTTGCTTGCGCCTTTGGCCTTCGCTGATTCGGTCATCTACAACTCAATCCCCGGTTCGCTCCCGGGGAATTTAGTGTCGGAGGCTTTCGAAGCGCAATCTGTAAGCCAGTTCGGGGAGTTGATTGAATTCGGGGGCGGTAATTCCAGCTATAGCTTGGGAACCGCAACCGTGCTGATGAGCGATTGGGCGATGGAGTCGACCTGGGCTTCAGGCCTCGGCGAAACGGTTTCGCCGGGCACTACGATTACGAGCGCAGGATTCACCGTGCCGATGACCCTGAATCTCTATAACGTCGGCGCCGGGAACACGGTGGGATCGCTGATTGCAAGCGGGACTGTGGACGCGTTTATCCCTTGGCGGCCGGAGTCGGGTGGTTGCGCCGATCCGACGGCATACCTTGCATCAGATGGTGGCTGCTATCACGGGTCGTTGTCCGAGGTGACATTCAATCTGACTGGCATTACTGTGCCGGACGAGATCATTTATGGGCTGGCGTTCAACACCGAAGTCTACGGTGCAGACCCAACGGGAGTAGACGGTCCCTATGACAGTCTGAATTTTGCTTTGACGAGCAGCGGAGATTCCGTGGGAAGCAATCCTGCGGCGGGTTCTGCGTATGTGAACTCGACTTGGACAGGCGGTTACAGCGATGGCGGCGCTGCGGGCTTGGGAACATTCCGCGAGGACCCTAATTGGGCTTCTTATGCAGGGAACAGCTCGTACGAGGGCGGAATCGAGTTCACCGAAACGCCAGAGCCGTCTTCGTTGTTGCTGCTTGGCTCAGGGCTGAGCGCTCTCGCAGCTCTTTATCGGAAGACGCGGCAGACCGCGAGCTAGATCGGCGCGAAAATCCGGTTTGCTCCCCATACTGAGAAAGAATTCCGGCCATTCCGATATGCGATGCTGGATGTGGACGCGCCCGATTGCGTTGCGCCCGGGAGACTGCATCCCTCTGTGCGCTGAATCGCGTCTAATGAATTGGGGAATGGGCGATGAAACGGCGGTTTGGTATTGCGATCGTGTTAGCATGCGTCGTGTTCGCTGCGTCGCAACTTTGTGCGCAAGCCCAGGGCAACGGCAATCCTTCCGGTTCGGGCCAAAAGCAGCCTGCTGGCTCCCAGAACTCTCCAGATGTACAAACGCCCGCGCGCACGCAACAGCAGACCAATCAGAATCCGTTTCCCGAGGACACCAGCAATGTTCCGGTGATGCCGTCGCGCACTTCGCCGGGCACGATTTCCGACGAGAACGACGCTTCCGATGCGAGCCGTATTTTGATGCCTGCGAGCGATGCCGATCCAGTGCGCAGTCCGGAAGATGAAGGCTCTGCTGCTGAGAGTCAACAGCAAAGTTCAAGTTCAAGCATGGCCGGAATGCGCGATCTGCTTCCACCTGCCGACGACGAGACCCAGCCGGGAAAACGCAACCGCAAAGGGCAGCTGATCGAGCCCGAGCATCAAGAAACCGCAGCTGAGGACGAGAGTGTCGGCAGCTACTATCTCGACAACAAGGATTGGAGAGCTGCGCTCTCAAGGTTCCAGTCGGCGCTGGTGCTCGATCCCGATAATCCGGATGTCTATTGGGGTTTGGCCGAAGCCGAGCGGCATCTCGGCCAGTTTGCCGATGCGCGCGCGAATTATCAGAAGGTGATGGATTACGATCCTGGCAGCAAGCACGCCAAAGAGGCCAAGAAGGCTCTTCAAGATCCGCAGATTGCCAATGCCAAGGCGCCGCAACCGGCGCAATCCTCTGTATCGCCGCAATAAACCGGCATCGGGAAGCTTCGCAGCGAGTCGGCCTTCAGCTATCAGCTCTCAGCCAACGACAAAACCTCTGTATGAAAACGGAGCGATTTTGCGTCACAGTTTCACAGTTTCTGTGTGAATGGACGGATTCGCCTGTAAATTACTGATCCTTCATTGGTTCCAGTCTTCACAGTTTCACAGGTTGATTTTTGGGCGGCGAAGCCGGCAGCCTCTCGCTTCTGGCTTGTACCAGGGGTAGTGGTCGTTGGGGGCTGGCGGCGGATGCGAGGTAGGGGGTGGGGGGTAAGAGGTACGGACCGGGCACATACCTGACAGATTGAACCGGGGACTAAGGGACCCGGGACTGGCCCCTGATCTCTGGTTTTATTGTGCGCCTGAAGGGTGGAATTATCTGCAAAGTAAGGTGAGAATTAATAGGCTTTGTTTTCTTGGAGTTTCAGGGAACTTGCGGACGCGGGAATTGCGCTTGGGCGGGGGACGGTTGGGAGGTGGGTCAGAGTCCGGCCCAGTGCTCGTAGAGAGCGATCAGCTGGCTGCCCCAGAAGACACTGACGATTGCGCCCAGGCAAAGGAAGGTTCCGAAGGGAAGCTTCTTGAGCGCCCAGTTCGGCTCGTCCTTGCGCGATGACGGAAGCGCAAGCAGAGCTAGCGCGGTGAGCGCGCCGACAATGCAGCCGATGGAGAAAGCCAGCATGGCGCCGTCGAGTCCCAGCCAGGCGGCGATCATGGCCATGAGCTTGGCGTCGCCCAGGCCGAGGCCTTCACGGCGGCGGACTAGCCAGTAGAGCCAGCGGATAAGAAGGATCGTGGCGGCAGCGAGGATGGGGCCGGCGACGAGGACCAGCAAGCCAACAAGCGGATTGCCGATGCCTGGGAATCGGAGGGCATCGAGAAAATACCCCAGCTGCATTACCGATTGCATGGACAACGTCATGGGCAACGCTGACAGGTGAATACTATCGAAGTACTTTTCGCTGAGTTTGCTTGCGGAAGCCAACCAAAGAAACGATGCGAGAACGCCCAGGACGATTCCGGGCCAGACGAGCCGGTCGGGCAGCCAGAGATTTTCTGCGTCGAGGACTGCGAGAGCGACCAGGAGCCAAAGAAAAACCATGAGCCCGACGGCGACGGAGAGTTGATAGACGAGAACGCTGATGGGCAGGGCCAGATCGACTGCTCCGGCGAGCACTTGCCAGCTGGCAAACGCCCACAGTACGCCGACTGCTAGCTCCACCAGCGGATAGCGCCAGCCGATTGTTGCTTTGCAGGTGCGGCAACGGCCGCGGAGGGCTAGCCAGCTAGCTAGTGGAATGTTCTCCCACCAGGCGAGGGTGCGGCTGCAACTGCGGCAACGCGAGCGGCCTTTGGCTGCGCTCTCGTCTTCGGGCCAGCGGGTGGCGCAGACGTTCAGAAAGCTGCCGAAAGCGAGACCCAAAAGGCCTGCGAATACTGTGATGAACGCTGGAATCATTCGAGGGTGAGTATAAATGCCGCTGCTCAATCGACGGCTAGTTCGGCGACGGTGGTTGGGCGGAGTCGATGACGAGGGCGTCGACGGGGGCGGTCGATGATTCGAGCTTGAGGCCGAGCTGCTCCTGCACGGCGGTGAAGATGGATGGGCCGCCGGCGAGGGGGGAGTCAGCGGGCGTGTTGTCGGGCGTCCAGTGAAGCTCGAAATCATAGTGGCCGGTAATGCCGGTCTTGTCGACGATGTAGCGGCCGGCGGGACCTTCGAGGATGTTTCTTATGTCGTCCATGGTGCAATCGCGTTCAACGCGTAAGCCGTTGCCCACGGACGTGTGGTGACAGCCTCCGAGAGGCGTGCCAGCGGGCGATGCGAGACTGCCAGGCACTGGCGGCGCGGATTCCTTCATCTTCAAGCCGCCTTTCGCGACCACGATGTTGTAAACGGAGAGGGTGCGGATCTCATGATGGACGCGGAGCTGGAAACGGTCGGCGAGCACGGGCTGCAGCATGTCAGCGAGCTGGCGTGAGGAGAGCGGGGTAGCGGGCAGGTCGGCGGGATCGATTTTGGCGTCGAGGTCGAAGAGGTCTGAGTCTCTCGGCAATGGATTTCCAAGGAGGGGTTTCTGGGAGAGATCGTATGTAACCATGATGAATGCAAGGAGCGGCCTATCGACGAAGTGACAACTGTCGACGTAGCAGCCCTCCTTTCCTCCTCCTCCAGAAGCGTTTCCATGCCGCTTGATCGAGACGATGGAAAAGGTGAGTGGTTTGCCGAGCGGAGTTGCGGGCGGCTGAGCGAGGGCCAGCGGAGTGGAGAGGGTGAGCGCTGCGGTGGCGAGTGTGCGGAGGAGTCTGTTGGGCTGCGAAATACAGGTGCTGCGCGTTGTGGTCATGTGAGTTCCTGGCGTTCTGTGTGAAAGACGGTGTGAGGACGCAGTGTGTTCGGATTTTTTGTGCTGAGTTGGATAAGATGAGTTGAGGTTCGTGCAATCCCACATCTCAAAAGCGAGATGTGGGGCACCCGATGTTTATGCTGAGTTGAAGGTCGAGTTTAGGTTCATGCTATCCCGGGTCCCAAAATCGGGACCCGGGGCACCCGTTTTTGTGCTGGGTTGAGACTGAAAAGCAACCGCAGATCCTTCGACTCCTTTCGCTGCACTTCGGTCGCTCAGGAAGACAGAGTACAGCGGACAGGCGGCTAGGAACTTTTGGGTTCGTGCTGTCCCGGGTCCCAGAATCGGGACCCGGGGCACCCATTTTTCGTGCTGGGTTTAGGGAGATGGTTGGGGTTCGTGCTTTCCCACCCTTTCGCAAAGAACGCGAAAGGATGGGGCACGGGATGTTTGTGCTGAGTTGAATGAGGCGGGTTGGGGTTCGTGCCCGTTCAAAACGAGTTCAAACTGACCCACTACCCGCTGCGCCTTTATCGACCTTTGCAGCAATCGCAGAAGTAGTAATTGTTGACGACGCACGGTCCAGCGCCCGCCGACAGCTGGCGCGCAACAATTCGGTGCACAATAATTTCCGCGGTCGCGACTACCGGGCTGCCGTGTACCTCCACTATGACCCTGCCCTCGGTCGCACCCTCCGGCCATTCGACGCCATGCGTCGGGCCGTTGCACGGCGACGCATCGCCATCCGTAGAGGAGTCGCGATTGCCGAAGGGGCTCTTAGCGCCGCCCTTGAAGGTGACCTTGACCTTTTCTTTGTCGCTCTGATTACTCCTGATGTGAATTCTGAGCACATCGCCTGACGCCGCACCGACCGGGTTGGGCACAGCCTTGATCGATCCATCTGGTTGTATATCGATTTCAACCGTCACGAAGTCCATGGGGAAACCTCCTACTCGACTCTGATGGCCCTGCCGAAGGGCGCTTTTTCGAAACAGCTAAGAGCAGAATTTTGTGACTTGGTATCCGACGATTCGCCACGTGTAAGCCTTGACCGGTGTCGAATGAATGTCGTTATGCCACTGCTGGGTTGCGCTGATTTGTCCTAGAAGAATGCCGTGGTCCACACATGGGGGTGTACATACTTTCTTGCTTCCCCATGCCTGGGCCGCGGCCAAAGCCTTCGCCAGCTTCGCGGTCTCGTCGGCTTGAAACGCCTTCAGGGCAAGGCTCGATGCTTGGGGGCCTTCTCCGAATCCTGTCGCAATGCATTCGAAGTTTCTTATGATCCCCGGGCATCTCTTCACGCCGATCTTTATCTCGTCAGGATTCACTTCCTCTTTGTAGTCGGACTCAAAGACTTGGTTGAGTTCGCCTTTTTCGTCGTGCTCGATGAGCCGCAGAAGAGTTCTGATTCCTTCGTCTTCTTCACCTTCGAAACCTGGCATGTGACCTCCTTTTTTTGAAGCTGGCTGTGTATGCAGCAGCATAGGGGAATCGCAAAAACGCTCCTGCACGATGTTGATTCGCACTTTCACTCGATCGATTGTTATGGAGCGCTGTCTGCTGCTTCAGGGCCGAACCCGGAATGAGCCGCTAGGTAATGGTGATCGTCTCTCGACGATCGTTTCAATGGGTTTGAGGATTGGAGCGCGGTCTCTATACAAGTCAGGTCGTGACGTACATCTTGGTGTGACCTATATCTTGCACATTTGTTTTGCTGGAGAGCGAGGAGGTGGTTCGTCGCTTATTTGGCGCGGTTTTTTGTGCAGAGTTGAGAGAGAGATGGTTGGGGTTCGTGCTATCCCACCCTTTCGCAAAGAAAGCGAAAGGGTGGGGCACGGGAGGTTTGTGCTGGGTTGAGAGAGAAAGATGGTTGGGGTTCGTGCTTTCCCACATCTCAAAAGCGAGATGTGGGGCACCCATTTTCGTGCTGAGTTGAGAGAGAGAGACGGTTGGGGTTCGTGTTATCCCATGTTAGCGGCGAAAACAAAAACGTCACGAAGCTGCAAAATCCGGCTCAGGTTGTTGCGATCGGTGTGCGGCAGCGGAGTTTGCAGAAAGCGGCGAAGGCAAGGATGAGCAAGCCGCTCGCCAGGAGCAGCAGGGAATTCGGCTCCGGCGAGAGGACAACGAAATCGTCTTCCGCAAAATCTGCCGTTGAGGTTCCCTCCTGAAGACTGTAATAGTTGGGGGCGGTGGCCCAGATTCTGAGATCCACTCCTCCTTGGGTGAAGAGGAGGCCATAGATGGTCACCAGGGGACCGTCGAAGCCGGGGAAGAGCAGGTTGTCGTAGGGGAAATGGGCGTTCGGCGATAGATGGAAAGACGGATTGCCAAGAGGAACGGGGTTGTTGCTGCCGTAGAGCGAAAATGTTCCGTTGTACTGCGCGCCGGTGATGGTGAGCGTTCCGCTGGTGGCGTCGAGGATGGAGCCATAGACAATGGATCCCGTAACGGTGAAGGTGCCCGACTCGCCGAGGCTGCCGTCAAAAGCAGAACTAAAGGTAAATGTGTCGGCCTTTGCGCGGGGAGTGGCGGCAAGCACCGCTGCGAGTGCGAGTATTGCGAACCTGAACTTTTTCATGTGCTGACCTCCTTGCGGTTTTTTTTCGAGGTCTCAGAATACTACGACTATTACTGGGAATTACGGAGAAAAAATCAGGGCCGATCGTATTCATAGAGCTGCACCCCCGGTCTGCGGTCTCAGGATGTGGTTGTGAACCGGCTTCAGTGGGACGAGCGGGCCTTACGGGCGCGAGGTGCGAGGTAAACTGGAGATGCATGGATCTTCCTCCGGCGCACTCCAGCCAAGAGAATTCCACGCCGCAAATCAACACCGACCCGGCGCGAGCGGCCTCGTTGTTTGAGGAATCTGTGGCCATTATGGCGCGGCTTCGGGCTCCCGGCGGCTGCCCCTGGGACCGCGAGCAATCCTTCGATTCCATCCGCAAATACACGCTGGAAGAGGCTTACGAGGTCTTTGACGCTATTGAGCGCCGCGACTTTGCGCACTTGACCGAGGAACTCGGCGATCTGCTGCTGCAAGTCCTGTTCTACGCGGAGATGGCCGCCAACGAGTGTCATTTCACCATCGCCGACGTGCTCGACTCGCTGAATCGCAAGCTGGTGCGGCGCCATCCGCATGTTTTTGGAGACGAGGCTGCGCGCGCGGCGGGCAACCGTGCGCAGGTGGACGCGAATGTTGGAGGCTCGTCCGATGCGGTGCTGCGCAACTGGGAGGAGATCAAGGCCGCGGAGGCATTGCATGCAGCGGCTGCGCCTTCGGCGGCATTGCATGCAGCAGACGCGGCTTTGCCGCAAAGAACCCCGAAGTCGAGATTGGATTCTGTTATGCGCGCCATGCCGGCGCTGGCTGAGGCTGCCAAGCTTGGCAGCAAGGCGCGGAAGGCCGGCTTCGACTGGCCGACCTGGCGCGAACTGCTGCCTAAGGTTGCCGAGGAGACTGCAGAACTCGAAGCTGAAGCTGCTTCTGGCGATCCCGCACGCAAACCGGCCGTTGAAGCGGAATTGGGCGACCTGCTGTTCACGGTTGTGAATCTCGGCCGCCATCTCGGCGTAGATGCGGAGATGGCTCTGCGCAATTGCAATCTTCGTTTTCGCCAACGCTTCAGAGAAATGGAGCTGGCCTCGCCGCGCGCGCTTGAAGATCTCTCGCCGAGCGAACTGGAAGGGCTGTGGGCACAGGCCAAACGCAAGCTCGCAGCCGAGACCGCTGCCGCTGAATCGAGAGAGCAGGTGCAACCGTGAGCGTTGAGTTCCGCGCCTGCAAAGATCTCGATGAGTTTGAGGCCTGTGTCCAGATTCAGATTGCAACCTGGGGTTACGACGAAAGCGACCTCCTTCCGCGCAGGTCCTTTCTGTTGGCGCAGAAGATCGGCGGGCAGGTGATGGGGGCATTCGAAGTCGGATTCTCCAATGGCCTGGCAAGTGGGGCCGCGGGGACGCTGGTTGGTTTCGCTTTGTCTTTGCCTGGCGTGAAAATTGTTGAGGGCAAGCCTTACCCCTACCTTCACTCGCACATGCTGGCCGTGCTTGAATCCCATCGCAACCAGGGCCTTGGCGCGCAACTCAAATGGCACCAAAGAGGTGAGGCGCTGGCGCGCGGCATCCGGCGTATGGAGTGGACGTTTGATCCGCTGGAAATCAAAAACGCTTTCCTGAATATCCACAGGCTGGGCGCCGTGGTGCGCGAATACCGCGTGAATTTCTATGGTGTATCCTCATCTCGATTGCAGGCTGGTTTACCCACGGATCGCCTTTTGGCCGAATGGGAGCTGGATTCCCAGCGAGTTGAGGACGTCTTTGCTCGGCGCCCTGCAGTTGCAGGCAGCATCGAAGAACGCATTCTGGTTCCGGCTTTGATCGACCAATGGAAGGCCAGCGAAGCGACACGGGAGCGGGCTCTCGCTGTTCAGTTGGAGAATCAACAGAAGTTTCAGCAGGCTTTTTCCCGAGGATTGGCAGTGCTTGATTTCTCTCGCGACACCGATGGAAATGGTGTCTACGAATTAGGGCCTTACTCTCAACCGTGACTCTTAACGAGGAAAGAATGAGAATCGATGCAATCATCCTTCGCGAAATCCACATGCCGTTGGTGCGCCCGTTTGAAACCAGCTTTGGCGTCACCCGCAATCGAAGGATCTTGCTGGCCGAGATTCAGTCCGAAGGGCTGACTGGCTGGGGTGAGTGCACTGCGGGCGAGCGGCCGTTCTTCTCCGGTGAGTCGACAGATACGGCATGGCAGGTGCTGGTGAATGAGCTTGCGCCGATGCTGGCCGCCGAGTCTCCGGACCATGGCGGCGAGTGCCCGCGCATTTTTCGCGCCGTGCGCGGCAATCCCATGGCCAAGGCGGCGCTCGAGAACGCCATTTGGGATCTGGAGGCGCAGCGCGAAGGGGTTTCTATTTCCCGCCTCATTGGCGGCATTCGCGAAAGCGTTTCCTGCGGCGTGTCGCTCGGCATCCAGTCCTCGATCGCCGAACTGCTTTCGATCGTCGAACGTGAATTGGCCGCTGGCTATCAGCGCATCAAGCTCAAGTGCAAGCCCGGATGGGATGTGGAAGTCTTTGAGCGCGTGCGCAGCCGCTGGCCTGGAATTCTGCTCAGTTGCGACGCCAACTCCGCATACCGCTTGCACGACCAGGAACTTCTGGAGTCATTCGACGCCTTCGATCTGCTCATGATCGAGCAGCCGCTGTGGCACGACGATTTCTACTTTCACTCTGTGCTGCAGAAGCGGCTCAACACGCCTATCTGTCTTGACGAGTCGATCGGCAACCGCCGCGATGCGCTGGCTGCCATCGAGATGGGATCGTGCAGAATCATCAATATCAAGCTGGGCCGCGTGGGCGGTTTTTCCGAGGCCATTGCGGTGCACAATGCGGCGCTCGAGCGCGGCATTCCCGTGTGGTGCGGCGGCATGCTCGAGTCCGGCATCGGCCGTGCGCACAACATCGCGCTGTCTACGTTGGAGGGCTTTACGTTGCCCGGCGACGTGTCGGCATCGGCGCGCTATTGGGCTGAAGATATTGTTGAGCCTGAAATTACGGTTTCGGTGGAGGGCGAGATTGCGGTTCCCGATACGCCGGGCCGCGGCTACGAGGTGCGCCCCGATCTGATTGAAAAGCTGACCGTACGCAAGGAAACCATCCGCGCCATGGCATTGGTGGCATAGACAGAGCCTTGCATTATTGCTTCTGCTTGCCCCAATCGAAGTGCCGGCCCACGATGCCTTTCACGATCCAATGGTCGGTGGCCGATGTGGGACCTACGCCCACGCCGAAGTTGATCTCCCACTTTGGCGAGACGTTGAGATCGATGGCAGGGAAGATCTGCTGTTGCTGATTGTGCAGGCTGGCTATGTTCGTGATGCTGCCATAGTCGGCGTAGTATTCGAGGCCGCCCGCGATCTGCTTCGTAATGTCATAGCTGATTTTTACGGCCGGCGAAAAGTCGATGCCTAGATTCACGTCGGGCCCGTGCCAAGTGCGCTCGAGCGCTGGATTCACGGCGAAGTACCAACGGCCGGTGGTCTTGTCTATGATCGGACGGATCTCCCACGTCCAGGTGTCGGGCGAAAACTGCGCACGCTGATAGCCGACCTCGTTCGACAGACTCACGCCCACAGGCCAGTGCCACTTCTCCGGAACGCGCACGCGGGGACGGATGTGGTCGCCCACCCACTGCATACCCAGCCCGCTTTGCTCGCTGGTAAAGATGTAGAAACCCACCTCGGACCAATCGTTGATCCCCTGCGTGATCTCCACCGTTTCATGCTCGGCATGATTGGTCGCTGCTACGCCATCCAGCGCCGGATGGCCCTGAGCGGTGAAGTTCGAGTGCAGCTCGACCATGGTGCTGCGCGGAGCGACCGTGTCCGAGCTGTACACCTGGATCTCGTAGTTGCCCTGGGCGTGCGCCGCTGCGCACACGGCGAAAACGATGAGGGGAAGAACCGAATACTTCAAGAAAACTCCTCGAATCATCCTGAAAAAGTTCATGGCTTATGAGCTTGCGCATACCGAAACAGCGCCATGAATCCCATGTCCATTTGGCCCTGCTGGTGGCAGCGCTAGACCGGTTCCAGAACTCACGTACCCTCTTGAGAGCTGTGAAAGGTGGCATTTTCTCGGGGAAAATGCCACTCAGCGGCAGCGGTTCCTGGGTATAGCAATTCTGGAACCGGTATAACCGAATGATCGCATTTCAGCGCTTCCCAGTCACGCGTGCTTGGCCAGAAATTCTTCCACTTCGGCGCGGAACGGCATGGAGGCCTGCGCGCCTTTGCGTGTGACGCTGATAGCCGATGCGGCGTTGGCAAACCGCGCCGCGGCCCACGGATCCTTGCCTTCTTCAAGCGCCACGGCAAACGCGCCGTTGAAGCAGTCGCCCGCGGCTACGGTATCGATGGCGTCCACGTTGAATGGCTTGACCCACTCGGCTCTGCCGCCTGCAACGGAGACAAACGCTCCGTCCGCGCCGCGCTTGAGCACCACGCCGCGCAGGCCTTTTGCATGCAGGCGTTTCGCAGTGTCTTCCACGGTGGCTCCGTCCCCAACATAAAACGCGGCTTCGGTCTCGTTGGGCGTGAACCATGCTACCTGGTTCCACACCGCATCTGGCAAAGTGGCGGCTGGTGCGGGATCGAGCATCACGGGCACATTCGCTTGAGCACAAAAGTCTAGGGTATGGCTGAGCGTGTCGATGGGAATTTCAAGCTGGCAGAGGACAATGCCGGCCGAGCGGATCAACTCCGCATTGTTGTCGACTGACGCGCGATCCATTTTGCTATTTGCGCCGGGAACCACGACGATTGCATTCTGTCCGTCTTCGGCGACAAACATGGGCGCGAGGCCCGAGGAGCCGGAGGTCGCGGTCATCGCGGCCGTGTCCACGCCGGCGCGGTTCAGGTTTTCGAGTAGCGGCGGGCCGAAGTTGTCGTCGCCGACTTTGGCGACCATGGCCACGCGATAGCCAAGCCGCGCCGCGGCTACGGCCTGATTCGCGCCCTTGCCTCCGGGGGTGGTTTCGAATGCGGTGCCGATCAGTGTCTGGCCGATTACGGGAATGCGCGGCGTGCGCGTGACGAGATCCATAGTGATGCTGCCGACAATCACAATCGGCTTGCGCGTGTCAGTCATTGCATTCACTATTTTGCCGCCCTGAGGGCTTCGGTGAGAGCCGGAACCACTTCGAAGAGATCGCCGACGATGCCGTAATCGGCTACTTCGAAGATGGGCGCGTCAGGATCTTTGTTGATGGCTACGATGCATTGCGAGGCTTTCATGCCTACCAGGTGCTGGATGGCTCCCGAGATGCCGATTGCGAGATAAAGCTTTGGCGCAACCGTATGTCCGGAGCTGCCGACCTGGCGCTCCAAGGGCAGCCAGCCGTTATCGCAGATGGGCCGCGAGGCAGCCAGCTCCGCGTCGAGTGCGCCGGCGAGCGCCTCGACGAGAGGCAGATTTTCCGCGCTCTTGATGCCGCGGCCTACGCTGACAATGCGCTGCGCCGAACCGAGATCGACGGTCTCGGCCGACTCGCGAAACGGCTCACCGGGTTTGGTGCGAATCTGTGTGGGGTCGAGTGTTGGGTTGAACCCGTAGATCTCCATATGGCCGCCGCTCGCCGCATCGGCGCGGAAGGCACCGTTTTGGATCGAAAGAAAGCAAGGGCCATTGCCCGCGTGGCGATAGGTCGCGTTCAACCTGCCCTGGAAGAGCTGGCGCTCAAACAAAGGCCCCTCTTCAATCTCCGTGACATCGCCGACAAGCACCTGTCCGAACCGGGCCGCGAGGCGCGGAACAAAATCGCGCACCTGATAGCTATGCGGAAAGAGAACGTAATCAGGTTCAAGCGTACGGACCAGTTGTTCGAATGCGAGTGTGTAGCCGTCGGCGGTGTAGCTCTCAAGCAACGGATGCTGAATCTCATATCCCGCGTGAGGCGCCGGCCCGGAGATTTTGAGAAAGATGTTCTTTGTGGAATCTCCAACAGCAGCGGCTTTCAACGCCAGGCCCGTCAATCCGGCAAGCTTGCGTCCGGCGGCCAAAGTCTCCTGGAAAATCCGGGAGCTTCCGTCACGGCGCGCTTCCTCGACAACCAAAATGCAACTCATAGCACTCGCGCCTCCGTCCTGAGCTTTTCGACCAGCGCTGTTGCGGCTTCTTTCGGTGAGCCGGAGAGAATTTGCGTGGATTTTTGCTTTTTCGGTGCGGAGATTTGCTCGAGTGTCACCAACGGAGCGGCGTTTTCGGCGAGTTCCGCAGCGCTCACAGTGCGGAGTTCTTTGGTTTTGGCGCGCTTGATGCCCATGAGCGTGGCGTAGCGCAGCTTGTTGCCGCCAGACTGCATGGTCACGAGTGCGGGCAAAGGCATTTCGACGAATTGAAACCATCCCTCTTCGAGCTCACGTTTGACCTTGAGGCCTGCATCGATTTTTTCGATATGAAGAATTAATGTGGCATGGGGCAGGCCGAGCAGTTCGGCTAGGATGACGCCGGTCTGGCCGAGTCCTAGGTCTTCTGACTGCAATCCGGTGAGCACGAGGTCGGGATTCTCGGGCTGGATGGCGGCGGCGAGCAACTTTGCAACGCCCAGAGCGTCGCGCGCGCCGAGGTCGTCCGAGACGATGTGAATGGCGCGGTCGGCGCCTTTGGCGAGGGCCTCGCGAAGCGTGGCCGCCACGCGCTCAGGGCCGGCGCTGACCACGATGACTTCGCCGCTGTGTATTTCTTTCAACTGCAGGGCTTCTTCGAGCGCGTGGGCGTCGGGCTCGTTCATGGCCCACTGGAGGTCGGATTCATCGATCCACTTGCCGTCGGCGGTAATGCGCACCGGGGCATCACGGTCGGGGACTTGTTTGATGGCTACGATCATCTTCATTTTCGAGCGCTCCTGCGCCTATTCCTTATTCTCCGGCAATCCCCGCGCTACCAATTGCGCAATGTCCATCAGCTTTGGCGCGTCTTCGCCGCGGGCTGCTAATGCGTCTCGGAACATGGTATTGCAGAAGGGGCAGGCTGCGGCGATTACGCCCGCGCCGGTCGCGGCTAATTCTGCTGCGCGGACGTGGCTTACTCGCTCGCCTTTTTCCTCGCCGAGAAAGGCGAGGCCTCCGCCGGCGCCGCAGCAGAAACTGCGCTCTCGCGAGCGCGGCGCTTCGACGAGTTCGCCGGACAGCGCGGCGACCTGGCGCGGCTGGTCGTAGATGTTGCGATAGCGGCCGAGATAGCAGGGATCGTGGAAGACGATTTTTTCGGGCGCGGAAGAAAGTCGCTCAGGGGCTAAAGCCCCAGTCGTTTTGGCGGGGTTTTCGGCACGACTGAAGTCGTGCCCTGATACAAAGCCCCCTCCAAAAGAAGTTTTTCCGTAATCTCCAGAGTCATGTCCAGATACTAGATTCAGCTCGGCCAAATGCCGGGCCAGGAACTCGCTGTGGTGCTCTACTTCGGGCGGGGTGCCGAATTCTTTCCAGTCCTCCTGAATGGTGCGGACGCAATGCGGGCAGATCGAAAGTATTTTTTGGGTTTTGAATTGAGCCAGGGCTTCGAGATTGGCCTCTGCTAGTTGCCGGAAGAGCAGATCGTTGCCGAGGCGGCGGACAGGGTCGCCGGTGCATTTTTCTTTTCGTAGTACGCCTAAGGTGACGCCGAGATGGCGCATGATGCGGACCAGGGCCAGCACAATCTCGCGGCCGCGTGGATCGTATGCGCCCATGCAGCCCAGCCAGAGGCAATATTCCTGCGTTCCGTCGAAGATGGGCAGCGCATTTTTCTCTACAAACTTGTCGCGTTCGGTGGAACTGAGGCCTAGGGCGTTGCTGCCTTTTTCGAGAGCCAGGAAAAGTTTCGAGCCATGAGGATTCTGCCACGCGCCGGTGTTGACCGCGCCGCGCCGCAGACCGACAAGGATAGGCACGTGCTCGATGCCCACGGGGCATTGGAACTCGCAGGCTCCGCAGGTGGTGCACTCGAAGGCTGCCTCTTGCGCGTTGTATTTGCCGAGCAAAGGCTCCTCGGACGCAGGACCGAACTCGTTGAGGTAGCCGCGCAGGCCGAGGATGATTTCTTTCGGGTTGAGTTGCTTGCCGGTTGCGTTGGCGGGGCAGTGTTCCATGCAGCGGCCGCACTCGACGCATGAATAGACCTGCAGGCTGACGAGGCGTGTCAGGTCTTTTCCTGCAACCAGGCCGAAGTCCTCGTCGCCGCTGAGGGGAGGGATGTGCGCGAAGACGCCGCGCGAGAGAAAGACAGTGAAAGGGCTCAGCACCAGATGCAAGTGCTTGGTGTGGGGAATGAACGGAAGAAACGCTAGCAGCGTAAGTGTGTGCGCCCACCATAAGGCCCGCACCGCGCCCGGCGCTGTGACGAAAAGAGCCGCGAGATACGTGGCCATGAGCAGGAAGATGAGCAGGGCAATCAGGCCCGACTCCCACGAAATATTGCCCAGCCATTTGGGCTGGATGAGAAATCTCCGCACAAAGAGCCCGAGAATGCCGGCCGCACAGGCGATGGCGAAGAGAGCCGCAAAAGCAAAGTAGATTCGCCCCACGCGGCCTGCGGGATCGAGAAAGCCAACGCCGAGAATCACCGCGCAGTGGTTGAGAGTGACCAGTGCGAAGGCGCAGAAGGCCCAGAAGACGAGTGCATGTGCCAGGCCCGCGAGCGGGCGTTCGTGAATGACTTTGGCCTGCAGCAAGACCTCCCAGACGAAGTCGCGCACGCGCTTGGCCAGGGGCGAGAGATGAAAATCGGGGTCCTTTTTCGATTCGAGAATTCTGCTGAGGATGGGGCCGAAGCGCCGCCAGAATCCGTACACCGATGCGGCGGCGAGCGCGACGAACATTGCTCTCTCCCAGAGCGCAAAGTGCCGGGGCTCGGCCAGGGTTGGCAGCAAGTTCATCATCCAAGCCACGATACACGAGGAGGGGAAGGATGCGGCAATTGCCGTCTCTTTGGCATGCACGGGCGGGTCAATGAGGCGGGGCTGGCGGCGAGCGCAGCCCCGCTGTGTGTCACTCGACGGTGAGCACCAGTTGCGCGTTTTGGGTGTTGCCGCCGCTCGCGCCGGTTACGGTGAGGACGAACTCATCCTGAAAGTTGATGGTCTTGGCCCCAGGCGTGCCGCAGGCGCTCATGGAAAGCATGACGCCCAAGGAGGCGGCCAAAACCAGCAAGAGCGAAATTTTTCGGGAAGCCTTGCGCGCCTTTCGGAAGGGCAAAAGCAACAGGAGCGCCATCAACGGGGCCAGAGTTCGCGGCGCGTTTTGAAAGGGCGAGGCAGGGCGTTGGTTCAAAGTAGTGGTGGAGGGTACGGCGACCGTCAGGATAGCACTGGCAGCGGACGCGCCGGGCGTGAGTGTGGGTTGCGAGAAGGTGCCCGTGGCTCCCGAAGGCAGGCCGGCGACAGAAAGCGTGACCGCATTATTGAAGGTACCGCCGAGGGGAGCGACGGTGATGACGAAGTCGGTGGAGTAACCGGCGTAGACGGTTTGCCCGGTGGGCGAGCCGCTGATGGTGAAACCGGGAGGCAGCACGGTGAGCGTGACACCCTGCTGGACCGCGGCGTAGTCGATGGTGTCAGACGGGGTGAACGTGACGGAAAGGGTTTGCGTTCCGGTCGAGGGCACGGCGCCGGCCGCGGGCAAGTAAACGAAGGTGCCGGGGACCGAAGCCGTGGCGTCAAGTTGCGCGGCGCTGAGGGCGGTGCCGAAATAGATCGCGGCCGGAGACTGCCAGGTGACGATCGGCGTAGCCTGGGTGACGACTAGTGTGGTGGAGGCCTGGACGACCGCGTAATCGTTAGTGTCGTTGGGCGTAAAGACGAGGTTGAGGGTCTGGGTTCCGACCGGCAGAACAGAGCCGGCGGCCGGGAAGTAAAGGAAAGTGCCCGGAACGGTGGTGCCTCCGTAGGTAGCCGTGGCGTTAAGCTGCGTGGCACCGAGGGCGGTGCCGTAGGTGATGGCTGCAGGCTTTGCCCAGGTGATCGTAGGCGTGTTTTGCCCAACTTCGATCGTGACCGAAGCTGTGGCCGTGGTGTAGTTGGCAGCACCTGGACCGGTCGGCGTGAAGGTTACTGCAAGCGTTTGCGTGCCTGCGGAGGGGACGGTGCCGGCCGCGGGCAAGTAGACGGAAGTGCCGGGAACTGGGTTGCCGTTAAAGCTGGCAGAGGCGTCAAGCTGAGTTGCGCTGAGAGCGGTGCCGTAGGCGATGGGAGAAGGCGTGGCCCATGTGATGACCGGCGTGGACGGGCTGACCTGGAGGGTCACGGTTGCCGTGGCCGCCTGGAAGCTGCTGGTGTCAGTAGGCGTGAAGGTGACCGAGAGGGTGTTGTTTCCGACCGGTAAAATCGAGCCCGCAGCGGGCGTATAGACGAAGTCGCCGGGGATGCTGGTGGTGGCGTTGAGCTCGACTGAACTGAGCGGCGTGCCGTAGGTGATGGGCGCCGGCGGCTCCCAGGTGATGGCAGTCTGGGCAGTGACGATGTACTCAGCGAATCGGATGAGGCTCTGGCTGCGGCCTGCGGCCACGGCGATGGCCTGGACAGTGCTGGTTTTGTTGAGGGTGATCGCGCCCGTGTACGTAGGCGACGAGGTCGTGGGGATGGTGCCGTCGGTGGTGTAGTAGATGACGGCCCCATTGATGGCATCGGTGATGGTGAGCGTCTGCGATCCCTGGTAGGTTCCGGCAGCCAGGCTGAAGGCCGGAGTGGGAGTCGGGGGAATTGCTTCCCAGAGGTCGTTCAAATCGCCGGAGCCTACGGAAGTGCTAAAGCCAAATCCGCCGAAGAGCCAGAAGTCATCCTGGCTGTCGTTCCACGCGGCATAGGTGTAGTGGGCGCCGGGGATGTTCGTGATGGCCGGGGTGCCTTCGGTTCCGTAGACGGGGGTTTCAGCCGCCGCAATGGTTTTCGTGCCGCCCGTCCAGGTCCATTCTTCGCTAGTGACGTCGAACTCCCAGAGGTCGTTGAGGTAGCCTTGGTCATCGTTCGTGTCATCGCCGCCGCCACCGAAGAGCCAGAGGTTACCGGCTTTGTCGAGCCAGAGATTCGATCCCTCGCGCGCGCCCGGAAAATTGCCGGCGGCGGTTGTGAAGAGCGTGCCGTAGCTGCCCGGCGCGCTGGCGGTATTGCTGCCGGAGATCCACGTCCACTGCAACGTGGTGGTGTTGAACTTCCAGAGGTCATTGAGATCGCCGGAGTTGCCACTCGAATCCAGACCATCGCCGCCAAAGAGCAACAGGTTGCCACTGGAATCGACCACGCCGGTACTGAGGGTTCGGCCGCCAGGTGTGTTGGAGTCGCTGGCCTCGCCCTCGGTCCCATATGTGCCTTTCTGATTTCTGGTCAGGCTGCCGGCCATCCAGGTCCATTCCTTGGATGTGGGATTGAACTTCCATAGGTCGTTTAGGCTTCCGGTATTTCCGCCGGAATCGATACCGAAGCCGCCAAAGAGCCAGAAACTTCCGTCGGAGCCGGTCCAGGCGGCGACGCTATAGCGCGTGCCGGGGAAGAAGGAGGTTGAGGAGACATACTGCGGGCCGTAGGAGCCTGCCTGATTCGCCGTTCCTGCGCCTTCAGAGGTCCATTGGCCCGAGGCGATGTTGTACATCCAGAGATCGTTCAGATAGCCCGGCGATGTGTTCGCATTGCCGCAACCGAAGCCGCCAAAGAGCCAGAGGTTTCCGCTCGCGTCCACCCAGGCTGGCGCGCCGCTGCGTCCACCCACGACGTAAGTGCCGACGGTGTAGTTGCTCTCATTGCAAAGGCTGGCGCCTGGCACAGCGATCGTGGCGTTGCTGCTCTTGAGGGCCCACGTGCCGCTGGAGTATTCCCAGAGGTCGTTCAAATAACCTAAATTACCGGTGGCGTCGTTTCCAAGGCCGCCGAAGAACCAGAAATTTCCGTTCAGATCAGTCCAAGAGGAAGCTCCGTAGCGGCTGCCAGGAACGGTGGCGCTGTCATTTGCGTTCGTCGTGTTAGCGCCAGACATCCAACCCCAGGATGTGGCCTGCGCCTGCGTCGCCTTGGGCAGGCAGGCAATGAGCAGCGCCGCCAACATCCCCGCCGCTTTCAGGGTTCTCTTGGCTGCCATCTGGCAGCTTGCAGCCCGGTTTTCAGTCCGGGTCAAAGACTTGCAAACGCTCTTCTGCAACATGGATTCGTGCGCCATTCCCCAGCTCCTTCTGCGTGCAGCGGAAGGAGCACATGCCGGGCAGTTCACGGATGCAGTGAGAATTCAATGCCTCAAAGCAACTGCGAAACCGCGACAACGAAAGCACTTCACGGATGCAGCGAGAAATTCAATATCCGAACGCGACTGGGTAAGGCAAATGAATCAGGAGAACGTATTTTGCATGATACGCCACGAGGAGGCAGCGGAGTGTTAGGCAAAAGTAATTAATGGAGGGGCTGGAATCACGAAGTAAATACACGTGGCCCATCATGCTGTTTCAACATTGGTTGCCTCCTCTTTGCATCATGATCGGAGGGCCTGTCCACAAATGTCTTCGAGTGCTTGTTCTACGGCAAGTTTCGAAAGTGAGGAATCGGGAAGAAGTGTTCTTTCGCCCGCTGAAGCGGGCTACTATTGCTCCGGCCCGCAAACAGTGACATATTTTCCCATCCATTTCCGCCAAAGACGCGGAAATGGATGGGGCACGGCGACAGGATTTAAGGGCCGGATCAATAAGCGCATGGTGGGCCCATTTCCCCAGGCTTGCGCCTCCACCCCACGGACTAAGACCTAACCTCACCCCAACGAGCCAAGATCGCTCGCCGGGGGCCCGGTGTCCGCGGGGGCCCCGCGCCCTGGGGCTACCGTCTTTCGTCCCCCTACGGCGGACTTTGCTCCGCCTCATTCTTCCATCTGGAGGTTTGTAGACAGGTTCTGAGCGAAAAGCGCGCGGGGTGAGAGTCGTGCTATCCCACCCTTTTCGCAAAGAGTGCGAAAAGGTTGGGGCACCAAGTTCGCGTGGTGAGTCTGAAGTTCGTTGAAAAACAAATGCAGGTTCTTCGACGCGTCCCGGCATGCCGGGACTCGCTCAGAATGACATCTGATTTTTGATCGCTGAGGATGGCAGAGGTGTTTTTGTTGCGAACTTTAGGGACGAGACACTAGCAGCGCACAATCTTGGGCGAGCCGATGCCGCGCGTGGCGTTGCGGGTATCGATCACGAGCTGCGACTCGTCGACGATGCGCCGAAAATCGTAGCTGGAGTGGTCGGTGACGATCAATACGGCGTCGTACTGTTCGAGACGATCGAGCGAGACCGAGGTCATGTTCAGGTCGTACTTGCGGCCATGGCCGACGGCGGGGAAGTAGGGGTCGTTATAGGAGACGGCGGCGCCGCTTTTGCGGAGAAGCTCGATGATGGTAAGCGAGGGCGACTCGCGCAGATCGTCGATGTCGCGTTTGTAGGCCAGACCCAGCACCAGCACCTGCGCTCCTTTGACGGTCTTGGAGCGGTCATTGAGCGCCGCGGTCACCTGGTTGAGAACAAAATAGGGCATGGCCATGTTGACCTCGCCCGCCAGCTCGATAAAGCGCGTACGGAAATCGAATTCGCGCGCCTTCCAGGACAGATAAAACGGATCGATGGGAATACAGTGTCCGCCCAGCCCGGGGCCGGGATAAAAAGCTTGAAAGCCGAAGGGCTTGGTTTTCGCGGCGTCGATGACTTCGTGAATATCGATGCCCATACGCATGCAGAGTTGCTTGAGCTCGTTGACCAAGGCGATGTTGACGCAGCGATAGATGTTCTCGAGCAGCTTGGTCATCTCCGCGACCGCGGGGCTCGATACCGGAACCACGCGATGGAAGATGGCGCCATACATGGCAGTGGCCAGCTCCACGCCGGCCGTGCTGCAGCCGCCTACGACCTTAGGCACATCGCGGCGATCCACGGCGTCGCTGCCCGGATTCTCGCGCTCCGGAGAAAACACCACATGCACGCCGGTTTCTTCCACGCCGCGCGCCACCTTGAGACCGCGCGGGTTGCCGCTTTCAAGCAGCGGCACGACGACCTCTTCGGTGGTGCCGGGGTAGGTGGTGCTTTCAAGCACAATCATCTGCCCTTCATGAATGTGGGGCGCGATGGCTTTGACCGTCCCGATCACGTAGCTCATGTCCGGCTCATGATGCTCGTCGAGCGGCGTAGGCACGCAAATGATGACCGCATCCATGGCGGCAATCTCGGCGTAGTCCCCGGTGGCGCGGAATCCCGTCTTCTGGGCTTCAAGAATGGCTTCAGGCAGAATGCGAACGATGTAGGACTTGCCGGCGTTGAGTGTAGCCACCTTATCTGCCGCGATGTCGAATCCGGTGACGCGGAAGCGCTCGCCGGCGAACAGCAGCGCGAGAGGAAGCCCGACGTAGCCCATGCCGACGATGCCGATGCGGGCCTGGCGGGATTCCATATTTGCCTTGAGTTCTGCGAGCGAGTTCGAGATGGCAGCTTTCATGCAGTCGATTGTACGGCGTCTTTGCGGCAACGTTCCTAGAACTGCAGTTGTATTTGCCTGAATCTGAAGGCAAGAAACAGCGGCCCGGGCCTGAAGGCCTCATATTTATGCGCCCTTTTCAGGGGGCTGAAGCTGAAGCCCCCTGCTCCGTCCGTATCCCCTACTTGCCCAACGAGCCGTAGAGACATTCATGAGACTGGTTGTACGGCATTGCTATTCTATGAGGGAAGGTCGGCCAATCGGTCCAAGCAAGCATTTGTTCACTGGGGGAAAACTTTGTCGAAATATCTTGTTACCGGAGCTGCCGGGTTCATTGGGCGATCCATCGCCGCGGCGCTATTGGCTCGCGGCGAATCGGTACGCGGCGTCGATAGCTTCATTACCGGCAAACGCGCCAACTTGGCAGGCCTTGAGGCCATGGAGTTCATCGTAGGCGATCTCGCCGATCCGGCCGTTTGCGACAGGGTTTGCGCGGGCATCGAGGTTGTCTTTCATGAGGCAGCGCTGGCATCGGTGCCGCGATCGGTCGCCGATCCAGTTGCCACCAACCGGAACTGTGTGGATGCGACGCTCAATGTGTTGGTGGCCGCAAAGGACGCCGGCGTGCGCCGCGTAATCTACGCCGGGTCGTCCTCGGTTTACGGCGACACGCCAACGCTGCCCAAGCACGAAGAGATGTTGCCGCATCCCATCACTCCCTATGCCGTGGCTAAGCTGGCGGGCGAGCACTATTTGGCGGCCTTCGCCCAGGTTTATGGGATGGAGACCGTGACCCTGCGCTACTTCAACGTCTTCGGCCCGCACCAGGACCCTACGTCGCACTACTCGGGCGTGCTGGCGATTTTTTGCCGGATGATGCTGGCCGGGGAACAGCCCACCATCTACGGGGATGGCGAGCAGAGCCGCGACTTCACGTTTATCGAGAACGTGGTCGCCGCCAACCTGCTGGCCGCTGCCGCGCCAGCTGAGACGGTTTCGGGCCGCATGATGAACCTGGCCACTGGATCGGCCATCACGCTCAACCAGACTTTTGAGATTCTCTGCGGCCTGACCGGATACCGCGGAAAACCTGCCTACGCAGAGGCGCGCTCGGGCGATATCCGCCACTCCCTGGCCGACATTGGTCTGGCTCGTGAACTGCTCTGCTACGCGCCCTCGGTCGATTTCGCCGAGGGGCTGCGCCGCACGGTCGAGTGGTATCTGGCTACAAATCAGGCGACTTAGTACTACAGTTGTATCTGCCGGAATCTGGAGGCAAAAAACAACGGCCCGGGCCTGAAGGCCCCGATTTTATGTGCTTTCTTTCAAGGGGATGAAGCCGCCTGCTCCCTCCGCATCCGCGATCTGCAACTGTAGTACTAGCGTGGTGAGTCAGAAGTTCGTCGAAGAAAAAATGCAGGTCCTTCGACTCTGCTTGCCGCGCAAAACGCGGCAAACATCGCTCAGGATGACCGATCATTATGATGCGAACTTCAGACTCGGGACACTAGCGTTTATCCGACGAACTGACTGGTGTTCCGGCCTCAAGTGTGACCAACGGCATTGACGAATCGCCATTTATAGAAGACACTGACAAGGTTTCTCCTCAGATTGGTTTTTCGTTCTGAACGCCAGGGCTATCTTTTGTGTCCCTGCTCGCGATGGGAGATGGCGAGGCTCATGGCGGGCGTTGGCTAGGCAATGTGTGGCTGACCATCTGGCTTCAGGCCGTGATCCGGCTGGAGCCTGGCGAAAGCTTTGCTCTGCGTAAATGGATTTGAGCGAGGTTTTCTGTCCGTTGCCTGATTCTCTCTCCTTTCAGACTGCATTGCCGGAGGATGTGGAGCCGCCTCCTGCGGGCGAAACGTCATGGCCGGGATCGACATCGTTTCGCGAGATGGGTCGAGCCATTTGGCGCCGCCGCCGCTTGATTGCGGCCATCGAGGCGGGACTGCTACTTTGCTGTATTCTCTATTGCCTCATCGCGCCCAAGCAATACGAAGCCGACTCCCGCGTGGAGCTGCGCACCGCGCCGGCTTCCACGTTAGGCCTTGAAGAGCAGGAGGCTTTCAGCTCAGTTTCGGTTCTCACCGCACCCCTGGCGCTTGAAACCCTGGCCAGCGTTTTGCGCAGCGATCAGCTTGCCTGGCGCATCATTACCGAGCTCAGGCTCTACGAGCAGCCGGGCTTCCGCGGCCGCTTCCAAAGCCGATTTCCGGATTTCAATCCCGAACGGCCTAGCCCGGCAGCCCAGGCTTGGCTGCTGGAGCGCTTTCAATCGCGCTTGCGCGTGCAAACCATGCCGCGCACATTGCTCGTCGAAGTACGTTTTCGCTGCGGGGACGCAGCACTTTCGGCCGCAGTGGTGAACACAATCATCCGCACATATCAGGAGCAGGAGACGGAGTCGCAGATTCGGGCAACAGCGCAGGCCTCGGAGTGGTTGAACACCCAGCTTGGCGATTTGAAGGCTCGCGTGGATCGCGACCGGCGACGCCTAGCCGAATTCGAGGCGCAACACGGCATTTTGAGCACGCCGGAGGTGCAGGCCAACGGCCTCGAGGGTGAAACCTCGCACGACTCGGCACTGCTTGAGATCGACGAGTTGAGCCGCCAGCTTGTTACCGCGACGACAGATCGCATTTTGAGCGAAGCAGAATATCGCACCGCCTCGCAGGGCGACCCCGAGATGGTGATCGCCGCTGATCCGGGACTGCAGACTGGCAATGGCAACTTTGCCACTGCGCTCTTGCAGCAGATCCACGGCCGGCGCAGCGACCTGGAGCAGGAACAAGCCCAGTTGAGCGCCGAACATGGGCCCGGTTTTCCGCGCGTGGTCGAGATCGGCCGTCAACTCGAGGATCTCGACCGGCAGAAGAAGGCGGAAGACGCGAAGTTGGTGGAGCGTTTCCAAAGCAACTGGCAAACCGCTGCCGATCGCGAGCAGTTGGTGCGCAAAAGCCTGGATCAGGCCACCAGCGAAGGTCTGAAGGTGAATGAAGCCACAACGGAGTACACCGTCATGCGCGAGGAAGCGAATGCCAGCCACGATCTATACCTTCGTGTGCTCGAAAAATCCGAGGAAGCGGGCCTCGCCGCCGGAGTGCACGGCTCAAGTATCTCCGTGGTCGATGCGGCGCGAGAGCCGGCCAAGCCTGTAGCGCCCAATCTGCCGCTTTACCTTGCGATCACGTTCTTCGCAGGATTGTGGGTTGCTGTGGGGGCAGCGTTTTTGCGCGACTCGCTGGCAGCGTCGGCGCGCCGTGCCGCAACGGTGCTTATGGCATTGTTCGCGTCCGTCGCGTTGCTCCACGCGCAAGCGCCCACGCCCAACACTTCGGGCCTGCCCAGCGGGGTGACCAACTTGCCGCAAACGCAGGAGACGCGCCCCCTTCCCAATCCCAAGGAAGCGCCCACGGTCTGGAACAATCCGGAAACCAGCGGTGCGCCGCAGATTGCAGGCGTGCAGTCCTCGACTCTCATGGCAGCGCCCATCGGCCCCGGCGATTCTCTCGACATCAGCGAATACCACACGCCCGAATTTCACTCGGTGGTGCGTGTCTCCTCTGAGGGCACTCTGACTTTGCCTATGATTGGAGAGGTCAACGTGGACGGCATGGACGAGAAGGCCGCCGCGCACGCCATTGAAGCCGTCTTGCTCGCCAAGGGCATGCTGCTGCACCCGCTGGTCTCCGTGATGGTCACGGGCTACGCCGGGCAGGACGTCAGCGTACTCGGCGAAGTAGCCCGTCCCGGCGTGTATCCCTACACCTACCACCATCGCCTGCTCGACTTGATCTCCGCTGCCCAAGGCCTCTCGCCCAATGCCGGCCGGCTGGTGAATGTCTTTCATGCGAGCGACCCGAAGACGGCGCATCCAGTGGTTCTCGATCCCAGCGGCACTGACACTGCCTCCGATCACAATCCGGAGCTGAGCCCCGGCGACACGGTGCAGGTGAGCCGTGCCGGCCTTATCTATGTGGTGGGTGACGTGATTCGTCCTGGAGGCTTCCCGGTCGATCCCGTGCAAGGGCTCACTGTCGTGCAGGCGCTCTCGCTGGCCTGGGGCCCGTCGCTTAACGCCGGTGTCACCCGTGCTGTGCTCATTCGCGAGCAAAAGGGCGGGCGCACCATGGTCTCCCTCAACCTGAAGCGCATGTTGCACGGACAGGACCCCGATCAGCCCATTGAGGACCGCGACATTCTCTACGTACCTGACTCCTTCGCCAAGAACCTGGTGAACCGCACCATAGAATCCGCCCTCCAATCCACCATCGGCGTCACGATTTACTCAGCGCTGGTCTATTCGCAAAGGTATTGAGGATCTCCTGAGATGCGACGGATTACGTGGATTCTTCTGCTGCTGCTTGCCTTCGCCATTCCCTGGGAGTACTCCCTCAACCTGGGCGAACCACTGGGCAACGTAGCGCGCATCGTTGGGGTTCTGGTATTGCTGGCAGTCGTGCCCGCCATCTTTCAGGCTGGACGCATGCGCACGCCCTGCGCATTCTGCTGGATCACTCTTGCACTCTACCTTTGGTTCTGCTGCACATGCTTGTGGAGCATCGACGCCATGGAGAGCCTGGTGAAACTCCGCAGCTACTTTCAGGAGTTCATGATCGTCTGGCTGGTGTGGGAGTTTGCCGATACGCCCGGCGATCTCCGCAATCTGTTGCGCGCCACAGTGGCCGGCTCGTGGGTTCTCGCCTTGCTCACGCTTGCCGCTTTTCACTCGCCGGAGGCCGTCGCTGCCGGGCAAATTCGTTTTGTTGCTTACGGCCAGGACCCTAATGAAGTGGCTCGGTTCATCGACATTGGTTTTCCCCTTGCCGCAATACTGGTGCACTGCGAGCGTCGCTGGCCATGGCGACTGATGGCCATCGGATTTCTGCCGGTCGGCATCGTCGCGGTTCTGCTCACGGCCTCGCGCAGTGGATTCCTGGCGGCGCTAGTGGCTCTTGCCGGGTCGTTAGTTCTGCTGGCCCACGGCCATGCGCGACGCGTGGCCGTGGGGGCTTTTGCTCTGCCGCCCTTTCTCGCCGCAATCTGGTTGATCGTTCCAGCGGGGACGATCGGCCGCCTAGCCACGATTCCCGAGCAACTGCAGGGCGGCGACCTGAACCAGCGCACCAATATCTGGGCGGCAGGTTGGGAGGCGTTTGTGCATGCGCCTTGGTTTGGCAGCGGAGCGGGCTCGTTTGTGGAGGCCGCGCATACTACACCCATTGACACCGCGCATAACACGGTGCTTTCCATCCTGGTTGGCGGCGGGCTGTGCGCTTTGTTTCTCGCTTCGCTGCTCGTGGCCCTGGCCGTGCGTGCCGCGCTACAAAGTCATGGCCTATTCCGTCTGGCGCTGGTTACGTCCCTATTGGTTTGGGCAATTACGTCGCTCATTGCCACAGTCGAAGAGAACCGAACCACATGGCTGCTGTTCGGCATTGTTCTTCTCGCGGCGCGCTTGAGCGAAGAAGATCCGCTCGGCCTCGCTGCATGTTTCCGCCTCGCGCCGCCGCGGCTGCCCGGCTGTTCAGTTCCAGCCTTCGCAGTTGAGCCAGGTTCCTGAGAAGCGTTCGTCACTATGCCGCTTGCTACGCCCATCGCCGCGCCCACACGGTCCTCCGCCGTCCATCGCAGCATCTTGCATGCGGCGCTCTCGGTTGGCGCTGCGGGCATCGTCGTCAAGCTTGTTGCCACGGCGAAGGAGATCGCTGTCGCCTCGGTCTATGGCCGCTCCGACGCCATGGACGCGTTCCTTGCCGCGGCGCTTATTCCTGGCCTGCTTGTGAACCTGATCTCCGAATCGATGAACCAGGCGCTCGTGCCTACGCTGGTCCGGGTGAGGGAACAGGAGGGTAAAGAACGCGCTCAGCAACTGCTTTCGAGTTCGATGCTCTGGATGTGCCTGCTTCTCGGCGCCGTGTCACTTGTGATGGCGCTGCTGGCACGCGGATTCTTTCCGCTCATCGCATCCAACTTCCCGCCCGAGAAACTCGCGCTGTCGATTCATCTTTTCTATGGGCTCTTGCCTATCGTGCTTCTCACCGGCATCGCCACCAACTGCACGGCGATTCTGAACACGCTCGATCGATTTGCACGTCCCGCACTGGCGCCTACCGTGATTTCTGTCTCGATCATTTTCGGCGCGCTGTTTCTCGGCAGCCGTTTCGGCATCTGGGCCATGGTCTACGCCACGCTGGCCGGCTCGCTGCTGCACGTCGTGATTGTGGCGTGGATGATGGAGGCGCACGGCTACCCCTTTCGCCTACGCTGGCATGGGATGACGGAAGCTATGCGCGAAGTGGCCGGGCAGTACGGACCGGTGCTGCTGAGCAGCGTAGTTTCTTCGGGCGGCCTGCTTGTCGATCAGTCGATGGCCGCCATGCTGGCCGCAGGCAGCGTTTCGGCGCTGGTCTACGCGAATCGTTTTGTCAGTGTCGTGCTCACGCTGTTGGCCGGGGCGGTCTCTACGGCCATCGTGCCCTCGTTTGCGCGCATGATTGCTCACCGCGATTGGGCCGGATGCCGCCACACCATCCGCACCTGGTCAAGGATCACAGCGTTTATCTCGGTGCCCATCGCGGTTCTACTCATTGCCGGTGCGAGGCCGCTGGTGCGCGTGGCGTATCAACACGGACGCTTCGGCACGCACGACACTGCAATCGTGGCCGCCGTGCTTGCTATGTACGCCATCCAAATCCCGTTTTATGTGACCAGCCGCGTCTATTACCGATTCATTGTGGCCATGCGCCGCACCGATTTGATCCTCTACTGCGGCATGATCAACCTGGGCCTCGATATTGTGCTCAATCTCGTCCTGATGCACTGCTTCATCCTGATGCATTGGTCCGGCGTGGCCGGAATCGCGCTCGCCACCTCGCTTTGGACCGTGAGCACGTTCTTCTTCCTTTGGTACTGGAGCCGAAAGCTCCTGAAGCGCGCAACGGCGGCGGAGGCAGCTGCATGAGCTTCAAGCCGGCACAATATCTGCTGCGCATCGACGATCTTTGCCCGACCATCTGGTCGGAACGGTGGGCGCGGTTTGAGTCGTTGATCGAAGAGTTCGGTCTTAAGCCGATTCTGGCAGTGGTTCCGGACAACCGGGACCCAGAACTGAAGGTTTCTGCGCCCGATCCGGCTTTCTGGGAGCGTATGTGCAGACTGGAGGCGGCCGGAGCGGCGATTGGCCTGCACGGCTACCGCCATGTGTGCGTGGAACGGGGGCGCAGTCTGATCGATCTGCATCGGACTTCAGAGTTTGCCGGCGTTCCCGCCGAAGCGCAGCGCGCATGGATCGCGGAGGGTCTCGGCATCTTGCGCGGCCACGGCCTCAACCCGAAGATTTGGGTGGCACCGCGTCACGGCTTCGATGCCGAGACCCTCCGGGCGTTGCTGGGGGAGGGAATATCGCTGGTGTCAGACGGGTTTGCCCGCCGGCCATATCTTCTCGACGGCATCACCTGGATTCCGCAACAGCTGTGGGCGCCGGTTGAAAAATCGTGCGGCCTGTGGACCATCTGCGTCCACCCCAACACCGTCGGCGACCAAGAGATCGCGGCTCTGCGCGGCTTTCTCGCCGTACATGCAATGCAATTCACATCGGTGGATCGAGTGCTCGTCTGTGGTGAGCCTGCCAGCTTAACTCACGCCGAGCGCACTCAGGCTGAGTGCACGGTGTGGCGCCGCAAACTCTCCCATGCCGTGGGATCCGTTCGCCGGCTGGGGTTCTTACGTTCCCGCAACTCCGCATAAAGCTGCTCCCAGCGGTCGAGAATGGTTTCCAGGCTGAAGTGCCGGATCACGTGCTGCCGTGCCCGTTCTCCGACGGCCTGGCGTCTCCAGGCGGGCATGTGCATCAGCCAGCGCATCGCCGCAGCCAGCTGATCGGCATCGCCGGCAGGCGCCAGCCAACCTGTTTCTCCATTCACGATCGCCTCGCGCGTGCCGGGAACATCCGTTGCGACGGCGGGTAGTCCGCACGCGCCTGCCTCCAGCAGAACCATGGGCAGCCCCTCGTAGCGCGACGAAAGGACAAATCCATCGGCCGCCTGCATCCAGCGCGCCACATTCGGGCAGAAACCCGCGAAGCGCACGCGCCCGCTGAGGCCCAGCCCCTCGGCCATTTGCCTCAGCTGCGTTTCGAGCGGCCCAGTGCCCAGAACCAGCAGCTGCGCCGGCTTGGGGGCGCGCGCAAAGGCGTTCAATAACGTCGGGTAGTCCTTCACAGCTTCAAGGCGGCCCACAGCCAGCCACAGGAAGTCATCCCCGAGGCCCAGTTCTTCACGTGCCTCCAATCGTTCCCGTGCATCCGGTTGCCAGCGATCCACGTCGATGCCGTTGGCGAGCACCGACACCCGATCGGGCTTCACTAGCCCGGCTGCGACGTGCGACGCAGCCGTAGCCTCGCTCACAGCCGTCACGTGGTCCGGCAACCATCGGCTGCAGGCGTAGCCCACCCTCCGTCCCAGCTTTCCTGTCGACGAGCTGTGGAGTGTATCGACCACCAGCGGGACGTGAGCGGCCAGACGCGACCATCGCGCCAACCAAGCAGCATGCCGCAAGTGGGCATGCACCACGTCAGGCTGCTCACGGCAAAGCCAATTATGGAAGCGTAGCCATCCTCTTGGGTCGGCAAGCCCTTTGCGCATGTCCAGCCGGAGAAACGCGACGCCTGCATTCGTCAACTCTTGAGCCGCAGCGCCCCCGGTGCCCGAGAGCGCGACCACGGTCACACGCCAGCCGCGCCCGCGCAAGCCTTTAGCCAGCAGCATCACTTGCTGTTCGGCACCGGCAATGCGGTCGAGGCCTGGAATGGCGATCGCCGCATGTTTCATGATCTGTTCCAGGCGTGTGTGCCGATCAGGTCCTCATAGGCAGTGAGGGCATCTTCGAACCCGAATTGATCCACAGTCCGCGGCTTGCCGAGGCCTATTGCATTGGCCTGTTG
Source organism: Occallatibacter sp. (assembly GCA_049521075.1). Taxonomy (GTDB): domain Bacteria; phylum Acidobacteriota; class Terriglobia; order Terriglobales; family Acidobacteriaceae; genus Telmatobacter. The sequence goes on from JBEKPD010000010.1 coordinate 53,358, forward strand.
CTGCCGGTGGAGGTGTGGGAACGCCGCAGCCGCCGCGGCGCACAGCGCCGCCACCAGAAAGGAGACCGCGAGGAATGGAAGCGATAAGAGAATCAGAAGAATTGAGAGCGAATGACGCAAATAGTTACGAACCAAGGAACCCTCCATCGACACAACTGCATGCTGCCAGCCGGAACTAATCCGTGCCGCAGCGAAAACGAGCTCACGATGGTCGTTGGGGGATCGGCGCCTGAGTGGATCGCATTGCAACCGCGGTCAACTCACAGGCACAGAAAAGCGCGCACCGTGAAGTGCTTTGGTGGGAACCTGCTTGGCGATCGTGGGCGATGCTCTATGAATGAAAGCCTGATAACTCTTGGCCCGGTATGCCCAATGATGCGCCGCCTAAGCGAGCCCCTTTACAACAACGCAGGAGTGACCCTGGTAGCTGGTCCTTCGCAGGAGGTGGAAATGTGGATAACTGGAAATCTGTAGTCCTAGGAAACAATAAAAACAAAAACCTGTCAAGGAAGAAAATCACTTCAGGAAAAGTAGGTTACTTTTTACTTTGAGACATCTTGACAACTGCACCAGATGGTGAGCTTTTTGTCCCTGGAAGGGCTCTTAGGGCCCGCTCTCACGATTTCATAGCGCGGCATTTTCCCGCATTACAGTAATTAGGACCGTATTGTGGTAAGCCACTGGAGCTATGAGCGGCGGCGAACGCGTGAGGTGATGGTGTGAACAGACTCTAGACGGGCAGACTGGCCTTCGACGGGAAGAAGCCATGGCGGAAACGCTGCCCCGAGCTTATGTTTTCTAGAGCCAGGAGGATGGCGTCAGCTAGTGCATTTGCAGAGACTTCCGCTGCAAGCCAAGCGCCATTGCGCTCACGCAGCAGGTCGACGACTCCTCCCGACGCCGGTGTTGCCACCAGGGGAAGGCCAGCCGCAGCGGCTTCTAGGAGCGCGTTTGGCATGCCCTCGTAACGCGACGACAGCACGAAGAGCGTGGCACCCGGGAAAAGCGCATAGGGTGTGTCGAGCGAATCCGCTATACGGAATGAACTTCCCAAATTTGCTTCAAGGCTAAGCTCTTCAAGGGCGGCTCTCTCGCGTCCGGACCCGGCAATTGTGAGATCGGCACTCGGGAATCGCTTACGCACACTGACTAGCGCCTCGATGAGCAGGTCGAAACCTTTTTCCGGCACCAGCCGGCCTACGGCTAGCAGGTGCGGGCCATCACCGCTCCACGCAGAAGGCGCACCCTGCGCGGCAAGAATGCCTTCGAGATCTACCGGGTTGGGTAACACCGTGATGTTTTCCATCGGGACTCCGGTCTCGCGCGCCAGGTCCTCGGCCATAGCACTGGACTGGCAGATGACGCCGTGGGCGCGCCGATAGAGAAACCGGTAAAGCAGGCGCGTATACCAGGGAACTTTGCCGTGAGCCAGAGCCGCAGAGACGGTTGAGTTTTGCCGGACCAAGATGCGCGTTGCCGGTGGGAAGAACGGCCGCAGAAAAAGCACCAGGAAACTGATTTCGGGGGCTCCCGACAGAATTACGTCCGGCCGCAAGCGCCACACGAGCCGGATGAGTGGCAGCGCTGCTGAGCGTGCGCGCGCGGCGCCAAACACATGAACCGTCACCCAGGAAGGCATGGCGCGCGGGTCTGAATCTCGAGCTCGGACCAGGCCCAGATGGACCTTGAAGCGCTCCTTCGATAGACCTCGCGCCACCAGCGCCATCACTTGCTGGGCGCCGCCGCCGCCAATTCGCGGGGTCAACAGGAGGACTTTTGTGCGTTCCACCACGTGTTTCCTCGAAAGAAAGCAATTGTCGGACAGCGCATCTGGAGATTATGTGTTGGAAATCACTGCATCTTCTCTTGGTGGCCCTTAATAATGTCTCAAAACGCTACACTTGTAACATTTCTACCCAGAGCCTGCTCCGAGGTACTCGCGTTGGGGCGAATTTCCGCCTACAGAGGCGCTGTTATCGCAGATTCGGCTTTCTTTCATCTCGACATCTCGACGTCATGCCAGAAGCTGCCGCCCACGATTCTGGTGGGTGTGACGCATGCGCAGACCTGCCTGGTGCTGGGGGCGCGGCTGCGCGCCCTGCGGAGGGCCGGATTCCGCGTTCTCCTGGTCTCCAGTCCCGGGCCTTTGCTCGATCTGACGGCCACGCGCGATGGCGTGGAGCGGATCGCGCTACCCATGCAACGCGGCATGGCTCCCTTCGCCGACCTTGTGGCTTTCTTCCGTCTTTGGCGTTTGATTGGCAAATGCCGCCCGGACCTGGTTGAGTTCAGTACTCCGAAGGCAGGACTGCTGGGAACCTTCGCCGCCCGGTTACGCGGTGTGCCACGGCGTGTCTACATGTTGCGCGGGCTCAAGCTGGAGGGCACATCGGGAATCAAGCGGCGCGTGCTGCTGGCCGCCGAACGCATGGCCGCCCGCTCGGCGCACGTGGTGGTCTGCAACAGCGAGAGCCTGCGCGAGGAAGCCCTCGCATTGCGCGTGGCGCCTGCCGACAAACTACGGCTGCTCGGAGCGGGAAGCAGCAATGGCGTCGATGTCGATCGCTTTTGTCCCGGACCGAGCAAGATACGCGAAGAGCTGGGCATTCCGCCGAGCGCCCCGGTGATCGGCTTCTCCGGCCGGCTGACACGGGACAAAGGACTGCCCGAACTCATTGAAGGCTTCGATCTGATTCTTGCCGCCGAGCCAGCCACAAGACTGCTGCTTGTGGGTTGGTTCGATGTTGCCGAAGACGCACTCGATCCAGAGCTCCGGGCGCGCATTCTCAGCCACCCCAACATTTACTGCACGGGATTCGTCGGCGAGATGGCGCCCTATTACCGGGCCATGGATCTGCTGGTTCTGCCCACGTGGCGAGAGGGTTTCCCGAATGCTGTGCTGGAAGCGGCAGCCACCGGGATTCCCGTGGTCACCACTGCCTCGACCGGCGCGCGCGATTCAGTGGTGCCCGAGGTGACTGGCCTTGTGATTCCCCCGGGGCATCCATACGCTATCTATGAAGCTGCGATGAAACTCATTCGCGATCCTAAGCGCCGGCAGCGCATGGGCCAAGCCGGCCGCGCGTGGATTGTGGAGTATTTCGCGGAGCCGCATGTTGTGGGGTTGACCGTCGATTACTACAAAAGTCTGCTCGATGAGCGGCGTGCCGGGCTCCTGCGGAGCGCGTGAGGCGATGGTGGAGTCCGCAGCCTAACGAATTGCGAGCTATTGCAGGTCGACAGGGGTAATTGACGAACTGTTGGCCCATCGGCTTTAAGTTTCGTCTTAGCCAGAAGGCGAAGATGTAAATCAAAATTTACTGAACGTAATCTTCGTTTCAACCTCCGCAGGTTGACCGGCCACTAGGAAGGGTAGATATACCCATTTACGTGCTGCAGATTCGGCGGCCTTGTATGCCTCTTTGGGTCCGCTGATAGCCTTAACCTCGATAACCTTGCCGTCTTCCCCAATCACGATCTGGACCACGACTTCAAATTTCTGCAGACCCGATACAGCGGAAATGTCGATTGGTACTGTCTTCAGGGGAGTCATGGCGACCCCAGAAACCCTGGCTCCCGACAGATTCACTGCATCTGCAGTCGGCGAGAACTCGTTTTCGTCGAGATGATCTAGCTGCTCCAATTTCGTAACCCGAAGCTTGAGGAATGGGTGTCCGCCATCGGTGACCTCGACATTCCGTGCGACAAAACGGCCTTGAAACGAGACGACGTCGTTATATGCTATTTGCCACCATCCCGGTCCCCTCACGTACCGGAGCGCCGAATCCTTCTTGTCGTAGCAATACTGATTGGGGCTATTGGTTCCTCCCGAAGTTCGATCAAACACGTCGCAGCCCAGCATGTGGTCCCCGAATGTCCGTTCAATCCGTGCGAAGTGAAGTCCTTGCAGAATCGCGGCATTGGCAAACGGATCGATAACCGCTAAGCGGACCTCGGATTCATTTCGTTTCTGCCACCGCTGGTCGCCCGCGCGATACAGTCCTCGTTCCGTAGTGAAATCCGTCTGGGCCAGCTCATCGCTTTTGAAGTTGATTCTCGATCTCTGCGGATCGCCCCAGAACTCTTCAACTACCCCGCTATGCACGTTGTCACCGTCTTCGTCGAACTGATCGTAAGTAATCACCACGTGCCAAGGCTGTAGGTCGGCAGATGAGAGGCCATTCTCATGACGGCGAGCATCAAGCCAAGCTTGCAGGTTACCCGGATCCATTGCCTTGGGCTCGCGAGTACTTGTGGAGATTGTGCCTGTCCAAGATGTCTCTGCTGGAATCGCGACTACTGTGGAGGAGCTACCTGACGCCCCTATGACTACCTGCGCACGACTGTCGGGCGAGTTCGACGCACTGGTTTGCGTGAAGCCCACAAAAGGCAATAAACAACCGACTGAGAAAATGAATAGTGATGAGACTTGATGTGACATTGTTCTTTGGCCTTCATACATCCTGCGGGATGATTCTATCTCGTCGTGGCCAGCTCTCGAGTCGTCGGGAATTCAGCCCGCGTCTCTGTCGCTGGCAAACAAACCGGGCTGCTCTTCGCCTGGCTGCACCGCCTCGGCACGTTTGCGGCCTGCGGCGCCGATCAGACTCAGCACTTCGAGGGTCTGGATCGCCTGCCGCGGTATGTAGATGCGCTGGGTATTGGAGCGCGTGTCGGGCGGGGTGAGGAGCAGGCCGGCGCCGTCGACAAGTGAGCGGTCATTGGCTGCCAGACCTTCGAGCTCGTCGCCGTCGGTCAGGGTTAGGCGCAGCCAGAGGCCGGCGGTGCGCGGCCGCAGCGAAAACCGCTTGCGCACAAGACGCTCAGGGTTTGCCTGGTCCGTCGGTCCGGCAGGGAGGTCCCTCACGTAGCAGACCCACTTCACCTGGTCCCAGCCCATGCGGACCACCTTGCCGCCGAGGTCAAGAAACTCCAGTTCCAGCTTCTGCTGTCCAAAGTCCGCGCCCGCGTAACCGGCACACCAGTCGCGCGAGAACTTACGCACAATGACGGATTTGCGCGCCGAGGCCATCGCTACGGATTGTCGCACGGTCAAGCGTCTAAGGTATTGCTCTTCCTGGCTCCCCTGGTTTTCAAAAGTAGAGTCCAGCCGGCACGAAGGAGTCTTCCCGGAGGTTCCGCGCGTCCAATAGCAAACTGAGAAGAGCTTGAAAGCTGGTCATTCTGCTCAACTTGTGTTAATGTTTGTCTTTGCTGGCTCTCATTAATTTGCCTGTAAGGGCAACAACATCAAGCACTTGGCTGATGATGAGGGTGGCAGAAACAGGATAGCCCATGCCCGACTACGTCTACCTGCTGGAAAATCGGCTTTCTGCCGATCAACGCCACGCTCTCACCGAGTTGCGCACGGTGGCACGCGAAGCCGGCATTATTCTTTTCCTTACCGGAGATGCCGTTCGCGATTTGACCAGCGGCCATGCTGTCCGGGAACTTGAAGTTGCGGTTCACGGAAATGCCCTTAAGCTCAAGAAGGCATTGGAAAAACTCGGCGCCACGCTGTGGGGCGAAGACGAGATCTCCCGGAGCCTTTATTTGTGTTTCCCAGGCACAGTGCGCGTGGATGTTGTCAGTACGCATCGCGTGGAGTACCCGAAGCCTGGCAAGCCGGTGTATCACTGGGCGTCGATCCACGAAGACCTCCGTCGCCGCGACTTTACGGTCAACTCCATGGCCATTTCTCTCAATGAAGGCTCCTTTGGCCTCTTGATGGACCCGCTCAATGGCGTTGCCGATATAGAAACCCGTAGCCTGCGCCTGGTTTCCAATTACGGGTTCCTGGAACAGCCTTCGCTGCTGATCCGCGCCATCCGGTATCGCGCGCGGCTGGGCTGGGAGATGGATCCCAGAACCCAGACCCGCTACGAAAATGCGAAAAATGAAGGTGTGATCGAGCACCTGTCGGCGCACGAACGCAGCCAGGAGCTGGAGCAGATTGGCCATGAAGAAGATGGGCTGAAGGTACTCGGCGCCCTGGAGGCCGAGGGCTGGATGAAGGTTCTCTTTCCTGCCTGGACCACAGCCAAGGCCGATGAAGCCAAGCTCGCGGCCCTGCACGATCTTGCAGTGCAATTGCTAGTGCAAGGGATTCACCCCGACCTTTCAGCGGCTCAGATGCAGTTGCTCACTGCAAAGCTGAAAGAGCTGCCGGCGCTCAAGAAAGCCATACTGCGGCCGGGCTTTGTGGAGGAGTGGAACCATCTGGATTCCCATGCCAACGGTTTCGCCAAAGTGCTGCTGTCGAAGCAAAATGCGAAGCCCTCGGCAAGCTACAAGCTTTTCATGAGCTATGATCCGGAAGCGATTCTCTGGCTTGGCTTTATCAGCAAAGATAAAGCCGTCCAGGAACGCTTTCATCTCTTCCTCAAAGTGTGGCCGGAGGCGCGGCAACGCATCCCATATGTGCTCATGCAGGAGATGCGCATTACGCCTGAGTTGTCGGGATACGCCGAGATCGTGGAGAAGATATTTCTGGAGCTGATCGATGGCAACCTGACTACGCCCGAAGAGATGCGTGCCTACCTTGAGCCGCACTCGCCACCGGCTCCGCCCCCGCAGGTTACAGTTAAGCGCCCACGTGCTCGCCGCGCCGAAGCCCGGATGAAAGAGCAGGAGCTTGAAGACGAAGACGAGTCCGAAGATGGGCTCGGGGGAGACGACGATCTGGAGACGAACGGCGACGACGAGGAGTTGGACCTGAGCGTTTTGCCCAAAGGTGCTCTGGAAGGCGACGAAGGCGACGAGGAAGAGTCCGACGAAGACGAGGACGAAGCGCAAGAGAAAGAGGCGGCAGCGGCAAGTAAGAAGAAGTCTACGACGCCGGCCACGGCTAAGAAACTGCAGGGCAAAGCGGAAACGCCAGCTTCCCCGGCCAAGCCCGCACCTCCGCAACCGGCGCAAAAGGACAAGCCGGCGGCAGCGCCGGCAAAACCTGCGCCTCCAACGGCCCATCCGGCTCCCGCGGTAAAGGCAAAACCGGCGCCAGCGCAAGCGGCAAAGCCAACCCAGCCCGCCGCCAAGAAATCAGCGCTGGCCAAGGCGCCTGCAAAAGCGGCTCAGAAAAAACCCGCCAAGCCTGCGGCTAAACCTAAGCCGGCTGCGAAGCCTGCTAAGAAGAGTTCGAAGCCGGCCGCGAAGAAATCTGCAAAGAAACGGTAGCGTCGTGACAGTGGAGTTCGGTGCATAAGCCGAAGTCGCGAAATGCAGGTTCTTCGATTCGTCCCGGCAGGCCGGGACTCGCTCAGAATGACCTCTATTTTTGATCGCTCAGGATGGCAACGTCATTTCTGCTGTGAGCTTCGGAGGCTGGACGGTAGTTTGGCTCGAGGCACAGCCGGATCGCTGCACGAAAAAGAGTCTGCCGGATCGATGAGAGCCTTGTGACTCCGCAAGCAAGGTCCCGGCAACCCCGCAATTTCGTAAGCGTCCTACCGGATAACGCCGCGTGGTGCGCGGCCCGGCCGATGCATGAAGTCTTCCCGCCCTGAACGTCGCCCTGAGCTTGACGCTCTCCGCGGGCTCTTCCTTGTCTGGATGACGCTCACGCACCTGCCGCAAGCTTCTTGTCGACGCGTCCGGCGTCTGTATTCGTTTATGGAAGCGCTCCTTGAAGATTTACGGTTACCAGCTTCTTATGCTTGCGTTTGCGATTACCGTTGCCGCGGCGATTGCCGTCCATACCCACAAAGCGGCTATCAATAATCTGCTCGACTTCTACCTGGCACATCCGTTTGTCGCCATTGTCGGTATTCAACTGGACAAATGGCAGATCGGCCCATTACGCGTGATCAACCTGGTGACCTTCTCCATCGTCTTCTACTGGCTGCGCAAATATTTGCTGCGCTGGGTGGCCATCGAGCCCTTTCTCACGCTGGGCAAAGCGTCGCTTCAGGTCTTTTGCACATCTTGCCTTTGTCTTCTTCGGCCTCACGTTGCTGGTCCACGATGTGGGCGACGACGTGGAGGCACCCAGCGAGCAGCTCCATTGACTGCCTGCCATTGCGCTGCTGGTTTTTACATTTGCCGGGCTGATGTTCGTCGCCATTCGCGAAGTGCGCAGCCGCCGCGCCCGCCGCAGGGGCGCAAGCGATCCCGGCGCCGGGCAAACGCCTTCATTGCCAGGCGAAAGCGTGCCGTGCCAGGACCATCCATCTTAGCCGGCCCGCAGTGCCTGTTGCTGGCTTTGCCAAATTCATCAAACATTTGCAATCCATTCGCTTCCCTGAATTAGTCTGTTAATGGTTCCTGCGGCTCAATCCTTAAGAACCACCCAACCGCCGCGGGACGAGGACTGACGGTTTGAGCCAATCCGTATTTGTTCTGGAAGACGAAGCCGACATCGCACGGCTGGTGCAACATCACCTGGAAGCGGCGGGCTATGAAGCACGCCTTTTTCATACTCCCACCAATCTGATTCCCGATGCAGAGCGCAAGGCGCCAGCGCTTTTTCTTCTCGACATCATGGTTCCCGGCGGCGACGGTCTCGACGTCTGCCGCCGCCTGCGCAATCACGCCGGGCTTTCCACGGTTCCCATCATCTTTTTGACTGCGCGCGCCGGGGAAAACGATCGCGTTCTCGGTCTTGAGCTGGGCGCCGACGACTACATTACCAAGCCCTTTTCCACACGCGAGCTGGTGGCCCGCGTCAAGGCCGTTTTGCGCCGCTTCGAGCGGCCGACCTCGCCCTCGGTCATCAGCTTTGAAGAGATCTTCATCGACGCCGGGGCCATGCAATTGAAGGTTCGCGGCGAGCTTACCACCACCACGGCCACCGAGTTCCGCCTGCTCGATTACCTGGCGCGCCATCCGGGACGCGTTTTTAGCCGCGACCACCTGCTCGACGCGGTCTGGGGCGACGCTCGCTTCGTGACGCCCCGCTCTGTCGATGTTTATGTGCGCCGCATCCGTGAGAAAATCGAGATCGACCCGGAAGATCCGCGTTACCTGAAGACTGTGCGCGGCGCCGGCTATCGCTTCGAACTGCCGAAAGGCGAGTAAAAAAAGCAGCTATTCGCTGTCAGCTTTCAGCTTCTCCTACCGGGAAAGGCGGTTGTTGCTTGATTCGCAGTTAGACGACGGGCAGACGCGAAAGACATTTGACTCGCGACCTCGTATGGCGTCCCGGAAGTTCTTTGCATAGAGGTGGAGGAGCAATCGCAGATCCTTCTACTTCGTTTGCCGCAAAAAGCGCGGCAAACTCCACCCAGGATGACAGGTCATTTATGCTGCGAACTTTTGGGGATAGAACACCAGCTGAACGCTGAGAGCTGATAACTGAAGGCTGTTCTTCATGACGCAAAGACTCTTCGCCAAGCTGTTCGGAGTGTTTTTCCTCCTCCTGGCCGTCCAGATGCTGGTGGTAGAGTTTGTCTTTCACCGCATTTGGGAGCGCGCGACAGATGACGCCGTACGTGTGCTTGGCCATGACGCGCTATGGTCAGTGCTTATTGCACTGGTTCTTGCTGTGCCCGTAGCTGCCTGGGAAGCGCGCCGTATCTCGACGCGACTTCGCCGCGTCGTGGGGTTTGCCCGCCGCATCGCCGAGGGCGATCTCGCCGCGCGGATCGACTCCCATGACGAAGATGAACTCTCTGTGGTTGAAGCCGCTCTGAATCAAACCGCCGAGCATCTTGGCCAGGACTTTGCCGAGCTCGAAAGCGGCCGCGCCGAACTCGCTGTCATGCTCGACTCGATGCAGGAAGGCGTTGTCGCCATCACGTCGAGCGGCGCCGTGCGCTGGTCGAACTCGGTCATGCAGGGCATTGCCGGATCGCGACTCGTTCCCGGCCGGCCGCTGATTCACTCCGTCCGCGACCCTGAGTTGCTGGCCTGTGTGCGCGGCGCCCTGGAACAGCGCGAGCTCTGCGTGGGCCGCGCCAGCCTGCTCGCTCCCGGCCGCGTCTTTGAAGTGAACGTGGCGCCTTTGCCCTCGGGCGGCGCGCTTGCCGTGTTGCACGACGTGACCAGCATCGAGATCGCGCAGAAATCCCGCCGCGAATTTGTGGCCAACGTGAGCCACGAACTGCGCACGCCGCTCACTTCCATCCAGGGCTACGTGGAGACTCTCATTGAAGATCCCAACCCCAGCCCGGAAACCACGCTCGAATTTCTCGGCATCATTTTGAAAAACGCCAGCCGCATGAACCGGCTGACCGAGGATCTGCTGGCTTTGGCCAGCGTGGAGAGCCCCGACTACAAACTGAAACTGCAGCCGGTTCGCACCAGCGTGCTGCTGCGCGACGCGATCAACTCGATCGGCGGCAAGTTCGTCGACTCGGGTGTTGAATTGCAATCTACCAATGCACCCGACGCGCTGGTCATGGCCGATCCCGACGCCATGCACCAGGTCTTCGGCAATCTTCTCGAAAACGCCCTCAAATACGCCAAATCTGGCAAGCGCATTCGCGCTTCCGCGCGGCTGCTCACATCGGAAGTGGAATTCACCATTCAAGACTTCGGTCCCGGGATCGCCTCCGAACATCTAGAGCGCATCTTCGAGCGCTTTTATCGCGTCGACAAAGCGCGCTCGCGCGAATCGGGCGGCACCGGCCTCGGTCTCGCCATCGTCAAGCACATTGTGCAGGCCCACGGCGGGCGCATCTGGGCAGAAAGCGAACTGGGCAACGGGTCCAGTTTCCACTTCACGCTGCCGTTGGTGCCGGCCCCGCAAAATGTCCCAGGGGTGGTTCAGCAATCTCCCGCCGCGGTGTGACCTCGATCGAAAAAAACGCGCCGATCCGCGTGGCGCAATGATGATCTCGGTTCACGGGCCGCACACGCGCCGCCGGGCATATCGTCTCCGAGTCGTGCTCGTCCAGTTCCCCACAGGCTACGTGAAGGAACCATGTTTCTTTTCAACTGGCCTTAACATTGCGCGTAGACAATGATTTGCGGCAGGCAAACTGCTCGGGAGCGAATTGTGAAAAAGACGTTACTTGCCGTAATCTTGTTCGTCATGGCTTTGAGCGTCGCTCAAGCCCAGAACATCACCGGAGCGGGCGCTACATTTCCCGCGCCCATCTACTCCAAATGGTTCACGGAATATAGCGCGGCGCATCCTGGCGTCCAAATCAACTATCAGGCCATCGGTTCCGGCGGCGGAATCCAGCAGGTGACAAACGGCATAGTGGACTTCGGCGCGTCTGACATGCCGATGAAAGACGAGCAGTTGGCAGCAGCCAAGGTCAAGGTCATCCACATTCCCACGGTCATGGGCGCTGTGGTGCCCATCTTCAACGTGGCAGGCGTCTCCGATCTTCGCTTGAGCCCCGAAGTGCTGGCCGACATTTACCTCGCGAAAATTACCACCTGGAACGATCCTCGCATTGCCAAGGACAATCCTGGCGCCCATCTGCCTGGCGACAAGATCATCGTCATCCATCGCTCCGATGGCAGCGGAACTTCGTTCATCTTCACCGATTATCTGAGCAAGGTGAGCAGCGAGTGGAAGAGCGGTCCCGGCTCGGGCACGGCCGTCAATTGGCCAACCGGCGTGGGAGGCAAAGGCAACGAGGGCGTTGCTGCTCAGGTCCGGCAGTTCCAGGGTGCAATCGGCTACGTCGAGCTTATTTACGCGCTCCAGAACCACATCGACTATGCGGCCATCAAGAACAAAGCCGGAAACTGGGTGAAGGGTTCGATCGAGGGCGTAACCGCCGCGGCAGCCACAGCAACTATACCTGCCGACTATCGCGTGTCCATTACCGATGCTCCCGGCCCCGACGCGTATCCCATCTCCAGCTTTACCTACCTGCTTATTCCTACCCATCCCGCGGACATGAACAAGGAAAAGGTCATCAAGGACATGCTGAGCTGGATCGTCAATTCCGGCGAAAGCGAAGCATCGAGTCTTTCCTATGCGCCGCTTCCAAAGGCACTGGCTGGCAAGGTTCTGCAAACTGTCTACGCGCTGCCGTAACCGAGAATGAGGAGCCCGGCGCCCGCCGGGCTCCTCATTTCCTCGTTCCGCCGTGCAGTCTGCTCTTTTCGGACGCTTCGAGTCGCGCGTTTCAAGTTACGCGCTTCAAGTTACGCGCTGCAAGGCCGCTCCCGTTCATCATTCGAAATCCAATTGCGCTGGTCCGCAATGATACAGTCCCCCGGCCGGCGTGTTAGGATGATTCCCGTTCCCTTAAGAAATTCGAATGATGCCGGTTCCTCAGATTACAACCCTCAATGACCTTTTCTTTCGCGTTGCCGCGGCCGCCAACCCGCGCGCTGTCCTGTGGCAGGACGAATTCAACCATTGGCATCCGCTCTCGTCCGATCAGATCTATCAACGCGTGCGCGCGCTGGCTACCGCGTTTCTCGAATTCGGCGCGAAAAAGGGCGACCGCATCGCTCTCATCAGCGAGAACCGCTGGGAGTGGATCATTAGCGACTTTGCGGTGCTCGCTATTGGCGCGGCCGATGTGCCTCTCTATCCCACTCTTACCGGCGAACAGATCGCGGAGCAGATTCACGACGCCGGTTGCCGCATCGCCGTGGTCTCCTCGCGAATGCAATTCGACAAGCTGCATGCGATGCGCGACAAGACCTTCCTTGAGCACATTATCATGATGGATTCTCCCGCTCCCGAGGGCGCTATCGCCTTCAATGAGCTGCTCGGCGATGCCGTTGCGCGCGGACCGGAACGCGATCCTGTCTTCGACGCTCTGGCGCACGCTGTGGAACCGGGCGATCTGGCCACGCTCATCTACACTTCAGGCACCACCGGCGAGCCCAAGGGCGTCGCCCTCACCCACGGCAACATTGCCGCTAACCAAAATTTCGCTCCTGCCGATTTCCACTTCGACTCGACGGATGCCTGTATCTCGTTCCTGCCGCTCTCGCACGTCACGGCCCGCGCTCTCGATTACGTGATGTATAACTACGGCGCACAGGTGGCGTACTGCGCGCACTTCGACAAGCTGCCGCAGGCCATGCGCGAGATCAAGCCCACGGTTCTCGTTGGCGTACCGCGCGTCTTCGAGAAGATCCACCAGGAAGTGGAGCGCCGCGCCGCGCAATCACCCGTGAAGAAGCGCCTTCTTGCCTGGGCGGTGGGTCTGGGCTCGCATTTTGCGGAGATTGTCTACGACGGCCGCAAGCCGGACTCGCTGATGTGGCGGCTCGCGAACAAGCTGGCCTACTCCAAGGTGCGCGAAGCCTTCGGCGGACGTGTCCGGATCTTTGTCTCCGGCGGTGCGCCGCTCGGCATCGACACCGCGCGCTGGTTCGCCTCCGCGGGCATCGCGCTCTGGGAGGGGTACGGCCTCACGGAAACTTCGCCGGTCATCGCACTCAACACGCCCATTCACCATCGCTTAGGCTCGGCCGGCATGCCTATCGCCAACGTCGATCTCAAACTCGCTGAAGACGGAGAGCTGCTGGTTCGCGGCCCATCGGTCTTCGGTGGTTACTGGCAGAAGCCTGCCGCCACAGCGGAGTGTTTCGACAGCCAGGGATGGTTTCATACCGGCGATATCGGTCATCTGGACGCCGATGGATTTCTCTTCATCACCGATCGCAAGAAGGAACTGCTCAAAACATCCGGCGGCAAGATGGTGGCGCCGCAGCCCATCGAAAACAAGCTCAAAAACAACATGCTGGTGGCAAACGCGGCACTCGTCGGCGATCGCCACAAATTCATCTCCGCGCTCATCGCGCCCAACTTCGCCGCTCTCGAAGAATGGGCCGAGCAGCAGGGCATCCACGCCGAATCGCGCGCCGCGCTCGTTGCCGATCCGCGAGTCGTGGGCGCCTACGGCGCGGTGATCCGCGAAGTGAACGGAGGCCTGGCGAACTTTGAGACCATCAAGCGCTTCCGCATCCTGGCCGACGAGTGGGCCCAGGATTCGGGCGAGCTGACGCCTTCAATGAAGATCAAGCGCCGCGTACTTACTGCGAGATATGCGGCGGTGATCGCCGAACTTTACGCCGACGAAGCCACCGCCCACGGCGGATCGGCGAACTGAGCCCGCTGATTTTCGCGCCGACGCCCACCCGTTTGCGCCACATTCTCTGCAGTGCGCGGAAAAATGGTGCGCCCCATGCACCAACGGCCAGCAACGAGCCAAAGATGATCACGGCATCGATGCTCATCCGGCCTTCGCGCGTCCAGTAGGCATCGGGATCGAGGCTCAGCCAGAGGGCAAACTCATCGAGCGTTAGCGCAGCGCCCACGCCGTAACAGACCGCCATCAGCCGCCCGAAAAAGATCGACTCTGGCGAATTCGACCACCCCAGGTCGAGCAGCCATCCATAGCCCACAAAGAGCAGAATCAGGATGCCCCACACCAGGTGATGAATATGCATGCCACGCACCGTCACCCACTGCAGGTGGCCCTCGTGGCTCACGATCCGCTGGACCAGGATGCGCACGCCCGCAAACGTAATCAGGAACGAAACCGAAGCAATGAACATGCGCTGCCGCGGCCGGTCCGGAATGGTGGCGCGGATCAGGTAGCCCAGGCGCGTCAATTGCAACAACACCAGCAGTACGACGACGACCAAGCCGATGAACGCGAGCAGAAACGGAGCGCCGTTTTCAGGCATACCTTATTGTAGGGACTAAGGGACTAAGGGACTAAGGGACTAAGGGACTGGGGACTGAGGGACAGTCCGCGTCATTCTTACGCATGCTTTGGGGCGAAAGGGTGGGACAACACCAAGACCGCAGGCGGAAAACAACCAACAACGCTGATCGCTCGTTTACTCCCTCTTCCATTGTTCGCTTAACCCCTCAGTCCCTTAGTACCTAGTCCCTCAGTCCCTGTCTTCCCGTGTTCCCCGTCACCGAGTGCGACTGCCAGGACCGCGTTACACTGTTGAAGGTGTGAAGGCCGGTAGTTGTTTTGCGTCCGGCTGCGCTCTACGCAATCAGACTTTGAGACGCGGCTTTGAGAGCCGCAGTACGACTACGAGGAGAATCCACGATGCGAGTTGCTTTGTTGACCGGTGGCGGCGATTGCCCCGGATTGAATGCCGTGATTTATGCGGCGGTGCGGAAGGGAATCAACCATTACGGCGACGAGTTTATCGGTTTCTTGAACGGCTGGAAGGGTGTTCTCGATAACAATTTCATGCCGCTTACGCTCGAAAACGTCGATGGAATTCAATTGAAGGGCGGCACGATTTTGCACTCGTCGCGCACCAATGTGAAGAAGATTCCCGGCGGCATTGAGAAGGCGCAGGAGGTTCTGAAGGCCAACAAGATCGACGCCCTCATCGCTCTCGGAGGCGACGACACGCAATCTGTCACGCTGTATCTGGCCGAGCACGGCGTGCATGCTGTGGGCGTTCCAAAGACCATCGACAACGACATCAGCGGCACCGACGCTACGTTCGGCTACGATACGGCGGTGTCGATTGCGACGGAAGCGGTCGATCGCATCCACACCACCGCGGACTCGCACAATCGCGTGGTCGTAATTGAAGTAATGGGCCGCGATGCCGGTTGGATCGCTTACGCCGCGGGCACTGCCGGCGGCGCGCACGTGGTCCTGGTTCCCGAGAAAGACATCGACATCGATCACGTCTGCGCTCTGCTCAAGTACAACTACGACCACGGCAAGCATTACGGTGTGGTGGTAGTCGCCGAGGGTTGCCATCTGCCTGAAGTCGGCCAGGTCATCGGATCGAGTCAGGTAGATTCATTCGGTCACGCGCGCCTCTCCGGCATTGGCGAGGCCCTCGCCGAACTCATCGAGAAGAAGACCGGCTACGAGACCCGCTCGGTGAACCTGGGCCACACGCAACGCGGCGGTGTTCCCACGGCCTACGACCGTGTGCTCGGCCAGCGCTACGGTCTGCACGCCATCGACATGGTGCACGAGCAGAAGTGGGGCCGCATCGCCGTGCTGCGCGGCATCGACATCGCCGACATTCCGATCAAGGATGCCATCGCCACCAACCGCCGCCTCGATCAGCGATTTTTCGATGTGATTGCCGACCTTGAAGCCAAGGTCTAGACTCGACGGTCATCCTGAATCAAGCAGGCCGCCCTCGGGCGGCCTGCGGCGTCTTTCTCGCTGAGCACGGACAGCTGTTCACTTTCTTTCCCCGGTGGGCGACTTTGATTTTGATAGCCTGTCTATGACGAGAAAAAGAAAGAAGAATAGGACTGCAATCAGGATCAAGAATGTTGGTCTAAGCAGGATACCCATAGAAGATCGCTCCTGTCGGTTGCTCGGTGCCTGGGCACCGATCCGAAACTCATTGTACCGCCATCAGACTTGACTACTACCCTTTCTTCCTATGTTCTACCGCCTCTACCACCCCGGCGACTTCGCTGCCCTTTACGAAGTCGAGAAGCTATGCTTTGCGCCACCATTTCGCTTCAGCCGCAGTTACATGCGTCAGTTGATCGAAAGTCCTGATTCGGCAACGTGGATCGCGGAAGAAGACGCGGAGCTGATTGGATTTTCTATTGTCGAATGGACGGCAGGGCAAGGCGATGCAACCGCGTACATCCAGACGCTCGAGGTGCATCCGGCGTGGCGCGGTCGCGGGATCGGTGCTGAGTTACTGCGCCGCGCCGAGAGTTCAGCCCATGCGGCAGGCGCACAAAGCATCAGCTTACATGTGGATGTTGAGAACGCCGCGGCCATCGGTCTCTACGAAAGCCGCGGCTACGCGCAACAGGGAAGGGAAGAGCACTACTACGCGCGCCACCGCGCCGCATTTATTTATGCGAAGCTGCTTTACGTCGACGATTGAGCGTGTTCCCGGGCGGGGTCGGTGCAATGATAAAGCGTTGGTCAGGAGACCCACGCTACAGCCGGCTAGGAAGCTGGCACTACAAATCGAAGCTACTGCGCTTCGCTCTTTTCTACCCGCATCATCGCCGAGTGTCCCGCCGCCTGCGGTCCGCGCAGGACGTGCGGCGTCATCACAATCACCAGTGTGGCGTAGTTCGTCTGTAGGTTTTTGTCGGTTACGTTGTTCAGGCCTGGAATCTCGCTCAGTCCGGGAGTTCCGCTGATTGCCTGGCTCTGCGATTTATCCAACTCGGTGCCAACCACCGTCGCCTCGCCTTCCTTCAGTGTCACTACGCCGGTGTATGCGCGGTTATCGAGTACCGGGTTGCCATCAATCGAAGTTCCGGCCAGCGCATCGAGCTTCAGATCGATGGTCAGGGCAACATCATCATTGCGCAGGGCCTTGGGCGTGACTGTCAGCGTCAAGCCCAGGTCCTCATACTGCACCATGGGAATGTTCGGGACCGAGCTCGTGAGCGAAGACAGCAGGGAACTGAGGCTGCTCGAACTGCCGGCCCCGGTCAGCCCCGGAATGTTGGGGAGGCTTCCTGATGTACTTGAAAAGCTCGAGGTCTGGATGGGGTACTTTTCGCCGAGCTTGAGTGTTCCCTTTTCGCCGTCCTCGAGGCGAAGCTGGACCTGATCGAGTTCGCGCGAGTCCGAGGTGTTCAGGTTGAGATTGATGGTAGTCGATCCCAAGTTCAGTGCCGACTGCGTGATTCCTCCACCGAACAATGCGAAGCCGCTCGAGAGCAAGGGACTGGAAACCTGGCCTGAAGCGATGAGAATGCCCAGAATCGCCAGCGGATCGTTGGCCGAAGCCAGCCCCGACGAAATGATCTGCTGCACCAGGCTTGCATTTGCGTTCAGAAGCGACTGCTCTTCTGCGAACACATTGAAGGCTGTAAAGCTCTGTGACAGTTGCGCGCCGGTGTTGCGGGTGCCGATGTGCGCCACCTGGATAAGGCGCACGTCGAGCAGCACTTGACTGCGTCCCTCGAGAAGGTTCTTGAGGGTGGCGTTAAACGCATCCAGTGTGAGCTGGGGAGCGCTCAGTGTAATGGAGCGGCCGCCCTGCGAAAGTGTCGCCCGCGGCACTGCGAAGATATTTTTCGCCACCGACAACACGTCGTTCAGTTCGTCGTCGCTCAATCCGCTCAGGTAGAGCGTTTCCACATCCTGGCGCATAAATTGATGGCGATTCGCGTTGGTGTCGGCCGCCACCAGCGCGCGGTGCGCGTCCAGCGGCACGATGAAGGTATCTGTCGCCATGCTCAGTACGCGCGCCGCATCCGCATAGGTTACGTCGTCCACGTCGAACCGGGTCAGGAACGGATGCACGCTCGCGTCAAGCATTGCCATCAGGCCGTAAGCTTTTAGAACCTGCGCAATGATCTGCTTTTGATCCTCATGAAGGTGGAAGCTGTGCAAGCCGGTGGCGGGCTCGAGCTCGACCGGCCCACCGAGATCGCCGCCGCTCTGTTCGTAGAGCGGCTTCGGTTGACCGCGGATGGCATCGTCGGCTAGCTCGTCGAGATGCTGGCTGACTTCGATATTGGTGGGGTCGAGCGCCCTCGCGCGTTCGAGTGCAACACGCGACGCGGGCTCGTTGCCCAGCAGCCGGTCCTTGGCCGCATTCTGGATCAGCGCCGTCACTGCATGGTTGCGCGCCACACCGGCAGCGAGTCGATAGTTGGCGTTCGTCGGGTCGAGTGCAGAGGCCTGCTCAAAGCCCTTCATGGCCTCCTCAAACTGGCGATCGAGAAACAGTTTGGTTGCGGCGAGATAAAGTTTCGCGGCGTGCCGCCGGTCGCGTGTATGCGGCTGTACAGTTTCGTTGACCGTAGCCGTATTACTCGCGGCGGCCGGTGTGCTTGCGTCCATCGGTTTGCTGGAATCTGCAGGCGGTGGCGTGTTTTGGCCTGCAGGCGCTGCCGGATTCGCGGTTTGTGCCACGAGAGCAACGGCAAGCAGGAGCAGCGCATGTCCCGCGGCCCATCGCATGACATGGCTTCGCGTTGGCACGCACGCGGGAGCGCTTGTTAGCCCACGCTTCAGGGCATGCATCAGGGTCTTCCCTTTACCGTCGCCAGTAGGTCGGCCAGCGAAGAGACGCAGGCGTCCGGCTTGCACTCGAGTAATTCGTCAAAACTGCATCGGCCGGTGGCCACGGCAATCACAGGAAGGAAATTGGAATGTGCGGCCTCGATGTCGCGCGGCGTATCGCCCACCACGCACACGTTTGCATCGCGGCCTGCCATCTCGCGCGCCTTCCATGCCGCATGGGCGACCAGTTCGCCGCGGATGGGGAAGTGATCGCTGAAACCGCCGAACCGGAACCACTCGCGCAGGCCAGCTTTCTCGATCTTGATCCAGCCAATCGTCTCCAGGTTGCCCGTGGCCACGCCCAACAGTGCGCCCTTCTGGGCCAGGTGGCGCAACACGTCTTCCACGCCCGGCATCAACGCCAGGTCGAGCTCGTGACGCCGCTCGGCAACGCTGTTGCGCATTGCCTCGAGAATGGCGTCCACGCGCTCTTCGAATATCTCGGCGGGAATCTCTGCCTGGCGGCAGGCCTCGCGCAGGATCGCGGTATCGGTGTTGCCGTGCAGCAGGATGCCGCCCAGTGTGATCTCGAAGCCCGTCACGCGCTGGACACCTGCGGCGAAAGAGTCGAAGTGCACCCGGTCACGTGCGCGCAGCAGGGTGCCATCGATGTCGAACAGGTAGGCGTCCTGCGCGTCCCAGGCGAAATCCGGCTCGATCGCGATACGGGCTACGGTGTTCTGTGAAGTTGTTTGCATCGTGTAGGGTTTGCGCCTCAGAGCCTAGCGATAACCCTGGCGATAGGCGCTTAATACAGGACGTTCGCTGCGCGGTGGACGCTTGAGCCCGGCCCGTACCTCGGCCAAGTCCAGTCCCAGGTCCGCCATGGCGCGGCTCAGGGTATTGCGATGCATTCCAAGTTCTTCAGCTGCTTTGCACTGGTTGCCGCGGTGCGCCACCAGAACCTCGCGCAGATACTGTCTCTTGAACTCTCGCACTGCTTCCTCGTAGCGGACACCGCTCGAGTGCATCTGCGTCACAAGGCTGTCCAGTTCTCGTCTCACGCTTCCCTCTTGCTTGTGTTGTTCAATCAGTGTAACCAACGCAATTCAGTCGTGCAGTCGATTTTCTCACGATGCGCCACTTTTTTCGTGCATCCATTGCGGCGTCTCGTGTTTTAGTGTTTTCAGACCTTCCCGTACTCGCCCCGATAGCTCATCGGGGGTCATATGTGTGCTTAAATGCAAGGCTCCAATGAAGTACCGTGGAAGTCTGGCCCGGGCCAGCCACTCGGTCTGAGGGAGAAACGCCACCGTGACTAGAACGCAGATGGCAACCAGTAACGCTCCCTGCAAAAAACCCACGATGCCACCGCCCAAGGTGTCAATGCACCCTAGGCCCATCCAGTTGAAGATCTTACTCAGCGCGATCCCGACAAAGTTGGCCAAAATCATCACGACCACCGCGATCAGCAGGAATGCGATGGCATCCGCAACGGTATTAAGCCACACCAGCGGTTTGATTGCTACTGCCACGCGCGCGTAATTCCAACTTGCCACCGCGATGCCAAGAATCAGGCCCAGCAGCGAACAAGCCGTGCGAAAGAATCCCTGCGCAATGCCACCCAGCACTGCTCCCACAAGAATCGCGAGGATGACGCAATCCACCCACTCCATAACCGCTCCGAGTTCTCTCTCAGCAACGCTACGCTCAAGGCAACGCTTATAGTAGCTAGGATGCAAGCTCCCGGCCGGTCAAACGCCTGAAGGCTTCAAGGTACTTGGCGCGTGTGCGTTCCACCACTTCGTCCGGCAGACTCGGCGCCGGCGCCTGCTTGTTCCAGTGGATTTCTTCCAGGTAGTCGCGTACGAATTGCTTATCGAACGATGGCTGTGCTCCGCCGGGCTTCCATGCCCTGCCGTCCCAGAAACGCGAGGAGTCCGGCGTTAAAACCTCATCGGCAAGAATAACCCCTTTCGACGTTTTGCCAAACTCAAATTTTGTGTCGGCCAGGATCAGCCCGCAGTTCTTGGCATGAGCCGCTGCCAGGTTGTATATCGCAAGTGTCAGTCGCCGCAACTCCGCCGCTTCAGCCGTGCCGACGATCTCCTCAACTCTTTCAAAGGAGATGTTCTCGTCATGTGCGCCGTCCTGACTCTTGGATGCAGGCGTAAAGATCGGCTCCGGCAGCCGGGAGCCGTCCTCGAGCCCCGCGGGAAGGCGAATGCCGCACACCGTCTCCGCGGCCCGATACTCCTTCCATCCCGATCCCGCCAGATATCCCCGCGCTACGCACTCCACGGGAAACATCGCCGCGCGTGCCACTAGCATCGACCGGCCTTGCAACTGGTCGCTGTAAGGCTGAAGGCCCACGGGAAACTCCCGAACGTCGGCCGTGATGAGGTGATTGGGAACCACATCCTTTAGCAAGCCGAACCAGAAGAGCGAGATCTGGGTAAGGATCTTGCCTTTGTCCGGAATTCCCGTGCCCAGTACGTGATCGAATGCTGAAATGCGGTCGGTCGCCACCAGCAGCAGAGCGTCATCCACTGCGTACAGATCCCGCACCTTGCCGCGTCCCACAAGCGGGGTCTGGCCCAGGTTGGTCTTGAGCAATGCTGCCATGTGGAGTTTTCCTTGGAGTGACGAAATTCGGAGCGATTGAAAATCCGATTGTCGAGCGGCGGGCGCACTTTGTCAATCTTTCAGACAGTGGTCGTGCAATCGAAAGTCATGAGCTTTTCCAAAGCCAGTCACGCGCCCAAAGGCTGTAAAATAAAGGGATGCTGAGGGTTCCACCATTAACACAAACTCCTGTGACGGCCGTCACGGTGTGGACATTCGTATTCGGAGACACTTCGATTGTCAACATGGTTCGGAGGGCGAGTAAGAAAGTCCTCTTTGAGCCGGGCGACACGAGGCAGTTGTGGAAAGGGGAAGCCGCGGCTAGTCTCGTTTAGTGCAGGGATCACCAGTAGCCGCGTGCTACCGACCTCCAGTGCCGGCTACTGGTCCCCGTCTTTATCTTGTGTTCTTAATCTAGACAAGCGCCTCCGAAGAGACGTGATCCTTCGGGGGCGAATTTTTATCTGCAATCCGCTCGATGAACCAACCAAACATAGCTCACAACGCCAGTTGTCGGATTCAGCTCCGGAACTATCTTGGCATCGCCAGCGTATTTGCCCGCGTATGAGATTGCTGCGAAAGTGTTTGCTCTGGGCTGTCTGCATCGCTGCCGTCTGGCTCGGTGTCTGTGCTGTCGCAGGCATCGTTTCTGCCGAATGGGCTCTCCACCCCAAACGCTCTGCCCTTACGGAGGATGATGAGAATCAAGCAGCGGGAATAGCCCAGAGTCATGGAGCCGTCCTCCGGCAGGTCGAGATCGCGGCAAGCGACGGAGCCATTCTTCGTGCCTGGGCAATCCGTCCCGCTCACTGCAATGGAGACGCAGTCATTCTTCTGCACGGCATGGCAAGCAATCGCGCCGGAATGCTCGGCCCGGCCGATATGCTGCTGCGTCAGGGCTACTCGGTTCTTCTACCCGATGCGCGCGCTCAAGGCATGAGCGGCGGCGATCTCGCCACCTATGGGTTCCTCGAAGCCAACGATGTGCAGCGCTGGTTCGATTGGCTTGTCCAGCAGCAGGCGCCGCACTGCATCGACGGCATCGGGGAGTCGATGGGCGCCGCTCAATTACTGAACTCACTGAAAACCGCATGGGGATTCTGCGCGGTGGCCGCCGAATCTTCGTTTGCGAACTTTCGCGAAGTATCTTACGTGCGCATCGGGCAACGGTTCGGCACCGGGCCGTGGCTCGGCCGCACGGTCCTGCGCCCCGTCGCCGAATTCGGCATTCTCTATGCGCGCTGGAAGTACGATGTCGATCTTACCCAGGACAATCCCGCTCAGGCAGTGAGCGCGAGTCGTGTTCCCGTGCTCCTCATCCACGGGCTCGCCGACAACAACATTCCGCCGTATAACTCGGAGTTGATCCTGACTGCCAGCAGAGGCGGCAATTCTAACGTGTCTCTCTGGGAACCGCAGCATGCTGGCCACTGCGGAGCCATGGGAGCCGAGCGCGATACATTCAAGCGCCGCGTGGTCGGTTGGTTTCAAAGCCATAAAGCTTTAGAGACGCGATAGTGCTTGTGCGAGCAGGCCATCGCCCCCTGGCAATTGCCTTCCCGTGCAACAGCAGAGCACTCGAACACATCAGATACAGAGAAGCCGTAAAGCAGTCGCTGTGTGCGCGATGCGGCTGCAGGTGTGGCGATTCTTAAAGGAAGAGGTGAAGCGATGGCAGAGATATTGGAAAAACCGGTTTCGGTCGATGAGGTTCTTCGCGAGGTTTCACGAATCAAATCGGTGGTTACGGACGCAGTGGACGACGGGGTTCGTTCCGCGCTCCGTACGGCAAAGCAAGGTAGGGCATTTGCCGAAGACACGATTCACGATGCAAAGTATGCTATCAAGAGGAAACCTTTGCAGGCCGCAGGCATTGTCTTCGCTGCAGGGGTCGTGATCGGGAGCCTCATCGCGTGGATTTGTTACCCACGTGACTAGCGCTTCGTCTCGGCGCGCAGTTCCAGGATGTATTATTATTCTCTAGCAGGAAAATGTGGGGCTTTTTGCGCCGCTGCATTCTTGCAGCATGGAAATTCTTTGTCTGGTCGACAGCACCTGTTGTTTTTCGTTCCACGCGTGCTTGCCTTGGTGAAGAACCGGTTACGCTCGGTTTTCTAAGGTTGAATGCACTGCCACTCCGTGACTTTTTGAGCGGCGCTGCACACGCGAGGAAAGAATCCATGACCGACTCCGCCGATCGGCCCATCTTTAGACTGTTGCCCCCACCCGAAGGCCGTAGACGTTCCTTCGTCACCAGCATAGCCGTCAACCTGGTGATCCTTGCCATATGCATTTGCGCCGGCATGATTGCTCCGAAGGTGATTGAGCGGCATTACGAACAGACGGAACTGATTGCTCCCATCCTGTCGCCTCCCCAGAAGATCAAGCTGCCGCGTCCGCCGACGCCTCGTAAGCCAGTGGTCGAGCCCAAGCCGGTTCACACGGAGGCGAAACTCACCGCTCCGCCGGTGCCGCATATCAAGCCGCACCTGGCACTCACTCCGCAGCCCAGACCTGCGCTTGCCGCGGCCATGCCGGCTCAGACTAGGCTGGTTCGTGCTTCCGTTAAGCCTGTCCATCTGGGCGATACATTCGGGGTCACTCCGAATCCCAATGCCATGCGTACGGCCAATGTCGCTGCACTCGGCAATCCTTATGGCGATATGCGCGGCCCGGCTGTTGCGCCACACGGTCTAGTCAAATCCACCGGCATCGGCGACTCTATGCGCCCCGGCGTGGGTGGTGGAGGAGGAGGCAGTGGTTTTGGCGACGGAATTGCGAACGCGGCAGGCCGATCCACAAGCATCGAAGTGATCTCGAAGCCGCCCCCGCAATACTCCGCTGAGGCGCGCCAGTTGGGCATCGAGGGCAATGTCGTGCTCAGCGTCACCTTTCTTGCGAACGGTCAGGTAGTTGTTCATGGCGTGCTGCGCGGCCTGGGCCACGGTCTCGATGAAGAAGCCATCCGCGTCGCGCGACAGATTCGATTTAACCCTGCCACGGTCGGTGGCCGGCGCGTGGACGTAACGACGCACGTCACAATCGCCTTTCAACTGGCATAGATTGGCGCCGTCGCAACTCCCGCAGGACTGTGAAGCCGCAGAAGCGGTGCTACGCTCGCTTGCTAACTTGTGCTAACTTGTGCTGATTTGTTATCTCAGCTAACTCCGTCGCTTCAATGCGGCCTTCCCGGCAGCACGAAATGCTCTTCGCAGCGCGGTTCGTAGTTATCGCCGGCCATGATGATGGGGCTTGTGTAGGGCGCGGGCTTGCCGTCGACCAGCCGCTGCGGATAGAGGGCCTTGGCTCCGCAACTGCAATAGGCCACCAACTCAGTGACGTTGCCCGCGTAGGTGCGCACCAGCCAGGCGAGGTCGAGCATTTCGCCGAACGGAAGCCCGCGAAAGTCCAGCTCGAGGCCTGAAACCATCACGTCATAGCCGGAGTCGAGCAGCCGCTTGGTGAATAGAAACAGGTCCTGCACGAACTGTCCCTCGTCGAGGGCGATGCACTCGATGCGTTTGCCGATGCGCTGCTCCGCGGCCGCGATGACGGGCAGCACCGACCAGGGATCGTGGGAAGGGAACTCGACTGCGTCCATTTTTCCGCAGCCGTTGCGGTTGCGGCTTTCGACGAGTCCCGCGGAGGCTTTGGTGTCGGCGCTCGGCTTGAGCAGCATCACGTATTGCTGGGCGTAGGTGCGGCGCGTCTCGATGCGGCGCAGCAACTCGGCCGTCTTGTTGCTCCGCATCGGCCCGACAATCATTTCCAGTTTGCCTGGCACAGCTGTCTCCGAGATGAAGCTTGTAGCCGGTAGCCTGTACCTCGTAGCTATCGGCGCGCCACTGGCTAGCTACTGGCTACCGGCTGCTTCTCACGCCGTGGCCCGCTTCTGCTCGCGATGCCCCAGCCGCACGCTCACTACCTTCGACACGCCGGGCTCCTGCATGGTCACGCCGTAGATCATGTCGGCGGTCTGCATCATGCGTTTGGAGTGCGTCACGATCAGGAACTGTGTGTCGGTGCTGAGCGAACTCAGCAGTTCAGCGAAGCGGCCCACGTTGGTTTCGTCCAGCGCCGCATCTACTTCGTCGAGCACGCAGAAGGGGCTGGGCCGGAACTCGAAGATGCCTACCAGCAGCGCCAGCGCCGTCAGAGCCTTTTCGCCGCCCGAAAGCAGCAACACATTCTGCAACTTCTTGCCCGGCGGAGACACCACGATGTCCAGCCCGCTTTCCAACTGATTTTCTTCGTCGCTCACGCGCAGAAAGGCCTGCCCGCCCTGGAAGAGCCGCGCAAACACCTGACCGAAGTTAATGTTGATCTGCGCGAACGCCTCGTCGAACTTGGTGCGCGAAATTTGCTCGATCTCCTTGATCGTCTCCTGCGTGTTGTCGATCGATTCGATCAGGTCCTGGCGCTGCGTCTGCAAGAATCCGTGGCGCTCGGCTGTCTCCTTGTACTCATCGAGCGCCATCATGTTCACCGGGCCCATCTGCTCCAGCCGCTGCTTCAACCCGCGGCAGGTTTCCTCCTCGGCGACGAGTTCTTCACCGATCAGGCGCGCAATCTCGGTATCGCCGCGCAGCACCTGCGCCTCCACGTTCACCTCGGCCAGGCAGCTTGCCTCGAGGTATTCCAGATCGGAGTGCAGCTTGGCGAGTTCGCTCGAAAGCGAGGCGCGGTTCTCGCGCAACTGATCGAGCGCCGCGCGCCCGGTCTTCAGTTGCGTCTCCATCTCGGCCAGTTGGAGACGCAGCGCTTGTGCCTGTTCACTGATGGATTGCGCCGCCACGAGCGCTGCCGCGCGCGTCTCGGTAAATTCCTTCTGGCGCTCGACCAGCGTGGCATTTTCCTGGATGCGCTGCTCGCGCTCCTTCTCCGCTGCAGTGCGCTGTTGCTCGATGGCCTGCACGCGCCGGGTCAGGTCGCCGAACAATCGGTCGATGCGCTGGAAGGCCGCTTCCGCGCCGCGCCGCCGCTCTTCCAGGCCGGCTAGCTCCGCCGTCATCTGCGCGGCTTCCTGCTGCAGCGCCTCACGCTTCTGCCGCTGGACTTCGAGTTGTGCCTGCCGTGTGTTCAGGCCGCTGTCGGCTTGGCTGTGCTCCGTCTCCAGCCGTGCCGTCTCCTCGCGTTTTTCCGCAATCGCCTGCCGCTTGGCTTCGCGCGCGTCCTTGTTGCGCGCCGCCTGCGTCTGCCATTCCAGAAGGCGCCGCTCAATGCGCTGGGCTTCGCTTTCCATTTGTTTAAGCGCCGCGCCCAGAGTAGCGGCCTCACTTTCGACGAGACGGCGCTCTTCACCGCGCGCTTCGAGTTGTGCGGTCAGTTCCTCGATCGCGCGGCTCAGTGCGTCGGCATCCTTCTGCGCCTGACTCAGGTCGGACTCGAGTTTCGCCAGCCGATTCTCCGTCTCGCGCAACTCACGCTTGAGCGCCAGCGGACCTTCGCTCGCCGGCTTGCCGCCTGTCACCGTGGAGCGGTGGAAGCACTCGCCGTCAGGGGTGAGGAAATACGCGTGCCCGTAGCGCAAGGCCAGCCGCTGCGCGTCGATGGCATTCTCGGTTAGGTAGCCATGCCGCAGCTTGGGCAGCACCGATTCAAGTGATCGTCCAAAGCCATTCAACACTTTCACGGCATCGCGAAGGGCGATCACACCGGGCTCTCCGACCGGGTCCTCGCTGGTCTCGAAGAGCACGCCTTGTGCGTCAGTGTGAATCAGGAATGTCGCCCGGCCGTCGCTGGTCTTCAGCACGCGCACGCCCTCTTCGGCCACGCCCCAGCTTTCTACAACGACGTAATTGAGTTCTTCGCGCAGGAACTCGTCGACCACGCCTTCGTGCTCGCCGCTCACTTCAATAAAGTCCGCCAGCGTGCCCACCGGCGCCACCGACGGTCCCAGCGCTCCCGGCTTCAGCAGACGCCGCACCGAGTCCGTAGCATAGCCGTGATTGCGAATCAGCGCCTGGAGCGAGTCGCGCCGGCCGATCACGGCGGCCTGTTCTCCGCGCAACTGGTTGGCCTGTGCACGGCGCGCGCTTTCGTCGCTGCGCTTGGTCTGCAGGGTTTCGCGAAGGGTCGCGATCTCCTGTTCCAACCGCTTCACGGTCGCATCCGCCGTGTCAAAGCGCAATCTGGATTCGCCATTCTGTACGCTTAGATTTTCAGATTCGATGCGCGCCTGGCCCATCTCGCCGTCCAGCCGTTCGCCTTCGCGCTCGAGAGCAGCCAGGCTTTCTTCACCCTGCGCAATGTAATTGCGTGCGTTTGCTGAGAGCGTGAGAAGATGCATGACGTGGCGGCGCTCGGTCTCAAGCTCGCGCTCCGCCTTGAATACTTCCTCGGCTGCCGCGCGCGCCTCGTGCTGCCGCGCTTCGACCTTGACGTGGAATTCATGTGCCTCGCCTGCTGCGGTTTCAAGAAAGCTCTTGTGCTGGGCGCGTTCCTCTTCAATGCCGGCCAGTTGCGTCTGCGTCTGCTCCAGTTCCGCGCCCGACGCCGCAATGCGCGTCTCCAACTCGGCGACGCGTTCCGTATTGCTGCGCTCGCGTGCAGCGGCCCGTTCCAGTTCCACGGCAGCAGTGTTCGAGCGCGTCTGCGCTTCAAGACCCTCGCGCTCCAGCGCGTAGCCGCGCTCGGTTAGTGCGTGCTGGCTCGCCTCCTTTCCCGCAATCTCCTCGACGGAGCTATTCACCTGCTCCGTCAACGCCGTAATCTCCGCTTCGAGGCGCGCCTGCTCGGCATCCATTGCCGCCATGCGGCTGGCCAGCACCACACGCAGCTTGCCCCGCAGCTCTTCGCGCACCGCGGCAAAGCGCTCGGCCTTCGCCGCCTGGCGCTTCAGGCTGTTCATCTGCCGCGTGACCTCTTCGAAGATGTCGTCAACGCGCGCCAGATTCTGTTTCGCGCTTTCCAGACGCAGCTCGGCGAGTCGCTTCTTGGTCTTGAAGCGCGTAATTCCGGCTGCCTCTTCGATAATTGCGCGGCGCTCGTACGGCTTCGAGCTCAGCAGTTGCCCAATGCGCTCCTGCCCGATGATGGCGTAACTCTCCGGGCCCAAGCCCGTGCCCATGAAGATGTCTTGAATGTCGCGCAGCCGGCAAAGCTTGCCGTTGAGCAGATACTCGCTCTCCCCGGTGCGGAATAGCCGCCGCGTAATGACCACTTCGCCCTTTTGCGGCTTGCTCTGAAACTTACGGCGGCGAATCCTGAGGACGACTCCTTGGGGTGCCTGCGGTCCGGCAGCCTTTTGGTCGGCATTTTCGTCGGCAGCTGGCGATTCAGCGCCTTCCGCTAGGTCCTCGTCAGGCGCCTGTCCGGGCTGCTCGCTGGCAACAATCTCTTCGGCTTCGGCGGCGCGTTGGCGGCGCAACTCCTGCTCGTCCCAGTCTGTCGGGTTCTCGTGATCGACCACCACCTCCGGCTCCACTGGCACCGGTCCCTCGTAGGCTTCGGGGTCGACCATGGTCAGCGTCACTTCCGCCATGCCCATCGGCTTGCGCTCACGCGTGCCGGCAAAGATCAGGTCCTGCATGTGCGCGCCGCGTAGCGTCTTGGCGCTCTGCTCGCCCAGCACCCAGGTCACGCCGTCCAGAATGTTCGACTTTCCGCAGCCGTTCGGACCCACCACCACGGCAATTCCCGTGCCCGACACGGCGACTTCCGTGCGGTCACAAAAGCTCTTGAAGCCGAGGATGTGAATCTTCTTTAGTTTCAGCATGTTTACTCCGGAGGATTGAGCCTATGCTTGAAGCTTCATTTCGGTGCCCGCCGGCTGCGTTACGCAGAACCGCACGAGCGCAGAAATTCATCGCTTCATTACAGACTTTACGGATGCGGAAAGGCAGGGTCAACGTTCATTGCAGGGTGCCAATGTGGATAAGAGGGACCGATGTGGATAAGGGGGGCGCAATTCGCAGGGAGCAAGCCGCGCTATTCTTGCCACCCGTCCTGGACGCAGGCGATTCCCTTTGCAACCTACCTAATCGCGACCGGCCCAACGACAGCATAAAAGAGATAGAATTGGCGCCGTGAACCTAAAAAGAATCCAATGCTTCGCGGTTCTGCTTTTCGTGTGCAATATTTCAACAGCGCAGAAGAAAAGCGTGCCCATGCCCGACAGCTTCGAGATCGCTCGCGACACATTCTGGGACATGGGGCCGCCATTTAACTATTACGACCTGATTCAAATTACAAAGACGGGAGATGGGCTATTGCTGGATCAGGTGCTCGTGAGCCCCCATGGGCAGGCGTGCATGCAGCCAGCGACCGTCGAAGAGCGATCAGTCGTTTTGCACAAGACAATGTCGGATTTGCTCGACGGCAAGAATCCTTGTGCCATTCCAGAAAAAGCTCTTCACCGCGAAGTGAAAAGGTGCAAGAAATGTCTTGTCTTTAGCGGCGTGAACGTCACGATGCAAGCAAGTTGCAACGGCCAGAATCGCCAACTCGATATGAGAATCCTGGATCGGGACATTTACGACAGCCGCACGCCGACGCCAGAAAATACGTCGTGGTCTATGCGCGTACTCACGACGCTGAATGATGTACTCGGCCCGGGCTCAGAGGCCCAGCCGATGTTTCAGAACGGCGTAGCGGCGCATCACGAGGTTCCGAAAACGCCGCTAGTGAACGCGATTCGAGAGGGCCGATATGACAATCTCTTTGGCACGGGGTCAGGCGTTTCAAAGATCGTTCTTGAGGCGCAACAGCCGCCGCCTCTGCCGTCTGTCAGGGTCTTGAGCGTCACCCCCTTCTTTCCCATTTCCACGGAAACGCCTGGATATCCTCCCATTGCGATTGCGGCACGCGTTGAGGGCATGGTACACGCGAGTTTTGATGTGACTGCCGACGGAAGGACAGAGAACATCGTGTTTGAGAACGGGCCGCGGCTGAAAATGCTCCAAGGTGCTGTAAGCGAAGCCATGTCGAAGTGGAACTTTCCGCAACCGGCCTGGGGACAGAGCGGCAAAATTGCGATCGAGTTCGCGCTTAATTGCCACGCGGATTCTCAATAATGCAAAACGCCAGCAGGCCGAACTGTTTTCGCAATCGAGTGCTAAAATCAACAAGTGCCGGGTCCTACGCGACGTAATCCCGCCAACCCCGCCAGGTCCGGAAGGAAGCAACGGTAACGGGCTCGTACGGGCGCAGTAGGTCACCCGGTACTTTTGTGTGGCGAGTCAAAAAGCTCAGGAATTGAATGAGCAAAATCTTTGAGCTGCGGGCGTGAATGTGCCGCCTGCGGCTTTTTCCCGGGCCAAATCCCGGAGTGTTGCTAGGAGAAATGCATTGAGCTTGACCGTTCGCCCCGTGGTGGGCCGCCGCGCTAAGATTTCGGCGCTCGGAACCTACGTTCCTCCCGATGTGATCACCAATCAAGACCTCGAAAAACTCGTAGAAACAAGCGACCAGTGGATCACGGAGCGCACCGGTATCAAGACGCGTCATAAGCTCGCCCCCGGCTTGGGTGTGAGCGATATGGCCGCGGAAGCGGCGAAGAAATGCCTGGCCGCGCGCGGCATCGCAGCGAGCGAAGTCGAAGTCATCATCGTAGGCACGGTCACTCCTGACATGATGTTTCCCTCGACGGCATGTCTGGTGCAGAACAAGATCGGGGCGACGGGCGCTTGGGGATTCGATGTCTCGGGCGGCTGCTCGGGCTTTGTGTATGCGCTGCAAGCCGGCATCAATTTGGTGGAGAGCGGAACCTGGAGCAAAGTTCTGGTCTGCGGCTTCGACGCCAACACGCGCATGACCGATTACACCGACCGCACCACGTGCGTGCTCTTCGGCGACGGCGGCGGCGCGGTGCTCGTGGAGCCGGCCGCGGAGGGCGAGATCGGCTTTATCGACGCTGTGAATGAGATCGACGGCTCCGGCGGCGTGAGCCTGAACCTCAAAGGCGGAGGCAGCCTGAATCCCTCCAGCCACGAAACCGTCGACAAGAAATGGCATTACATCTACCAGGACGGTCCCGCGGTATATAAATTCGCCGTGCGCAAGATGGCCGAGGCCACGGGCAAGCTTCTTGAGCGCAACGGCATTAAAGGTTCCGACCTGGGCTGCTTCATTCCCCATCAAGCCAACAAGCGCATCATTACGGCCACGGCCGAGCGGCTGGGCATGAACCCCGATCGCGTGATCATCAATATCGAAAAGTACGGCAACACCTCGGCCGGAACTATTCCGCTGGCCATGGAGACGGCCGTTGAAGAAGGCAAGCTGAAAAAAGGCGACCTGGTGTTGCTGGCCGCCGTGGGTGCGGGTTTCACCGTGGGCACCGTGCTGCTGCGCTGGGAGATCTGAAGAGCAGCTATTAGCTGCTGGCGTGGTGAGTCTCAAGTTCGTGGAAGAAAAAATGCAGGTCCTTCGACTCTGTTCGCCGCACAAAACGCGGCAAACATCGCTCAGGATGACCGATCATTGTGACGCGAACTTCAGACTCGGGACACAAGCTTCCGGCTTTTAGCTGTTCTGTGTTTAGCCAGCCTGCACTGGCTATCAGAATGATAGCCACAGGTGCAAGCCTGGGTTGAGAAGCCGCATTCCTGAGTCCCAGCCCCCGAACAAGGCGCAAGAAAATTTCCCAAATCTGAAGTCGCTCGCGAGAAACGCGTAGCCATCCATTGAAAAGACGAAGCTGAGTGCTAGAAGCTAGCAGCTAGAAGCTGAATCGTCATATACTGTGCTCCACCGGCGCCGGACATGGGCGCGAATTTGACGAGCAGGGGGAGGGGACCATGGATGTGGCATTTACCGCAAGGAAGGACAAGATCACCCGGGTACTGCGCACGCAGGCCGAGGACGGCATGGAACGCATCGGGCGGATCTTGGGCCGTACAGCGCGAGCCAGCATCACCTTCAGCTCACAAAGGCATGTTCACATCGTCGAATTAACCATACAGGCGCGCCAGCAGAAATTTGCCGCCACGGGCAAGGGCGACTCGCCGGATGCGGCGCTGCGCGAGGCCATGGAACACGCCGAGCATCAGGCGCATCGCTACCGCGACCGGCGCATCGTGAGCAAGCGGCTGCCCAAGGAGGAGAAAGTGCTCACTGCGCCTCCCGTAGCGCGGCCCAAATTGCGTGCGGAGCCTGATGGCGAAGAGGCCAGGCCGGTTCGCAGCAAGGCACGGGCCGCCATCGCTGTGCACTCGTTTCCAGCCCGCGCCACGGTGGTCGAGCCGCACATCATCAAGAGCGGCGAGGCCATCGCCCTCAAGCCCATGACCATTGAAGAGGCTGTCAAAGACGCCGAATTTCGCGACCGCGATCTGCTTATCTTCCGCACCCCAGCCGGAGAGACCTTCGTGCTCCATCGCCGCCGCGACGGCCAGATGGAATTGGTCGAAATGCCATAGATTCGCGGATTGGGTTGTTGCGCCGCGGCTTCTGATGCTTTGAATGCAGGCACTTGCAGGTACTCTGTACTTGTCCAAAAGCCCTGTATTTCCGCTTTCCGGGGAGGCATGGAAGGCCCAATTGCGGAGGCACTTTTCCTCAGTGGCAAGGACTTTGGTGGCACCAATTGACCGATTTTGGGGATGGTTGCGGGTTTGGGTGCCGCATACGATCAAATGAATGGCGACCGCAGTACCAAAGGCAGGACTTCGGAGCGCACCGACACCATCGCCATCCCCAACGCCAGAAATTCCCGGGAAGGCCATGGAGCCGAATCTGTGCGAAAACGCCAATCCCGACGCGCAACGCGAGGTTCTCGACGGTCTGCCGGTTCTGGTGTTCCTTGAACGCGATGGGAAGATTGTCTTTGCCAACGCGGAAGCGCGGCAGTTACTGGGGCAGACTGAGGGAGAGTGGATTCCACGTCCTGTCGAAGACGTTTTGTGGGGGCTCTTTCCCGGCACGGCCGAGCCGCAAACGCTCCTGACCGGTACTCATCGCGGCAGCCCTTTCCATGCCACGCTCCCGACACCGAACGGTCGTCTGGTGCCTGTCGAGGGCATCTGCAGCATTTCGAGCGCGCAACAGCGCGACGGCGTCATTGTGGCCCATCCCAGCGAGAAAGAGAGAGCTCCCAAATCGCGGTTGATGGAGGACGTGCTCTCCAGTCTCCCTGAAGCAGTGGCCATCGAGCATCAGAATCACGTTCTCTACACGAACCCGGCATTTACTCACATGTTTGGCTACGCGGTCGAAGAGACTGGCGGTAGCCTGCGCGAGTTGATCGTTCCGGAGACACGCTTGAGCGAGAATGCGGCGCTGCTGCGCGTTGTGGACGAACAGGGCTACGCTGCCACGGAGACAGTACGCGCCAACAAGGCCGGCGAACTGATGGACGTGAGTATGCAAATCGCGCCGCTGCTGGTGGACGGCGCCAAGGTGGGTTACGTCTTCACCTTTCGCGACATTGGCGAGGCGAAGCAAGCAGAAGCCAAACAACAGCACGACGCCATGCACGATGTGCTCACTGGGCTGCCCAATCGCGCGCTCTTTTTTGACCGGCTGCACCTTACGCTCGTTCGCCGTCTCCGTCATCCCGAAATTGGCTGCGGCCTGCTCTATCTGGACCTGGACAACTTCAAGGCCATCAATGACACTCTTGGACACGCCGCGGGCGACCTTCTGCTGATGTTGATCGCCGGACGTCTTCGCGCCTCGTTGCGCCCTCAGGACTCGGCTGCACGCCTGGGCGGCGACGAGTTTGCCGTGCTGGTCGAAAACATCTTCCCTGCCCACGATCTTGGGGCTGTTGCCGCGCGCATCCTGCGCGAGTTGGAACGGCCCTTTGACATTTTCGGAAATGTCGTCCACGCCAGCGTCAGCATCGGCGCCGCTATGGCGGGACCCGAGCACACTACGCCCGATCAGCTTCTCCGCGACGCCGACTTGGCCATGTATCGCGCCAAGCAGGCGGGCCGCGGCCGTTTCGAAATCTTCGACAAGCACCTCTAGGAACTTGTTGAAAAACGTTTAATGCCGCACTCGGGGAAAGTCGAATCGCGCTACAACGCCCGCAGAAGGGCCGATAGCATCGCGGTGATGGTTTTGGTATCCAAGATTTTGCCGTAT
>JBEKPD010000011.1:0-80507 GCA_049521075.1 Occallatibacter sp.
CCCCCCACGGACAACTTTGACCAGCAAATGCACGTGCTCCGGCATGACCACGTAACCAGCGACTGCAAAGAGATAACGCAGCCGAACGCGCTCCAACGCATCCTCAAAAACCTCCATCGCCGCGACCGCCGTCAGGTATGGCCGACGTCGGAAACGGCTGAACGTGAGGAAGTGAAACTCCCCCGTCTGCTGATAACGGATGCGCTCGCCTTTCATGCACCCTTTCATGCATGTTGACAATACTCCCCCTTCGGGATGGTTCGGGAGACGTGAAGATTCCCACCCCGGTCCCCAAAAGCGAGGGACCGGGGAGACTCCTACAGGATCGGTCCCGGGAAACGGCTTTCCGACCAAAGACTCCCACCTCGCAATCCTCTCTAGCTGTCCCCCGCAAAGCCGCTCTACGCCCTGTGTCAAGCATTCGCCGCCTCCACGTTTCTATACCATCCTTTCCCCTCAGATAGATAGGCCTCAGCGTGATCTTGCAGGCTATTTCCCTTGAATTCGCTAGCATGGTTTTGAGGAGCGAAAGTAGTTGAAGCAGCAGCACGAACTTTAACTCCTCGCTCTTCAACCCCCTCCCGTCTGATTTCCCCGTAAGTCATTCAAAACAAACTGTAAAACACGCCCACCGATTTGCAGATAATTTCCTGCTTTGGGCGCACAATCGTTCTATGAGCTGCCCCCAGGGCCACGCGATCTGTCCACTCTGTCAGTTCTTCTACTCTATGGTTGCTAGTTACTACTGCGTGCATGTTATTCACTTGGCACAGACTAACCGCTGTGACACACTAACAGTGCCGGGATGGAGCTGTTACCTTTTCCGGTTCTGGGCATCAAAGTCGTTGTGGGCGCGGGGATCTGCGACTTTTTGGGCATGTGTGCTACATCTCACATGTCGAAAACTGCTGCTCAATTAAATTTATACTTGACAGAGACAGAAAACAGCGACAAGGGGGAATTTTGCGTGCTATCGTTCCCTCAGTGTGTAAAGTCTTTTCGGCATGTGCCGAAGAACAAACCAAACAGTAACCGGAAGGCTGGGGAGAAACATGAGTGAATTGATACATCTCCACCCGCTCGTGTTCACATTACAGGATGTAGTCACAGGCTGCGGATTCCTCGCAGGCATAGTCGTGACTGGCAAAGCTGTCATGGAACAGGAAGACGGAAAATGGTGGATGTATGGGGCGTGTCCTGGTGCTCTTGCGGGTTCAGGCGCGACACCAAATGAAGCGTTCATCGATTTCCGAAACAGGTATAAGGAAGCACTTTTCGACATCGCCGAAGAGTGTAAGGGGTTCGTGCAATTCCACACGGCAGTGAAGGATTTTTACACAGAAGATAAGCAAGAAAGCGCCCGTTGGGACGAAGCTCTAGAAATTCTTCGCAGGAATGAACAATCCGTAACCGATCCCTTCAAAAGCATGCCCCGGAAACGGTCCGGGGAATATGAGTTACGTATCCAGGTAACCCGTCTTGAGAAATTGGACAAGTCGAAATTGAAGCCAACCAACAACATCCAAGACTCACTCGCCAAAGCTGCGTAATGTCCGCTTCCACACATCTTTCAGCTGTTATCAAGATGCTCGATGGATGTGCACCCGGCTACACGATTCGCCTCGCGAATCATAGCCGGGTGATTCAATTTGGGGGCAAAGTTTATCGCACGTTTCCAAAGCACGACCCCGTGGAAAACGGCCACATTCGCAAGCTAGTTCGCTTCTTGGAGATCAGCACATCCTGTGCATCAAAACATCTGCCAGGAGTCATCAAAGATGAGCGGGTAGTGGAAGACAAATCAAGTATGCCCGCAGGAACCACAGCCAAGGCCGCAAAGAAGCAGTAAAATTTACCCCGGATTGTAATACAGTGAGTGCGCGGGGAGACAGGACTCGAACCCGTGGGCTACCCGTCGGAGCTTATAAGACACCTGCTAGACCATCCGGCGGTATCTCTCCATATCGCCCCCTGGCGCAAACCAGGGTCGGCCAGCACAAAGCAAGCCCGCCACGGCCCGTTTCGTGTCCCGCCCAAAAGACCAGCGATTCGGGCCTTCGTGTTTTTGCCCCCCGTCAGGTAGGGCGAGTGGCCCCGGTCTCGACGCCCCAAAAACCACCCCGACGGTGCCCGTCCTGAGCGAAGTCGAAGGATCCCTCGCTCTTGCGGACCGGGGAGACTCCTGCGGAATCGGTCCCGAAACCGCCCATCCCACACCCAACACAATCCACCCCAAAATTCCCCGCCGCCGTTTTGCAGATAATTTCCCCCTCCCGGCGCACAATAGAACCAGTGATCAGGGCGAGTGAGTGGGTCCCTGTTCCCTTGTTCCCTTGTTCCCTCGTCCCCTGTGTCCCTGCTCCTCGGTCCCTACCCCCCTCCCCCCTATGCGCCTCCGCCGCCATCCCTCCACCACCACTACCCCTGGTATAGGCAAGGAGCCAGCGGCTTCACCACCCACCCCCTATATAAATCGCAAAAAACGGGCTGTGAAACTGTGGAGCCTGCAAACAGCAGAAACATAAACAACTTACACGCAAAATCCTCCAGGCTCACAGTTTCTGTGTTTCTGTGAAACTGTGGACGATTTGGTGCGGAAGCTGAAGCGCCTTGAGCTCGAAAATCATCGCCCGCAGGAGCGGCGACCTCGCACGAAACCCAACAGGGAAAATCTACTCTGCTTTCGCTCTAAACATGCACTCTTGGCACTGGCAAACGCGGCGCAAATACTCCCACGAATAGATCCCGCCGGAGTGGCCGTCAGCCCAGTTGAATTGGATGGCGTATCTGCCAACCGGATGCGCGCTCGCCGGCTTCGGCGGCGCCGTGTACATGGGCAAGAGAGCCGCTGGCTTGGGCTTCGGCTGGCCGGGTTTGCGGTCTTCCTTCGCACGCTCATCCACGCACGTCGCGCAAGGACAAGCGTCGCGCAACCAGGCAAAGCCCCAAGCGCTCCTGTGGCCGTCAACCCAATCGATCTCCAGGCCCTTGCCTTCGGTCATCAGCACGCGCACCTTCTCCGGCGTCACAGCGATCTTCGGCAGCGGCTGGTTGCGTGCCTCTTCCTGTGTCTGTTCTTCCTTCGGTGCGATGCGAATGCCTTCGTGGCTCATGAGTACAGTTTATCGTTCACCGCTTCCATGGGCGGAGATTCTGCTGCGGAAGTTAGGGAACGCCTCGTTGCCGCTCTACGGCTTGGTGCGGCTAAAGCGCAGCTTGAGGAAGAGAATCGCCAAAGCCAAACCAAGCGTCACCGCGTTGGCCGCGACAATCGGCCCCGAGCCGATTCCGATTCCATAGACAAGCCAGCAGAAAACTCCAAAGCTGAACAACAGAAACATCGTCAACGAAATATCGTCGGCCGACTTGCGTTGCCAGACATGTAGCAGCTGCGGCAAAAAAGAAATCGTAGTGCAAACGGCGGCACAAGAGCCGATCGTGTCGAAGACGGCCCGTGAACCAGGAAACAGGGCCAGCATTAAGAGTTCCTCCAGAAAAACCACGCCGCCATCGTCAGCCCGATCACCACCACAAGTCCTCTCAGCACCGGTTGCGGAACGCGCCGCGCCATGCTCGCCGAAGCGTAGCCGCCGATCGCCGCCGCGACCATCGCCGCCAGGCAAAAACGCCACACAACTTGGCCCTGCACAATGAAGATCGCAAAAGCAATGCCGTTGGCCAATAGATTGGCAACCACCTTCAGCGCGTTGATGGCGTGGATGTCTTCGTAGCCGAGAAGCCCGAGCAGCGTCATAAAAAGGAAGCCCGCGCCCGCGCCAAAGTAACCCACGTAAAGGCTCACCACGACTGTCGCCAGAAAAAGCGGCAAACGGCGCGGCGCGTGCGTTTCGACTGCTCCGGCGCGCGCGTGGCGCTTCAACTTCAACCGCTCTAGAGCGCGCGTCACGGGGCCGCTCACGGCGAATGTCGTGGCGGCAAAGAGCAACAGCCATGGCACCAGATGCATGAACGTCTTTTGCGGCGTGTTCAGCAGCACCAGAGCGCCAACCGTGCCGCCAAGCAGTCCGGCAAGCCCCATCAGCACTGCGGCGTGCAAATTCTTCCGCACATCCGGCCAATACGCGGCGATAGAAGTCAACTGACCCGGCCAGATGGCCACAGTATTCGTGGCATTGGCCTGAACCGGGAGGATCCCCATGCCCAGCAGCGCTGGAAACGAGAGAAACGATCCCCCGCCAGCCACGGCATTCAGCACGCCGGCCAGAAACGCGGCCACCACGAGCCACACAAAATGCCAGTTGATAGTTGCGAGGAGGCCGGAAAGAGGCGTCATTTGTACTTGATTGTAGAAGGGAGACGGAAGAGGTCAGGAAATAGGGCCACGCGATTCAAGATCGTGTTCCCGTCCCCAAGGGAAAAAGCCGCAGGATGGGAATGGGAATGTCCAATGCTGGTGCCGGCGCTATTGATCGATGCCAAACGTATAGACCTCATCCGCAACAATGATCGCGTACTCGCCGGGAGCAAGTGCGGAGCTTGAGACCAATTTGTACGATCTCTCTCCGTAAGTTGTCACTTCAACGGGCAGACCTTTGATTGGCCCCTCACCATGACGTTGGTTGTGCGACTCGTAATCAAAGCGCCTGTTCTTGCCCTTCTGTAAAAAACGGTAGAGAGAGACTTTCTCCGGACTGCCGGTTTTAAATACAAAAACAATATTTTCATTCGCCCGGATACGTAAGGAGGACCGCTCCCCCTTCACTTCCGCCTAGTCATTTGCCGTCATTAAACCCACCGAGCGTACACTCTGTTTCCATGCTTCGTCAGGCAGGGGCTTCAACTCCGCGGTGGATGGATCGAGACGGTAAATTACGCCGACTGAGGAGGGCTCGACTGGCTTCGTAGCTGTGGATTGAGCCGCGCAAAGACCCAGCGGTAAAGCAAACAATGATGCAAAGACAAGATTACGCAAAGACATACTTCCTCCTTGGCCAGACTTTAACTCAATTTTCCAGATGAAGAGATTATAGCGAACCGCGACAGCGTTCCCGGTTATGATGCGCAGGATTACTGCCGCTTGTGGGCTTCCTCGGGCCCACCCAAACCCAACTTCGCCCACAATTTTCCTGCTAGGACGGATTGACGCGCTTTCTCGCAGGCTGTAGTGATCAAACTAAAGCTTTTAAAAGGAATAATATCCGTTAATATCAAAAATATTAGCGTAATGCACTCATATTTTATGAATCATTCGTGCTATAGTTTCATCAGATGGATTGAGCGGCGGTGAGCTAACCTCCCGCCTCATCCACAAAACCTTGGATTCATCAGGAGGAATTGAGTTATGGCAATCACACGTTGGGACCCATTCCGTGAAGTCGTTGCTCTGCAGAACCGCATGAACTCTCTGTTCGGCAGCCTGAACAACGAGAACGAAAGCTCTTTAACCACAGCCAGCTTTGTGCCCGCCGTTGACGTTTATGAGGACGAAAAGAAGGTCGTCCTCAAGCTTGAAGTGCCCGG
The DNA here is from genome assembly GCA_049521075.1 of Occallatibacter sp. Lineage (GTDB taxonomy): Bacteria > Acidobacteriota > Terriglobia > Terriglobales > Acidobacteriaceae > Telmatobacter. The sequence goes on from JBEKPD010000011.1 coordinate 5,482, forward strand.
CATCGCAGAGAAAGATCTGGACGTGAGCGTGGAAAATCACACCCTCACCGTCAAGGGCGTGCGCAAGTTCGCGACCGAGGAGAAGGAAGAAAACTTCCACCGCATCGAGCGCCGCTACGGCAGCTTCTACCGCGCCTTTACGCTGCCCTCGACCGTCGACACTGAAAGCATTGACGCCAAGTACGAGGCCGGCGTGCTGAAGCTTGAGCTCAAGAAGAAGCCCGAAGCTCAACCCAAGCAGATCAAGGTGAATATCGCTGCCTGACGGCAGTAACGAGCTTCAAGCTGCTGGCGATTCCATGATCGGGCTGGCGGCGAGCACTCTCAAGCGCCGAGGGATAAATCAGTCCCCGGCGCATCTATTTTTATCAAGGGAAAGACCGAAGCAATTTTTTTGAAAACGGACTGGACTCTAGCTCCCAGCAGGATGAAGCTAGAAGCTAGCCGCTAGGAGCTGCCTTTATGGCCATTCAATGGGAAAAGTTCACCGTGAAATCGCAGCAGGCGATCCAGCAGGCGCAGACGCGCGCTGCCGAGCTGGGCAATCCCGAGCTGCAACCTGTGCACTTGTTGCTGGCGCTCGTCGAGGACCGCGAGGGTGTGATCCCCGCCGTGCTTGAGAAGATCGGTGCGCCGACAGAACGTCTTGCGCACGAGTTACACCAGAGCGAGGAAAAACTGCCTCGCGTGGCGGGCGCGGCTGCGCAACCCGGAATGAGCCAGGCGCTGAACAAGGCACTTGAGCAGGCCTTTCGCGAAGCCACCAACTTCAAGGACGAATACGTCTCGACCGAACACCTACTTCTCGGTATTGCCGGCCTCAAAAACGATCCTGCGCACGATGCCCTGGTTGTTCTCGGCGCCACCCGCGACGCTATTCTCAAGGCGCTCACCGCCGTACGCGGTTCGCAACGCGTCACCGACCAGAATCCCGAGGCCAAATTCCAGGCGCTAGAAAAATACGCCAAGGACCTCACCGATCTCGCACGCCGCGGCAAGCTCGATCCCGTCATCGGCCGCGACGAGGAGATTCGCCGCGTAATCCAGGTGCTGAGTCGCCGCACCAAAAACAATCCGGTCCTCATCGGCGAGCCCGGCGTGGGCAAAACCGCCATCGTCGAAGGCCTGGCCCGCCGCATTGTCTCGGGCGACGTGCCCGAAAGCCTGCGCGACAAGCGCGTGATTGGGCTTGATCTCGGCTCCATGTTGGCGGGCGCAAAATATCGCGGCGAGTTTGAGGACCGTCTCAAGGCCGTCCTGAAAGAAATCGAGGAATCGAACGGTCAAATCGTGCTCTTCATCGATGAGTTGCACACGATTGTTGGGGCTGGCGCGGCCGAGGGGGCTATTGATGCCAGCAATATGCTCAAGCCGGCTCTGGCGCGCGGCGAGCTGCGCGCCATCGGCGCTACCACGCTCAACGAGTACCGCAAATATATCGAGAAAGACGCAGCCCTCGAGCGCCGTTTTCAAATCGTCTACGTGGGCGAACCCAATGTAGAAGACACGATCGCCATTCTGCGCGGCCTGAAAGACCGCTACGAGCAGCACCACAATGTGCGCATCAAGGATGCGGCCATCGTGGCTGCGGCCACGCTCTCGCACCGCTACATCAGCGACCGCTTTCTTCCCGACAAGGCCATCGATCTTGTAGATGAGGCCGCCGCATCGCTCTCTATTCAGATCGGCTCCGTGCCCACCGAGATCGATCAACTGGAGCGCGAAGCGACATCGCTTGAAATCGAGCGCGCCGCACTCAAGCGCGAAACCGACTCCAATAGTAAGGAGCGGCTCAAAGCGGTGGAGCACGAGATCGGCAACCTACGGGAGCAGACTACGAGCCTTCGCGCCCGCTGGACGAAAGAGCGCGACGCCATCAACCGCATCGGCGAGTTGAAAAAGAAGATCGAGGCCCTCCGCTTTGAAATGGAGGAGCAGACGCGCAAGGGCCAGCTCGAACGCGCCGCCCAGATCCAGTACGGTGAATTGCCCAAGCTCGACGCAGAATTGAAAAAGCTGAACGCCGCGCAGGATGGAGCTGGCAAAGACGGGGCTGGCGTCGCACGCATGCTGAAAGAAGAGGTCGACGAGGAAGACATCGCAAAAATCGTCTCCAAATGGACGGGCATTCCCGTCAGTCGTATGTTGGAGGGCGAAGTGAAGAAACTCGTCCGGATGGAAGACCGTTTGCGCGAACGCGTCATCGGTCAGGACGCCGCGCTCAGCGTGGTCGCTAACGCCATTCGCCGTTCGCGCGCCGGCCTGAGCGATCCCAAGCGCCCCATTGGTTCGTTCATTTTTCTAGGACCGACCGGCGTGGGAAAAACCGAGACTGCACGCGCGCTCGCTGAGTTCCTGTTTGACGACGAGCAGGCCATGGTGCGCATCGACATGAGCGAGTACATGGAGAAACACGCCGTGGCTCGCTTGATCGGCGCGCCGCCAGGTTACGTGGGCTACGACGAAGGCGGCCAGTTGACCGAAGCCATCCATCGCCGGCCCTACGCGGTGATTCTCTTCGACGAGATTGAAAAGGCGCACCCCGATGTCTTCAACGTGCTGTTGCAGGTGATGGACGACGGCCGTTTGACCGATGCCAAGGGCAGGACAGTTGACTTTAAAAACACGGTGCTCATCATGACTTCTAACCTGGGCGCGGCCCTGCTTGCCGGCGAGGCGCTCAAGACCGAGCATGATTTCGACATGGCGCGCGAAAGCGTGATGCGCACGTTGCGAGAGCATTTTCGTCCCGAGTTCCTCAACCGCGTGGACGACATCGTGATTTACAAGGCGCTGGGCAATGCGCAGTTGAGTCAGATTCTCGAGCTGCGCCTGAACGAAGTACGCAAGCTGCTCGAAGACCGGGCCATCTCGTTCGAACTCACCGAACCGGCGCGGCAACTGATCCTCACCGCAGGCTCCGACACGGCCTACGGTGCGCGTCCCCTCAAGCGTGCGTTGCAGCGCATGGTGCAGGACCCGCTGGCAATCAAGATCCTCGACGGCGAAGTCCTGCACGGCGCCCACGTCAAAATCGACGTCGACCGCAAATCGAATCAGTTGGTCTTCGAGCCGATGGGCCGCGAAGCGATGGCGTGACCACCTGCGGTGGGGCAGCCGCGCTTCGCGCCCCGGCGCCATCAGTAGAGCCTGTTTTTTCTTGGTTGGCATCGTGCCTAGGGATGAGCGACAATCCTCGCATGGGCGAATTAACCTCACGCATAGTGCAAAAGATTCGCGATTCGAAGGACATCGACGACATCAAGGACTGGATCTGGATGACCAGCGATCTAATCCGCAAGGCTGATTCTTCTGGCTTCCACAGCGGATTCGAGGAAATCGACCGTGAAGAGGTCAGCCTTTCTGAACGAAATGAGCTTCGGGAAGCAGCTTTGCAGGCACTTTCCCGCAATTCCGATCCACACTTTGTCGGAGCATTTATCAATGTCCTGACCTGTACCGGCGACCACGACCTCTTGCCGCTCTATGTCGAATATCTGACGAAGTATCTCGAGTTGTTGAAGGTCTCCAACCATATTGTGTTCTCGATTCTTCTCGGGCTTGGGGACATTGGAGAACAAGTTTTCGAGGGTGTAAGGAGCCGATGTGTTGTGGACGTCGAACGGAACGTTAAAGAGGCGTTTGAATTCCTGCGCAAACGCGGAATCATCGTGCCTGGATAGCTAAGACGAATTGACTCGACTGAGGGCTAAGAGCACAGCTCGTAATTACTGCCTCAACTCCACCAGCGTAGCCCCCTGCCCGCCCTCGTTCTGTGGAGCCTCTTCGATTCCCGCTACATGTGGATGGCCCTTCAGAAACTCGCGCACGCCGCGGCGCAGAATCCCGGCGCCGTGGCCGTGAATCACGCGCACCTTCGGCAAGCCAGCGAGAAATGCACGGTCGAGATACTTTTCAAGCTCGTCGGTCGCCTCGTCTACCGTGCGGCCAATCAGATTAATCTCCGTACGCATGTCGTCGGTGTTGGCGCTGGTCACGGTAACATGCACGCCCTTTTGACGGCGTACCGCGGCGAGTGGGTCAATTCTTGTCTGCCCGGGCTTCCCTTGCCCGAAATCTCCGAGACCTGAGGGCGCAGAGCACTCATCGCGCTTTACGCGCATTTTGATTGGCCCCAACGCCACTTCGAAGAGATCCTTCTCAATTTCGCGCTGTACCTCACCGACTTTACCCATCGATTTGATGAGCACGCGATCTCCGGGAGCGATATGCCGCAAAACGTGCGGTTGCGCATTGGCATCGCCTTGATCTGCGCCGGTGCGATGCGCGACGACGGTTTGATTGAAACTCTCCTGGAACTCGTGCCGCAGTCTCTGGATGCGCCGCTCGGCTTCTTTCGACAATTTCTGTTGCGCCGCGCGGTCTTCGATGGCCTGCACATTCTCGCGCATCTGAAATTCGAACTCCTTCATCAGCGAGGCGAGCTTGCCCTCGAGCTCGCGCACGCGGTTGCGCACCTCCACGTCGCCCTTGCGCTCCAGCTTCTTTCGCTCCTGATTGAGCTCGTACTGTTGCTCACGTGCCGCCTTCCGCTCCACTTCGAGCTGCGCTAATTCATTATGCAATTTGTCGAGGAAGCGCGCGATATCGGCCTGCTGCGACCCGAGGCGCTCACGCGCGGCGGCGATGATCGCCGCGTTGAGCCCCAGCCGTTCCGCCGTCTGGATGCCCGCAGACGCGCCCGGCACGCCGAGGCGAAAATGGTAATTCGGAACCAGCGTCTTTTCGTCCACTCCGGCGGCTGCGTTCCGCACACCCGGCGTGTTCGCCGCGTAGACCTTGAGCGAAGTGTGATGCGTCGAGATCAGCGTCCACGCTCGGCATCTAAGAAAATGCGCGGCCACGGCAACTGCAAGTGCCGCGCTCTCTTCGGGATCTGTAGCCGATCCCAATTCATCGAGCAGCACCAGCGAACGCTCGTCCGCAATCCGCGACAACCGGTCGAGATTCGTGATGTGCGCGGAGAATGTCGACAGCGCCGCTTCGATCGACTGCGCATCGCCGATGTCGGCGAGGAACGCGGCGAACACCGGAAAACTCGCGGCCGCGGCGGGAACCGGAATCCCCGCCTGCGCCATCATCGCCAGCAGCGCCACGGTCTTCAACGCCACCGATTTGCCGCCCGTGTTGGGCCCACTGATGATCAGCTGCCGCTCATCGGCCGTCAGCTCCAGGTCCAGCGGAACGACCTGACCGCCCGTCGCCCGCAGCCGCTTCTCAAGGAGCGGATGGCGGCCTTCCTTGACAGACAACAACTCTGCTCCAAAAGTCGGCCCCACGCAGTCAAACTGGCGTGCGAAGCGGGCGCGGGCCAGCAGGCTATCTACGAGCGCCAAGACTCGCGCGCCCTCGACCAGGCTGTGCGCATAACCGCCGACCTGCCGCGTGAGCGCGACAAAGATGCGATGAATCTCTTCCTGCTCCTCCTCGATGAGCCGCACCAGTTCGTTGTTCTGCTCAATGGTCTCGAGCGGTTCTACATACACCGTCTGCCCCGAGGAGCTGGCTCCGTGAATCACGCCCGTCACGCGCCGCTTTAGCTCAGCGCGCACGGGAATCACGAAGCGCTCGCCGCGAATGGTGATCAGATCTTCCTGCGTGGAGCCTTCGCCTGTGAGTTTGCGTAGCGCCGATCGCAGACTTTCCTCAATCAAGCGCTGCTGGCGTTCCTGCTCGCGACGAATGCGGTTGAGCTCCGACGAAGCATCGTCGGCGAGCGATCCATCAGGCTGAATCTTGCGCTCAATCGATTCGGCGAGCGGCCGCAGACTGGTGGTGAGCGCTGCCGATAGCTCCGACAATCCCGGCAGCTTACCGACCAGCCGCATGGGCGGCTCGCGCAGCAGCGCTTGCCAGGATGCAACGTCGTTGGCAAGCCGCGCTACACTCTGCAGCTCTGCCGCTTCCAGCGCTGCGCCTTCAATCTGCGCCTTGGCGGCCAGTTGCGTGGGATCGAACAGGCCGCCGAGAGGAATCGATACCTGCTCCTCGAGCAGCAACCGCACCTCGGTCACCAATAGATGCTGCCGGCCCAGCCACTCTTTATCGGTCGACGGCTGCAGTGCGAGAATCGCCTCGCGGCCTACAGGCGACGCGGCGGACGCGGCCACCAGAGCCAGCAGTGGCTCCCACTCGAGAGCGGCGAAATCGGCGTGCTCTAGGGGCGACGGAATGGGATCGAGAAGCATCAGCAACTATGGTAGCGTTCCGGGGCGATTGCGATGCAATCACCGCGTTATTGCGCCCTGCGTGGCCCTGCGCAGCGCGGCCCGTGCCAGCAGGCGCGTGGAGTCGAGCGTTGGCAGCGGCGAGTTTGTGTCGTTCATAAGCAGCGGAATCTCCGTGCAACCCAGAACCACCGCGTCGCAACCCTCCGCCTTCATGCGTCCAATAATGTGCTGAAACGCCGCAATCGCTTCAGGCTTGAAGATGCCGTAGGTCAGCTCGTCCATGATGATGCGGTTGATCTCTTCGCGGTCTTCGGCGTTGGGGCGCAGCGATGCGATGCCGCACGCCGCAAGCTTTTCCGGATAGACCTCGCTCTCGACTAGCCACCGCGTTCCCGTAATTCCCATCCGACGGAATCCGCGCTCGGACGCCGTCGCTGCAACCACCTCTGCAATGTGCAGCCAGGAGCGCGGCGACCGCGCTTCGATCAGAGGCAGCGCTTGATGGATCGTGTTGTCGGGGCAGATGAGAAAATCGGCGCCGGCCCCCGCCAGTATCCGCGCCGACGCAAGCATGATTTCACCCACGCCCTGCCAATTGCCGCGCTCGATCAGTTCCATGTAGCGGGCAAAGGAAGGCGTATGCATTGTGACTTCAGGATGCGCGTGGGGCCCAAGAATCTCCGCGCCTTCCGCGCAGATGGTGCGATAACAAAGCGCCGCGCCTTCGGCAGAGCACGCGACGATTCCGATGTGTTGAGGCATATGTCGATTATAGAAACGGCCGCGGCAGTCCGATTCTGCTCTTGCTCTTCGGCAGCGAGCGCATACGGCAATTGAAACGGAGCGGGCGAGGCCGCCCAACGCAAAGACGCAGTAACGCCTGTACCGCTCGGGTTTAGTTTTTTGTCGTGCCCGAAACCGTAGCCGGCATGGAAGCAGCGGGAGATGCTACCGAGTCACTGTTGCCGCCGCTCGCGGATGCAATCTTGGTCTCGGGTGAAGCTTTCTTTTCGGTCGGTGAGGAATCTGAGGAAGTACCGCCGCCCGAGCTTGCGCTGGAACTGGCGCTCTTGGGGGCGTAGTCGTTCACATACCATCCCGCGCCCTTGAAGTTGAGGCCTGGCGCGGTGAGCGTGCGCTCCAGCGTGCCGCCGCACTTGGGGCAGGCCATTTCCGGCTCAGCGCCGAATTTCTGAATTTTCTCAAAGCGATGGCCACATTGCGTGCAGAGATAGGGATATAGGGGCAAGTTTCTTTACCTTTCCGGCGGGAGATCTTCCACTTCATTCATTTTAACGAGAAGGCGGCAAACTTTCAGCAAATGCCGCCTTCTCTTTGGATGTTGGAGATCCCGAAATGAACCCGCCCTTGGTATAAAGCCCTCAGTGCGCCATGATCTGCACCGACGCGCTCATGTCTTCCCACGCCAGCGTCAAGGTACCCATGCCGCCGCCAGCGTCGGTCAGGGTGTAGGTGAGGTCCTCCACCATTGCCGCCGGCTTCGACATTTGCATTGGCGTTTTGCCCAGGTCCTGCGCGGGATCGTAGGACAGTCCCCATTCGCCGGTCGCTTTGCTCACGATCAGCACCCATTGCGCCGGGTCGGAGATGTCGACGAACAGTGTGTACGTGCCTGCGGGAACGTGCAGGTCGCCGATCATGATGTCGCCATCGGTTTTGAGCGTGGTAGCCGCGTTCGCGCCCGCGCGCCATACCGGGTAATGCGGATCGTGGCCGATCAGTCCGTCTTTGGTAAAGATCTTGCCCTCTCGGCCTTTCACGCGGGGCGAGCTATAGGTAACGGTGACGGTTTTGCCGCCGATGCTTGCCGATGCAGTGGCCGGCGGACTCTTGGGCGGGCCAGAAGGCGGCTTCATTTGGGCAAAGAGCGTGGTTGCGGCAAAGAGTAAACCGGTACAGATCAAAACGCGTTTCATGCGATGCTTCTCCTCCGGGCAGAGCCTTATTTGTTGATCCGTTGCCGAAATCCTTCGCCCGTACTCCACTCTTTGTTCCATGCCCTTGCAGAGAAATTGGGAGAGAGCCCCGGTTCACAGGCCAGATCAAACGGCATGGCCCCGTCGGGAGAATTGTCGCATCACGCGCCCCACTTGCGGAAGTCGTTTGTGCTTAGGACGCTCCCTCGGCCACCACAATACTTCAACCACGGACCGGGAGATAGGTTAATATGAACGGGAAATCGATCCCATTGCTCCGAATTCTTTAGAGAGGTCCCAATGACTGCGTATCGGCGTTCGTACGCATCCGCATTTCTGGTTCTCTCAGGTGTACTCTTTGCCGTGGCTCCGAATTTGCTATGGGCTCAGGGAGAACGGGGCACTGTGAAATCGGCCCCTCTCACCGTATATGCGGAGACGTCAGCAGACAGCGATGTCGTCAGAACACTTGCGCCCGGCGAATCGGTGCAAATTACGTTCTCGGTGACAAATTCCGGCGGGGCGTGGTGCAAGGTTGCGAGCGTTGACAGCGCAGAGAAACTCGGCTACGTTCGCTGCGATGGGCTCGACCGGCAGAGTGCCTCCAACACGGCCGCAGGCGGGCCAGGGGCAGAGGTGTCCACCCCGGTTTACCAATCCTCGAACAATGGAACGCCGTCGCGCGCGCAACAGCGCTGGGCGATTGCAGCTTCCGCCATCCTTGCAACCTTCGATCGCGAGCCTCTCGACACCCTCTCTTCCAATGACAGCGCCTTAGGAGTAAGAAATATGCTGCAGAATTGGTGGGACATTGGGAACCGCGACGAATTTCTGCAGGCGCTTCAATGGATTGACGAGGGCGGCCACCGGCAGTTGTTCTCTACACTTGGAGCGCGCACCGCGAACCTGTCACCGGACGAATTGTCGAGCGCAGTCCAGCACCTTAACGCAGAGGACGCAAACAGCGTTACGATGGCACACCGTTATTACGAGAAATACGGTGCGCAGAGTCTCACGGGATGGGACTACGCCCGTTACATCAATCTGTGTCGCTGGGGCGTCTCCTCCGGATACATATCTGAAGAAGAAGCCTGGCCGCGCGTGATGCACGCAGCGCAGATTCTTCAGCAGACATTCTCTTCATGGAGAGAATTCGGAGAGAACTATCTTGTTGGCCGTGATTTCTGGTCTTTGAGCCAAACCAGGATCGATGGCCAGCAGATGCGGGCAATCTACCAGAAACTGCTGAATGACCCCGGCAGCCCGTGGAACCGGATTCCGTGGAGCCTCCCGCTCGAACAGCCCAGTTCTACGGCGCGAAACTCACCGGATGTTCCGCGAGATGCCCAATCCGGGAGCGCAAGCGCAGCCAGTGGCCCCTGCGACGCGCTGCAGCAAGCGGCAGCGAGCGGTCAAGTCTCCGATGCGGAATCAATTCTCGAAACTCAGCCTGGCCTGGTCAAATGTCGCGACTCGCGCGGCTGGACACCCCTGTACTACGCGGCGTTCAATGGGCAGACCGGGACCCTTCAGGCCCTCGTCGCACACGGCGCGGCCGTAGACACACCCGACCAGGATGGAACCACGCCGCTGTACAGCGCGGCATTCAAGGGTGACACCGATGTCGTGCGTTTCCTGCTTGAGCACGGCGCGAATATCGAGGCCCGAGACCACGATGGATACTCGCCTTTGAATACGGCAGCGTGGGCCGGGAAAACCGATGTGGTTGCGCTTCTGCTTGCTCACAACGCCAACGTCAACACCCGCGCCAAGGACGGCTCGACTCCGTTGCATGGAGCTGCTGCCGATGGGTGGGTTGAGGTTGCGACGCTGCTCCTGGAGCACGGAGCCAAGGTCAACGCTGGCAACGTGCACGGGTTTACGCCTTTGCACTCCGCGGCCGATCACGATCGGACGGAGGTCGCCGAGGTTCTTCTCGCACACGGGGCGGAGATCAACGCGCGCACGGATGCCGGAGATACGCCGCTGCACTGGGCTGCAAATGATAACAGGATGGATGCCGCGAGATTCCTGCTCGCGCATGGAGCTGAGTTAGATCCCAAAGACAAGGATGACAACACACCGCTGCACTGGGCCGCCGCAAGGGGGCACGTGGAGATGACCGAACTGCTGATCGCCCACGGCGCGGATTTGAAAGCGAGGACGCGCTTAGGCTGTACACCTTTGCGCGGCGCATACGATGCCCATCAGGCAGCCACCGCGCAAGTACTGCTGCAGCATGGAGCTACCCCATAACGATGCAGATTGCTCGGGTTTGGGACACGAGAAATGCGGCCATCAAGAACCCCTGAGAAAGGCTCTTGCTCAAACTGAGTCGCGCGTCCTGACCCTCCTTTCGAGTTTTTCATCGCTCCATCCAAGCTTCTCGACTATAGTGGTTGCACAGCAAAACTCCTCAAGCGGAGTCTCTATGAACTTTCGCGTCCGTCTGTCTTTTTTGGCCGCCCTTCTGGTTGCCACGGTTTGCATTTATCCACTTTTCGCGCAACGCGCGCCCAACGCGAACGCGTACTATCAGCAACTGCGCGGTTTGCTTCCGGGCGGCGAGGGCGTCAGCGTCAAAGACTTCGTGCTCAAGCGCGACGCCGCCATCTTTACCTTCCACAGCGGCAGTTTCGCGTTCTACGGCCAGGTGAACGGCAAAGTCACGGGCGCAATTTTCAAAGGCGAAGGCCACCTGCACATCACGCCGCCCACGGCCGAGGAGCGGCACAATCTTTCCATCCTCGCGCAGAGCGAAGAGTTTGACGAGGACTTTGATGAGGTGGTGCTGCGCTTTACCGACTCAACGGCCGAGGAACTGCACAAGGCCTCAACCGGTCCGTGCCAGCCAGACGCAACGTATGCGAAAGCTACTCAGGAACTCCAGAACTTCCTGCGGCATCACGCCGAAGGGTCTTTCAATGAGGAGGGCCGCTCTATCTACTATAGGAAGCTTTACGGAAACCTCGACCTGCGCTTGCTCGAAGACGTGCTGAGTCCGGCTCCGGGCCAGTACTTCTTTGCGGCGATCCATGGTAGCAAGGATTCTCACCTCTATTTCATCTTCGACCCGCAAGGCATCGATGAGGTGGCTCCGGAAGAAGTTGCGCTGCTCCGGTGGGACGCGACAGACGAAGTCGAAACCATCCCTCTGGCCTTCCATCGCGCGGCAGAGTACGCAAACAGAACTGCCAGCGGCAATGAGCACAACGCGGCCTACAAGATTCTCCACCAGGACCTCGACGTTTCCATTGAAAAAAACGGTTTCCTTAGCAGCCTGGCCACCGTCGAGGTAGAGGCGGAGCAGGATGGCGTCACCGTGATTCCACTCGACCTCTATCCGACGTTGCGCGTCAGCCAAGTGACCACCGATAAAGGCGACGCCCTGGACTGGGTGCAGGAAAGCAAGGATCTCGACCCCAACTTCGGCGTCATCCTCGCCGCGCCGCTCAAAAAAGGCAAAACTACCACCGTCAAAATTGCCTACGGCGGCAAAGATGTGATCCTGAACGAAGGCGGGCAAAACTACTATCCCATCGGCGAGGCGCGCGAAAACTGGTTTCCCAACTCCAGCCAAGGCCTTGGCGACTACGTTTCCTACCACATGCTCTTTCATGTGCCCAAGGATCTGCAGATTGTCGCCACGGGAACCAAGCTGAGTGAAAAAAGCGAGGGAAGAATCACCACCTCGGAATGGAAGACGGAGACGCCGCTTCCCGTGGTCGGATTCAGCCTGGGCGAATTCGCAACTAAGGAAACTAAGATCGGAACTCCTCTGGGCGGACAGCTGACGATCGACGCTTACGCCAACAAAGAACGGCCGGACATGTTCACCGCTCTGGCACAGCAACTGGACGCAGCCAACGTGAGCCTCGGTTCGCTCGACACCACGCCCATGCTGGCCAACGAGCTGAGCCAGGGACAGGTAGCCGCGCAAATCTACACCCAATACTTCGGCCCGCTTCCCTTCCCGCACATCGCTCTCACGCAGCAGTCCGCCTGCGACTACGGCCAAAGCTGGCCCATGCTCGTCTACCTGCCCATCTGCGGTTTCCTCGATAAGACTCAGCAGCATTTCCTAGGTTTGAGTGACTTCAGTGCGGCCACGTATTGGGACGTGGTCACGCCGCATGAAGTGGCGCACCAGTGGTGGGGCCAGACCGTCGGCTTCCGCGGCTATCGCGACCAGTGGATGAGCGAAGGCTTCGCGCAAACTTCGGCTTCCATTTTTCTCCAGATGACGCGGCCCAAGCCCGACGATTATCTCCACTTCTGGAAGGAGCAGCGCGAGTTGATCACGCAGAAGAACCAGTTTGGTTTCCGGCCCATCGATGTGGGCGCGGTAACTATGGGCGTGCGTCTCAGCTCGCCCAAGACCGGCTGGAGTGTTTATCAGTCCCTCGTTTATCCCAAGGGCGCCTATATCCTGCATATGATCCGCATGATGATGTGGACGCCACAGGAAGGCGACGCGCGCTTTAAAGCCACGATGCAGGACTTCGTGAGCACCTACAGCCTCAGGGCCGCGACCACCGAGGACTTCAAGGCCATGGTCGAAAAACACATGGCTCCCAACATGGATCTCGACGGCAATCACAGAATGGATTGGTTCTTCCGCGAGTATGTCTACGGCACCGATCTTCCCGCCTATCACTTCGAGGGCGACGCTACGCCCAGCGGTGACGGATGGAACCTGCACATCAAGCTCACGCAATCAGGCGTGCCGCCGGCATTCAAAATGCTCGTTCCCATCTATATTGAGCTCGCCGACGGCAAGGTGATCCACCTCGGATCGGCAAACATCACCGGCGATACCACAATGGAGAAGTCCTTACAGCTGCCCAAGCTCTCCGCAGCCATCAAGAAGGTGTCGATCAACTACAACTACGACGTTCTGTGCACGGATAAATGATCTTCGTAATCTGGAGTTCGTTCAAGGCGGTGCTGTCGTACCCAGGATGACAGGGTAGTTTTGACGCGAGCTCCAGTTACAGGACATTAGCCCCGCTGAGTTAGAGTGTTTCTGTGAAGGAACTCTACGAGAAAATGCTTGCCGTCGCCCTTGACGAGGCCCGCCTGGGCCTGGCTGAGGGCGGCATTCCCATTGGCGCCGCAATCTTCACGCGCGCGGGCGAACTGGTGAGCCGCGGCCACAATCGCCGTGTACAAGAGGGCGACCCCAGCATCCACGGCGAAACCGACGCCTTCCGTCGCGCCGGCCGCCAGCATAGCTATCGCAACCTGGTGATGGCGACCACGCTCGCGCCCTGTTGGTACTGCAGCGGTCTGGTGCGGCAGTTCCGCATCGGCATGGTGGTGGTGGGCGAAAGCCAGAACTTCACCGGCGGCCTCGACTGGTTGCGCGAGAATGGCGTGGAAGTGATCGATCTCGACAGCCGCGAGTGCCGGGAGTTGCTCGCCGGCTACATCGCAGCCCATCCTGATGTATGGAACGAAGACATTGGCGAAGAGTGACGAAAGCTGCTAGTCGCCAATAGGTCGGCACTGGTCCAAACAACTCTTAGACCGCGTTTCGTAAATGGTTTCGTGAAAGGGCCCGACTTCAGTCGTGCCGAAAAGGGCAGTAAAATTGCGGGGTTTCAACCCCTGAGGGATTCGGGCGAGCTAGTTACGCCATTTATTAAACATGTCCCAATGCAATCGTGCCGGTTATACACGGAGAATACTTGCACGGAGGATACTTGGCAGAAGACCTTGTGATGGAGGAGAACCCACGCCTGCCGCGACGCCGCTGGCGCATTGCGTGGCTGCTCGGCCTCGGCATTCTGGTCAACTACTTTGACCGCGTCAATCTCTCCGTCTCGCACAATGCCTTGATCGGCGCCTTCGGCATCTCCGATGTTGTCTTTGGCTATCTTTCGAGCGCATACAACTGGACCTATGCCGCTTGCCAGCTTCCCATCGGCGTGATTCTCGACAAGCTCGGCGTGAGGCGCGTGGAGCGCGCCGGCACGTTTGTCTGGAGCGCGGCGTCGTTTGCAGCCGCCGTTGCGCCCAGCCTGAGCGGCTTCTTCGGAGCGCGACTTCTGCTTGGCGTGGGCGAAGCGCCGGCGTTTCCCGCCAATGCCAAGGCTATCGGCCTCTGGTTTCCGGCGCGCGAACGCAGTTTTGCTACGTCGCTCTCGGATGCGGCGGCAAAGTTTGCTTCCGCGATCGGGGTGCCGCTGATCGGGATCGTACTGATTCATGTGGGTTGGCGGCTGAGCTTCGCGTTCACCGGCGTTCTCAGTTTTGCGTATTTTCTCTACTTCTGGCGCGTCTATCGCGATCCCGAAGAAGATCCGGAATTGACCGAAATCGAGCGCCTTCACATTGAAGACGGTAAGGACTCGCAGGTCACGCGGGACCAAGCCAAAGAAAAACCCTCTTCGCTTGGGGCTCTTCTCGCGCAACGCAAGGTGCTCGGCCTTGCGCTCGGAATGGGCGCATATAACTACGTATTTTACTTGCTGCTCTACTGGTTGCCGGCGTATTTGTCTTTGGCTCTACACATCGATCTGTTGCATTCCTTCGTTTACACGAGCGTGCCCTGGCTCTTCGCCACGGTGACGGACGTTGCTATCGGCGGCTGGTTGGTGGACTTCCTCGTGAAACGCGGATGGAATGCGAGCGCGGTGCGCCGCGTGGTACTGATCGGTGGAACGGCATTCGGGTTGGGCATTCTCGGCACCATTCACGCTGAAAATGCAACGCAGGCACTGGTCTGGATCAGCGTTTCCATCGGCGGGCTGGCGGCGGCGGCACCTGTCGTCTGGACGCTGCCCTCGCTCATCGCCGTGCGCGGTGACGTGGGCAAGGTGGGCGGGATCATCAATTTCTGCGGGCAGATTTCTGGAATTGCGGCCTCGATTCTCACGGGATATCTGGTGACGGCGTTTCATACCTACGCCTGGGCCTTTGCCGTCGCCGGCGCTTACCTTGCGGTTGGCATCGCCGGGTACCTTTTTCTGCTGGGCAAGATCGAGCTGCCGCAACCGGTTGCAGGCGGAAGACCGGCAAGTGCGGCATAAGCGTGACGTCAAGCGGTGCAATCGAGCGCTATCGGCTCGCAGCTAAGTCCTTTTGGCCTCAAGCCATTCGGGAGATCTTGGCGTGAAACTAAAGCTGAATCCCGATGTCCCCAGTCCCTACGTCCCCGGTCCCAGCCCTTCCGTGTTTCAATAGAACAGATGGCTACCCCACGGAGGTCGACGCTCAGAGGACGGTGGATTGCCGCCAAACGTAAGGCGCGCGAGTACGCGATGGTGGTGCGGGCGCTAGCAGATACCTCGCATCCCGTGCTGGTGCAGATCATCCCCACGCGTTTTTGCAACCTGAGCTGCGCCTATTGCAACGAGTACGACAAGGTAAGCGAGCCCGTCCCAACCGAAGAAATGTACCGGCGCATTGATGCGCTGGGCCGGCTGGGCACGGCCATGATCGGCATCTCGGGCGGGGAGCCGCTGACGCATCCCGATCTCGACGACATCATCCGCCGCATGCGCGCAACAGGGGCCATCGCCGGCATGATCACGAATGGGTTTCTGCTGAGCCCCGAGCGCATTGAGCGGCTGAATCGCGCCGGCCTCGATCACATGCAGATTTCGATCGACAACCTGGAACCCGACGAAGTGTCGAAGAAATCTTTGAAGACTTTGGACAAGCGCCTGGAAATGCTGGCGCAATATGCCGAGTTCCACGTGAACATTAACTCCGTAGTCGGCGGCGGCATCCGCAATCCCAACGACGCGCTCGTGATTGGCAAGCGAGCTCTCGAACTCGGCTTTGAGTCGACCATCGGCATCATCCACGACGGCGATGGGCAATTGAAGCCGCTCCTGCCCGATGAGGCGCGCGTTTACCACGCGATGACCGATCGCAAAAAGACGAACTATGCGCAGTTCGACAAATTCCAGGAAGCCATTGTCGAGGGCCGGCCCAACAACTGGCGCTGCCGCGCGGGCGCGCGGTATTTATACGTCTGCGAAGACGGCCTGGTGCACTACTGCTCGCAGCAGCGCGGGTTCCCCGGCGTGCCCGTGGCCGAGTACACGCGTAATGACATAAAACGCGAGTTCACGACCGCCAAGAGCTGCGCGCCGCACTGCACCGTCGGCTGCGTGCATCGCATCAGCTACATCGATCACTGGCGCGCACCGCAAACCCGCATGGTCGCCCCTGGCGGCCAGGAGTTGGTCAAGATCGAAATACAGGGAGTGGGAAGCAGTAAATGGGAGTAACCAATAGGGAGTCGTAAGCTGGACCCAGCTCTCAGTTACTGGCTCCCCGCTATTCCCTATTGGCTGCTGACTACTCCCTATCTTTTCGCTTCCGCCAGCACTTCATCGATGGTCTGGAAGAGGCGGTTGCGGTCGACGACCTCAGTGTAAGCCGGAGCGCGGCCGCCGCTGGCAACGATGAAGATGGTGGGTGTGTGCTCAATGCCGATGCGCCGGCCGAGATCGACGTCGGCCTGGATCTTGGCCGCAAATACGCCCATGGGATCGACGGCGGTTGGTAGTGTGACACCGTGAGCCTGCGCGAATTTCTGCGTCCAAGTGTTGAGGGCGGGGAGCGTTTCGATGGAAATCTGGTTGGCGAAGATGTAGTCGCGATAGTCGTTGCCCAGCTTCACGCTCTTGGTGTCGAAGAAGCGCGCGGTGATGGCTGCCTGACGGCTCCAGATATGGTTCGGGATGAGGAAGTCGTAGCGAATCCAGGGAATCTTATATTGATTGGCCGCGGCAATCAGCGTTGGGTTGGTCAGAGCGCATTGCGGGCACTCGAGATCGTAAAACTCTATCATGGCCACGTGTGCGCCGGCAGGCGGCTTGAGCGGTGAGGCATCATGCACTTGAGTCGTGGGTGGTGCGCTAAACTGGGCGCGCGCCGAGGGCGCAATCGCGAGCAGTGTCACAAACAACAGAGCCAGCGCCAAGCGGGCGCGGCTCAGACATACGGGGAATGGAACGGCAAAGTTCAGTCGCATAGGTATTTGGACGGCTCCCTAAAAATATTGTAACGGGGCGAAGACGGGAAGCGAGGGGCCGCCGGACTGCGGGGTGACGGGACTGAGAAAATGAAGGGCTAGCGGCCAGCGCGTGGGTCCGACTCGTCTCGCTCGCGCCTCCGGGCGGCCATCCAATGGCGCCATTTATAGTCGGCCACCAGCAACCCGGCGAGAACCAGAACCGCGACGACAATGAGGACGAGTTTCATTGGGCCAAAAAAGGGAACTGCTACAGAAACTATACGGGATGGCGGGACGAGGAGAGGCGTACAGACCAACATTCGCACAGAAACCTCGCCCCAATGCATTACCCTCAATATTTGCGGTTTATTCCAGCTTCGGGGGAGCCCGGATTGCGCATTGTTCTGTCGAATATTGGAACCTATGGGGACGTCAACCCGCTGATCGCCATCGCCCAAGAATTGAAACGCCGCGGCCACGCGCCGGTGATGGCGCTGCCCAACGTGTACCGGGAGAAGATCAAGCCGCTAGGGCTGGAGTTTCGCGAATTGCGGCCCGACATCGACCCCACGAACACCAAGCTCGTGGAGATGATCTACGACGTGAAGAAGGGCACGGAGACGGGGCTGCGCGAGTTTCTGTTTCCCGTGCTGCGCCAAACTTACGCCGACCTGCTGGACGCGGCCACCCAGCCTGCGCGTGCGGATTTGCTGCTGCTGGGCGAACTCAACTACGCGGGGCCCATCGTTGCCGAGGCTACCGGGATTCCGTGGGCGAGCTACGTGCTTGCGCCGTTTTCGTTTTTCTCGGCATTCGATCCGCCTGTGCTGCCGCCTTATCCCAAACTGGCGCGGGCTGACAAAGCTCCGGGCATGGGGCGTGCGATGCGGCGGCTGGCGCGTTTCGTCACGCGCAAATGGCCGGAACCGATCTACGAACTGCGTCGCGAGTTGGGCTTGCCCAAGGGTAGGAATCCGATCTTCGACGCCAAGCACTCGCCTGATCTGGTGCTGGCACTCTTCTCGCACGTGCTCGGCACCGAGCAGAAAGACTGGCCGGAAAACACGCTCATTGCGGGCTTCTGCTTTTACGATGCCGATGCTGGCAACGCGGCGCTGCCAGCAAAGCTCGAGGAATTCCTCGCTGCGGACGAGCCGCCCATAGTTTTCACGCTGGGTTCGGCCGCGGTGCTGGCTGCGGGAGATTTTTATGAGCAGTCGGCGCGTGCGGTCAAAAAGCTGGGTGTGCGCGCGGTGCTACTCGTCGGCTCGGATCCGCGCAACGATCCACGAAAAGAGCCCGGCAACGGGCCGCAGCAGGAGCTGCCCGATTCGATTTGTGTTGCGGAGTACGCGCCCTATTCGGGACTGTTCCCGCGCGCGGCGCTGGTAGTGCATCAGGGCGGTGTGGGCACCACGGCGCAATGCCTCCGCGCCGGCCGGCCCATGCTCATCATGCCGTACTCGCACGACCAGCCCGACAACGCGCGGCGCATGAGACGCATGGGCGTGGCGCGCGTCATTCAGCGGTCGCAGTACATGCCGTGGCGCGTGGCGCGGCGGGTGCGCGCCATGCTCGCCGACCCGGAATACGCGGAGCAGGCGCAAAAAGCCGCCGAAGAAGTTGCGCGAGAGAACGGCGTGAAGACCGCGTGCGATGCGCTGGAGCAGTTGCAAGCACGAACCCGCGCGGTGAATCGGTAGCTCGCTTTACGTTTTCGTTGGCCCCCCACGCGACGTAGATGATCAAGGTCTGGCCGGTCGCAAGGTAAGTCGGTTCGCCGAAATCGGTAACATGGTCGGCAGCGGCATGACTGCCGAATTCGACCGAACTCCCGTCGGCGTAAATCCCAAACTTCATCCCAATGCCGTCATCGTGGCCGTTAAACGAGTCCCATTCGTAATACGTGCCGCTGAGGGCGCAGTAAAAGGTGAGCTCGGACACCATGTCGCTGTAATTAGAAACGTCGCAAGCAATTACGGTCGATTCCGAGGAGGATATTCCTCACCCGAGGGAGACAATCGTCTTCTGCGGTGCAATTGTTGTCGCTAAGAGAGCCCTTTCCTACGGCTTGATGAACTAAGAGATGAGATTATGCAGAGGCAGACAAGCATTCCGGTTACCTTCTCGGAAGAAGAATTGCCTTCATCCAGTTTCTTCGCGCATCGAACACAATCTCAACCTGCGAATCACGGTAGGTAAGGTGAGTCCCTGCGCCACAAGCGTGATGAGGATAATACAGAAGCTGAGAAAGATGAGCATGTCGCGCTGTGGGAATGGAGTGCCGTCATCAAGTACATCCGGCAGAGACATGGCCGCAGCTAGAGTGATGACTCCACGCATACCGGTCCATCCGACAACAAATGTTTCGTTGGCGAGTGGGCGCGACGTCGGTTGCCTGGCCAGCTTCTTCATTCCAAACTCAATCCACGACGCTGCGAACACCCATAGTAAGCGCAATGCGATCAGCAGCACGACCAGAAGCACCGCATCCAACAGAAGCTCTGAGACGCGAATTCCCCGGATGCCGGACAGAACCTCGGGCAATTGCAAACCAATCAAGGCGAAGACAATTCCATTGAGCACAAAGTCAAGCGTGCTCCACACAGCCGAGGCTTCAATACGCGCACGCGCGGTGAGGGCCTGCGACTGATGTTCGCCCAGATACAAACCGCAGATCACGGTTGCGAGCACGCCGGAAGCATGTGCCGATTCGGCTCCCAGA
This sequence comes from Occallatibacter sp., assembly GCA_049521075.1. Lineage (GTDB taxonomy): Bacteria > Acidobacteriota > Terriglobia > Terriglobales > Acidobacteriaceae > Telmatobacter. Next base: position 25,309 of record JBEKPD010000011.1, read on the forward strand.
TAGGCTACATAAGGCGCCAGCAGCGTCAGCGTGATCTCCAATGGTGCGTCGGTGAGCCGAATCTGGCACCACCGAATCAGCCATCCCGCAAGAAAGCCTATCAGAGCGCCGGCGGCGACAACATAGAGCAGACGGAGCGCGCCGACTCCGAGAGTTGGAACCGTGTTGCTCACCAGGATGGCCACCGAGAACTCCAGAGCGACCAACGAAGTGGCATCGTTCAACAAACTTTCGCCTTCGAGCATATCCCTGATCTGATGAGATAGGCCCATCCGGCTGGCAATCGCAGTGGCCGCGACGGCGTCTGTGCTGGCGACGAGCGCGCCCAGAACGAATCCGGTGCGATGATTGAAGCCGGGGAACAACCAGCCGGCGACATAGGCCACCGCGGCCACTGAGAATCCGGCCAGTCCAAATGCCATCGTCGAAGTTTTTGCCAGGTTAGCGCGAAAACTTCGCCAGGAGGTGTGAAACGCAGCGGCAAATAGTAGCGGAGGCAGCAGGACAAGGAAAACAACGTCCGGGTTCAGCTCCACGCGCGGCATGTTCGGCAACATGGAAACGGCCAGTCCGCCGGCTACAAGAACAATCGGGTAAGGCGTCTGGAAACGGCGGGCCAATGCCGCCAGGGCAATCACCAGAGCCATAACGAAGAGAAGAATGAATTCGAGATGATGAATGTCGGCTGCCGGCATGGGGAGTTCCTTATATTGAAGTGATGAGCGAATCTCAAATGAGCCTGAATCGTGGCTCGCGTAGTTCGTGCGGATACGCTTGTCAAAAAAACGTCTGGCTCTGAATGCGTTGCACGTCTTGGTTACGGACGATCCCCTTCAAAGCCAGATCCACTGGATAATGTGGTCAAGGTTATTTACCTCCGGCAACCCACACTGCATCGTGAGCGGCAAGATCGACTCCTGCCAGATCGGTGCTAAGGTTGACGGCTTGCAGCCCTGGTTTCTTTCCCGACTTGAGGGAAAAGCTCAACAGATACTGGTTGTCGAGCGTCGTCTGCAGCTGCGCCAGGTAGGGCTGAATCGTGACCGGACTATGCAGGCCCAGGTAGAACGACGCCCCGCCGGTTTGGTCGGTGAGCCGGGTCAAATTCGTCTGCCCGTTGATGCCCTGCCAGTAGCTATGACGATAGAGGGCCGAGGCCGGAGCGTAGATGGCGAAGACATTCGTCCCCGTTCTCTGCGCCACAGCGGCTGCCGTATCGGCATCCGGGTCGGTCGAATATCCGCGATGCCAGCCGAAGTGATGTCTCGCGCGACCGATACCGTCGGTGAGCATGAGAACCTCACGCCGGTTCTGATCGACAGGCCAGCGCCTCATCAGATCGGCCACCGAGAGGTACGGGCTGCCATAGGCTCCCAGGGAACCGAGAGGCAAGCGCAGGGCCTGAGCAGCAAGACCATGGTCTGCGGTCAGATCCTGTGAAATCTGCACAGTTCCGTTTCTCATGTAGCCGACGCCCACCAGCGTGCTCGCCGGTTGCGCATTGATGAACGCGCGCAGATCGTCGTACTGCAGGCTGATGCGCGCGTCCGCTATATCGTCGATAAGGATGAACAGTTCGAGTCCAGCGCGCTGACCACGCGCAGGCACCCACTGCGTTACCTCGAGCCGGTTCTTGCCCTGGCGAACGATCACATTGTCAGGGCTGATTTCAGGCATGCGCTTGTTAGACGGCACGCTTGCTGTCACGGTCATGGTGACAGGAGTGACGCTATCGGACGCCCCCGCAGCCCAGCCTGCGCTTGTGCCGCTGGCGAGCAGCAACGCTGCAGCCAGCGCACTCAATAACTTCTTCATGCTTTGCGATTTCATGGGTTCTCCTTTTCTTGAGGTGATTCATTCGCGTGGAACGAACCCCTCGGGGTTATGAGTTAAGGTTTGCGCCGGAAGGCCCGAGCCCCTGTCCGGAATGCGGTCCGGACAGGTAAGCCATAGGCGCTCAGACGTTGATCTTTGCGAGCCTCCGCGCAACCCCCAGTCCCAGGGCCGAGACGATACTCAGCACGCCGAGCAGTCCGGCCAATGGCACTGAGCTTGCGGTGTTGGGCAATGCCGCAGGCGGGTTTGCAAATTCGACCCGAACATTCGATGCCAGTGGTCCAGGCATCTGCGCCGGGGTTATGTCGCTGAACAGCAGCAGGCCAAGCATCGGCGGCAGTTCCGGAACAGGCGCCCGGCCCACCGTTGACTTGTTCTGCGCAACTACCGATTGCGGCTCGTCGGTCACGATGGTGGCCTCAATCGTCATGCCTTTCCTGAGGTCGAACGCAGTTATCGGCTTCCCATTCATCGTGAACTTGGCGTCGGCAGGAATCTGAAAGTGCTGATTCTTGCCTTCAGGCAGCGTCAGAATCACCGATTTGGGCGCCGACACGTGCCACACTTTGCCCTTGAGCACGCGCACTGTTGTAACAACGCGCGGGGTGGTGGTCGAGGTAACGGTCTGCGTCAGCTTCGTTCCTGCTCTCAGATCGCGCACCGTTACGTACCGGCCGTCGATCTTGAATTTCTCGTTCAACGGAACGATCATGTGCTCAATCTTTCCGTCTTCCAGCTTGACGACAAGATTGTTGCCTTCGACATAGACGATCTCCGCATTCCGCACATTGCTTTCGACCAAAGGTTCGCCGTGACGGACGGAGGTTGTGGTGGTGTCTTGCGCATGGGCGCCGGCGGCCACCAGGGTGAAGGCGACTGCACTCACAACGTGCAGGGCATAGAGGCGAGTTTTGTTGATAGAACGAATCATGGTTCCTCCGATTGATATTTAGGTGTTTGGGATTCCGGCTGGTCTTGCAATGCCGTCGCCGCGGCCGGTGCGGGGTGCGTTACAGCGGTTCCAGAATTGCTGTACCTGGAAGCGTGGATGCCAAGTGGCGTTTTCCCCGAGAAAACGCCACCTTTCACCGAGCTACCTTGGGCACGCGTATTCTGGGACCGCTCTAGATCCGCTGTGACGACAAATCTTTGGGGTGCGCTTCCTACGAAGTAGAACGGATAGCACGTAACTAAAGTCAGTGCGGGCCGCGCCTGCGGCGCGAGGACCCTCACCTCGCGCGGCGTAACAATCTCGACGTGATCCACGGTGTAGGTATCGCTCCGTCCGTGCGTGCGTAGTTCAATCGCGTCGCCAGGTTTCAAATCCTTCATGCCGCGGAAAAAGCTGTCGCGATGCGCGGCGAGCCCTATGTTTCCGTGCTCTCCGGGAAGCGACGTGCCCGCGATACGGCCGACTGCATGGTTGAGTGTGGGGCCATCCGTTCCTTCCAACACGGGCGCGACCAGGTGTATCTTGGGAATCTCCAGCACGGCAAGCGTCGCGTCTTTCGCATTCGCGGCATCCATCTCATAGGCGAGGATTCGCTGCCTGGTCCAATCGCTGAAGTCCGGCTCCGGAACCTGGTTCTCTTCGCTCCCCTCGCCGGCCGGGATGCTGTCACGGGAGACTACGGACGCCTTATCCGGGTCCTCGAAGGCCTTAAGCGCGGCGCGAGAGCTTAGATAGCTGTCAACGCGAGCGGTAACAAACCAGGCAAAAAGCACGGATCCGGCGAGAAGCAGAATGGTTTCGCACCACACCAAGAGCGTTACGAGTTTGATTCTGAAACGGCGCTTCCGATTGGCGCTCGCTTCCGGTTGATCGGTCTGTCTGGTGTTTGTCATGCTTTCCTCCTTTGTCCCGTTTATCTCTTTCGCTGTGTTGTTCTGTAATCACTTCTCTGTCGCGCCCTGCCGGAGCAGTTGCTGGCGAAACCGCTCATTCTTCTCGATGAGGATCGCCACAATGATTTCCAGGCACGCGATGCGCTCTTTATCATTCATGGATTCGTTGGCGCTCCGCATGTCGTCGCAGCAGAACTCGTGGAACGCTTCAGCCCACGGATACACGGTTGCTGCATCGCGATCCATCTTGCTTTGCGCCGATTCCACATCTTCCGCGTGGGAAACTTTGGTAGCAGTCATCCTGGCGTCTGACCGATCGTCATGTTTCATCACGTGCCTCCATATTTGCCGGTGCGCGCGATCGATCAGCGTGCGGTTTGCTTACGCACTGCATAATGCAGTTCCGGTGCCAAATTTCGGTCGTGTATTTCCTTGCACTTATCGACACAGGCCGTGCCGATGAAATGGAAATGCCGAAAGATCGGCAAACTGCGAAAGCGACAAAGAGCGCACGTGCAACGGCCACAACGCGACACCGGGCACACGTCGCGCGGCCAGTTAGCATGTCGCAAACGCAGAATCGAAATTGCAGAGCAAGAGTGTGAGTGATGGGGGGTTGCGCTCAGGATGCCGACACAAGCGCGGCAGTAACACAAGCGCGCGCGGGATAGACTTCATCAATGCGCCGCGTCCAGGCAGCGGAGACGGCGCGAAGTCGGCTTTTCCTATAGCGTGATTAGTTCTTATGTGGCGGGCTGGGTTCTGAACTGGTTCTTACTGATTTGCAGGCTCGCGATTTTTGAATCGAGAGTTTGGCGCGGAATACCTAGCTTGACCGCGGCGCCGGACGGCCCCGAGATGCGCCCGCAAGAGTCGGCCAGCGCGGCCTCGATCATCTTCTTCTCCTGCTGAGCGAGCGTGCTGGCAAGAGGCCCCGTCGGGACGCCGCTGCGGTTCGCTGCGCTTTGGAGCCACGATTCGTCAACGGTGAGCATTTCGCTTTGCGACAGGATCACGGCTCTCTCAATCACGTTTTGCAGTTCGCGAATGTTTCCCGGCCACTCATAGGCCTGCAATAGTTCTAGCGCCTTGCTGTCGATGTTCGTGATTTGCTTTCTGGCCTTCGCTGCGTAACGATCGACGAAATGCTCGACCAGAATCGGAATATCGTCCGCTCGCTCGCGCAATGCCGGCAGCCGGATGGGGAAGACATTCAGGCGGTAGAACATGTCCTGGCGAAAGGTGCCTGCACTGACCGCCGCGCTCAAATCGCGGTTCGTTGCCGCAATCACACGTACATCGACCGACACCGGATGGCTGCTGCCGACGCGCTCGAACTCCCGCTCCTGCAGAACCCGCAGCAGGGCGATCTGCGTCTCCATGGGGAGTTCGCCGATCTCGTCAAGAAAAATCGTCCCGCCATTGGCGGCTTCGAATCGGCCAAGACGCCGTTGCATCGCGCCGGTAAACGCGCCTTTCTCGTGCCCGAACAGTTCTGATGCAATGAGCGACGCCGGAATGGCCGCGCAGTTGACGCGGATGAAAGGACGCGCCGACCGGCGCGAGTTCGCATGGATGGCGCGAGCGACAAGTTCCTTGCCCGTTCCGGTTTCGCCAAGGATAAGAACCGTGCTGTCCGTAGGCGCAACAAGCTGTACCTGCTGCATCACCATGGCTAGCGAAGCGCTCTTGCCCGCAATCGCATCCAAAGCTGCAAGCCCGGGAGACGCAGCCACCCCATTGCGCAGCACGGCAATCGTGCCATCGAGTGTGTCAGATATCGGCGTAGAGAGCATTATCGACCTCCTCGTGAAGTGAATGAGCGTATTAATTGGACGCCGTCTTTTTGAGCGCCGCGTCGATCTCTTTGAGTAATGTCTCGCTCCGCACAGGCTTATTGAGAAATGCGGATGCCCCGGCTTTCATCATCACATCGTGGAGCGAGGCGTCTCCGTGCGCGGTGACAAAAATGATGGGGATAGTGCTGCCTCTGCTGGCGAGGTGCCATAGCAACTCGACCCCGCTCATCCCGGGCAGACGCACGTCGAGAATCAAACAACTCGCGCTCTGCGATAGAGGCGAATCGATAAAATCTTCCGCGCTATGAAACGCGGCGACGCTGAACTCCGCCGCCTTCAACACGCTTCCCAGCGCCTCGCGCAAGGGCTCATCATCGTCCACAATCGCGATAACGCCGCTATTTGACCGAGATTTGCTCAATGATAGACATCCTGTCTGGCGTTCTCTTGATCCCGCCAAATCGAAGTTATCAATTTGTGGAAGAAGAAACCATCCTGCTTTAGGAGGAGGCGCATGCTCACTTCTGCGCCGGGCCTCTGAGCCTCTCGAACATGCGCGCCAGTTGGGCAAGCGAATCCGCGCCGGTCTTCTCCATCACGTGTGCGCGGTGCGTCTTCACCGTGAGCTCACTCATGCCCAGCTCATCTGCAATTTGCTTGTTCAGCAGTCCGGCAACCACCAGGTGCAGCACTTGGGTCTCGCGGGGCGTGAGCGAATTGAATCGCGTCTGTATCGCCGCCAGATCGGCCTGCTGCTTGTGCAATTCACGGTCGCGGGCAATGGCTTTCTGCACGGCGTCGATCAGCTCCTGGCTACGGACCGGCTTAGTCAGGAATTCCATCGCGCCATCCTTCATAGCGCGGACCGTCATAGGAATATCTGCGTGGCCGGTAATGAAGATGATAGGAATCGAGACACCGGCACCGGCCAATTCGCGCTGCAGATCGAGCCCGCTCTGGCCCGGCATACGCACGTCGAGAACCAGGCACGCCGGTCGATCGGAGTGCTTGGCACTCATGAATTCCGCCGCGGAAGAATATGCGGCTGTGCGAAGACCGATGGATCGCAGCAGGCTCTCCATGCCGCTCCGGATCAAGGCATCGTCGTCGATCACGAAGACAATCGGCTCCTGCTCCTTCATACTCCTGCGCCCTCCTGGCGGGGTAACGTGAACTGAAAATCCGCGCCCTCGTTCTCGGTCGAATCCGCCCACAAACGGCCGCCATGCGATTCGATGATCGAGCGGCTGATCGCCAGTCCCATCCCAATGCCCTGCGCCCGCGTAGTGAAGAATGGTTCGAAGAGTCTCGCCATGGTCCCCGTGTTAATACCGATTCCGTTATCCCTTACCGAGATACGAACACGATTTCCATCTTGGACCTCGGAGCGCACTACGAGGTGCCGAGCACGGTCTGCGATCCCAGTCAATGCTTCGATCGCATTGAGCAGCAGATTGAGAATCACTTGCTGCAACTGAATTCTGTCGCCGGCAACCATAGGCAAGCCCCCATCAAGTTCCATCACCAGAGAGATGACGTTCCGCGACAGCTGGCCGGCGACCAGGGCGGCGGTTTCTTCGATGACCTGATTCAATTGCACCTTCTCACGTTGCGGTGTGGCCTTGCGAATCAGCGAGCGAATGCGCGCGATAACTTCGGAGGCGCGCGTCGCTCCTTGCGTGGCACGCTCGGCTGCGGCTTTGGCCTCGGCGAGATTCGGCTTGTTGAGCGCGAGCCAGGCAACGCACGCGTCCGCATTCGCCACCACCGCCGCGAGCGGCTGGTTGACCTCATGTGCGATGGAGGCCGTAAGCTCGCCGATAGTTGTGATGCGAACTACCCGCGCGAGCTCGCTCCGCGCGGCTTGCAGCGCCTCCGCGGTGCGCCTTTGCTCTTCCATCTGATGTAGAAGCGCCTCGTTCGCGCTCTGCAGCTCGGCAGTACGTTCTACAACTCGTGTCTCCAACTCGTCGCGCGCCTGCCTTAAGGCTTCCTCCGCTTCGCGGCGCCATGAGATCAGCCAACTCGTAATGATTTCGCACGCAACGAAGGCCAGAAAGTATGGCAGGTCGTGCAGGTTCACACCCAATGAACCTCTTGGAGGAACGAAAAAATACTGCACCGCCAGCGTGCAAATTATCACGGCAAACCAGCCCGGCCTCTTACCCCCGAACCACGTGCTCGCCACGACCGCAGCAGGAAAGAAGAACCATGCTGGATTTCCGAAGGATGCCTGTAGCGCAAACGAAAGCGCCAATGCCGTGAAGGCAAAGACGATTGCGCCCCCGTAGTACAGGGCCGGGCGCAAATTCTGAAAGGTGGGGTGATGGTTCTGCATCGGCGATCTTGACCCAGATCGTCTCATCGTCTTGATGGTGATCTTACAATGCTCAGATGCGCTTTACACTGCGCCTGTGGATCGGCCTGAAATCCTGCGCCTTACTGCCCGGCCTCGGGGGAACTACTAACCGGCTCAGCCGGCAGAACTGTCGTCAGTTTTGTAGCTGAAAAACGCGCAGTCCTATCGCAGCAACAGCCAATTATGGACGCGGCCTCGAAGGCCAGAGAACCTGGGCCAATACCAAGTGGGCTATCCAGGTGCATATTCTAGTGATCTAAACGATTGATAATAAATGGTCGGGGAGAGAGGATTTGAACCTCCGACCCCCTGGTCCCGAACCAGGTGCTCTACCAGGCTGAGCCACTCCCCGAACGTTCTGAATTCCCATCTGCAGCCTCGGGATTTCGAACGGCTGCAAGCTGGAGCGCCAGATTCTGAAAGATTCAGTCTAGCCTGCCGTGCCTTGCGGTGCGGCATCAAACATCGGGCGGCTCCAAGTGACCCGTCCGCGTTCGCAACTCCTGATTGATTCTATCGCACTTGCGTATTTTTCGCTGCCGCGCCGACCGGGGCCTAAGTAACTTCGCGTCCTTCTGGAAGCCGGGCGTCAATCCACGATCCCCGGGCCCAACCGCTGCCCGCAAATCAACGCACCACAATCACTCGCGTCGCATAGGGCTCCAGATCGAGTTGAACCGCAGGATGGCCGCCGCTCTGCGTCGCCTCGACCGGCGTCACGGAGCCGGTTTGCGGGTCCCACGCCTCAGCCACACGCCCCCTCGCCATCAGCGTCACCGAGTGCTTGCTCTCTTGCGCGCCCTCATTGAAGAAGAGGTAAACATCGGCGTCCCTCCACCGGCGCTTCATTACGCGCAACGCGGTGTCGGGAGCGTCCATCGCAACCACTGGCGCAATCACGGCCGATTTGATCGCCGCCAGCACCTCAGCGGGAACGATCTGCGGCCCTGGTGGCGTGGCCGGCGGCTCAGCAGAAGGAGTCGGCGTGGGCGGCAGCTGCGCGTCAACCACATTTGCCCACGGAAACTCGGTTGCCGCTGCCGCGCGCGCATCGCGAATCGTCCGTTCTGCGATCCATTGCGGTGTGCCGCCCAGAAAAATCACTTTTCCTCCGCCACCCGCAAAGGCCTTCAGTCGAGCCTCCGCCGCAGCCGACAGCACCAGCGGTGCGGGCAGGATTACCGTGCGGTAGCGATTGTCGCTCATGGTCTCAAATGCGCTGGGCAGCGCCTTCAATCCGCTCGCCAACGCATTTTCGTCCACTATGTCGAAGTCGATCTGATGCTCGCTCAGCAGTCGCTCTACCGATACAAACTGCTCGTCCGATTTGTCGTTGCCCAGCCACATCGACGTCGACGGCAGATACAGCGCCACCGTCGCGTCGGGCCGCCCCATCGACATCAGGTAGCTCATGCGTCGCACGTACGCCGTCAGGTCGGAAAATCCTGGCTGCCCCATGTACGACGGCGCCGGCCGCGGTCCAGCCGAGGTCGCGGGAAAAAACATCATCTCCGCCAAGTTCACGCCGCGCACAAATTGCTCGTTGAGGATGTACCGCGCCATCTCCACATCGGGCGCCGGACGGTACGCCGCGAAACTTTCGGTAAACACGCGCGGCCTGCCATCGACGTGCGCCACCGAACTCGCAAGGCGCGGATAATCCGAGATCGTGTCCTTCCATATCTGGTGCCAGATGGTGTCGATTCCCGGCACCTGCACCCCACGCATGTCGCGGAAAAAGGAGCCCTCGCTGCGCGTCAGCTCCATCTCCATCTCTTCGTGATTTAGGTGCACCTGGTACTCAAGATGGTTGGCCGCGCACCACTCGCCCTGCGGTTCGAAGAAGCCGGTGGCGAACATCTGCGAGAAGACGTCGTAATAGTCGCCCTTGATGCGCACCTGCTCCGGTGTCAGCTGGATTGAGACCCCGGGGCCGTGCCGCGACGGCGTCTCGGCAAACAGCGCCGCATACGGCTGCACGTCGTAGCCCTTGATGTCACGAAAACGCGCGAAAAACTTCGGCGTCCAGGGCAGCCCGGTAATCGAGTAGTCGGGCTCGTCGCCGCGGAAGCCCATGATGGTTTTGCCGAACTCGTCTCCAACATACCTTTTGTATTGCTCGTGCGTGAACTCGAGATATTGCCGCGTCGCCGCCGGGTCCAGATAATCTTCGAGCGACTGCTCCGTATCCTTCACGCGCTTCGGATTCGTGTCCGATCGCGTCGGCGACGTCTGGAATTCATGATCCACAAGCAGTACCGTCCAGTTACCCGCGGGCGCTGTCCAGTCGAGAGTATCTCCATGCAGCGGCAACGGCATCGCCGCGCCGTTGGAGTCCATTGCGGCCGCGCTCACTACGTCCGGATTTAAGTCCTGGTGCAGAGTCTGCCCTCCGGCCACCAGAATCTTCTGTTCCACCTCCAGCGCCTGCATGCGCAACTCTGGTTTATCCGTCGTGAACTTTCCCCCGGCAAATCCGCTGGGATAACCGGCATCGTCCACAATCCACACGCGCATATTGCGCTGCCTGGCTTCCTCGACAAACTTGCGGAAGAAGGCAAAGTACTCAGGCGACAGGTACGCAAACGGCATGTTGAAACCGGCCTGCACCGTTACTGCTTGGAAACCCAGGCTATGCAGAGTGTCCAGATCGCGCTCCACCTGCACCACACTCACGCTGCCGTTCAAGCCGTAATAGGGCTCCGGTCCGTACTCCGGCGGAGGAGTCTTCCACTGCGCGGCCACCTGGGCAGCCGTCGGACTTTGCAGATGCTGCCACGGCTGCTGGCAATTAGCGCCGGCCGCAAGCAGGAACACTGCCGCCGAAACAAAAACAATCGAAGCACAATGCCTCATGGCCTGGAAACTCCTCTCAGATTGAACGGCTCTCATTGTATCGCTGCATTCGTGCATCGTGTACTGCACTCCACTCTCATTCCCGCCACAACCACGCGCAAGTCCACCATGCGAGAATGACAATGGCTCGGCGCAAGCGACATTCGGGATTCTCCGCGCCGCTGCGCCGCCGCAAACCTGGGAGTACATCATGAGCGAACTAATTTCTGATCCGCGCCGCACCGCAGTCGTCGTCATCGATTTGCAAAAAGGCATTGTGGGATTCCCTGGAAACCCGCATTCTGCCGAGAACGTCATCGCCAACACCGTTGCCCTGCTCGATGCCGCACGCAGCATGGGCGCGCAGCCGATTCTGGTGCACGTGGGCCGCTCTCCCGATGGCGGCGATGGACTCCAAGTCGCCTCTGACCAGCCCATGCGGGCCGCCGGCTCAATGCCACCCGATTGGAGCGAGCTGATTCCCGAGCTTAACCGCCAGCCCAATGACATTGTCATTCTCAAACGCCAGTGGGGCGCATTCTACGGCACCGATCTCGATCTGCAGTTGCGCCGCCGCAGCCTCTCGACCATCATCCTCTGCGGCATCGCCACCGAGTTCGGCGTGGAAAGCACGGCTCGCGACGCATACGAGCGTGGCTTCGAGCAGGTCTTCGCCGAAGACGCCATGACCGCGCGCAACGCGGAGAGCCACACCAACTCCATCGCCAACATCTTTCCCCGCATGGGCCGCGTGCGCAGCACCACGGAAATCGTCACCGCTTTGCGCGGAGACAAAAGCACCGCGTAATCTCTGCTAAGTTTTTCGGGAAATCCAGGTCTCCGACCGCATGGATTTGTGCCAGTGGAGTTCGCACAATCCCATCCTTTCGCCCAAAAATCGGCAGATAAGGATGAGGCGCGGGGAAGTTCCTCTTCAAGCGGTCAGAAACCTAGAGAATGTACCGCGACAGATCCTGGTCCTTCACGATCGAAGCCACCATCTGCCTCACATACGCGGCATCGACAAGAAAAACCTTCTCGGGGCCGGACGTCGCCATGCGTTCCACGTAGGGCAACGGAGTTGAAGATTCGTCGCGGATGGCCTTTTGAATTGCTGCCGCGGCCTGTTCATCGGAAGTGCGCCGCGCCACATCAGGCGCCAGAAAGCTGATGTCTTCAAGCACGCGCTCCATGATCGTATGCAGCCGCCGCGCCCCGATGTTTTCCGTCTGCTCGTTCACTTTGAAGGCGAACTCTGCCATCTCGCGCAGAGCATCCGGCGCAAACTCCAGCCGCACGCCTTCGGTCTCGAGCAGCGCTGCGTACTGCTTGGTCAGCGAAGCCTTCGGCTCCGTCAAAATGCGCAGGAAATCCTCGACAGTGAGCGACTGTAGCTCGACGCGGATGGGAAAGCGCCCCTGCAACTCCGGAATCAGGTCACTGGGCTTGGAAACATGGAATGCGCCCGCAGCGATAAACAGAATATGGTCGGTGCGCACCATGCCGTAGCGCGTATTCACCGTCGTGCCTTCGACGATGGGCAGAATGTCGCGCTGGACGCCTTCGCGCGAAACATCGGGCCCATGTCCGCTCTCGCGTCCGGCAATCTTGTCGATCTCGTCGAGAAAAACGATCCCATTCGATTCCACCCGTTCCACGGCCGCACGGTTCACCGCGTCCATGTCGATCAGCCGGCCCTCCTCCTCCTGCACCAAGTAGTCGAAGGCGTCGGCCACTTTCATCTTTCTCTTTTTCGTGCCCCCGCCAAAAATATTCGGCAGCATATCTTTGAGGTTCATCTCCATATCCTCAAGGTTCTGGTTGGAGATGATGCCGAACTGTGGCATAGAGCGCTCGCGTGCGTCGATCTCCACGATGCGGTCGTCGAGCTTGCCTTCGCGGAACTGCTGGCGCAGCTTTTCCCGCGAGCGCTGGTGGCTCTCGGTACCCGGCAATGACAACTGGCTCTCCTGCCCGTGCGGCGGCGCGGGCGGCGGAGGCAGCAGCACGTCGAGCAAACGCTCCTCGGCGTTCATCTCAGCGCGATCCTCCACCTCTTCCAGGCGCTCTTCGCGCACCATGTCGATCGCGATCTCCACCAGATCGCGAATCATCGACTCTACGTCGCGCCCCACGTAGCCTACTTCTGTAAACTTCGACGCCTCCACTTTCAGGAACGGCGAATTCGTCAGCTTGGCCAGCCGGCGCGCAATCTCGGTTTTGCCCACGCCAGTCGGCCCAATCATGATCATGTTCTTGGGCATGATGTCGTCCGCGATATCGGGCGGCAGCTTTAGCCGGCGCTGGCGGTTGCGCAGCGCAATCGCTACCGCGCGCTTGGCGGCCCTCTGGCCCACGACATGTTTGTCGAGCTCGCCGACAATTTCGCGCGGCGTCAGCTCGTCGAGCGAGATGTCCTGTTCTTCGGCGGATGCGGGTAGATAAATTGCCATATTTTCAGTCGTCAATCCTATTCAATGCCTGGCCGAAGGAACTCCGGTGCTCCTTGCGCACCGCCAGCTTCAGTCCTGACCAGGTTTCATCAATCGCGCAAACTTTCACATCTACAAACGGGGTTTTGAGCGCCGCGTCTCGAATTGCATTGTCCGTCAAGTCAGTCTGCATCCCTGAACTCTTCTTGGGCCACACCACCCAGATCGTCCCATCTGCTTTGATCGATCCCTGGTGCGCGGCAAACTCCCTCTTGAACTCCACAAACGACCTCGCAAACAAAATGATCACGTCCAGGAGGTCCTTCAATCGCGCCTTCGAGTATTCCTTCAACTCCTCCTGCAGCGCGGCCGGCGCATTGCGCAGCAGAACGCTATCCCCATCCCTGATGCCGAGCTCTTTCAAGAGCGGTGTGCCGGAATATCCTGCCATAGCGGATCCTGCAAAGTCTTCTGCGCCCCTCAGCTCTTCAATTCCTCAACCGTAATCCGGTCGTTGGTATAAATGCAGATCTCTCCGGCAATCTTCATCGCCTTCTCGGCAATCTCGCGCGCGCCCATATCGGTGTTCTCCATCAATGCACGAGCCGCAGCCGTGGCGTAGCTGCCGCCCGAGCCGATGGCCGCCAGCGGCTCGTCGGGATCGATCACATCGCCGGAGCCAGAAATCAAAAACGTCTGCGCCTTGTCGGCCACCAATAGCAGCGCCTCCAGGTTGCGCAGCATCTTGTCGGTGCGCCAATCCTTGGCCAGTTCCACCGCGGCACGGTTCAGATTGCCGGCGTACTGTTCGAGCTTGGTCTCAAACCGCGCAAACAGATTGAACGCGTCGGCCGTCGATCCCGCAAATCCCGCGAGGATCTTGTCCTGGAAGAGGCGCCGAATCTTCTTGGCCGAGTGCTTCAGCACGTGGTCGCCGAAGGTCACCTGGCCGTCGGCAGCCATCACTACATCGCCGTTGCGCCGCACGCAGATCACCGTTGTGGAATGAAATGTTGGGTTCTTGCTCATTGCGATTCACTCGTCCAAAACTAGGGAAAATGCCCCTTGCAACCTAGAGTATAGGTCATTTACGCGGTCTCGAAGCCGTTCCAGCCTGCCGCCCCTGGCCATTTGGGCCAATCGATGAAGCCGTCCAGGTCCAGCGCGCTTTTCGCGTGCGGTATCCTGAATGTGGGGCTGTTTGAGAAAGAAGTCCCTTCGGTAAATGACCTTTGCAAACAACAACGACTGGCAGATAGTCGCCGGCGTAACCACAGTGGCTGCGGTCGCAGCCCTGGCTGTTTGGCTGGTGAAGCGCCGCCGGCCCAGCGCCGAGGAACTCGAGCACGAGCGCCGCCAGTTTCTGGTCCAGTCGGGGCGCCTCGTCGACGGCATGCTGCTCGACGTGTACGAAGTACCAGGCGAAGGCGACTGCGCGAGGACCTTCCTCCTCTTCAACTACCGTATCGCCGGCGTCAACTACGAGTGCTCGCAGGAGATTACCGCCATGCGCGGCATCATTGTCGCCAGCGAAGTACGCGCCGGCTTCCCTTGCACTGTGCGCTACCAGCCCGGCAACCCGCACAACAGCATCGTCATCGCCGAAGGCTGGACTGGTCTGCGCGAAGGTCTGCCGCAATTCCCATCTTTCGATGATCCGAATCCCGTCGATCGCAGCCATCTCGAACCCGGGCCGCACTAGATCCCAACCCGTGTCTGTTCCCTGGTCCCTAATCCCTGCTTTTCCGGTATACCCAACCCCAGTTACACTATCTCTATGCATTCGCACCCCGGGCCTGCTCAAAAAGGTGCAAATCGGACAACGCTGGTCCTGCGCATCTCGCTGGTCGCCACGCTGGTCTACGTCGTTGTCACATTCGTCGCTGGATTGCGCGCTCATTCGTTGGCGTTGCTTTCGGAATCCGGTCACAACGTCTCCGATTTCCTTGCCCTCGTTCTTAGTTTTGCCGCGGTTTACTTCCAGTCGCGTCCGGCCGACCACGCCCGCACCTTCGGTTATCAACGCGCCGGCGTCCTCGCCGCCTTCATCAACGCCGCTACGCTGGTTGCCATCTCGCTCGGCATCGCCGTTGAAGCCGTGCATCGTCTCAGCGCACCGGTCGCGGTCGAGCCCCGCCTGATGATGATGGTGGCCGCCGCCGGCGTCGTTATGAACGGCGTCATCGCCGCTCTCCTATGGTGTGTGGCCCGCGACGTCAACCTGCGCAGTGCCTTCCTGCACATGGCCGGCGACACGCTTTCCACCGCCGCCGTTATCGCGGGCGGCTTCGGCATTCTCCTCACCGGCCGGAGCTGGATCGACCCCGCCCTCTCGCTGCTCATCGCCGCGCTCATCTTCTGGTCCAGTATCGGCATCGTCCGCGAGACTCTGAACATCCTTCTCGAAGGCACGCCGCGCGACTGCTCTCTGCCAGATATCCGCTCCGGTATGGAAGCCGTCGAAGGCGTCGTCAACGTACACGACCTCCACGTCTGGAGCCTCGGCTCGCAGTCGCGCGCCCTCGCCTGTCACGTCACCATCGACGACATTCCGCCCTCGGCAAGTGCCTGCATTCTGGTAAAGCTCAACCACCTGCTCCGCGAGCACTACCAGATCAGTCACACCACGATTCAGTTCGAGCACATCGGCTGCGAAGACCTCGACGGCTGCGTCGCGCCTCCCGCGGCCATCTCCAGCAGCCACGCGCATCACCACGGCCACCCGCATTAGTACTGTGCCCGCTCCGCCGCAATCACTGGTACCCTGATTTGTTGGAAGGAATCCCGGAGAAACGAACTTTGATCTCCCGCCGCATACTGCATTCCGCTCTTTTCCTTACCCTGCTTCCCTTCCCTGCGGTGTTCGCTTCGCAAACTCCCTCGTCCCTGCCTCTCGATGCCTTTGGCGGCGAATACACTCTCGTCGGCGAACCCGGCAACGCCTTCAGCTTCTACGTGCGCGACGGCAAGTTGACATTCGAATCTGACCGCCGGGTTCCCACCGAACTCAAACAGATTTCGGCAACCGTCTTCGCCTTCGGACATGACGACGACAGAATCACCTTCTCCCTGGGCGCATCGGGCCAGGCCACAAGCGTCTCCTTTTCCTTCGATCTGGGAGCTATTTTCGTGCGTAGCGGCCCGCCGGTGCATCATGTCTTTCACGATTACGTCCGCACTGAGGCTATGATTCCCATGCACGACGGCATCAAACTTTACACGGTCATTCTCAAACCCGCCGACATCGCCACGCCGCTGCCCATTCTTCTCGAACGCACACCCTACGGCGTCGAAGGCGAAAACCGCGAGTCCCTCTTCATGCGACGTCCCGAGCTCGCCCGCGATGGCTACATCTTCGTCGGCGAAGACATTCGCGGCCGTTATAAGAGCCTGGGCAAATTCATCATGATGCGCCCGCTCGCCGATCACGGCCCGGGGTCCCCACGGACAGGTCCAAGTCCGTGGGGTGGTCACGGCAACCCCTCGGCCAGCGACGAAAGCACCGACACTTACGACACCGTCGCATGGCTCCTCAAAAACGTACCCGACAACAACGGCCGCGTAGGCGTTCTCGGCACCAGCTACGATGGCTTTCTCGCCATGATGGCCGGTATCTATCCTCATCCGGCCGTTAAAGCCATTTCGCCGCAGGCGCCTATGATCGACGTCTGGATGGGCGACGACTTCTTCCACAACGGCGCCTTCCGCCAGAGCTATGGCTACGACTACGTGCGCGACCTCGAATCCTCGAAGAACTGGACCGCCATCGATTACGGCCGGGATAGCGACGGCCGGACCGTCGACGGCTTCGACTACTTTCTTGAACGCGGCAACTTTGCTCAAGATGTCAAAGAGTCCGGAGCGGATCTGCTGCCCACCTGGAAGCTCTTCCTCAACCATCCGGCATACGATTCCACATGGTCCCCGCGCGCCGTCGAAAATGTGCTCAACGCGGTCGCCGTGCCCACCCTCACCGTTGGCGGCTACTACGACCAGGAAGACATGTACGGTCCGCAGGAAGAGTACGCAAAGCTCGAGCCGCACGACACCATGCACGAGAATTTTCTTGTGCTCGGCCCCTGGCGTCACGGTTACTGGTCTTCTTCCAACTGGAGCCTTGGCAATCTCAAATATGGCGAGCCCATCGGCACCGAGTTCCGCACCCGCATCGAAGCCAAATTCTTCGGGCACTATCTCAAGGACGAGCCCGGTTTCACTCTCGGAGACACCGCCAGTTTCCAAACCGGATCGAACACTTGGCAGTACTACTCGCATTTCCCGCCCCAGGAATCGCGCCCCACAAGCCTGCATGTCGCGGGCGCAGGCCTGCTCACATGGAACGCTTCAACAACGACAGCGACCACGGCCTACGTGAGCGACCCGGCCGACCCCGTTCCTTACCGTCACCGTCCCATCCAACCCACTTACTCCGACGGATCGCAGTGGTACAACTGGCTTACTGAAGACCAGCGCTTCGTCACCGGCCGCAGAGACGTTGCGGTCTTCAAGCTTCCCGCGCTCACGCAAAATCTCACTGTCACTGGCGAAGTCGTTGCCGACATTTTCGCCTCCACCACGGGTAGCGACAATGACCTCGTGGTCAAACTCATCGACCAGTACCCGGACGACGATCCCGATGTGAAGATGCGCGGCTATCAACTCATGATTAACGCCGAAATCTTTCGCGGACGCTATCTGTCCGGCTTCGACCATCCCACCGCGCTCGCGCCCGGCTCCATCCATGAGTACACGTTCTCGCTCCACGATGCGGACCACGTCTTCAAAGCAGGGCACACGGTGATGGTAGAAATTCAGAGCACATGGTTCCCGCTCTACGACCGCAATCCGCAAACCTTCGTGCCCAACATCATGAAAGCCAAGGCCGCCGACTACAAACCCGCAACCATCACCATCTACTCCGGCCCGGGCCATGACTCCGCTCTCGAATTGCCGGTGACGGGAAAGCATTGACAGGAGCGCTCTGAATGGCTATGGTGGCGTTCGCGCAATCGGTTGAAGCGTGTCCGCCGCCATAGTTCGTCTTATTCGGCTCGCGTTTGCTGTACTCATTGATATCGATGGGAGGCAAGCAACTTGTTAACATCACTTCCAGGTATCGAATGGAGGCACATCAAGCTATGGCTTTCGATCTGATTTCCGTTTTGCCTCAACTTTTACAATCTGCTGTCGCATGGGCGGAAGCACAGTCCCGTAGCGCCAGCGAGGCGGGTCATCCACTGGATGCGACAGGTTTGGCCCTTGCAGAACGGGTCGGAGTTCAGCGCCCCGAGCTCGTCCGAACCCAGCTCGTTGATGCGCTTCCTTTGCCTGATGGGCCCACGCTACGTCAAGCTGCGCTACAGACTGGATTGCTTGGTCCGGGTATGGTCGGCCTAACGTTGGGCTATTCCATCTTCGTTATGCGAGGCCACATGAATCCGCGTCTTCTGTCTCACGAATGCCGCCATGTCTATCAATACGAGACAGCAGGCTCAATTGCCGCATTTCTGCGCGTCTATTTGCAGCAGATCGCGACGGTTGGCTACCAAAACGCGCCGTTGGAACAGGATGCGCGCGCTCACGAATTCGAAGTCGCCTGACCCGTCGTAGCAGCGCCCAGCCCTGGCACCCTATAATTTTCGCAGATACTGTAGCGGCCCCGACTTCCCGGCAAAGCGAGAAAAAACTTGGCACGTGAGCTCCAAACGGCGCGTCTCCTGCGCAAAGAATGCATCTCCGAAGTTGCGCAGTGCTATCACTTCCTCTTCTCTGTTGAGTCGCTTGAATCTTTCCCTTACCAGCCCGGTCAGTTCGTCTCCGCAGTTGCTCCGGACGCGAACGGCAAACAGCAGACCAGGGCCTACTCCATCGCGTCTGCACCTGTAGGGAACACGTTCGAGCTCTGCGTCAACCGCGTGGAGAATGGCTTCTTCTCGAACCACCTCGCCGACCTGCCCGACCTGCCCGTCGGGTCGACGATTCAAATCCACGGTCCGCACGGCCACTTTGTCCTCGAGGAGCCCATCACCGATTCGATCTTTGTCGCCACCGGCACCGGCATTGCGCCCATGCGCGCCTATACGCAGTGGCTCTTCCCGGCCAATGGCCCCGACCGCAGCCAGGGCAAGCAGATCTGGCTCGTCTACGGCACGCGCTACGAAACCGACATGTATTATCACGACGAATTCGTTGCGCTCGCCCAACGCGTCGGCAACTTCCACTACCTGCCCACGCTGAGCCGCGCGCAGCCCGAGTGGACCGGCCTCCGCGGTTACGTGCAAGATCATATCGCCAAAATCGTTGAAGACCGCGCCGCATACCTCGGCCAGCCCTTGCCTGTCCCGCCCGTCGATCCCGCAACTCCACCGGCGGAGCTGCGCTTCGACATCTACACCTACATCTGCGGATTGAATTTCATGGTGTCGAGCGTGCGCGAACGCCTGGCCGCCTTTGGCTGGCATAAGAGGCAGATCATCTTTGAGCGCTACGATTGATCGTTCCTCGTCGATCTCCGTGGAGCACGTTTCAGGAATCGGTCTTGTAACAGGGCACGACTTCAGTCGTGCCGAAGTCGCCCTAAAAACAGAGGGCTTCAGCCCCTGAGGAAAATCGCTTCATCGTATCGAGACAACCGTGCGAAGAGGGATGCCAAGAGTCTAGTTTGGATTGATGGCGTAGCTTCGGCGCATGCCCACGTGCAGTCGTACCCTTTGCCCCGGTTCCGCGTATACCTGAAAAACAGCCGTTGAGCCATCCATGCTGGAGGGCAGCGGGTCGGAATCCACCGTCCAATTTTCCGGAACATTGTGCCGGACGGTGAACATGGCAGACTTGTCCGTTGGATCTAGCAGGAGGTATTCCCGCTCCCTGACCTGGACAAGGAAGCGTAAGCGCTCACCGTCGGAGATCTTCTCTTCAATATGGTGGGAAGACATTACGCTCTCAAGGTGACAAATGGCGTCATCACGGAAGGCGTCATTGTGGTCGCCTAAAACGGAAGGGTCGGACTCGGGCTGGATCAGGCACGATTTGTTAACGACAATCGTTAAGCGGGACGTCTGGTCCTGAGTCTGCCCGGCCGGAGCGGCTAGCAGCGTTACCGCGAGGGCCAGCGGGAATGCGGGAAATGCCCTTATGCCTGTCATGGCGGAAACTCTACACCCGAATAGCCTATTTGCGGGTTAATTTTTGCTCCGGAACCGAGAGGTTATGTTGGCGGCGTCCACTCTACAAATTAAACAGCTCGCGCAGCCGCTTGGTCTGCGCGCGGCTCACCGGGATCTCCGTCTGCTGCTTGTCATTCATGCGCAGTTGGTAACTTGACTTGAACCACGGCATCACTTCGCGAATCTGGTCGATATTCACCACAAATCCGCGATGCGCTCTCCAGAACCGCGCGGGATCGAGCAGTTCCATCAATTCTTCCAGGGTCCGGCACTTGGATTGCCCCTCGAACGCGCGCGTCACCACGCGAATCACGCCCTCGTCGATCGCGGCAAAGCAGATCTCCGCCTGGTCCACGAGCAGCAAACGGCTTTGCGCTAGCACAATGAGCTTGGCCGGCGACCGTCCTGGTTCGGCGCCCTGCGGCCGCCCCTCCCGCCGATCTAGCAAGCGCAGCAGCCGCTCGATCTGCGACTCGGCATCGGGCGTGGCAGCGCCGGGTGAACCCCCCGTGGCAAGCCGCACGCGCACCCTCTCCACCGCTTCAAACACGCGCGCGCGATCAAAAGGCTTCAGCAGATAATCGACGGCATTCACGTCGAAGGCACGCACCGCATACTGGTCGTACGCCGTGGCAAACACAAAATGCGGCAGAGCCGCCGTACTTCTTCCATCTGCGCTCTCGCTGGGTGCGCCGCGCTTCTCCGAGTCTCGTTTCTCCAGCACAGCCGCCGGCACGCGATTCCGCTCCATCAGCCGCTGGATCACCGCGAATCCGTCCTGGCCCGGCATCTGCACATCCAGAAACACCAGATCCGGATGGTGCTCTTCGATCAGGTCAACGGCTTCGATGCCGTTCGCTCCCTCGGCCACCACGTCCACACCGCCCACCGAGTCGAGCAGATACTTCAGCTCCTCGCGGGCCAGTTGTTCGTCGTCGATAATGAGCGCGGAAATTGCCATGGCAACCGAAGATTCGATTGTAGGTAGCCGAATCGGTGGGGTCAATGCGGAAAGGCAGAGAAGTCGGCGGAGTTAGCGGAGATAGAGGAAACCGCACAAACCACTCCCGGGCACGAAAAATCTGAAAGCCGATTTTCTACTCGCTCATCACTTTCAGCCGCGCTGGCGTTTGATCCTGCGCCAGCTCATGCCCACAACGCGTGCAGAACTGGTCGGCGGCACGAACGGTACGGAAACAATTGCCGCAGCTGGCCGCAAGCTGGTAGTTGCACTGCGGGCAAAAATGGAAATCGGCCTGCACATGCGTGCCACACGCCGGGCAGCGAAAGACCTGGGGAGGCCGCAGCAGGAAGTAGAGCACCGCGCCGATGCCCGCCGGCATCACGAAGCAGATCAGCATCCAGAAGCGCGTGCTCATGGCGCGCCGCGGCGCATCTTTGCTGATGTAGCCCACCATCAGGAAGTAGAGCGACGCCACCACGCCCCACGAGAGGTTGAAGTAGATGCGCAGACCCAGCGGTGGAGCCGCGTGATGGCGCTGGCCCGGCGCAACGATCCAGAAATAGTACTCCACCAGGACAAACGCCAGGCTGGCCGCAACAATCGACCAGACCGGAATCATCCGTTCTTCTTCGTTCACGTGAATAGCTTGCGGATCGGACATGGGACTTCCCTCGCGACGAAGGGCCTTTCACAGAATCGTTGAAAACAGATTAACCCCTTCTTCGAATGGACGGGAGCGGAGAGACAGAAGTTGCTCCAAATCGGTAATGGACCGGACTATTGAAGGTTTCTTGGGGCTTTACTGCTTGCTGCGCGCCCATCCGGCCACAATCACCGCGGCGAGAGTGGCGGGGCATAGGATGCAGATCCAGAGGCTCGTTTGTGTAGCAATATCGGCCAGGTGCTCACCGCCGATCAAGTCGTCTGTCACGCGCCAAACGAACGGTCCCAGTGCGAGCAAAGCCAGCAGCAGAGCCGCCAATGCCAATGCGCGGCTGCGACGACGTCCAGCCTGCTGATCCTGCATCACCCCCAGCGAAGTCTGCACCACGCGGCGGGTCTTCTGAGCCACGGCGCGGTCGCGACACGCATGCTTGCCGGCAAGCGCCGACAGCAAGTCGCAATGTGTGCTCTCCGCGCTGGGCGTCGTGCCCGCCGCCGGATTCGCTGCCGCGTTCTGGGCCCACTCAGCCACTTTTACATGCTCTCCTCAAAACGCTCCGCTGTGGCCCCGAGCCGCGGTTTGATCATTGCCAGGCCGCGATAGAGCCTCGATTTCACTGTCGAAAGTGGCGCTCTCGTCACTTTGGCGATCTCTTCGAGCGACAGCTCCTCATGGAAACGCAGCACCAGCACCTCCCGGTGCAGTGTGTCCAGCTCCAGCAATGCCGCCGCGATCTTTTCGCGGTCTTCCAGATTCGCAACGTGGTCGAAAGGCGTAGGATCGCCGGCCGCCACTTCAAAGGTCATCGCCCGGTCGTCGTCGCCCGCGCCCTCAATCAGCTCATCCAGGCTGTTCATAGTGCGCTTGCGCCGTTGGTCGATCACCAGATTGCGTGCAATGGTAAACAGCCAAGTCTCAAACCGCGCCTTGCCGTTGAATTGGGCGCCGCGCACCAGCACGCGCATCCAGACCTCCTGAAACAGGTCTTCGGCAGCCTCGCGGTTCCCGGTCAAATAGAGCAGGTAGCGTAGCAGCCGGTGCTGATAGCGCACGATCAGTTCATCCAGCAGACCTGCCTTGTGGCGTTTCAGGCCCTCGGCGACGGCAAGACTCTCCAGCCGTGCCTGTTCGTCGACAGTAACGGGTGCTTTGGCAAAAAATGGCCGTACCCCAGAGATGGTCATCTTATTTAATTAGACGACAAAACCCGGCCGAAAGACCAGAAATTCCTTGAGGCAGTTTCTCGCCGATCGTAACCCCACTGCTCTATTCCAACCCCATCCTCGCCTCCAACCCCATCCTCGCCCCAAAAGTTGCCCACAGAATCATTTAGCTCAGAACTTTCAGCTATTACCTGCCTTTTCCAGCGCGCTCTCAATCGCCTTTGCCGCCCGCCGTTCCCGCCCCTCGACCGTCTCATAATAGAAGATCCCCAGCAGATGATTCCGCCGCTGCACCGGCGTCAGCGCAAACCACGCCTCCCGCGCCCGCGGCTGCCGCTGGAAGATCGCCTTCAACACCGGCGGTGGTTCCAGTTCCCCTTCCATCGCCTGCATCAGCCGCTCCGCCATCTTCGTCGCGCGCTTTTTCCGGCTCTCCGGACTTTTCGGCTCGTCGACCCACTTCCCAATCTCGCGTCGCATGGAGTCGCTCAATGCGTCGTACCACTTCCGCAGCGCGCAGTCGCTATTCAGCTCCCGCTTCAGGTCTGCCTGCAACAGAACCTCCCGCTCATCGAGGTCCGGCTCCAGCCAGATTCGCGCCTTCTCGCCCTCTCGAACATGAACCGCGGCGCGCATTTGCCGGTTCACAATCAACACGGCTCCCTTGCCACGCGGATAGGAAACCAGCGTAGTGCGAAACGGAAATCCCTCAATCTCGCCCCGCACCCTGCGTCCCTTGCGCCCCGGCCACACTTTGGCAACGTCAAAAGGGATCCGCGCGATCGTCCACTTCAGAGCCGTCCCATCCGGCTCCAGCATCGCCGTAAACGTCTTCCGCATCGCGCCGGTTTTCTTCTCCGCCATCCTCCGCCACCTCCCGCGATTCCCCCCTTAGTCCCCGATCTCCGAATTTGCATCCAACCCCCGCAGGGAGAAACACGATGCGCCTCCACTCCGCCTCATTGGCACTAATCGCAGCCATAGCCGCCATCTCCACCGGCTGCCACACCAACACGGTTGACGCCACCGCTTTCCAGTCGGCGATCAACAATTACTACGCCAGCCGCCAGGAATGTCTCTGGAGCCAACCCATGAAGTTTCCTGCCCAGGCCGACGCCTCCAACGAAGATCAGACCGAACAATTCGACGCGCTGACTGACGCCGGCCTCCTCAACCGCACCCCTGGCGAGAAACAGCGTTTCCTCATCGGCTCCAAGCGCGTCAATAACTATGACCTCTCCGATAAAGGCCGTTCCAACTGGACCGCCGATCCCGCGCAACCCGGCTACGGAAACTTCTGCATCGGTAACCCCAGGGTCAAGTCGGTCGACAGCTACGCCCCCAGCAACGACCCCAGCGCTTCACAGTTCACCGTCACCTATCGTTATGCCGTCTCGCTTCCCGACTGGGCCAACACCTCCGAGATGAAGACCGCTTTCCCGCGCGCCGCCAGAGACAGCCAGGGACAGGAGGCAACCGCCAATCTCATCAAATCGCAAAATAGCTGGCAGGTTCAGAACGTGAACGCGCCCACCCGAGCCAGTGACTAACCGTGTTCCTGCTCGCGCAGGCCGCGGTTCATGGCTTCTTGTTCCCTTGGTCCCTGCCTTATCGATCTCCATACGGCCCATCTTACGGATCCGTCACGGCCGCATCCGTAAACTTCACCTGGCTCCCGTCAGCCGTCTGAATCTTGTTGTCCTCCATCCGCCAGTTCTTCGCGTCGGCAATGGTTCCAGCCGTCGCTGCTTCAATGTCGAGATGATCCAGCCGGAAATTCTCGAGCGGCGCCGCCGCATACGCGCTCACGTTGAACGCCTCCCGCGCCCCTGTCGCCTTCACATTCCAGATATGCACATCGCGGAAGTGCGGCAGTCCCTGCGCCTCGGGCACCGGCGTCGCCAGCACCTTGTAGTACGGCGGCACATCCGTCAACCCCGCCGGAATCGCAGCGTAACTGTAGCTTGGATTCCAGTTCATCGTGATGTGGATGGGAATCGCCACGCCTTCGAGCGTCAAGTCGTGAATCCTTATGTCCTCTGCAAACCCGCCACGCGTGTGCGCGCTCTTGAACAGCACGCCTGAAGGCACGCCATGCAGCGCCGTAATGTTGTAGACCTCAATATCGCGGAACCCGCCCGACGTCTCGCTCCCGATCGTCACCGCCGCCGCGCCGCTGCGGATGATTGAGTCGCGCAGAATCACGTGCTCCGTGGGTCGGTTCACGCGCAGCCCATCCGCGTCGCGTCCTGCCTTCAGGCACAGTGCGTCGTCGTTTACCTCGATATCTGCATGTTCCACCAGCACGTTGTGCGACGAGTCAATGTCGATCCCATCTGTCGACGGCCCGCGCCCGCCCTCGTTGTTGCGAATGGTCACGCCGTCCACGTGCACCTCGTGCGAATACAAGATCTGCACCGTCCAGAATCCCGACCGCTTCAGCACGATCCCGCGGCCCAGCTCGACTCCGGATGAATTTTGAATCAGCACCAGCCGCGGCCGCCGCGCATCATAATCTGACGCCCACCGCAATCCCTTGGGCTCGTACGTCGCGCGCAAATCCCAATACGACTTCCACCATACCGGCCCGTCGCCGTCAATCGTTCCCTTGCCGGTAATTCGCACATTGCTCTGGTCGCGCACGTTCACCAGCGCCGCCGGCCACGTAATTTCGATCCCGGCAATGCGCGTCGGCAGCATCGGGTAATCCGCTAATTTCTCAGACCCCATCAGTGTCACGCCCTCTGCCACATCGAGCGTCACGCCCGACTTCAAAAACAACGACCCCGTCAAATAACTCCCTGGCTTGAGCGTCACCGTTCCACCAACCGCCGCAGCCGCGTCAATCGCCTTCTGGATCGCCGCCGTGTTCAGCGTCGTTCCATCGCCCTTCGCACCATAATCGTTGGCAACAAATACTGTGGGCGCAGCGCCGGCCCGCACTGCCAGCCCAGCCAACACAACCATTCCCATCAATCGAAGAGCCGTCATCAAGAAAAATCTCTTTCTAGGGGCAAAACCACCGGCAAGCGCCAAAAGTGCAATCGGGACCACCACTTCCGTTCGCCTTTTCGTATCATCAAAAGCCATCATACCCGCGGCAGGCCGCGCAACATAAGGGATTTTTCGCATCGTATTGATGGAGGACACGATGGCAAATCTCAAACGAAAAAAGCGCAACGAAACCGGGCCCGATTCCGCCGGGCAGTCCAGTGACATTCAGCAACTCCGCGACAGGCCCTCAGCGGACTCTGAAAGCGTCGAGGAACTGGTCGAAGAGGGCAACGCCTTTGAAGCCGGCATTCTCTCGGGCGTCGAAGACGCTCCGGACGCCGATGTCAGCGAGGTCCACACACGCCAGGTCCCCGAAGACGACGTCCCTGAAGAGTACCTGGACAACGAGCCCTGACCGCACCCGCGCACTTGAGCAGTCTCTAGTCCCTGTATCCCTACGTCCCTGTCTTCTCGTTGCCTTGGTCCCTGCCTTCCCATAAAGCGAGTCCAATGGTTGCCGCGCGTAGATGAATCCCTGCGCCAGAGGCGCACACGTAAATTTTTGATTCCCACAGCATACTCTGCCTCCCCGCCCCGGCGGATTTCCAAAGTAATGCCACTTCTGGTGCGGGCACGAAAATTTGTTCTCCTGTAATCTAGCTTGATGCACAATGGGAAGATGGAGGAAAGACTGTAGTGCCGCGTATTCACTTTCACCAGCAACTGGCTGAACTGAAGGACAAGCTTCTGGCCATGGCTGCTCTGGCGCAGCAGGCCGTCGAGTCCGCGGTGGAAGCCTATCTGCGGCGCGACAAGGGACTGTGCAAGTTCGTGAAGCAGAACGAGAGGGCGATCGACACTGCGCAGCGCGGGCTGGACGAGATGGCCTACGAGCTGCTCGCCAAGGAACAGCCCATGGCTATCGATTTGAGATTTATTCTCGCCGTCATCAAGATCAACGGCGACCTGGAACGGATCGGCGACCAGTCGATGAGCATCACGCGGCGCACCAAGGAAATCCTGCCACTCGACGAGGTCGACCTGCCGGCCGACTTCGCCGGCATGGGCGAGTTTGCCGGGCACATGATCCGCACCGCATTGCAGGCGCTGCTCGACGGCGACGCGCGCTTGGCCGACTCCGTGCGCGAGATGGACGACGAGATCGATCGCATGAATCGCCGTGCCCATAACGATCTGCTCAAAATGATCGAAGAGAAACCGCAGTTCACCCAGCAAGCCATGAACGGCATCCTGGTGTCTAAGAACCTGGAGCGGATCGCCGACCACGCGTCGAATATCGCTACCGACGTCATCTTCTGGATCCGCGGCGCCGATGTGCGTCACGAGCTGAGCATGGCGTTGGACTGAAAGACAGCTGTTGGTCTTTAGCTCGTCGTGCCGGAACGGAGCGCCTCGCGTTCTTCAAGAACGGGCTCTGATGCTTCGTTGTGGGTGGCTCAAAAAGCCGAGAACAACAAGGCCCCGGATTCCGTTCCCGGGGCCTTTGATTGCTGCGAGCTTTCGCACGTGCTACACGCCAATCACCGTACAAAGCTCCTTGACCGCGGCGGCGCTCCTCTTGAGCGCGGCACTTTCTTCCGGCGTGAGCCTGACCTCGACGATCTGCTCGATACCGCCCGAGCCCAGCTTGCAAGGTACGCCGACGAAGTAGCCGGAGATGCCGTACTCGCCCTCGAGGTATGCAGCGCAAGGCAGGAGTTTCTTCTTGTCCTTGAGAATCGCTTCGGCCATTTCGACGGCGGCTGCCGAGGGGGCATAGTACGCGCTGCCGGTCTTGAGATGCTTCACGATTTCGGCCCCGCCGTCGCGCGCGCGCTGCACGATCTGCTCCAGCCGGTCGGGCGCGATGAGCTCGGTGACAGGAATTCCGCCGACGGTGCAAAAGCGCGTCAGCGGCACCATGGTGTCGCCATGGCCGCCGAGCACGAAGGCCGACATGTTTTCCACGCTCACATTCAACTCCTGCGCCACAAAACTCTTGAAGCGGCCGGCATCGAGCACCCCGGCCATGCCGATGACGCGCTGGCGGTTGAAGCCCGACAGCTTGTAGGCCGCCTGCGCCATGGCGTCCAGCGGATTGGAGACGATGATCAGAAAGCACTCGGGCGAATACACAACCACCTTCTCGATCACATCCTTCATGATTTTGTAGTTGGTATGCAACAAGTCGTCGCGGCTCATGCCGGGCTTGCGGGGAATGCCGGCGGTGATGATGACGATATCGCTGTCGGCAGTGGCCCCGTAGTCGTTGGTGCCCTGGACATGTACGTCGGAGCGTTCGATGGGCTGTGCCTGGCTGAGATCGAGCGCCTTGCCCTGGGGCACGCCCTCGACCACATCGACGAGCACCACATCGGCCAGTTCCTTGGCCATAATCCAGTGCGCGGCTGTAGAGCCCACGTTGCCTGCGCCGACGATGCTTATCTTCTTACGCATTTATTCTCCTTTGGCGATGATCACGTTTTTGCAATTGCCTAATTCAAGTTTCTAAACGGAGGCGCGTTTCCGCGGGAAAAATGACGAATGCGGATCGGTCGTCCACGGCTAATCTCACGTTCTTTGCTGAAGAAACGCGCGATTTTTCGTTGAAATCCGTAAGCGCTCGATGACATCAAGTCGAAGAATGAAGGCTGACAGCGCAGCGCAAATGAGCGCAAGCCAAAAACCCGGCCCGTTTGGGTGTCTTGTCCATTCATGAATGGACAAAGCGGTGTAAAGCACGAAAATGAGCGACCGCCAGAAGATTTTGCTCCGCAGTTGCCGTTCTAGAAAGTCAATTCCTGCCATGCGGTCTCCTCGGATCCACCGCCTAGGAACGTGTAGCCCTTGAGCGTTACATATTGCCAATGATGCGCGACCCAAACTCGCTAGTTCCCACCTTAGTTGCGCCGGAAAGTTGCCGCTCGAAGTCGTAGGTGACGAGTTTCTGCTGAATCGTTTTCTCCATCGCGCTCTCGATCATCGTGGCCGCTTCTTTCCAGCCGATGAACTCGAGCAGCATCACGCCCGACAGAATCACCGAACCAGGATTGATCACATCCTTATCCGCGTACTTGGGTGCGGTGCCGTGCGTGGCTTCGAAGACCGCGTAGCCATCGCCGATGTTGGCGCCGGGCGCAATGCCGAGGCCCCCGACCTGCGCCGCGGCCGCGTCAGAGATGTAGTCGCCGTTCAGGTTCGGCGTGGCGAGAATGCTGTAGTCCTCGGGGCGAATGATTATCTGCTGAAAGATCGAGTCGGCGATGCGATCGTTGACCAGAATCTTCGACTTCCACGCGCCGTTGCCGTGCGACTTGCCGATGATATCGAGGACTGTTCGCACCTCTGCGACTACCAACTCTCGAAAACTCGGAGAGCCAAACTCCAGGCCCGGCTCGATCAGCGCGGCATTCTCTTCAATCGTCAGGCCGGGCTTCGATTCCACGTTGCCGAGAATCCAACTTTCGCGCTCAGTCACAGTCTGCGTGCGGAACTCCTCGGTCGCCACCTCGTAGCCCCACTCGCGGAATGCGCCCTCAGTAAACTTCTGGATGTTGCCTTTGTGGACGAGGGTTACCGTCTTGCGGCCCGTCTCCAATGCATGCTCGATGGCGCGGCGAACCAGGCGCTTGGTGCCGAAGATCGACATGGGCTTGATGCCTACGCCCGAATCGGTGCGGATTCTTTTCTTGGTTTTGGACAAGAGATCGTCATTCAGAAAAGAGATCAGCTTCGCGGCATCGGCGCTGCCTTCTTTGAACTCGATGCCCGCGTACACGTCCTCGGTGTTCTCGCGGAAGATGACGATGTCGACCTTCTCCGGGTGCTTCACGGGGCTGGGCACGCCCTGGTAGTACTTCACGGGGCGCACGCAAGCATAGAGGTCCAGAATCTGGCGCAGCGCCACGTTGAGCGAGCGAATCCCACCGCCGACCGGCGTGGTCAACGGCCCCTTGATGGAGACGCGCAGGTCGCGCGCCGCAGCCACCGAGTCGTCGGGCAGCCAATTAGAGAACTGCCGGAAGGCTTTTTCGCCGGCAAATATCTCAAACCAGCGAATGGCGCGTTTGCCACCGTAGGCTTTCTCCACCGCAGCGTCAAAGACCCGCTGCGAAGCCTTCCAGATGTCGCGGCCAGTGCCGTCGCCTTCGATGAAAGGAATGATGGGGTGGTCGGGAACGGAAAACTTGCCGTCTTGGTATTCGATCGGCTGGCCGTTTTTCGGCAGCTCAAGGCCGTTGTAGGTACTTTGCATGTCGTTCAGGGAAGCCCTCTCCGGAGGATTGATCCAGAATTGAGGCTAACACCTGCAAATTGAGGGTGGCAATGGCGGCAGCGACTCTACTTCGCCTCTGGGTCAGATAGTCCGTCCCCCTCAAACCGCGGAATGCCGAAATGCCCACGCAGATGCAGCAGATCCACGGGGCTCAGATTGCCTGCCATCGTCGCCAGCGTGAGGCTTTTGGGGCTCACCACCAGTACCACTGCGCCGCGCACGTTCACTCCGTCCAGCACCAGCCAAACGTCGGTGATTCCGTTATGCCCCGTGCCGCTCATGTTGGCGCCGGCCACGTTGGCGCCGCTCAGGACATGCTTCCATCCACGCAAATGATACGCATCGCGAATGGCCTGAATCTGCGTCGGGTCGGCCGCTCCCTCCGCGGCAAACCGCAATATGTGCACACTCACGCCGTCCAGCTTGGCCACCGCTTGTTTGGTATCGGCATCTGCGTCCGGCAACAGCCCCGCGGCCGCAGCCAGCATGGTGCGGTCCAAAGTAAAGTTCTCTTTGGCCAGGGCCCGCGTGCTCAATTGTGCCAGAGCCGGTGGCGTCCACTCCAAAATGGCTGGCCCGATGTCGGTGCTCGCAGTGGCAGGTGCATTGCCGGGATTTGGCGGGGCAGAAGGTTGCGCGGAAGCTTGCCCCAGCGCCAAGTCAGAGATCGATCCGCAGATCATGACTGCACCCAAAACCGAAACTCCCAACCAGAGCATTCGTTTCATGCAGTATTAAACGTATGAGCCGCGAGAAAGTTGCCTCGGCAGACCGTTTCACCGATTCTCCGCGACGCTTTTCTGGCCTCCACAACCGCTCACCGGGAATTCGCCAGGCTCGCATTCCCTCACCTGTCATGAATCGCAAATAAATTTGCGGCGAAACCCTATTCGCGCCCGCCAAGATGCGATAGACTCATGCGGGAACGTTCGAAAAACTTCCTAATCTTCACCCCACGGAGGGTACATCGAAATTGGGAAAAAGCATGGTCCCGAAGAAGCTTTTCTTCACCAAGGGCGTCGGCAAACACAAGGAGCGGTTGACCTCGTTTGAGCTGGCCCTTCGAGATGCCGGCATCGCCTCACAGAATCTGGTGCGCGTCTCTTCCATCTTTCCGCCACAGTGCAAGCTGATCTCGCGCAAAGATGGCCTGCAGTACCTGAATGACGGCGAGGTCGTCTTCGCGGTCATCGCCGAGAACTCCACGCGCGAAGCGCACCGGCTCGTCGCTGCCAGCATTGGCGTGGCCATTCCTGCCGACCGCAACACCTACGGCTACCTGAGCGAGCATCACAGCTTCGGCGAGACCGAGGATCAGGCGGGCGAATATGCCGAGGAGCTGGCCGCAGAGATGTTGGCCACCACGCTCGACGTGGAATTCGATCCCGATACCAGCTGGGACGAGAAGAAGGAAATTTACCGCATCTCCAACAAGATCGTCCGCACCAGCAACGTCACCCAATCCGCCGTAGGCGACAAGCGTGGCAAGTGGACCACCACAATCGCCGCCGCGGTGCTGATCCTGGATGAGTAGGCATTGCATGCAGCAGCCTTTTGGATTAGAGCTGAGGTTGGGGTAGAGACCGTTCCACGCGATGATGCACAGCTACAGAGGCCAATTCCGCAGGCGCGGGGTTGGCCTTGCTGTCTGGGCCCGGGTTGCTCATAATTGATCCGGCCATAAAAAATACTGCGACGGTGCCCCTTCCTTTCCTGCATTTTTCTAAGGATATGGGTGGGAAAACGTGTCACTGTTTATGAGCCAGATCAAAAGAGAGGATCAAAACGAAGAGAATGACCACCGCGCTTAAATTCAGCGTCGCCCTGGTGCAAATGCGCATGAGCCCAGACCCAGAGACGAACTTCGCATCCGCGGTCGACCACATCCGCGAGGCCGCGCGGAGGGGCGCTCAGGTCGTCTGCCTGCCGGAACTCTTCCGCACACAATATTTTTGCCAGCGCGAAGAGCTTGCGCTCTTTGACCTTTCGGAGGAGATTCCAGGTCCGTTAACAAAAAAGCTCGCCGAAGTGGCGCGTGAAGCAGGCGTAGCAATCGTCGCGTCCTTGTTTGAGCGCCGTGCGCCGGGACTCTATCACAACACGGCCGTCACGCTCGACTCCGACGGCGAAATCGCCGGCATCTACCGCAAGATGCACATTCCGGACGATCCGCTTTATTACGAGAAGTACTATTTCACGCCGGGCGATCTGGGTTTCCAGGCCGTAGACACGAGCGCCGGCCGTGTGGGCACGCTCGTCTGCTGGGACCAGTGGTATCCCGAAGGCGCGCGGCTCACGGCCTTGCAAGGCGCCGAGGTGCTTTTCTATCCCACCGCCATCGGCTGGCACCCGGCAGAAAAAGATGAGTTCGGCACCGTGCAGTACGACGCGTGGCAGACCATCCAGCGCTCCCATGCCATCGCCAATGGAGTTTATGTGGCCGCAGTGAATCGCGTCGGTCACGAACAGGGCGATGTGCTCGGCAATCGTGCCACGGGGCCGGGCATCGAGTTCTGGGGTGGCAGCTTTCTGGCCGATCCCTTCGGCCGCATTGTGGCCAAAGCTAGCCACGATGCCGAAGAAATCCTAATTGGCGAGATCGACCGGGCGCTGATCGAGGAGACGCGCCGCAATTGGCCCTTCCTGCGCGACCGCCGCGTAGACGCCTACGCGCCCATCACGCAACGCTTTCTCGACGCTGCGCCCTCCGTGCGAAAAGATCACCAATAGAGATGCTAACCGAGACCAAGAAAAGAACCCCGCGCCAGCTCGGCTACCACATGCCCGCCGAATGGGAGCCGCACGAGGCCACGTGGCTCGCCTGGCCGCGCAATCCCGAGGATTGGCCCGGGAAATTCGCGTCCATCCCCTGGCTTTATGCCGAAATCGTGCGCCTGCTGGCTGCGCGAGAGAGCGTGCACTTGATCGTTGAAGACGCGGCGGCCGAGAAGCGCGTGAAAAGCATGTTGCAGCGCGCCGGCGCGAACCTCGACCAGGTAAGTTTTCACCGCTGGCCCACAGATCGCGGCTGGACGCGCGACTCCGGCCCCATCTTCGTCCGCAACGCCAAGGGCCAGGTCGCGCTGACGAACTGGCGCTTCAACGCATGGGCGAAATACGACGACTGGCGCCTCGACGAAAAGCTGCCCGCCCGTGTCGAGAAACTGCTCGGTTGTCCGCACTGGCAGCCGCTCGTCCAAAACCAGGACGGTGCGAAGCACTGCGTGCTTGAGGGCGGATCGATCGACGTGAACGGCGCGGGCCTGCTGCTCACCACCGAAGAATGCCTTTTGAGTGAAGTCCAGCAGCGGAACCCCGGCGTCAGCCGCGAGCAACTGGAACGCGTGTTCCACGACTACCTCGGCATCGACCAGGTGATTTGGCTCGGCCGCGGCATTGTGGGCGACGACACACACGGCCACGTGGATGATATTGCCCGCTTCGCCGCGCCCGATACGATCGTCGCCGCCGTCGAGCCCAACACCAGCGACCCAAACCACGCGCCGCTCACCGAAAATCTCGCGCTGCTCAAGTCCGCTCGTACGCCGGCCGGAAAGCAATTCACCGTCGTCGAACTTCCAATGCCGCGTCCGGTCGTCTTTCGCGGCCAGCGCCTTCCGGCCAGCTACGCCAACTTCTACATCACCAACGGTCTGGTTCTTGTCCCCACCTTCCACGATCCCAACGACCGCGTAGCGCTCAACACGCTCGCCGCCGTGTTCCCGGACCGCGAGATTGTCGGCATCCACTCCGTGGACCTGATCTGGGGCCTGGGCGCATTGCACTGCATGACACAGCAGCAGCCGGCCCCAGTACCATCGAAGCCATGATCGACGATCGCGAAGCCATGCAAGCTGCTTTAGCCGAGGCGCGCCTCGCCGCCGAGGAAGGAGAAGTCCCTATCGGCGCGGTAGTGGTCCATAACGACGCAATCGTTGCTCGCGGACAGAATCGCGTGTTGCGCGATGTGGACCCTACGGCCCACGCGGAGATTGTCGCCCTGCGCACGGCCGCCACGACCCTCGGCAACTACCGACTCACGAGTTGCACGCTTTATGTAACGCTCGAGCCTTGCGCCATGTGCGCCGGAGCCATGATTCACGCCCGCATTGACCGCCTGGTCTTCGCCGCCCCCGATCCCAAGGCCGGTGCCTGCGGTTCGGTGCTCGCAGTTCTGAACCATCCTCAGCTCAACCATCAAATGGAAACTGCCCAGGGAGTTTTGGCCAAGGAATCGGCAGAGTTGTTGCGGAGATTCTTTCGGGAACGGCGCTAGCTGCGCTATTTCCGCGTCAGTTTCCTGATCCGCTCTGGCTCCATCGGCCACTTCGCCGCTAGCTCTGCGTAACTTCCGCTTTCGTAATCGGCAAAATCGAAGCCTGGGGTCACGGTGCAGCCGAGCAGCGCCACGCTACTGCCATCAATCAGACGCATACCCTGCCATACACCGGCCGGAACCACGAGTTGCACGTGCTGGCCCACCTCCAAATTCGGTCCAAGAGTGAAAACGGCGGAGCGGCCGTCAGGCAATAGCTGCAACATCTCCACCGGATCGCCAAGATAGAAATGAAAGATCTCGTCCGACTGGAGCAAGTGCATTTCCGAGAACGTGCCCACTTCCAGCAGGTAGTAAATGGCCGTGCCCACGGCTCGCAGGCCGCGCGGCAATTCCAAATTGCCTTCGGAGGTGTAGGTGCGGCGATACCATCCACCCTCCACCGGATGCGGCTCCAGCTTAAGGAGCGCCTTAATCTCTTCTGCGGTCATCGCCCCCCATCCTCCCAAGTGGCTCCTGAGTGGTCTTCATCACAGAGCATAGCAGCGCGGCGACAGTAAAATAGTGCTATGAATGTGCAGTTGTACGGCACAAGCTGGTGTCCCGATTGCCGCCGGGCCAAGCAGTTTCTTGAGGCGCACGGCATCGCCTACAGCGAAATCGACGTAGACGCGAACCCTGCCGCCTCGGCCGAGGTGCTTGCGCACGTAGGCAAGCGCGCCGTGCCGCAACTGGTGATCGACGGCGAGTGGTTCCAGCCCTATAAACCCGGCCGCGGCCTACTCGTAGACGAACTGCGCCAGCGCCTGGGAATTGCTCGCGGATAAACGCCTTACCCTCGTACAATCAAGTGTTGGCACGGGCTGAGAATTGCGGCATGTGCGAGTATTGTGCTTTTTCCCTGCGGTTCCACCAATCACGGGTGCCCCGCCTTCGGCGCGTCTTTGTTTTTGCGCCTAAGGTGGGAAACCACGAACCAACAATGGGAAGCTAGCGACTAGGAGTTGAAATTGATCGAACGCTACACACGCCCCGCCATGGGCGCCATCTGGACCGACGAGAACAAGTACCGCTGCTGGCTCAAGGTCGAAGCCGCCGCAAGCACGGTCCTGGCCGAAGACGGCATCATTCCTCCAGCCGCTGCCGAGGCCATCGCCACCAAAGCCACCGTCTCCGCCGCCCGCGTTGCGGAGATCGAGGCCGAGGTCAAGCACGACGTTATTGCCTTTACCACTGCCGTTGCCGAGAGCCTCAAGAGCCAGGAACTCGACGCCGAGTCAAGGTGGCTGCACTACGGGCTTACTTCGAATGACATCGTCGACACGGCACAGGCTCTGCAAGTAAAGGAAGCCTCAGCGCTCATTCGCGATGGCATCGCAGCATTGCTGGCCGTGCTCAAGCGCCGCGCGCTCGAATTCAAGCACACGCCCACCATCGGGCGCACCCATGGCATCCACGCCGAGCCCACCACCTTCGGCCTCAAGCTGCTCAACTGGTATGCCGAAATGGAGCGCAACGCCGCCCGCTTCGACGCCGCAGCCGAAGACATGCGCGTGGGCAAGCTCTCCGGCGCGGTTGGCACGTTCGGTCACCTGAAGCCAGAGCATGAAGAAAAAATCTGCGCGCGCCTCGGCCTCAAACCCGCGCCTGTGGCCACGCAGGTCATCCAACGCGACCGGCACGCCGCCTATATCTCCGCGCTCGCCATTCTCGGCAGTACACTCGACAAAATTGCCGTCGAAGTGCGCCATCTGCAGCGCACCGAGGTGCGCGAGGCGCAGGAGTACTTCAGCGAAAAGCAAAAAGGCTCCTCGGCCATGCCGCACAAAAAGAATCCCATCACGAGCGAGCAAATCAGCGGCCTGGCGCGCGTCATTCGCGGCAATACGCAGGCTGCGTTCGAAGATATTGCGCTGTGGCACGAGCGCGACATCTCGCATTCTTCGGTCGAGCGCGTCATCTTCCCCGATTCGACGATTCTGGTCGACTATCTGCTGGCCAAGACAACCGACCTCATCGATCGCTTGCTGGTCTATCCCGAGCGGATGAAGAAAAATCTAGCATCAACTGGCGGACTGATTTTCAGCGGGCAACTGCTACTCGATCTAGCCGAAGCCGGCATGTTGCGCGAAGACGCCTACCGCCTCGTGCAATCCCACGCCATGCGCGCCTGGAAGGAAGATTTGAACTTCCGCGAAGAGGTTGCGCACGATCCGGCGATTATGAAGCTGCTCTCATCGGAGAAGCTGGCAAAGACCTTCGATTACATGCGGCAGTTGGGGAATGTGGATGCGATCTTCAAACGCGTGCTTGGAGAGTAGCAGTAGTAGCCCTCTGACGCCATTCATCAGAAAGGACAATGTGAGATGAGAAAGGCGATCTTCTTAGTCTTGTTTCTGAGCATAGTAGCGGCTCCGAGCACGGCTCAGACATCGGCTGGAAAGTCCACCGAAAGACCATTGGTCTTTGGCAGTTACGAATCATTTGAGAAGCCACTTCGCCTTCCCGACGATGTACTCGATCTTTTGCTCGCAGATGTAAGCAGGGACCAATACTTCCAAGCCGCGCTTCAAGAGCATCCTCAGAAGGATCGCAACAACTATTTTTCGGCAGCAAAGGTACATTTAGCCGACTTAAGCGAGACGGATTACGTGATCGAGGGCAATCTTCCACTGGCCGGAGCCGATCACGGGTGGTTTTGGGTAGTGCGAGCAAAAACCGCTGATAAACCCGCGATTGTACTTTTTGACGGCACAACAGAATTGGAACTTCTACAAAGCCGACACGGTGGTTTCCGTGACATCAGAACAGTTTGGAGCATGGGTCCTTCTCATATCGAGGAGTATTTCCAATTCAACGGTGTCAATTATGTGTTGGCGAAAAAAGTAGAAAGATAACCATGAACCTCACCGTCGCCATCACCGGAGCCTCAGGCTCGATCCTCGCACGCGAATTGCTGCGCGCGCTTGAAGCCGATGAGCGCGTAGCGAAGGTCCATTTTGTCGCCTCGGAAAACTCGCTGCGGGTGCTCGCCGAAGAACTGGGAATCTCTGGCCGCAATGATCTTGTGGAGAAACTGCTCTCCTCCAAAACCAAGAAAATAATCCAGCACGCCGATGCCGATATCGGCGCACCGATCGCCTCGGGCAGCCATCCCTCAAACGGAATGATCGTCCTCCCCTGCTCCATGGGCACGCTCGCGGCCATCGCGCACGGCCTGGCCAACTCGCTCATCGCGCGCGCCGCCGACGTCACGCTCAAGGAGCGGCGTCCGCTCATCCTCTGCGTGCGCGAGACCCCCTTCAACCGCATTCACCTGCGCAACATGACGCTGGCCGCCGACGCCGGCGCGACGATCTTCCCCTGCATCCCGGCGTTCTACAACCACCCCGAAGGTTCGGAAGAGATGGCGCGCCAGTTCGCATATCGCGTGCTGGCCCACATCGGCCTGCCGCAAGCGGGCGCGTATGTGTGGAAGGCGGAAGAGTAGGGACCAGCGATCAGGGATCAAAAACGATCGATCACGGCGCTGTGTCTTTAAGCGCCGAAAAGTTTCCCGCGGACGTGCGTCGCAATGATTCTTTCGCCCGCTGAGGCGGGCTTTACGCCCGGGCGATGAAATCGCTCCTCTAACCCACGCCATTTACACTGGTAAGCGGAGAATACTGTGTTTTTCGATAAGATACTGACCAAAATCTTTGGCACGGCCAACGAGCGCCTGATCAAGCGCCTGATGCCTATCGTGCTTGTAATCAATGCGATGGAGCCGGAGATCAAGAGGCTCTCGGACGAAGAGCTGAAAGCCAAGACAGCTGAGTTCAAGGCGCGAATTGCGGCGCGGCTCGAAGGCATCACGGACGCCGACGCTAAAAAGCAAGCGGAAAAGGATGCGCTTGAGGAGGTACTGCCCGAGGCCTTCGCTGTGGTGCGTGAGGCGGGTTGGCGCGCCGTCCAGATGCGCCACTTTGACGTGCAGCTGATCGGCGGCATGGTGCTGCACCAGGGCAAAATCTCGGAAATGAAAACGGGCGAAGGCAAAACGCTCGTAGCGACTCTCGCGTGCTACCTGAACGCGCTCGCCGGCCACGGAGTGCACGTGGTGACGGTGAACGACTACCTAGCCAAGCGCGACGCCGAGTGGATGGGCAAGATCTACGAGTTTCTGGGGCTGACCGTCGGCGTGATCGTCCACGATCTCGATGACAACCAGCGCCGCGCCGCATACAACGCCGACATCACCTACGGAACCAACAACGAGTTCGGCTTCGACTACCTGCGCGACAACATGAAGTTCGAGATCAAGGACTGCGTGCAGCGCGGGCACTACTACGCGATTGTGGACGAAGTGGACTCGATTCTGATCGACGAGGCACGGACGCCGCTCATCATCTCGGGGCCGACGGACCAGACCACGGACAAATATGCGCGCGCGCGGCGCATCATTCCTGCGCTCCAACTGGGCGAGGAGATTGAGTGGACCGACACCAAGCGCCAGGCGGAGCTGGGCATCCAACTCGGCGAGGGCCAGAAACACCTGACGGGCGATTACATTGTCGACGAGAAACAGCGGTCGATTGGTGTGACTGACGATGGGTGGGTGACGATCGAGAAGGAACTCGGCATCGGCAACATTGCCGACGCGGAGAACTGGGAACTCAAGCACTACGTGGAGACGGCCATCAAGGCGCACGCTCTCTACAAGCGCGACGTGGATTACGTGGTGAAGGACGGCGAGGTGATTATCGTCGACACCTTTACGGGCCGCCTGATGCCCGGCCGCCGTTGGAGCGATGGGCTGCACCAGTCGATCGAGGCCAAGGAAGGCGTGACCATCCGCAAGGAAGACCAGACCCTGGCGACGATCACCTTCCAGAATTACTTCCGCTTGTATCAAAAATTAAGCGGCATGACAGGCACGGCCGAAACCGAGGCCGCCGAGTTCGAAAAGATTTACAAGCTCGAAATCGTGGTGATCCCGACCAATAAGCCGATGCTGCGGTTGGAAAATCCCGATGTCGTGTTCCGTACCGAGAAGGAAAAGTACAAGGCGGTGGCCGACAACATTGCCGAGTTGCACGAGAAGGGACAGCCGGCGCTGGTGGGCACCACGTCGATTGAAAAGTCGGAGCGGCTATCGGCGATTTTGCAGAAGAAGGGCGTAAAGCACGTGGTGCTGAACGCAAAGTTCCACGAGCGCGAGGCAGAGATTGTAGCGCAGGCGGGACGGCTGGGGATGGTGACCATCGCCACCAACATGGCCGGCCGCGGCACCGACATTCTGCTGGGCGGCAATCCTGATTTCATAACGCGCAAAGAGCTGGTCGACAAGAAAAAGGCGCGCGCCATCAGTGTGGCCGAGGGCGCCATCAATCCCATGGCGCCGCCGGGGTTCCAGCGGTTCTACTACCAGGGGCAAGAGTTTGAAATCTCCGACGCGGAATGGACGCAGACGAATGTGGTGCACGCGGCGGCAGTGCAAAAAGAACACGAGCAGGTAATCGAAGCCGGCGGGTTGTTCATCCTCGGTACCGAGCGGCACGAGTCGCGGCGCATCGACAATCAGTTGCGCGGGCGCGCAGGCCGCCAGGGCGATCCCGGCGAGTCAAGATTCTTTCTCTCTCTCGAAGACGACCTGATGCGCATCTTCGCCAAGCAGTGGGTGAGTACGCTGCTGGAGCGCCTGGGTATGGAAGAGGGCGTGCCCATCGAGTCGCGCATGATCTCGAAGCGCATCGAGGGCGCGCAGAAAGCCGTGGAGGCGCAGAACTTCGAAAGCCGCAAGCATCTGCTTGAATACGACGACGTGATGAATAAGCAGCGCGAGGCGGTGTACGGCTTGCGCCGCCAACTGCTGGAGGGCGTCGAGCAGCGCGAGCTGATTCTGGAGGATTACGTTGGCGGCATTCTGTCGAGTCTGCTCGACGAGTTCTGCAACGAGCGCTCGCGCGAGGATCAGTGGGATATCAAAGGACTCGGCGAGAAACTCGTCGATCATTTCGGATTCAATCTGGCGGCTTCGGGCATCAAGCCCGAGGAACTGAGCCGTCACGAGCTGGGCGAGACGATTTTTGCCAAGCTGACCGAATCGTACGAAGCCAAAGAAAAAATCCTCGGCGCGGGCACGATGCGCTACCACGAGCGCATGGTGATGCTGAGCGTGATCGATGGGTTGTGGAAAGACCACCTGCTCTCGATGGACCACCTGAAGGAGGGAATCAATCTACGCGGCTATGCGCAGAAGGATCCGCTGGTGGAATACAAGCGCGAGTCCTTCGATATGTTCGAGGCCATGATGCTGAAGTTCCAGGAAGACACGGTGCGGTTCCTCTTCCGGATGCAGATTCTCGGCCCCGACGGGCAGCCCGTGACGCAGCCGATACAGCCGCGCGGTACGGTCCCGCAGGCTCCGCCGGTGGCAAGCGCGGCACAGCCCGCGATAGGCGACGGCGCACCGCGCGAGATTGCGATTCCCACACGCCAGCCTTCGACCACGATCGACCAGCTCGAAAAAGAGTTCCACCGCAAGAAGGAGCGAGAACTGGCCGCGGCCAGCCGCGCCGGCGCCGGAGACACCAGCCAGCCCACACAGCGGCACAGAGGTGAAAAGGTGGGCCGCAACGACCCCTGCCCCTGCGGAAGCGGGAAGAAGTACAAGAAGTGCCATGGAGCAGCGGGGTAAAAGCAGGGAATAGCAACCCCAGCGACAAAGGCCTGTCGCTTGGGACCCCGGCAGGGGGTAGCCGGCAGGGATTAGTAATGCGAAAGTTCCCGCGTACAGACAAGTGGCGTGCTCGCGTGGAGCACGCCCCTTGTTCTATTCCCTACTGGCTACTCCTTATTCCGTGCCTTCCTCAATACAGGAAGCTGAACAATCCGTG
Source organism: Occallatibacter sp. (assembly GCA_049521075.1). Lineage (GTDB taxonomy): Bacteria > Acidobacteriota > Terriglobia > Terriglobales > Acidobacteriaceae > Telmatobacter. The sequence goes on from JBEKPD010000011.1 coordinate 66,796, forward strand.
TTTTTCCACTCTTTCCGTTAAGCCGACCGCGGTCTTGGCCATCTCGCGAATGGCGCGCGCGATGGCCGAGTCGATGAGCACCATGGGCGTCGCGGTCTCGCGGGTGCGGCGCGCTGCGGCATAGTCGTCGGGGATCTTCCACTGTGCTGGCCGGGTGAGCGCTTCCGTGATCTTGCTCTCGTCGAAGAGCAGATCGCTGGGCTTGAAGCGATTGAGCACGATCTGCAGAGTCTCCTTGCGCGTGAAAAAGAACTTGGTGATCATGCGGTTTGCGTTGAGCAGTTCCGTGATGCCGACCTGGGCAACGAGGTACACGACCGCCGACCTGTCAAAGAGCGCCGTGCCGAGCAGGTCGGTGCGCGAACCAATGTCGGCCACCACGAAGTCGAAGGCTTCGCCAGCCACAGAGACCAGCCTGTCGATGGATGCCAGCGGCATCGGGTCGTCGGAAAACTCAGTGGGAGCTGCCAGCACCGAAAGCCCAGTATTGTGTTTGGCCACTAGCGTCGAGAGCATTCTGCCGTCGAGGCGGTCCGATTGCTGCAAGGCGTTGACCAGGGAGTAGTCGGTTCTGATGCCGAGATTGATGGCCGCATCGCCCAGAGGAAGGCCGAAGTCCATCAGGAGAGTCCTGCCTTCCGACTCTTGAGCCAGCGCCAGCGCGAAGTTGGCCGCAAGCGTGGTGACGCCGCAGCCGCCTTTTGCGCCCATAAACACGAAGAGCCGGCTGGCTGCCCTGGATTCCTCAGAAGTTACAGCACTGCGATTGGCCGCCCGCCCCATTGCGGCAGCGATCTCAGCAGGATCGAAAGGTGTGGCAAAGAACTCGCGCGCGCCGGCGCGCATGAGATGGACAGCCAGCTTCATGTCGGCCTGTGACGAGTAGGCCATTACGTTGATGCGCGAGTCGGCGCAAAGGCGCGCTGCCAAATCGAACGCCAGGTCCTGCTCGCCATCGGCATTGAGCAGAACCACGTCGTAGGGATCGCGAAGTATCTCCGCCAAACCCTCCACTTTGAGAGGAAAGGCGGGGATTTCCGTAACATCGAGATTCTTAATGTGCGAGAGCACCGCTGCGGCAGCATGGCGGCGCTGCGAGTCAGAGTCGAGAATGGCTACGCGCAGGGTCACGTTGTCGGAAGCGCCGGCACCCGTACGATCTGTGGACATGGTCTTTCCGGGTACTACAAGAGTTCATCATATGCCATTGAATTCCTCTCAGAAACTGGCCCAACCATCACCTCCCCATTTCTCTCCATTGGGACCCGGGACATCGTACGCAAGTCTGCGCCTAGGCGGATTCGCCGCCATTTCGCGCGCATTGAGCCCGGTGCCTCGACTTTGCGGGCCAGCCAGCGAAAAAGAACCGCCCTGCAAACAATCGGAGGGTTCATTGCAGGGCGGTTTTCAAGCCCTCACACCGGCCACCCGGTGCGCAACACTAACCAGCCCTAAAGCCGTGCGATAAGGCAACGCTGGGCGCTGGGAATTCCGGCAGTTGCCGCGGGCTCGCAGCCGATACCTACTGGCCGAGAGCAAAGTTCACAGAAACTGTCACCACTGCGTCGCCGTCGCCAGAGACGAATTTCCACTGGCGCACCGCGTCTTCGGCGGCCAATTCGAGCATGTGATTGCCGCTTACCGGCTTCACATCCTTGACCTTGCCGTCCGCATCGACGGTGGCTTGAAGCTGCACCTCGCCGCTGATGCGCATGCGCTTGGCGAGTTCGGGATAGATGGGCGGCACGCGCGACTTGACCGCGCGAGTGTCTCCAGCTCGGGCAGGCAGCGCTAGCGCTAAGATGGCCGCCAACGCAGCCGCCTGCAGAATCTTCCATCCCTTTCTCCGCCTTGCACCATCATTTCTTTCAGAAACAACTTTGTGCATGGACGCCCTCCCTGAGAAAAACCTCAATTAAGTTATCGGCATTGGGCGGGTGAGCATGAAGGGATTTTCAGAATCCGATTACGAAAGGAATGCGGGAAGGCAGGGACGTAGGAACTAGGGACGTAGGGACTGGGTCACCGCGGCAAAGGTGAGATCGTTGGCGGAGCTCGAGTGCTCCTCGCGCCAAGCCTCGAACAGGCGCCCGTAGCTGAGGGTCACGTATTGAACGTGATCGACGCCAAGCCGCGCCGCGGTGCGGTCGATCCACGCCGAAGAGCCTTCGAGCTCCGCGTAATTGCCGATGGGCGTCTCGTCGATGACGCAGTGCCCTTCGCTGTCGCTCCACTCCGTGCGCCATTTTTCGTAGCGGAAAGAGGGAACCAATCCAAGACCAAGAAAAAAATCGGCGAGCGCGTCGCCATTGGCGATCCTAGTTTCAGTTTCGATGCGATGTTTATGGCGATCTTCGCCGACCCCGGAGTGCGGAAGCCGCTTGTGGGTCAGCGTCCAGCGGCCTGCATAGCTGCGGATACGCAGGATCTCCGTGCGCGCGCGCATCTGCCGGTCCGGCGTGTCGTAGAGCACGTTGCTCTCGAAGCTACGCGGCGTTTCGAGGCGGAATCCGGCCTGCTGCAGCTTCCCGGCCAGTGCAGCCGGGGCGTTGACGCGAAACTTGATCTCTGTCTCGATCGGCATGGAGCGGCCACAAACCTGATAAGGCGAGTATACCGATCGATGGCGCGCATCGGCGTCGAGCGGCGACAATGAAAGAGTGAAGACCCTGTACCTAAGCGTGGATGCGGAGTACCTGAAGACGAAAGAGTCCTCCGCTACACTCGACCGCGCCGCTGCGATTCTGCGCAACGGAGGACTGTTGGCGCTACCCACCGAAACTGTTTACGGCCTCGGAGCCAACGCGCTCGACCACGCCGCCGTGGAGCGCATCTTTGCCGCCAAGTCGCGGCCGTCGTGGGACCCGATCATTGTGCACATCGCTTCGTCGGCGATGCTCGAAGGACTGGTGGAACAGGTTCCCGACACAGCGAGGCGGCTGATGGAGCATTTCTGGCCGGGACCACTGACGCTTCTGCTGCCGCGTGCTCCAGCCGTGCCTGATGTGGTGACCGCCGGGCGGCCGCTGGTAGGCGTGCGTATGCCTTCACATCCAGTAGCGCTCGAGCTGATCCACCGCGCCGGCGTTCCCGTGGCCGCGCCCAGCGCCAACCGCTTCGGCCACACCAGTCCCACGACAGCCCAGCACGTGCTTGACGATTTGGATGGACGCATCGACGCGGTTCTGGATGCCGGTCCCTCGGCGTGCGGCGTCGAATCCACGGTTCTCGATCCCGCGACAACGCCGATGACGATCTACCGCCCGGGCGCGCTCACTGCGGAGCAGATTCGCGAAGTGGCCGGGCCCGTGGAGGTGTATCAAAGCGCCGCGCCGTTACACGAAACTCCAGCCGAGGCGATGCCCTCGCCAGGCGCGGGCATCCGGCACTACGCGCCGCGAGCGCGTCTGGAGCTGCTGGAACTATCGAATTTGAAAGCGCCTGACAAAGAATCGCCGCTTGCCAAGATCGAGGCATGCCTTAAGAAGGCCACGCTGAATGGACCGGGTGAGCAATTGGGCGTGATGCTGCCCGACGGAGTTGCCGCGCCGGCAGCAATCGCGAACGAGGGCGTCTTCCGGTGGGGCCGGTGGGACGTTCCGGAGGAGCTTGCGCAGAGACTCTATGCTGGGTTGCGCGCGCTCGATGCTGCGGGATGCACGGTGATTCTGTGCCCCTTGCCGGCGGCAGAAGGAATTGGCGCGGCGCTCCGGGACCGCCTACGCAAGGCCGCTCGGTGACGCTCAAGACCCAAACGATAAACTAGACTCAGGAACCTTCGCACCGGACTCGACGCTTTGCATCCTCTCCTCGCCCATCTCAATCCCGAACAACGCGCCGCGGTCGAAACCGCCGAGGGCCCGCTGCTGATCCTGGCCGGCGCCGGATCGGGCAAAACACGCGTAATTACGCACCGCATCGCGTGGCTGATCCAGGAGAAAAATGTCGCGCCAGACGCCATCCTGGCCGTGACATTCACCAACAAGGCCGCCGGCGAAATGGCCGAACGCGTGAATCAACTCATAGGCCACGCATCGCTAGCGAAGCCCTTGATCTCTACCTTCCATTCGCTCTGTGTGCGCATCCTGCGCCGCGACGTCGAAGTGCTGAAGATCGCGGGCCAAGGCCTGACGCGCGCCTTTACGATCTTCGACGAGAACGATCAGCAGGGCATTGTGAAACAGATCATGAAGCGCATGGGACTCGACACCAAGCAGCTCACCCCGCGCACCGTGCTGGGCCGCATCTCATGGGCCAAAAATCACATGGTCGATCCGCAGGACTATTTTCTCGGTTCTAAAGATCCGAACAGTGAACGAATTGCACACATCTTCAAGGCCTACCAGGATGAGTTGCAGAAGAACAATGCCATGGACTTCGACGATCTGCTGCTCGATGCCGTACGCGTGCTCAGAGCTTCTGGCGAAGTGCGCGAGCGCTATCAGAGGCGCTGGCGTTATGTGCTCGTCGACGAGTATCAGGACACAAACCGCCCGCAATACGAGCTGATGAAGCTACTGGCTGGCGAGCACAAGAACGTGTGCGCAGTGGGCGACGAGGACCAGAGCATTTATTCGTGGCGCGGCGCGGACATTCGCAATATTTTGGAATTCGAAAAAGATTTTCCTAACGCGCACATCGTTCGCCTGGAGCAAAACTACCGATCTACGCAGATTATTTTGCAGGCGGCTGGCGCGGTAGTGGCTAACAATCTGCGCCGCAAGGGGAAAAAGCTCTGGACCGAGCGCCAGGGCGGCTCGCTCATCGGCTACTACGAAGCGCCCGACGGCGAAAATGAGGCGCTGTTCATCGCCGATAAGATTCAGGCGTTTTTCCGCCAGCAGGAAAACTCATCCGAAACGCAAAACGGCGGAGCCGCCGCGGTCCTGTATCGGACCAATTCGCAGTCGCGTCTGGTGGAAGAAGCCCTGCGCCGCTACAACATAAGCTACACCATGGTGGGTGGATTCAGCTTTTACGAACGCGCCGAGATCAAGGACCTGCTCGCGTATCTTCGCCTAATACGCAACCCGCACGATTCGATGGCTCTGCAGCGCGTGATCAACACGCCGACGCGCGGCATCGGCAAAACCACCCTCGAAACCGTGGAGCGGCTGGCTCTCGAAACCGGCGACTCGACCTGGACCGCTACGGCCGCGGCGATCGCGAATCGACTAATTCCCACGCGAGCCTCGATGGCGCTCGATAGTTTTCGTCAGCTCATTCTCGATGCGCAGGCCATGATGGACCCGGATTTTGCAGGCAAACTTGCCGCGGATGTAGCGGAAGCGCAGGCAGACGACGCCGATACTGGCTTCAGCTTCGGAGCTCAAGGCGACGATCCGGAAACTCCTGAACTCGAAGAAGTGGAAGCGCACTTTGGCCGCGACGAAAACCAGATTCCGCTGCTCGATGCATCGCACTTTACGCCTTCAATCCACGCGCCTCAAAAACCGTTCCTGGTGATGCCGGATGCGTCGAGGGAATCGGATGCTGCAGTCGAATCTGCTCCAAAACAAGAGCGGCCCGAAGGCTTTCGCTCGCCGGGAGACTCGGCCACTCTGCCCGAGCTAATCCGTTTCATCATCGACCGCACGGGTTACATCAAGGCGCTCGAAACCGAGGGCACGCCCGAGGCCTTCAGCCGCATTGAGAACCTGAAGGAACTGGCTAACGCGGCGCACGATGCGGAAGAGCGCGGCGAGACGCTGGCTGAGTTCCTGGACCACGCGGCGCTCGCTTCCGACACAGACCAATTCGATCCCAATGCGCACGTCACGCTGATGACGCTGCACGCGGCCAAGGGACTCGAGTTTCCGCTGGTGTTTCTCGCCGGACTCGAGGAGGGGCTGTTCCCGCACTCGCGAACGCTGAATAACCCGGAAGAGCTCGAAGAGGAGCGCCGCCTCTGCTACGTAGGCATGACGCGTGCCATGAACACGCTCATCCTGACGCGGGCCATCTGTCGCCGCCGCTACGGCAATGACATGCCGGAGCAGAGCATTCCTTCGCGCTTTCTCGAAGAGGTTCCCTCTGAGCTTGTCGAGAACCTTGGCGGCCGCAGTCCTGCTTGGTCCACGCAGGCGTATGGTGAGGGCCGCGGTCGCTGGCGCGGCGGCGAATCCCGTCGCTCGCATTTCAATTACGAAGACGAGAGCCAGGAGATTCCGCGGAGCCTGAATCACCAGAGCCCTTCCCCAAAAGGTGAAAGCGGGCAAGCGCCGCCGCCCGAGCGCAGCCTGGACAATATCGCACGCTTCTTCGGCGGGAAAGCCGGCAGCGCCCGTCCCGGCAGCTTAGCGCGCCCGGCCATGGAGATTCCCGCCGCCCACGGCGTCACCGGCCTCAAAAAAGGCCAGCGCGTGATGCACGCCAAGTACGGGGAAGGCACCGTGCTGGTGCGTGAGGGCGAGGGCGAAGACGCCAAGTTGACGGTGCTCTTTACCCGCCACGGCATGAAGAAGCTGATGGAAAAGTTCGCCAACCTGAAAAAGATATAGGCGCTACCAAGGGATTCTTCCCCTGTACCGTCCGCGAAAATGCTCTAGACTGAAAACGCCATGCAATGTGCAAGAAACTCCGGCGCGTACCTGCGCTCCGCGGCGCTAGTTGCCGCAATCACCGCAACTCTTGCCCTCGCCGACTGCGGCATGCCGGGCGCACCGCAGCCGCCCTCGCTCGATCTTCCTGATCGAGTGGGCGATCTCTCCGCCGGACGTACCGGCAACCAGGTGACGCTAACCTGGAGCATGCCCAAAAGAGACACCGATAAGGTGCCGCTGAAAAGCAACGTGACGGTGCGTATCTGCCGCAATGAGAGCGGAGCGACAGGCTGCTCTGCGGCCGCAACGTTGCAGGTCTCTCCCAACGCGGACGGCGCGTTTACCGATACACTGCCGCCGGCGCTGTCCGACGGTACGCCGCGTGTGCTCACTTACTTTGTCGAGCTGGACAATCGCAAGGGCCGTTCCGCTGGGCTCTCGAACAACGCGCAAATTCTGGCCGGCGAAGCGCCAGCCGCGGTTGAAGGCCTAGCAGCGGAGATGCGCCGTGACGGCGTTTTGCTGCGCTGGGCGCCCACGCGGCCTGAGTCGACATCCCTTGCAGTGCGACTGGTGCGCAAGCTGGTTTCTCCACCCACGAAACAGCCCGCCGCATCAAAATCCGCTGGGGGGCCGCTAGCTCCGCGTCGCGAACCGGTAGAGCAAACCCTGCTTGTTGAATCGGGCCCGCACGGGAATAGCACTCCACAGCGCGCACTAGATGGCAGTATCGAGTTTGGCGCGACCTACGAGTATCGCGCGCAGCGCGTGGCCCGCATCGCTATCGACGGAGAAACCCTAGAGCTCGACGGGCCCCTCTCCAATCCCCTGCGTATTGCCGCAGTGAACGTGTTTCCGCCTGCCGTACCCAGAGGTTTGGCCGCGGTAGCAACAGCCGGCGCAGAGGGCGTTGGACCTGCAATCGACCTGAATTGGCAGCCGAACACTGAGGCGGATCTCGCGGGCTATGTCGTTTACCGGCGCGAAGCGAGGGCTGAGGGCGACTGGCAGCGGATTTCGCCTGCACAGCCGGTAGTAGGGCCCGGTTATCACGATGCGAATGTGCAGCCCGGCCACACCTATTTGTATGCGGTGAGCGCGATCGACCAGCAAGGGCACGAAAGCACGCGCTCCGCCGAGGCCGAAGAGACTGTTCCCGCGCCATAGCTTTGGCCCAAGAGAAGTAGCTCCAGGACAAGGAGAAAAAATGAAATACTGCCGGTTCCTCTATGGCGGGCAAATCCTGTACGGCGCTGTGGACATGCGCGGCGAGAGTTTGCAGATTGTAGGCCTGATAGATGCGCCCGCGGAGGATCTGCGCTTTCGCCTCGGACGTAGCAGCGCATCTGCATTCAGTCACAGTTTCCAGCCGATTCCCCTGAGCGCAGCCGACCTGCTTCCGCCAGTTACGCCGTCGAAGATCATTTGCGTAGGCCGCAACTATCGTGAGCACGCGCAGGAGTTGGGCAACGAGATTCCCGCCGAACCGTTGCTGTTCTTCAAGCCGCCATCGTCGCTACTGCGGCCGGGCGGAGTGGTGGTGCTGCCAGCCGCATCGGAGCGCGTAGATTTTGAAGGCGAGCTGGCGCTGGTGATCGGCCAGCGCACGCGCAACCTCAAGCCCAATGAAGATTGGCGCGAAGTGGTGCGTGGCTTCACGCTGGCCAACGACATCTCCGCCCGCGACCTGCAAAAGAAGGATGTGCAGTGGGCGCGTGCCAAGGGCTTCGACACGTTTTGCCCCGTCGGTCCGATGGTGAGCGATGAGCTGGATATCGAGAACGGCGCCACCATCGAGACGCGTGTCAATGGCGAATTGCGCCAGCAGGCCTCCACGCGCGATCTGATCTTTCCCGTGCCGGTTCTGCTCTGCCACATTTCGGCGGCCTTCACGTTGGAGCCCGGCGATCTGATTCTTACCGGAACGCCCTCTGGCGTGGGACCGCTCAAACACGGCGACCGCGTTGAAGTTTCGATCGCGGGGCTGGGCGTATTGGTAAATACCATAGAAGCGGAGGCCGTTTAGCAATATCGAATCGGAACGCAACCGGCTTTCACACGCCGCATCCTAAGAAGAGGTACACTGGTGCCGTAAGCCGCACGTCGCCATCCCCGTCCCCGCAGGAGGAGTCATGCCAAAGAATCTGCTTGAACAGCTACGCCAATACACCGTCGTCGTTGCCGATACCGGCGACATGGAAGCGATGGAGCAGTTCCATCCCCAAGACGCAACCACTAACCCCTCGCTGATTACGGCCGCGGCGCAGATGCCGCACTATCAACCCATTGTGGACGGCGTGCTGGTGGACGCGCACAAGGATCTGGGCGATAGTGCCAGCGATAAGGACGTGGCCAATCTTGCGTTCAAGCGGCTGGCCGTGGCCTTCGGCAAAAAGATTCTGGCGATTGTTCCCGGCCGTGTCTCCACCGAAGTCGACGCGCGCCTCTCTTACGACACCGAAAAAACTATCGCGATGGCGCGAGACATTATCGGCATGTACACGAAGGAGGGCATCGACAAACGTCGCGTGCTCATCAAGATTGCGTCGACCTGGGAGGGCATTCGCGCCGCTGAGGTTCTTGAGAAAGAAGGCATTCACTGCAACCTGACGCTCCTCTTCGGCCTGCACCAGGCCATTGCCGCCGCCGATGCGGGCGTCACGCTCATCTCGCCCTTCGTGGGCCGTATTCTCGATTGGTACAAGAAGGACACCGGCAAGGACTACCACGGCGCCGACGATCCCGGCGTGCAATCGGTGACGCGTGTCTACAACTACTTCAAGAAATTCGGATACAAGACCGTGGTGATGGGCGCGAGCTTTCGCAACATCGGCGAGATTTGCGAGCTGGCCGGCTGCGATCTGCTTACCATTTCGCCGCCACTACTGGCCGAACTTGAAGCCAATCAGAGCGAATTGCCGCGCAAGCTCTCGGCCGATGCCGCGAAGAAACTGCAGATTGACAGAATCACCATGGACAAGGCGACCTTCGACCGCATGCATGCCGAAGATCGCATGGCCCATGACAAACTGAAGGAAGGCATCGAGGGCTTCTCCGCCGCGCTCGTCAAGCTGGAGACGCTGCTGGCCAAGCGGCTGGCGGAGCTCGAATCGCGCGCCCCGGCGACGGTGTAAGGCCGGCCACGGTAGAAATAAGTTTTATCTAACGAAAAGGCAGCCCGTGCGGCTGCCTTTTTCGTTGCGCACATGAAATCAGCCGCGCGGAAAGCTGCGTTATTTGCAATCGAGTGACGCGTTTGCCAACAAAATTGAAGCGCCCCTCTTGCCAAACGCAACTATTCCGATAAGCTCAGTGTTACAACCAGGTAAATTGGGCCGCGGCCGGTGACTTCCCCGCGCAGCACGACCAGGAACGGCCAGACCCACAAGAGCAACGGGCTGATTGCGCTCAGCCGCATCGGCAAGGCACGGAAAATCTCTATGGTTCCGCGCATGGGAGGTGTGTATGCAGACGCAGACTCATCCGCTCGAACCTTTCTTTCAGCAGGCAGTCCGCAACAGCTACGAGGGCAAACTGGGTCTTCACGATCCCGATGTGACCAACTACGTGGCGCGCTTACTGTGCGAGTTCTCTGACTCAAGCAATCTTTATCGCATGCGCGATGAAGCGGGTCAGGCGATCGAAGCGTTGGAGGAGATGGAGCGCGCCGCCGACCCCGTGAATGGCACTGCGCCGTCGTTCGATGCCGAGCGTGCGCTGCGCAAACACATCGGCGACTACGCCTTGTTCGTGGCCGGAATGTATCCTGAGGCTGCGAAATCCGGGCGCCGTCTGCGCCATCATTCGCCGAGCCTTGGGGAACTGATCCGTGCCGGCAAGGAGAGCTACTTCATCGTCAGCCAATTCGATCTCTTCGAGTATGAAAAGGAAGCGCCCATGTTTGCGCGTCTTTCGGGCAACTTTGAGCGCTGGCTCCTGGGATTGACGTTAGTTCGAGAGGAGCTCGGACCACGCAAACCGCTGCAGCTGCCGCCACCGGTGAACTGAGGGTCGTGAACGTGACCAGTTACTGCGTGCTCTCAGTGCCCAATTTGTAGAGCGAAGCCGCCCATGATGGTGCGTGATGGCATGTTGACGCCAACTATCTCCTGGTAACCCGTATTGCTCAGGTTTGTGAGCCGCAGATACGGTCTCAGCTTGCCTGCGTCGTGCGTGATCGTCGCGTTCCACACCGGGTACACCGTTTGCTGATAGCGCTGGGCAATTTGCACGGCGTTGGTCAGTACAAAATCGCGACCCAGCGCGGCACTCCACGAAGCGTGAATGTTCTGGACCGGGTAGTTGAACACATACTCAGATTCGAGCCCGTGCAATGCGCTCTGCGCGCCGTGCACTCCGGTCCACGCGATGCGCACGGTTTGCGACTTCCCTGGAATCCACGTAAACCTAACTTCGACACCGGAAAAACCAAAGCCGTTCAGATTGTCCGCGCACCACATGCCGGTTGCCTGCATGTTCTTGATCTCGCACGACGCAGGAAGATAGGCGTTGGGCGTCGCGCTCCGCACGTAATCGATGGTGTCGTGTTGCCGCGAATAGAAGCCGGTAGCCGAGAGCATAAGCCTTGTTGACGGCGTCCAATCCGCGCCGCCATCACTCGACCAGGCCGACTCCGGCTTCAGGTGGGGATTGCCCAGCGTCGACGGATCGGAATAGTAAAGATCGGTGTAGGTCGGAATCCGGAATCCGTAGCCGCCGCTGCCGCGCAATTTCAGACTATTGGCCACGCGCAAGCTGCCCGCCAGTTCCGGCGAAAACACGGCCTGCGCGCCGCCTGAAAAAATCTCCTCGCGCGCGCCCGCCGACAAACTCCAGCGCTGTTTCGCCGGCCGCAGATCGAGATCCACGTAGCCCGCACCCCGATTGCGCGCATGAAGTCCGAGCGCGAACGAGCGCACCACAGCGTTGGAACCGTTGAGATTCGAAAAATTGTAGCTGTTGATGTTGTCGCCGTCGGCCTCGAGCCCCATCAGCAAAGCGCAATCCTTGCGCACTGCAAGCGTCTCGCGCAGCGACCCCTGCCACGAGCCGTCGATGTGGTTGTTTTCATAGGCCGCGGGATCGTTGCGCAAGAGCACGTAGTCGTCGGTGTGGCGGCGATAGCCAAAGGCCGCCACCGTGTGGCTGCCGAGTTCCTGCCGCGCCGAAGCAAACCAGCCCTTGGTCCGCTCCCACGAGTTATAGTCGCCGTAAAACTGGTTAGCCCCGAAGGAGCGGTCGCTTGAGGCGAAGAGCAGATCGGTAACTCCCAGACGGGTTGCGTTCCAGCTCTCCGCGGACGCGTCTTCATTACGATAATCGCGATCATCCTGGCAATCGCGGTAGTTCTGCTGCGAAGTGCAGGGGGGGGCGTAACTTGGAACGGCGTAACTTCGGTCGGCCATGAATCCCGTGGAGAAGTTGCGCTCCGCCGCCACACGTCCGCTCCACGGCCCTCGTGTAGCCCCAGCGACCAGCGTCTCTTCGTTCGACTCGAAACTTCCCTGCCCCGCGCGCAGAAACAGCCCATCGTGATCGGGCGCTGCCGTGAGAACATCCACCACTCCGCTCAGCGCGTCGACTCCATGCAGCGTCGATCCAGCGCCCGCGAGCGCCTGTATGGAATCGATGGCGTCGAGAGGCATGGGCAAGTCAAGATTGTGGTGCGACGTCTGCGCATCGCTAATGCGAAATCCGTTAAGCAGCACCAGCGTCTGCTCGAAGCTGCCCCCGCGCATCACAATGTCTGCCTGGCCGCCGCCCGCACCGCGCTCTTCAAGAAAAATCGAGGAATCTTCCCTGAGAAACTCCTGCGGCGACTCGGCCGCCAACGACTGTCCTTGCACGGGAAGAACCTCGATCGAGCGTTGTGACTCGGCCAGCGGCACGGGTACGGCTGAGCCGAGCACGACCAGAGTCTCTGCGGGCTCTTTGATAGACGGCTTTGGCGGAGTGGTGGCGTTCTGCGCAAAGGCTGCGGGCAGCAGAACGACTAGAAGCAGGAATCGCGCGTTCGGAAGGGGTCGAAGTTTGTACATTCACTTGATGATCGCGGTCCGGTTCAGGTTATTCAACAATGATTTCGTATGGATTCGAATAGTTGAAATGCTAAACTACATTCCTCAAGCCATGCGCATTGATGCCTTTCTCCGTGAAAGTCCCATGTTCGCCGTGAACCGTGCGGCGCGGAGCTTCGAGTCGCTCGCCTCTCGGGCACTTGCCGCCGACAATCTCGGATTTCTCGAGGGATTAGTGCTCGCCGCATTGTTTTTCGAGGCGCCGAGGCAGGTCAAGCCCTCGCAGCTTGCGGAGACCTTTGCCACCTCGCGCGGCAATCTCAGCCACTGCATCTCATCGCTTGAGGCCAAGGGGTTGCTCTCGCGCAAAATCGACCCCGACGACGCACGCGCGTACCTGCTGGCGCTCAAGCCCCAGGGAAAGCGCTGTGCCCTGCGCGTCATTGGCGCGCTCGACCACATGCAAAAGCAATTCGAAAACGCGATTGGCAAAGCCGCGCTCGCGGAAATGATCAAGTCGATCCGCAGGCTGGAAGTGCGCGCCGCAGCCCGGTGAGTTCCTGGCAATTCTTACGCGGGGTGCCGGCCAGGCGGCAACGCATCCCATTGCACCGGTTCGACGCGTCGCACCAGGAAAACCCACGAACACGCGCCGACCAGCGCGACGGCGCCGGTGACGGCAAAGGCCACGCGCGCACTGCCACGCGTCTGCACAATCAATCCTGTGAGCCACGGCGCGACAATCCCAGAGAAATTGGCAAACCCATTTTGCAGGCTCGACCAGCGGCCCGCCATCTTCGGCCCCGCGAGAGTTTGCGCAATTGCCCAATGATTTGACGCATAGCCGCCGTGGCCAATGCACGCAATCGCCAGCAGGCCCAGCGCAATCAGGGGGTGCCCATGAACGAACGTCAGCGCAAGCAGGATCGATGCCACCGCCTGGCCGCCCGCAACGATAGAGAGGCGCACCGCTGTCGGCGAGTTCCCGCGCGCAATCAAACGGTCGGAGATCCATCCCGCCAGCCCCTTGCTGCAGCCGACCAAAACAAAGTCGGCTGCGCTGTGCGGCGACTTGTCGCGGCACAGCGAAGCGGTCTTTCTTTTGATCGCCTGCAGCACGGTGCTGGCGATCAAAAGAAAGACCGCTGCGCTG
>JBEKPD010000012.1:0-79257 GCA_049521075.1 Occallatibacter sp.
CACCTACCCCACCCCCCTAACACCTGAAACCTAACACCTGAAACCTGACGCACCACCCCCTATAAAATCTCGAAAAACCGACCTGTGAAACTGTGAAGCCCAGAACCAGCAAGGGGTCAGCCATTTACAGCCAAAGTCGCACATCGACACAGAAACTGTGAAACTGTGCTCGACAGCCAGTTAAGCTCTTCGGGGATTGCGGAGAGCGCAGGTTGAAAATCACGCCTTCCGGCAGGCATCCGCAACCCGGTCTCACCTCCGGCATCTGAAGTCCTGAGAGTGGAAAGACATATGAAGTTGCCAGTGGGAATTATCGTGGCGGGCGCTGCGGCATTTGCACTTTTGCAGTTCGTACGGCCCTCAATTCCGGCCAAACCAGCAACTACGGAACTCCAGGCGCCCGAGGATATCAAACACATTTTAGAGAAGGACTGCTACAGCTGCCACTCGGATCAGAGGCGTCTTTCCTGGTTCGACCAGATCGTGCCAGCCTATTGGCTGGTGCGCCACGATATTCTCACCGCGCGTCAGCACCTGGACTTTTCAACACTTGGCTCAAAACCGCCAGCCGTGCAGAAAGCGGCTCTCTACGAGGCGGTCAATATGGTCCAGCTTGGTGCAATGCCACTGCCGGATTTCGTTGTGCTTCATCCCGATGCAAAGATGACGCCCGCAGAACTCTCGACTTTGAAAAATTACCTCGCCCCCTGGTCGTCGGCGTTGCCAACGGCCGCAGGTTCGCTGCAGACGGGCGCATCTCCCGCTCCGATCTCGCTTGCAGCAGTTAAGCCAGAGCTCAATGCATTCCCCATCGACCCAGCATTCGAAACCTGGAAACTGATTAGCACTACTGACCGAGGCGATAACAACACGTTTCGTTTTATTCTCGGCAATGACATCGCCATTGAAGCTGCGCGATCGGGAAACGTTTCGCCGTGGCCGGATGGTGCGCGCTTTGCCAAGATAGCCTGGCAACAGCAACAGGGTGCGGATGGTCTCGTACATCCAGGTGACTTTGTTCAGGTTGAACTGATGCAGAAGAATGCGCAGCGCTATCGCTCAACCGACGGGTGGGGATGGGGACGCTGGCGCGGACTCGATCTGCAACCATACGGCAAGGACGCTGGCTTCGTCAGCGAATGCACCGGCTGCCACCTTCCAGTACGCGGTGATGACTACGTCTACACGCTACCGATCTCGCGGGCTCAAATTTCGCGTGACGAAGTCGTGAATAGCAATGCCGCCAAACTACCCGGAACCCCGCCATATCAACCACTCGGCTGGAATACCATCACCATGTATGTAGACCGAAAGAGTCGTACGACAGCCATACTCTTTGGGAACGACAGCGCTATGTCGGCTGTTCATGCCCGAGGCGCCAACTCTGGCAAAGGCACAGAATCTCCTGTGTATCCTGGGGGTGCCGTATTGGCGCTACTGACTTGGTCGCAGCGCGACGACCCTCATTGGTTCGGTGCTCGCATCCCAGACCAGCCTCTTTCGGTGGAGTTTGTCGAAGTTGTTCAGTCGGCGCATATGAGTCGTTATCTGCGTTTTAACGGTTCAGGAATACGAGAAGATCATTCGGCTGGTGATTATTCGATGCAGCGCCTGGAATTCATTCTCAGTCTGCCACCGGCGCGCCTGCCATAGGTGGTGACGATGGGCCATTGCCGACCGCCTGGCTGCATCGCCATGCTCATCGCACTGTGTCCAAGGGTTGGCAAATTACTTTAGTGCCACATTTATCTCCGCCAGTTATGGCTGTAGACTCCGGAGTTCTCTCCTCGAAAAAGAAAGTCAAAAATAAGTTGTTGACTTGAAGATTGGGGTAGGCTACGATTTTTCCGTCGTAGGTAGAGGGTGCCAACCGACTACTTCCCCGCCGACGAGTTAACCCCGGGCCAGTTCGATGGTGGACTATATACGGATTACGATACTTTCAAGTCTTCCATCCTGATCCTTTCAAAAGATTGCCCCAGATAATTCCAGTTACGAGTCCATTTCCCCTGTAAGGTTGCTCTGAAATCACACCTAAGCTTTACAAGTAAGGAATGCGCTTACTTGCGGGCCATTCTGCGTTGGACAAACCAGGAACGTAAGGCGCCGCGCAATGAGGTTGCTGCGGCCGATGGGTATTTTCGCGTCAAAACTGACCCGAAAAGAACCGAACTCCAACCCACTTGCCCCTGAGGAGGTAGTATGGCCAAGTTTGCAAGGTTCGCAACGGTTATGGCTTCGGCGGTCATCTTTGCCGGAGTAGCATGGGCGCAACAAGACCCCGGAGTTCAAACCGCCAGTCGCGGTACCGGGCAAAGCATCATTGGTTCGGACGACCCTAACGGTTTCTCGGCGTTTTTCACCGACGGGCTAGTTCGCTTCCAAGAAGTCGAGGGAGTTAACAATCCTGCCACCGGCGATGACGGCAGCGGCCTGGGACCGCGATTCAACTTCAACCAATGCTCGGGATGCCATGCGCAACCTGCTGTCGGCGGTTCGAGCCCGACTGCCAATCCGCAATTTGCCGCCTTTGGTAGTTGCTCTAGCGTCGGCACCCTGTCGGAACAGCCTGTCACCGTCGTTGCGGCCGGCCAACCGAACGCTGCACAGAAGGGAACTATAGCTTGCAGCAACACCAACACAATTCCGGCGCAAATAACGGCTAACGGCCCCGTTCGGGAAGCACGCTTCCCATTCTTCCTTAATAGCAACGGCTCAGTGAACACCAGCGCTCCAAATGGCGGCGTGGAGGACTTGTTCGTCGTTTCCGACCGCCCCGATGGCGCGACCGGCTGCAGTGCGACGCAGCCTAATTTCGCCCAAGCTGCGTCATTGAACAACGAGATCTTCCGGATTCCAACACCGCTATTTGGCGGCGGCCTTTTCGAGAACCTCGACGAGGGCACGCTGCTTGAGAACCAAAAGACAAACCTCGAGAACAGCTTCGGGATCGCCGGTACCTTCAACCGCAACGGCAACGACGGAACCATCACGAAGTTCGGCTGGAAAGCACAGAACAAGTCGCTGATGATTTTTGCCGGCGAGGCCTACAACGTGGAGATGGGCATCACCAATCTCCTGTTCAACAACGAACGTCCAGACCCGGAAGAGGAGAATGGCACGGGGCTACCCTCCGGCTGCATTAACCTGAGCACGACTGGCTATCCTGAAGACACCAACAATCCGAATCCCCCGGCGCCCTTCAATTCGACTGAAAACGCCGCGGTGCAGGACGATGTATCGGCGTTTGCTGATTTCATGCGCTTCCTGGCGCCGCCTCCTCCCGGAAATGTAATCCTGAACGGGTCGGAGGTGCCCGCATCCACCATCGCGGCTGGAGCAGCCGTGTTCCAATCGATTGGCTGTGCCACCTGCCACAATCCAACCCTCGGCCCAACGGCGACCTCGAACTTTGTTCCTGCGCTGAGCGGCGTGACGTTCCACCCCTATACCGATTTAGAGGTGCACCACATGGGAACCGGTTTTGCGGACAACGTTTCGCAGGGTAACGCAGGCGGAGACGAATTCCGCACGGCCCCGCTGTGGGGCCTGGGACAGCGCATCTTCTTCGATCACGACGGGCGCGATCAGAGCGTCCCAGCGTCCATCCAGAATCATGAAAGCAACGGTAGCGAAGCCAACACTGTGATTACCAACTTCAACAACCTCAACTCGACGCAGAAGCAGGAACTGATCGACTTCCTGCGCTCTCTCTAGTGAGGCTCTAGTGTCGGCGAGGCGCGAGATACGCGTCTCGCCGGCTTTTCTGATTTGTCGGGAGACGCACACCCGCCAAGGATGCGTATCTCCGCGTTCGACCTTGCTTCGAAGGAAAACTTATGTATACGCGATGGTTCACCTACGCGGCAGCAATCGCCCTGCTTGCTTCGACGCCAGTCTGGGGGCAGGCCGCTCCCGCAACGGCTTCTTCTGGTGCGGGTAAAACCGAAGTCGCCGCAGGCGGTGTGCCCAAGGGCGTGATTTTGGTTAAGGGCGCGTGGTGGAGTGCAAGCGACTCCGTTACTCCCGTGCCCGAAACGGGGAAGATTGCTGACAATATCTACCGCAATGCTTACTTCGGCATCGACTGGACACTGCCCAAGGACTGGACACAGAAATACGAAGGGCCGCCTCCTTCCGATCAGGGGCGCTATGTGCTGGCGGAGATCGTACCTTCCGACAGTTATACGGGACCGTCGCACGGGAGTGTGTTGATTACCGCCGACGATTTGTTCTTTACACCGTTGCCGGTCACGCGCGGGGAAGAACTTATCGACTACACCAAGGACAATCTGTCGCGGGTATACGAGGTGGAACAGCCTCCCACGCAGGTAACGATCGGGGGACGCTCGTTCCGCTTCTTCGCTTATTGGTCTCCAACCGCCAAGCTGCATTGGTATGTATTCAGCACGCAGATTCGCTGCCATGCAGTCGAGATCGTGGTGAGCAGCAGCGATACCAAACTGATCCAGGACCTGATCCAGGATTTGAATACGATCAGCTTCCCGCCCGCAGACGCTTTGGCCGATGGCAACATCGTCCCGGTGTGCGTGAAGGACTATGCGACGGCGGAGAACGTGATAAATCGTGTCAACCCGGTCTTCACTGAACGCCGCTACAATGCTATTCCGGTGCGCATCGTGATCGGCAAAGATGGCAAGCTGAAGCACATTCACTTGATCAGTGCGTTTCCCGACCAGGCAAAAGCCATCACCGATGCCCTGAATCAATGGACCTTCAAACCGTACCTGAAAAACGGACAGCCGGTAGAGGTGGAAACCGGCGTCCAATTCGGAACTGCGGCACGAGCGCCGCAGCCTGCATCGACAAGAGCGCACGTGTCGTCCTGGTGAAGCATGAGCCGACGCGGCAGCCGGAGATGAGGGCACGTGTAATTGAAGTGCGCAATCGTCGTGAGAGATATAGTCGGAATCCCGAGATGCAAAAGAAAGGACTGAGGCAAATGAAAGCCGGTATTGCAAGGCGCTTATGTTTTGGGATCGTTCAATGTGGGGCGGTCCTGTCTTGTGTATCGCAGGTTGCTTTTGCAGCCGGCCCTATCACTGGCCTGGTTCGGAACGCAACCAGCGGCCAACCCGCGGCCGGAGATGAAGTGATTCTGCTGCGTCTGGACCGGAACCCGCATGAGGAGGCTCGTACCAAGATCGATGCTCAGGGAGGATTCACCTTCAATTTGCCCGATCCTGACCATCCTCACATCATCCGAGTAATTCATCATGGCGTGAACTACGAAAAGCCTGTTACTGCCGCCGGCCCAATCTCCATCGACGTCTTCGATGCAGCAGCCAAGGTCGAAGGTGTGACTGGCGGGATCGAGATTATCCGCGCGGGAACCCGCGGCAGCGCTCTTCACGTCTCCGACATGGTTGAAATCTGGAACCAGTCCAATCCGCCTGTAACCCAGGTAAGCGCGCGAAGTTTTGAAGTCTACCTGCCCGCCGGTGCAATGATCGATTCAGTTCTTGCTGCCGGCCCGGATAACATTGCGGCGTCGGTCTCGGCCATGCTCGTTCCCGGCGAACCGGGCCATTACAGCGTCAATTTCCCTGTGCTTCCCGGAGCGACTAAGTTCGCCTTCAATTACGACCTGCCTTATAACGGCCACGCAACACTAAGCACGAAGAGCGTCTATTCATTTAAGCAAGTCGCGATCATGATTCCGCCGACCATGGCTTTCGCGTCGCCGTCTTCCGCATTCCAAGCGCTTCCTGTGGGCACCGATCGGTACCATGTGGAGGCGGCTGAAAACGTCAGAGCTGGAGCCACGCTCAAGTTTGAAATCTCCGGCGCCGGTGAGCTGCCCGAGGCGCATCGGCAAAGCCCGACCGCGGCGAATCCACCTGCCGAGGCGCCCGCACCCGAGCCGTCGGCAATAGCAGCCGGAGTTTCCCAGGTTGTGAATACCGCCCCGAGAGCCAGGAAGATCGCCACACACTCATCGGCTGGCTGGTGGTGGGTCTTGGGTACCGCTGTGATTTGTTTTGCTGTGTGTGTGTTTTTTGCCTGGCGACGGCAGAGCCTACGACGCCGAAGGGCGGCTTCAGTTGTGCAGCTGCGCTCGCATTGGCTGCCATCCGCTGCACCTCTGGTGGATGCTTTGAAGGAAGGCCTCTTTCAACTTGAATCCGACCGCATGCAGGGTGCAATTTGCAGCGAGGACTACACGTCGGCGAAGCGCGCCTTGGAAGGAACCATCCAATGGGCCCTCACGCGCGCGCAGCACCGCAATGCCGACGCTCCCATTCAGTGAACTGGAAAGCGCGCCGTCACGCGGCACTTTCGATTCTCCGGAGGTCAGTCAATTTGACGGAGTTCATCGCCGGTGGCATCTATAAGCCGGCCGGTCTCACCCGAATAGTTCATCGCTTAGCAGCTTCAGCGATCTTTCTCCCGCAATTACTTTTTCGCCCACCTTGGTCTCCGCGAACGGATTGTCAATATTTTCCGTGTCCATCACCATGCACCAGCCATTGGAATTCACCGAGGGCGGAAGCGTAAACTCCACTCCTGAGTCCGCAGCGTTCACGATGAGGAGAAAACTATCGTCTATGATCGCCCTGCCCTCCTCATCCGTAATCTGCAGCGTCTGTCCATTGAGAAGGAGCGCAATCGACCGCGCCCATCCCGTCGACCACACTTCGTCACTCACGGGATTTCCGTCGGGATTCAACCAGGCGATGTCGTGCACCACAACGCTGCCGTTTCTGTAGCGGATTTCGCGATCCTGGAAAAACCTGCGCCGGTGCAGGTTGGGATGCGCCAGCCGGAAGTGAAGGAGCCGACTGGTAAAGTCGAGCAGCCGCTTCCGCCCCTCGTCCAGGTCCCAATCGACCCATGTCAGTTCGTTATCCTGGCAGTAGGCGTTGTTATTGCCGCTCTGCGAGCGTGCAAACTCATCCCCACCATTCAGCATAGGTACGCCTTGCGACAGCAGCAGCGTGGCCAGAAAGTTGCGCATCTGGCGCTCGCGCCTCTTATTGATTTCGGGATCGCTTGTCGGTCCCTCGGCGCCCATATTCCAGGAATCGTTTGAGTCCGAGCCGTCGCTATTGTTTTCCTTGTTGGCGTCATTATGCTTCCCGTTGTAACTGACCAGGTCGCAGAGCGTGAACCCATCGTGCGCCGTGATGAAGTTAATGCTCGCATAGGGCTTCCGGCCGTCGAACTGATATAAGTCGCTCGAGCCCGTCAGCCGATACGCAAAATCCGAGAGCTGTCCTTCGTCGCCCTTCCAGAATCGCCTCACCGTATCGCGATATTTTCCGTTCCACTCCGCCCACAGCACGGGAAATTGTCCAACCTGGTACCCGCCCTCGCCAACATCCCATGGCTCGGCAATCAGTTTCACATCGGCAATCGTAGGGTCCTGGTGAATGGTATCGAAGAACGACGACAGCCGGCTCACGTCGTGCAGTTCCCGCGCCAATGTCGCCGCCAGGTCGAAGCGGAACCCGTCAACGTGCATCACCGTCACCCAGTAACGTAACGAATCCATGATCATCTTGAGGACCTGCGGATTCTGCACGTTCAGCGTATTGCCCGTTCCTGTGTAATCCATGTAATAGCGCGGATTGTCCTGCATAGTCCGGTAGTAACTCGTGTTGTCGATGCCTTTCCAACTGAGAGCCGGGCCAAGATGATTCCCCTCACAGGTGTGGTTGTACACCACATCCAGGATCACCTCGATCCCTGCTTCGTGCAGCGCCTTCACCATCTCCTTGAACTCGCGCACCTGCCCGCCCGTGTCGCCCGAGGAACTATACCGCGACATGGGCGCAAAGTAACCCAGCGTGTTATAGCCCCAATAGTCGCTCAGTCCTTTGTCGACAAGATGACCTTCGTCGAGAAAGTGGTGGACCGGCAGCAGCTCGACCGCTGTGACCCCGAGCTTCTTGAAATACTCGATCGACGCGGGATGCGCAAACCCCGCGTAGGTTCCGCACAGCTCCGTGGGAATGCCTGGATTCAGTTTCGTGAAACCCTCGACGTGCACCTCGTAAATCACCGAGTCCGCTAGCGGTATCCTCGGCGGCGCGTCCTCTCCCCAATCGAATCGGTCGTCCACCACCACGCATTTTGGCATCGCGGCGGCGCTATCCTGCGTATCAATCTTCAGATCGTCGCCGGAAACCACATCAAACGGAAAGATCGTGCCCTTCCAATCCACGGTGCCCGAGATCGCGCGCGCGTACGGATCGACCAGCAGCTTGTTGCGATTGAAGCGATGGCCTTTCTCTGGCTCCCAGGGTCCGTCCACACGAAACCCGTAAAGCTGGCCAGGCATGATATTGCGGACGAATCCGTGCCATACATACGCGGTTCGTTCCCTAAGCGTGATACAGTCGGTTTCCCGGCCCTTATCGTCGAACAAGCAGAGGTCGACGCGCGTCGCCTTTTCTGAAAAGAGTGCGAAGTTTGTTCCTTTTTTACCCGCCGTCGCCCCGAGCGGGTAAGGAACTCCCGGAAGAAGAGTACGCTTCATGCCCGCTTGGATGCCGAGGATACCGCTCTTCGCTGTTCTCTAAGCCCAAGAATCTTATGGAACTGCGCGTAAGGACATTTTGACCAAATTCGCGCCCTTCGATATTCTCGATTTGGGCTAAATTGCCATTTACTTCGAGATTAGATTCGATGTAACCTATTGTTGTTAAAGCAGCTTCCCCGGGAGGATCCCCATGAAATCCCTGCTACTGGTCGATGACCGGCCGAGCGATCTGAGAATTGCCGCCGACGCTGCCCGCGATTTGGGAATCACTGAAGTCAACGCACAAACTTCGGTCATGCATGCTCGCCTATACCTCGAAAGAGCGCTTGAGGGCAATACGCCTCTTCCCGACGGCATAGTTCTGGATTTGGATTGTGGGATCGAAAGTGGTTTCGAATTGCTCAGGTTCTGGCACTCGACCCCTCGCCTCGTTGCGATTCCGGTGATCATCTGGTCTGTCATGGATAGACAGCGGGAGATTTGCGATCTCTTCAAAGTCAAGTCCTTTGTTTCCAAATGGGAGGGACCCAAAGCGCTTCGTGAAGCGCTCGCTCAGCTGGCAAACTAGAACACTAAAATCTCTGCATACCGCCTTCCATTTTGCGACTCACAACATCTTAAAGACCTTTGGGCCCCTACATCCTAGAGAAGTAGAGGGCTCAAGAGCCGTGTAGCTGCCAACGACTCGAACCGAGGCCGGAATACCGGCTTCCGCAGGAGGATATTGATGAATCAACTGGCCGAAATCATCTCCCGGAATGAAGATCGCATCCGGACACAATGGATCGACGGTATGTCGAAGTCCGTGCAACGTGCTGACTTGATCACCAAGGCCGAACTCGACGAACAGTGCAGTGCGATCCTTACGGCAATCGTTGCCGGCCTGAAATCGAGCGGGCCAGCCGACCTCATGGGAGGCGTCGCAGGCGCAGGCTGGGACTCAGCCCGCGAAACCTTCCAATCGATCTCGGCATCGCGGGCTCGGCAGGGATTCTCTACTGTCGAGGTTGCAACGTACGTTCTTTCGCTCAAGCAGCCAATATTTGCTGCCATCCGCGGAACTTTCAAAGGGAATCAGGATGAACTGTTCGAAACCATCTGGGCGGCGAGCGAACTCCTCGACCGTCTCGCGCTGGTCACGACTGAAGCCTACATGACCACGCGCGAAGAACTCATTTTGCGCCAGCAACAGGAACTCCTGGAGCTTTCCACGCCCGTCGTAAAACTGTGGGACGGAATCCTGGCCCTTCCCATCATCGGCACTCTGGATAGCGCCCGCACGCAGATGGTGATGGAGAACCTTTTGCAGACGGTGGTGGCGACAAACTCAAAATTTGCCATCATCGACATCACTGGTGTTCCCACGGTGGACACGCTGGTTGCGCAACACCTGCTCAAGACCATCACCGCCGCCCGGCTTATGGGCGCGGAATGCATCATCAGCGGTGTACGGCCGCAAATTGCCCAAACCATCGTGCACCTGGGCATCAATCTTGAGGATGTTGTTACCAAGGCAAAGCTTTCGGACGCCTTCGCCTTGGCCCTGGATCGAAGCGGACGATATGTTGCCCGCAAGAGTACGGCGCCGCCCAAAGCCAATCCGGTGAGCGCCCTGTTTGAAAGGCGGGAGGAGTAAATGGAACGAATTCCTGTACTCCGCATGGGGCCGCTGCTTCTGGTCACGATCCAGGTCGACATGCACGACAAGTTGGCGCTGCAGTTGCAGGACGACATCACGCAGCGCATATCGGAGCTTGGCTCGACGGGCGTGCTGATCGATATCTCGTCTCTCGAAATAGTCGACTCCTTCATTGGCCGCATGCTGGCAAACATCGCGGCCATGTCGCGTGTGTTGGGAGCGGAGGCGGTGGTTGTCGGTATGCAGCCGGCCGTGGCTATTACGCTCGTAGAACTCGGCATGTCGCTTCCGGGGGTCCGGACAGCTCTCAGTGTCGAAGCCGGCATGGAACTGCTGATCGGTGCGATTTCAAACGCCGCCCATGGATCAGAAGATGAATATTCTCAAACGTGATCAGCAGCATCTGAAGAATTCAAACGACGTGCTCGTTGCGCGCCAGAAGGTCCGCCAGTGGGCGATCGAGCTGCGCTTCAGCCTGGTCGATCAGACGAAGCTTGTCACTGCTGCAAGCGAACTGGCCCGAAACGCGCTGGAACATGGCCTGGGCGGGGTCATGATCATTGAATCTTTGAGCAATGGCCCTAAATCCGGATTGCGTCTCGTGTTCGAGGATCAAGGACCGGGAATTCCCGATATCGAGTTGGCATTGAAAGACGGGTTCACCTCCGGTTCCGGCCTCGGCCTGGGCCTTGGCGGCAGCAAGCGCCTGGTCAATGAATTCAGCATCGAATCCGAAGTAGGGAAGGGAACAAAGGTTACGGTCGTGCGATGGAGATAGCCCTCACGGAGCTCGTGGCAGTAACCGACCCCAGTTCCGTGGGGCAGGTGCGACGGCTTGCTCTTTCGACCGCACAGCGCCTGGGTCTGGATGAGACGCGCGCCGGAGAGATGGCGCTGCTGGCCACGGAAGTTTCGCGCAATGTGCTGGTGCATGGCGGCGGCGGAGAGGTCATCATAACCGGCTTCAAGCACAATGACAAAGCGCTGGGCCGCATTCTGGCTTTGGACCGCGGACCGGGAATTCCGGACGTTGCTAAGGCCATGGAAGACGGCTTTTCAACGAACGGCACGCCCGGCGGCGGTCTGGGAGCGATGAAGCGAATCGCTTCGGAGTTGGAGATTTTTACGGCTCGAACGGGCACCGTCGTTCTGGTGGAAGTCGGCGACGATCCGCATGCCGATGGCCTGCAAATCGCCGGAATGGCAGTTCCATATCCGGGCGAGCAGGTTTGCGGAGACGCGTGGGCATATCACAATTCTCCTGAACGCATGTTGACGATGATCGCCGACGGGCTTGGCCACGGATTGGCGGCCGCGGAAGCAGCGCAGGAAGCCATCGCCACATTTCATGCACGGATCGAATGCACCCCGAGCGAGATTCTGAGTTACATCCACGATGCACTCAGAAAGACACGCGGTGCGGTTGCCGGCATTGCAGAAATCCGCCCCCAAGAGCGAAGTATCACTTTTGCCGGCGTCGGCAATATCGCAGCGGTACTTCTCTCGGCGGCGAAGTCTCAGTCTTTTGTGTCACACAATGGCACTCTCGGGTCGATCGCATCGCGAATTCAAACATTCCATTTTGAATGGAAGCCGGACTCGATACTGATCCTCCATTCGGATGGCCTGCAATCGCGATGGGATTTGTCAAACTATGCCGGTCTTCTGTCTCGCCATCCCGCAATTATCGGCGGAACGCTCTTGAGAGACTTCCGGCGGCAGCGGGACGATGCCAGCGTCGTTGTGGTCAAGGCGGCGTGAATTCCATGTTAGTTCCCGTTCTTCATCTCGCGCTTCGCAACGATCACGATGTAGTGCAGGCGCGGCAGCGTGCTCGCGACGTTGCCGCCGCCCTTGGCCTGGACAAGCAGGATCAGATTCGCGTGGCCACTGCCACCTCAGAGATCGCGCGCAATGCCTTTCGCTATGCGCAGAACGGAGAAGTGACCTTCAGCATCGAACTGGATTCGCCTCAGCGCCTGCATGTGACGGTTTCCGATTCGGGCAACGGCATTCCCAACCTGGATGAGATTCTTGCCGGCCGCTACAAATCGGAGACTGGGCTGGGCATGGGCGTTGTCGGCACCAAGCGTTTGATGGATGACTTCAGCATCGAAACGCGAGCGCAAGGCACGACGATACGCTTTGGAAAGCGGCTTCCACAGCGGGCGGACGGTTGGACGCAACGCAAGGCGCGCGATTTGGTGCGCAAATTGCAAAACCTGAAACCCGAAAGCCCCTTCGAGGAAATCGAGAAGCAGAACCAGGAGCTGCTGAAGACCCTGGAGGAATTGCGCACCCGTCAGCAAGAACTAGAGTTGCTGAATCGGGAACTCGAAGATACCAATCGCGGCGTCGTTGCACTCTACGCGGAACTGGATGAGCGTGCCGATTATCTGCGCCGCGCTTCAGAGCTCAAAACCAAATTTCTATCCAACGTATCTCACGAATTTCGCACCCCTCTCAACTCCATCATCTCGCTGGCAAAGTTGTTGCTTGAAAAAATCGACGGAGACCTGACATCGGAGCAGGTGCGGCAGGTGAGCTACATCGAATCGTCGGCACGGGAACTGCAGGACCTGGTGAATGACCTGCTCGATCTCGCCAGGGTGGAAGCGGGCAAAATCCGCATCCGTCCCAAACGATTTGAAGTACATGAGTTGTTCAGCGCGCTGAAGGGCATGCTGAAACCGCTTCTGGCAGACAACACTTCGGTGGACCTGGTTTTCGAAAATGCCAGCGACATTCCGCCTCTGCATACAGACGAAGGAAAGGTCTCGCAGATCCTCCGGAACCTGGTGTCGAATGCCATCAAGTTCACACCTAAAGGAACCGTGAATATTTCGGCTCAAATGCAGGAAAATGGCTTGGTCCTTTTCGTCGTCGCGGATACAGGAATCGGGATTGCGCCGGAACACCACGAGACGATCTTCAAGGAATTCAGCCAGGTCGAGAATCCGCTGCAGGAGAAATACCGCGGAACGGGACTGGGATTGCCGCTATGCCGCGACCTTGCCACTTTGTTGGGCGGCCGGATCTGGCTCACCAGTGAGCCGGGGGTGGGGTCGACTTTCTTTGTTGAATTGCCGACAGTCTATGTGGGTGAGACCTTTCGTCCGGAGGATTCCTCTGCCCTGCCGGAGCCCGAGTTCCACCGCCTACCTGTGCTTTACCTCGAAGATGAGCCGGAATCGGCAAGTGTGTTTGAAGCCCTGCTGCGCAAGACAGAATTTCAGCCCATTCTGGCCTTCACCGCAGCCCAGGCTGATATGTGGATGTCGCGGCACACCCCGGCGGCGATCGTTGCCGACGTCTACATCGCAACCGAACCTAGTTGGGAGTATCTTCAACGCCTGCGGGCCAGTTCACCGCACACCCCCCTCATCGTCACAAGTGCATACGCCGATCCTGGTGCCGCGCTGAGTCGGGGAGCAAACGCGTTTCTCCCCAAGCCGCTTGAGGCTGCTGCTCTGCTCGGTGAACTGCGCCGTCTCACCGCTCAAACCGGAACTCGGCGGCTTCTGCTCGTGGATGACAACGAGGTGTCGCGTTACATTCTTCGCGAAATTCTCGACCTGCCCTGGTTGCAGATTGACGAAGTGTCGAATGGTACCGATGCGCTCGCGGCCATTAACCAAGCGCCGCCCGACGGCCTGATCCTCGATTTGCTGATGCCGGACATGAGCGGCTTTGACATCCTCAAGACCATGCGTGCGCATCAAAATACAGAGAACTTGCCCGTCCTGATCTACACTTCGAAGCTCTTGTCCGAGTCGGAGCAGAGGCAGCTCGAAGGGCTGAATGCGTCAGTTGTCCGCAAGGAGGATGTCTCCAATCGTTTATCCGCACAGCCATTCCTTGATTGGGCAAGAGCCAGTGGACTGCTCCCTGACTACTCCGTCAGAGAACAGTAGGCTTGACCGCGCCACAAAACGCATTCTCATCGCCGACGATCACAGAGAAAGCCGCTATGTATTGCGCCGTGTTCTGGAGAGCTCGGGATACCACTGCCTCGAAGCCGATACGGGCATGAAGGCGCTGGAGATCGCGCAGACCTTACCCGATCTGATCATTCTAGACGTTTGCCTGCCCGATATCTCCGGGATTGAGGTCTGCCGGAGGCTCAAGGCAGATGCGCTCACCAGGCCGGTTGCCGTGATGCAGATTTCCGCCTCCTTCATCGCTCCCCACGACCGGGTGAAAGCACTGGAAGCGGGAGCCGATGGATATCTCACGCATCCCATCGATCGCATGGTATTGCTCGCCACAGTACGAGCATTACTTCGTTTGCGGGATGCAGAAGCCGTAGCGCGCTCCGCTGCCGCGCATTGGGAAGTCACCTTTAACTCGCTGGCCGAAGGCTTGGCCGTCGTGGGTGCAAATGGGCGCTTCATTCGCTGGAACCATGCTTTTGCCGAAATCTGCGCGGGCAGCTATGCCTTGGCGTCCAACCCAAATGCGTGCGAGTTCCTTGAGGAGTTTCTCGGAACCAGCGAGCCATTGCAGCATCCGGCAGGTGGGCGTTTTTGCGCCGAGTATACGGTTGGAGAAAGAACGCTTCAGGTTTCGGTGAGCAACCTTACCGAAGAGAACGAGGCGATCGAAAACATCATCGCGATTTCGGACATAACCGATCGTAAGCTCGCTGAATATGCCCTGCGTACGGCAGAAAAACTTGCAGCCAACGGAAAACTGGCGAATGCCATTGCTCATGAGATCAACAACCCTCTTGAAGCAATCACCAATCTCCTGTTCCTCGCGCGCTCATCGGATTCGTTCGGCTTCGTTCAGGAGATGTTGAAGCTGGCTACTGTGCAAATGGAGAGGGTATCGCGCGTTACCAGGCAGGCCCTCGCATTTCATCGTGAAACGGAGTATCCGATTCCTATGGATGTGGGCGTCATCGTTGAAGAAGTCGCGGCCCTCTACGAGCGCGTCGCCGCTTCACGGCGGGTGCGGATCAAGTGCGATCGACAGCCAACCTTGACGATCTACGGCTTTCCGGGCCAGCTTACCCAGGTATTCGGAAACCTGATTCGCAACGCAGCCGAGGTGGCGCTGCCGGACACCGCGGTCACGATTCGAGTTCGCGAGATATCTCGCGCCGGCCATACTGGAACGCGAGTCACAATTCATGACCGTGGTTGCGGCATTCCGCCGGAGATACAAGCCAAGATATTCGATCCTTTTTTCACTACCAAAGATCTGAAAGGTTCCGGGCTTGGCCTATGGGTGTCAATGCAGTTGATTCAGAAGCACGGGGGGACGATCCGCTTTCGGACGTCACAACGGCTGAGCCTGGAGGGCACGCTGTTCGAGGTCTTTCTTCCCGTCGGCGGTATTTCCCGCGAAGAATTAGAGCATTCTCCTAAGGAATGCCGCCAAAATCGGCCTTGGGCAATACCTTCGGCTAATTGATCAACGCGGCAAATTCAGCCATACTGTAGTCGATTCGCAAGCTCGCGTTTCCCGACGAGCGCTGCTGCAACTTGCGGTTCTCGACTAGCGAGCAGCACCCATCAGGCAAGACCCAGGCTCCAAGACTCATTACCGCAAGAGCGATTCTTCGCTCACAATTCACTAGGCGTGGCCCATTTGCCGGCCGCGCCGGTTTTTCTGATCGGAAAGTGGAATGATGCGCACAGGGCGCTGTTTTGCCTCAATTCGATGGCGGCTTTGCCTGCTCTTTCTGTTGTGCCTCGGCCTGGCATCGGCGGGCGCGCAACAGAGCTCGAACGTGCCCTCTATCCTCGATCCGTCTTCGACGCCGGCGCGCGAAATACTCGGACTGTCGCAATTTGTCCTGCTGATTACGGGGGCCATTTTTGTCGTCGTTGGAGGCCTGCTTGCTTTCATCCTCATCAAATTCCACGAGCGCGACACCGATCGAGGGCACGAACCGGCGCAGATCTATGGCAGCGTTCAGGTGGAACTGGCCTGGACCGTCATCCCGGTGCTGATTGTTGTCGTCCTGTTTCTCACCACCGCGCGCATCATCTTCGCCATTCAGGACGCGCCCAAGCCCGCAACTGCGCTCGACGTCACCGTCATCGGCCACCAGTTCTGGTGGGAGTTCCGCTATCCCGGACTCGGCATCGTGACAGCCAACGAGTTGCATTTGCCGGTGAGCTCGGCGGCCGCGCCCAGGCCCGCCTATATGCAGCTGCTTTCGGCCGACGTCGATCACAGCTTCTGGGTGCCGCAGCTCGGCGGCAAAACCGATCTTATTCCCAACCATCCTAATGCTATGTGGACCGATCCGGAAAAACCGGGCCTCTATCTTGGCCAATGCGCGCAGTTTTGCGGCCTGGAGCACGCCAAGATGCTGCTGCGCGTCTATGTCGATACTCCGGAACAGTTCGATGCATGGGTGAAAAACCAGCAGCAGCCCGGGGCTCAGAACCATGCAGTGGAAGCAGGGCGTCGTGTGTTCGAGACTCAAGCCTGCGTCAACTGCCACATCATCGCAGGCACCGCGGGGCATGGAACCTTCGGTCCTGACTTGACGCACCTAATGAGCCGCGGAACCATTGCGGCCGGCGCAGCGGACAACACGCCCGACAATCTCCGTGCGTGGATACAGGATCCAAACACGTTCAAGCCTGGCGCGCTGATGCCGGCCATGCAACTCAGCGACGAGCAAACCAATGAAGTGGTGGCTTATTTGACCACCTTGCACTAGAGGAGCACGCGATGGCGGACCAGACCTATCCGATGCCCGGAACTCTTGACGCAACGCCCTCGCGCGGCGCGGCACTTCTCGAGTGGATTCATAGCTGGGTGGTCACGGTCGATCACAAAAAGCTCGGCATTCTCTACGCCGTCTATGCCATATTTTTCTTGGTCGTTGCCGGCGCCGAGGCTATGGCAATCCGCATTCAGCTCGCGGTACCGCACAATCATTTTCTCTCGCCCGAGCTCTACAACGAGTTCTTCACCATGCACGGCACCACGATGGTTTTCCTGGTCGGCATGACCTTCATCTTCGGCTTCGGCAACTATCTTGTC
The DNA here is from genome assembly GCA_049521075.1 of Occallatibacter sp. Classification (GTDB taxonomy): domain Bacteria; phylum Acidobacteriota; class Terriglobia; order Terriglobales; family Acidobacteriaceae; genus Telmatobacter. Next base: position 17,154 of record JBEKPD010000012.1, read on the forward strand.
CCGCTGATGATCGGCGCGCGCGACATGGCCTTCCCGCGCCTGAACGCCTTCAGTTTCTGGATGAGTGCGTTCGGCGGGCTGTTTCTCTATTTCAGTTTCATCGGCGGCTTCGGTCTGTACGGCATGGGCTCAGCGCCTGACGTGAGTTGGTGGGCTTACGCGCCGCTCACGGCCAGAGCGTTCTCGCCCGGCCACAACACCGATTACTGGGCACTCGCCCTCATCGTTATGGGATTCGGCACGCTGGGCGCGGGCATCAATACTCTGGCGACGGCGTTTTCAATGCGCTGCCGCGGCATGACGCTGTTTCGCATGCCTCTCTTTGTGTGGCTGATGGTCGTGACCAGCGGTCTCACGCTGATCGTCATTACGCCGCTCACCGCCGCGCAAATCATGCTGATCATCGATCGCTATCTCGGCGGACATTTCTTCGATACGCAGGCCGGCGGTTCGGCAACGGTGTGGATGCACTTCTTCTGGATCTTCGGCCATCCGGAAGTGTACGTTTTGATCCTGCCCGCATTCGGCATTGCCAGTGAAGTGATCCCGGTGTTCTCGCGCAAAGCCATCTTCGGCTACCCGGCGATGGTTGCGGCCTCGGTCGGGATCGCGTTCGTGAGTCTGAGTGTGTGGGCGCACCACATGTTCACCATCGGCATGACCTCGGTGAGCAACGCATTCTTCGCGCTCTCGACTATGATGGTTGGCATTCCCACCGGCATCAAAATCTTCAACTGGGTTGCGACCATGTGGGGCGGCAAAATCCGCTTCGCCACTCCCATGCTCTTCTGCACGGCATTTGTGTTTCAATTTCTCTGCGCCGGGCTCACCGGCATCATGCTTGCCGTCGCGCCGTGGAACTGGCAATTGCACAACTCCTACTTTGTGATCGCGCATTTTCACTACACGCTGACCGGCTCGTTTGTCTTCTGCTTCTTTGCCGGGATCTATTACTGGTATCCCAAAGTCACCGGCCGCATGCTCAGCGAAAAGCTCGGCAAATGGCACTTCTGGCTCTTCTTCATTGGCTTTCACGTCACCTTCGACACCATGCATTTCCTCGGCATTCTCGGTATGCCGCGTTCAATCTACACTTACGAGCCCGACCGCGGTTGGAACACACTCAACGCGATCGTCTCAGCGGGCGGGTTCGTTCAAGGCATCGCAGTCCTGCTCCTTGCCTGGAACCTGATCGATTCGTATTTCAATGGACGGGCCGCCGGCAACGATCCGTGGGACGCATGGACGCTTGAGTGGTCCACTCCCTCGCCGCCGCCGGATTACAACTTTGCTGAAGAGCCCGTGGTGCGCAGCCGCCGTCCGCTCTGGGACATCAAGCATCCCAACGATCCTGACTGGAAGTACGAGCGATGAGCGCAATTCCCGGCACTGTTCCCATCTTCGCGAATGAAAACTGGCAGCTGCCTTCGCGCGGCCGCGTGGGCATGTTCGCGCTGATCATCGGCGAGTCGGCCATCTTCACCATCTTCGTTGTTGCCTACATCTACTACATCGGGCGCAGCACCTACGGGCCTGGGCCGCAGATCCTCGAGATTCCCATCTTCAATTCCATCTGCCTCATCTCCAGCAGCTTGACGATAGTTCTCGCCGAGCATGCCATTAAGCACGGCCGCCTGCGCGCCTTCGCAGCGTGGTGGGCGTTGACCATGCTGCTTGGCCTCGAATTCCTGGCTGGCACAGCCATGGAGTGGCGCAGGCTCATCTTCGAGGACCACCTGACCATCCGCACCAATCTCTTCGGCACCACCTTTTATTCACTTGTAGGCCTGCACGCGACGCACGTCATTGTCGGAATGACCGGGCTTTCGCTGGTGATGCTCTTCACCGTGCTGGGGCGCGTCGAGCAACGCCACGCCGCGCGCATTCAAGTGTTGGCGCTCTACTGGCACTTCGTCGATGCGGTCTGGGTAGTGGTTTTTACCGTCGTTTACATCGTGGGCAGGTAGCGAAAATGGCAGATCAAAGCCAACACGAGCATCAGCACCAGCCAGGCGCGACCATTCATCTGCCCGCGCCCACTGCATGGCCCATGGTGCTTGCACTCGGTTGCACGCTCGCAGCCGCCGGCCTTGTCACCAGCGCGGGAATCAGTATCCTCGGCGGCGTTCTCATGCTCGCCGGATGCATCGGATGGTTTCGCCAGGTTCTGCCCCACGAGCAGCATGAAGAGGTGCCTGTTCTCGATCAACCCGTAACCATTTCATCGTCGCGCCTGCTGGTTGATCGGATCTTCCTCAGTCCGGAGCATCGTGCGCATTTTCCCCTCGAAACTTATCCCGTCTCCAGCGGCATCTTGGGCGGCATCGCCGGCGGAATCGCCATGATCGTGCCCGCCGAGATTTACGGGCTCATCGCGCAGCACAGTCTTTGGTATCCGATCAACCTGCTCGGCGGCGCCGGCGTTGCCCACTGGCGCAACCCTTCCACTGCAGACATTGCCGCATTTCACTGGCAGGGCCTGCTCGTCGCCATTGTCATTCACTCCCTCGCCTGTCTGCTCGTCGGCCTGCTCTATGGCGCCATGCTCCCCATGCTGCCGCGTCATCCCATCGTGCTCGGAGGCATTCTCGCTCCGGTGTTGTGGACGGGCATTCTGCATTCCTTCATGGGTATCATTAACCCTGCGCTCGACCAACGGATTCACTGGGGATGGTTCCTCATCTCGCAGATTACCTACGGCGTCACAGCGGGTATCGTGGTTTCGCGCCACGAACGCGTTCCCACCGAACAATCGCTGCCCTGGGCGGCGCGTCTTGGATTCGAAGCTCCGGGTCTGATGGAATCGCAACCCGATGCAGGCCCGCCGCGCGACGACAAGGGGAAACCCGGGGGGAAACATTGATGCGCGTCTCCAGTGCGGCACTCGCCTGTTTGCTGGCCATCTCTGTGGCCGGATGCGAACACGCGCCCGGCTATCCGCCCAGTCCCATGCCGCGGCCCAGTGAGGTCACCGACTTTAATTCGCTCTACGGCTCGAACTGCGCGGCATGTCACGGAGCCAATGGACAAGGCGGTCCAGCGATCGACCTCGCTAATCCCGAGTACCAGGCGCTGGTCGACGATACGAGTCTGCGCAGGTGGATCTCGAACGGCATGCCCGGCACGGAGATGGCGGCGTTTGCGCGATCAGCGGGCGGCATGTTGACCGATGCGCAAGTGAATGCGGTCATCGCGGGCATGCGCAAGGCCTGGTCGAAGCCGAATGTTTTTGCGGGCTCAGCTCCGCCGCCGTATGCGCAAAACACGGCCGGCGACACGACGAGCGGACAGCAGGTCTACAGCGCTCGTTGCGCATCATGTCATCAATCGCTCCACCAGTCACCAAACCAGGACATCACGAGTTCCGATTATCTCGCGCTGGTCGGCGATCAGGCCTTGCGCAGCATCATCATCGCCGGCCGGCCTGACATCGGCCAGCCCGACTGGAGCCATCTCAACAACGGCCAGCCCGCCACGCCGCTTTCCGCGCAGGATGTGAGCGATCTCGTCGCGTATCTTGGCCGCCTGCGCAGCGCGTCCTCGCCGGTGCAGGCAACCAACACGGCTCCGGACCAGAGCGGACAGACCGGGAGGTGAATTCGATGAATGAAGAAACTCAGCCGCGGCAATCGGGGCTCGCAAATCCCGAGCCGGCACTTTCCCCCGACCCGCGCGTCGTCTCCCGCCGCTGGCTGCTTTTCCAAGCCGCCATCGCCCTCAACGGCCTCGTCGGTCTGGCGCTCGCCGTGCCCGTGGTGCGCTATCTCCTCGCGCCATGGAAGAAGGACACAAGCTACAAATCATGGACCTCTCTCGGCGCCATCGACGCCTTTCCTGTGGGCGAAACACGTCTCGCGTATTACAAGAACCCGTCTGCCGATCCGTGGGACGGCGAGACCGACAATGTGGCTTGCTATGTGCGCCGCGAATCCTCGAACCAGTTCAAAGTTTTTGCCATCAACTGCGCCCATCTCGGTTGTCCCGTGCGTTGGTTTCCGCAGTCGCAGCTTTTTATGTGCCCGTGCCACGGCGGCGTCTACTACGCTGACGGTTCGCGAGCCTCCGGTCCTCCCGAGCGCGGACTGTTTACATACGACTGGAAGATCGCCGCGGAGAACTTGCAGATTGACGCGGGCCAGATGCCCACGCTCTCGAACACCGCAAAGCTCGTCACCATAAACGGAGAGCGCCGATGCCAGGGATGAAACAAATGGCCTCGCATATTTACTCGTGGTTTGAGCGCCGTCTTCAGCTCGAAGGCCCGGTCAAGGAAGCCGTGCTGCACCAGGTGCCGCGCAATACCGCGAGCTGGTTCTACGTCTTCGGCAGCGCCGCCTTCACACTGCTCTTCCTGCAGATTTTTACCGGTATTCTGCTGGCTTTGGTTTATGTCCCTGCCGCCGGCGAGGCCTGGAACAGTCTCAACGTTCTCAACCACCAGGTTCCTCTGGGCTGGTTTCTGCGCGCCATGCACGGCTGGGGATCGAACTTCATGGTGGCCATCGTTCTCGTCCACATGGCCCAGGTGTTTCTCTTCGGCGCATACAAGTTTCCCCGCGAGCTTACGTGGACGGTCGGCGTCTTTCTGCTGCTGATGACGCTTGGCATGGCATTCACCGGCCAGGTTCTGCGCTTCGACCAGGACGCCTATTGGGGCCTCGGCATCGGAGCTTCCATCATGAGCCGCGTGCCCGTGATCGGCGGCGGGCTGGTGCACTTACTTCTCGGCGGGCCGATCATCGCCGGCGCCACGCTCTCTCGTTTTTTTGCGCTTCACGTCTTCGTCATTCCCGGCATCCTGCTGCTCTTCGTTTTTCTGCATGTTTGGATGGTGTTGAAACTCGGCGTCAATGAGTGGCCCATGCCCGGCCGCCTCGTCAACCGCGCCACGTACGCCGATGAATACCACAAGCTAGCCCACACCGACGGCCTTCCCTTTGTACCCGGCGCGTTCTGGAAAGATCTGATCTTTTCCGGCGTCGTCATCTCAGCGGTCGCGGTCTGCGCGCTGGTTTTTGGCCCCTACGGCCCCGGCGGCCAACCCGATCCTTCGATCATTCAAACCGTCCCCAAGCCCGACTTTTTCTTTCTCTGGATCTACACGATCCTCTCTTATCTCCCGCCGCAGATGGAGACGCCCTTCATCCTCATCGTGCCGCTCATCGCCATCGTCATTCTGCTTGCCGTTCCTTTTGTCGCGGGCGAAGGCGAAAAAAGCTGGCATCGCCGTCCCGTCGCGGTCCTTATGGTTTCGCTCATCGCTGTTGCGTGGAGCGTATTAACGCAGCAGGGAACCACTACACCGTGGAGCCCGCACATGAACGCGTGGAGCGGCGATCCGCTGCCCGTGAATCTTCTCGACAAGGCAACTCCGGTCGTACGCCAGGGCGCGGCCGTCTTCCAGGCCAAGCAGTGCCGCAACTGCCATTCCATTGGTGGATCGGGTGGCGAACGCGGACCGACGCTCGACAACGTGGCCACGCGCCTGACCATCGACCAGATGCGCTTCAAAGTCGTCACGGGCGGCGGCAACATGCCGGCCTACGGCAAAAATCTCTCTCCGCACGAGATCGAGGCGCTTGTCGGCTTCCTTGAAACATTGCATCCCGCAAACGAACCTCCGGCGTACGATGCTTCGCGTCGCGCCGTCGGAATGGCCAGCCCACCGCCTCAATCCAACCCTCCGGCCAAAACCAGCACCAATCCATGATCGACGCACCCACAGTCCCCAACACGGTCACGGCCCTGTTCACCGATTGGGACGTTCCTCCGATCGTGACAGCGGAGCTCGCCCTCACCGCACTCATCTATGTGCGCGGTTTCCAGCGCATCCGCTGCACGCGGCCTGCGCAATTCCCGGCATGGCGTCTGGCCGCATTCCTCGCCGGGATTGCGGGTGTCTTCGTCGCCGTGGCCTCGCCGCTTGACACCTTCAGCGAGTCGCTGCTCTTCATGCACATGGCGCAGCACTATGTGTTGATGTCCATTGTGCCGCCGCTCATCGTTCTCGGCGCGCCTGTGGTTCCCTTGCTGCGCGGACTGCCGCGATTCGTCATTCGCCTGCTGCGTCCGCTCTTCGTTTCGCGATTCCTTCACGCCGCGGGCCGCTTCCTCATACGTCCGCGCGTTGCCTGGATCGCCATGAACGCAGCTTATATTGGCTGGCATATCCCGCGCGCCTACGAATTCGCGCTCGCCTCGGAGAACTGGCACAACTTCGAGCATGCCTGCTTTTTCTTTAGCAATCTGATGTTCTGGTGGCCCATCGTCAGCCCGTGGCCGGGCCGCGCACTGCAATCGCGTTGGGTTTTGATTCCTTATCTGCTACTCGCCGACATCGTCAACACAGCCGTTTCGGCAATGCTCTGTTTTTCCGGGCGGTTGCTTTACCCAAGCTACGATGCCATCCCGCGCCCCTTCGGCCTCAGCGCGCTCAACGACCAGGTCGCCGCCGGAGCTTTCATGTGGGTCTTCGGGTCAGCGGTCTATCTTGTTCCGGCTGTAATGATCGTCGCGCAAATCCTCTGGTCCAGCGGTGAAGCATCGCCGGCCGTAGAATCATGGCGTTCTATATAGCGCGCAAAGGGTCACTGGCAGCGCGCCCATTCGGCGCAGCCTACTCCCCGTACGGCACCCAGATGTTCTTCACCTGCGTGGCGTGTTGCAGGAACCAGCGTCCTTCCGCCTGCGCAGGATTGAACCAGTCGTACTCGTGGCCGTCGTTGGTCCACACCTGCTTCATGTTGCTGATCGATGCCGCGCGCACAAACGTCGCCTCTTCGTTGCTTCGGAAACACCAGATCGCTTCAATGCCGTCGTGCTCGGCTAGCGTTTTAGCCAGTTCTGCGGGCCGCCCTGCCACAAGGTTCACCACGCCTCCCGGCACGTCGCTCGTGTCGAGCAGTTGATACAAATCGCCGATCACGAGAGGGTAGCGCTCCGAAGGCACGGCGACAACTGTGTTGCCCACCGCAATCGCCGGCAGCACCAGCGACAGCAGGCCCAGCAGTGGCGCTTCCGATGGCGCCAGAATTCCGATGGCACCCACCGATTCATTCATTGCAATGGCAATGTTGCGTCCCGGCGGATTGTGCACCTGTCCGTCATACTTGTCGGCCCAGCCGGCGTAACTGAAGATGCGCTGAATCGAGAGATCCACCTCGACCGCGGCCTGGGCTTCACTTGGATCTGGGCCCGCCGCACGCGCCAGCCGTCCCGCAATCTCGTCGCGGCGCTGGATCATGTTTTCCGCGAGGTAGTAGAGAACCTGCGCGCGATTGTGCGCGGAAGTCTTCGCCCATCCGGTCGCGTTGCGCGCCGCTTCCACGGCGTTGCGAATGTCTTTGCGGTTGCCCAACGGCGCTTCGCCCAGGAACTGGCCGTCGCGCCCATGCACCGGGAACGAATAGCCCGAATCGGGCCGCGCCTGCTTGCCGCCGATATATTGCTTCACGGTGCGATCGATAGAGAGACTGGATTGCGAACTCGTTTGCGCAAATCCTTCCTCCTCATTCGGCGTCTCGATGCGCGACGCCTTCTCGGGCGCGTTGGGCAGCGAGTGCAACCACTTCGGCGTCAGGTATTCGAGCATGCCCTCGCGTCCGCCTTCGCGTCCGTAGCCGGATTCGCGATAGCCGCCGAAGCCGCACGCCGCGTCGAATTGGTTAGTCGAGTTCACCCACACTACGCCCGCCTTCACCTGCGCGGCCAGGTCGAGTGCCACGTTAATGTTCTCGCTCCAGATGCTCGCGGCGAGCCCGTACACGGTGTTATTCGCAAGCTCCGCGGCCTCGGCCGGCGTACGGAAGGTCATCGCCACCAGCACCGGCCCAAAGATTTCTTCCTGTACGACCGTTGCCGCGGGATGTACATCCGTCAACAACGTTGGCGGATAGAAGCTGCCTTTTTCAGGCAGTGGATTCTGCGGCTGCCAGCACTTCGCGCCTTCGGCCACGCCGTTCTCCACCATCGTGCGAATTGACTCAAGCTGCACCGGCGAAACAATCGCACCAATGTCGATGGCCTTGTCGAGCGGTGGTCCCACGCGCAGCGTTTCCATGCGCGCGCGCAACTTGGCATAGAGAGTTTCTGCCACGCGCTCCTGCACCAGGAGGCGCGAGCCCGCGCAGCATACCTGTCCCTGGTTGAACCAGATGGCGTCAACGAGGCCCTCGACCGCCGAATCGAGATCGGCATCGTCGAAGACCACGAACGGCGATTTTCCGCCAAGTTCGAGCGACAGTTTTTTCGCAGAGTTCGCCGTTGCCTTGCGAATGGTGCGGCCAACTTCAGTCGATCCGGTAAACGCAACCTTGTCGATCCCCGGGTGTTCGACGAGCGCCTGGCCTGTTTTCGCATCGCAGGTGAGCACGTTCAGCACACCCGACGGCAGGCCTACTTCCATTGCCAGCTCGGCAAACGCCAGCGCCGTCAGCGGCGTGTATTTGGCCGGCTTGATCACCACGGTATTGCCCGCGGCCAGCGCCGGAGCCACCTTCCACGCAAACATCAGTAGCGGAAAGTTCCACGGAATCACTTGGCCCACCACGCCGCAAGCCGTGTAATTCGGAAACTCCTGCTCTAGCAGTTGCGCCCAACCCGCGTGGTGATAGAAATGCCGCGCGACGAGAGGAATGTCGATGTCGCGGCTCTCGCGGATAGGCTTGCCGTTGTCCATCGTCTCCAGCACCGCAAGCCGCCGCGCGTGTTTCTGCACCTGCCGGGCAAGCGCATACAAATACCGTGCCCGCTCGTACCCGCTTAGCGCAGCCCAAGTTGGTTGCGCCTTACGCGCCGCTGCCACCGCAGCTTCCACGTCGTCGGTGTTTCCCCTGGCCACTTCGGCAAGCACGTCGCCTGTCGAAGGATCGCTCGTGGTCTGGTACTCGCCGCTCAGCGGTTTCACAAACGCGCCGCCGATGAACTCCTCAAACCGGCGATGGTGCCGTTCCAGCCACCCGACCGCTTCCTTCGCATCTTCTGGCGCGGCTCCGTACTCCATGGTGTAAAACTTTTCTGCAATGCTCACAGCGTCTCCCTCTGTTCCCACTAGTCAATACGTCCCTAGTCCCAGCCTCTACGCAATCGGGTGCCTGTAAGTCGCCGAATAATGCCCTGTCAAATAATGCTCCAGTTGTCGCTCGATATCGCCCAGCATTCCGCTGGCTCCGAACCGGAAGAGTGGCGGCTCGAGCCAGGGTCTGCCCAACTCATCTTTCATCAAGGCCAGCCAGTCAAGCGCCTGCTTGGCCGTGCGGATGCCGCCCGCCGGCTTGAATCCCACTGCCATGCCGGTCCGCTCGGCATAGTCGCGGATGCACCGGACCATGACAAGAGAAACAGGCAGCGTCGCATTCACGCTTTCCTTGCCCGTCGAAGTTTTAATGAAGTCCGCTCCCGCCATCATCGCCACCCAGCTGGCCCGCGCCACGTTGCGCAGCGTCATCAGGTCGCCGGTGCCCAGAATGGCCTTCAGGTGCGCGTGCGGTCCGCAGGCCTCTTTGAACGCCGCAACTTCGTCATAGAGCGCCTGCCACTCCCCACCGAAAACATGCGCGCGCGTGATCACAATATCAATCTCCTGCGCGCCCGCCTCGACCGAGCGGTGAATCTCCGCCACGCGCTCGGCGAGCGGATTCAGACCTGCAGGAAACCCAGCTGAAACCGCCGCCACAGGAATCCCCGATCCCTCGAGCGCCTTCACCGCCGTCTCCACAAAGACGTGGTAGACGCACACCGCGCCTACGGTCAGGTGCAACTCCTCGATGCCGAGACCTTCCACGAGATGCCGCTGCAGCGGGTTCCGCGCCTTGGCGCAAAGCCGCTTGACGCGCTCGACTGAGTCGTCTCCGCTCAGCGTGGTCAGGTCCATGCACGCAATGGCGCGCAGCAGCCACGCCGCCTGGGTGTCTTTCTTCACCGTGCGGCGCGCTACGTGTGTTGCCGTGCGGCGTTCCACCGCGCTCGTGTTCACGCGCACCTGGTCCACCCAGTCGAGATTGAGCGCCATGCGCCGGTTAGCTTCGAGAGTGCGCCCGTTCAGAACCACCGGAATAGGCTGCACCGCCTTCGCGCCATATTTCGTCGCGCCGTTATGTGTTGAAGGGATGGGTGGGAGGGCCATAGTTTCTTCTCCGCAGGACAACCAAATTTTAGATCCAGAAAAAACTCCTCGCCTCGCAGAGGAGCCTCACAAAGGAACGATCAGAACAAGAAGGATAAATCCGCAGCGGCAGCAAAGCAACCACGCTCACGAACCTGCGATTGCTTTTCGCCCATTCAACTCAACACGAAAAATGGGTGCCCCATGTCCGGATTTTCGGACATGGGATAGCGCGAATCCAAACGGCACTTTGTCGTCTTTGGCTTATGTCGCGAACTTCTGGGCACCGACACGTGAGCCCTACCACTCCAACCGCAGCAGAGAAACCGCTTGCCGCGGGAGAGCCGTTTCGATGGTCACCGTTCCGCTGGCCACGTCAAGCCATTCGGGCGAACTAAGAAGCTGCAATTGCCCGGCGGCCTTCAGCTGAGCGTATTGCTCCGCGGTTGGCGCTTGCGGAAAGCCCATCTTCTTCCACACGGTAAACGAATTGCTATGCGTCTCGTCGATCCGGTAGTGATCGAGCAGCACCCGTTTCACTCCCGGCGGAATTCCTGCAATCGTGATGTGCACTTCGGAGTCCGGCGCGGCCACATCGTCATCGTGGTAGTTCCACATCATCACTGCCGCCTCGTGTTCCGACTTTGTCGCGAAGGCATCCACGTCGGGCGCTTGGCGCGCACCGGTTTTCACCAGCTGCTCAAGCGAAATCGCGCCCGTGCTCGCCGTCACCACGCGCTCGCCGGCCATCAGTCCCGTCATGCGAAACAGGTCCAAAATGGGCTTGTCGATGCCGTGCGTTGCCAGCGTGCGATAGCCCTCGAAGTAGCCCTCGTTTTCGAACTCGAAAGACCACGAAAGCATTGCAATCAGGTTCACGTCGTTCTCATCCTGCAAATCGAACAATGCCTTCACCGCCGTCGCAGTATACGCCGCGTAGAGCGGCCCGTTCCGATATGCGTTCGCCGGATTCTCCTTCGCCGAGCACGCCGCGCAACCCTCCGGATCCGCCTCGCTCAAAATGATCGGCAGATGCCGTTGCTCTGGGTGCGCGGCGACGATCCGGAAACCGGCCTCAGCGGCTTGCAATTCATTCGAGAGCCCCATGCGCACATGCCCATCCACCAAAGTTGGCCGCCCCTTGGGATGAAACGAGATGAAATCGAGTGGAACCGCTTTGCCGTCGGCCGCACTTTTATCGTGCAGGCAATGTTCCAGAAAACTCTCCAGGAATGCGCTCGCCTTGGCGCTGGCTGGGCCTGTGCTTGCCGGCCCGCCGACTATCGCATGCGGCAGGGCAGCCCTCACGCCCGCCACTGCATAGTCGTATAGCCTGAAGTACTCGGCTGGCGTTCCATGCCAATACTCGATATCGGGCTCATTCCACACTTCGAAGTACCAGGTGCTTACCCGCTCCCTGCCGTAGCGTTCCACCAAGTGCTCGGTGTATCTCCGCACCAGTTCGCCCCACATCTTGTAGTCTTTTGGCGGATTGTTCGACGCGCCTCCCATGGTGTGAGCGGGATAGTGAAGTTGGTATTCGCTGATTCCCGGCACGGTGGCGGCCAGGTCCTTGGGCATAAAACCCAGCTCCACCATCGGCCGCACGCCGGCCTTAGCAAACTCGTCGAAGGCCTGGTCAGTAATCGTGAAGTCGTAGACTGCTTTGCCGTTTTGGTCGAGGCTGAAGACGTTTGACGAGCTCCATTTGAGTTCCGGCACGCCGTTGCCCGAGGTCAGCAGGTGGTGGGCGCGGATGGTTACGGGCCCCGCGCCCAGGCCGTGCAGTTCGCGGAGTAGTTGCTCGCCGTAGGGCATCGTCGTGTAGTTCGACTCGTCGTAGCCAAACCAATTCGTGATCGGCTTATACACGCCTACCGGCTTAGCAAGATTCACGTCAATCGACACAACACCCGGCGCGGCAGTTTGGGCGGCGGCGTGAAGGGCCGCCGTGCACACGAGGATGGCGGCAATTCTGCTCATCGTTCTCACCATTGCACTTTTTCACCGCAACGGGCAAGGTCAAGGCCGCAGTCCTCGCCCGAAATGCGTCGTCTTCGACGCAGCACGGCTCAATTTACAAGTGTTTTTAGTTTCAAGCATTTTTAGCGGGCGAATGAAGCTATGCGGCTGCTGGGGCTTTCAAAAACTCCAGCGCCCGTACGAGATAGGCCTTCAATTCGCGCCGGTGAACGACCGCGTCGAGGAAGCCCTTTGCGAGCAGGAATTCGGAGCGCTGAAAGTCTGCGGGAAGTTTTTGGCGGATGGTTTGCTCGATGACGCGCGGGCCGGCGAAGCCGATCAACGCGCCGGGCTCGGCGATGTTCAGGTCGCCCAGCATGGCGAAGCTGGCTGTGACGCCGCCCGTCGTGGGATCAGTCAGAACGGAGATGTAGGGCACGCGCGCATCGTCGAGCTGCGCCAGCGTGGTCGAGATCTTGGCCATCTGCATCAGGCTCACCAAGCCTTCCATCATGCGCGCGCCGCCTGAAGCGGCAACCACGATGAGCGGCTTTCGCGTGAACCGTGCGCGATCCACGGCGCGGGCAATGGTTTCGCCCACTACGGCGCCCATGGAGCCGCCGATGAATCCGTACTCCATTGCGCTCAGCACCACTTCGTGCGGTCCCATGCGGCCCAGCGCGTTTAAAATCGCGTCGTCCAGGCCGGTCAGCTCGCGCGCCTTGCGTAGCCGCTGCTTGTAGGGTTTCACGTCGACGAAGTTCAGCGGATCGGTGGAGCGCAGGCCGGTATCAACCAGCTCGTAACCCGGCTCAAGCAAGAGAGCAATGCGCTGGCGCGCTCCGAGCTTGAAGTGGTGCTGGCACTTGGGGCAGACCATCAGGTTGGCTTCGAGTTCGGCCTTGTAGAGCGCTTGGCGGCAGCCGGGGCATTTCACCCACAAGCCCTCGGTGCGCACGGATTTCACGCCTGCATCGGGGCCATTCTCGCCTGCAGGCGCGTTCCCGGGAGCGGGATACTCGCCATCCTCGCGCTTAAACCACGTCATACCGAACCCAATTGTACATGGCAGGGGCGTGCGGCAGAATGGCGCGGCAGACTCAATACTCTATGCCCCTCTGCGCAAGTATCCCCTTCGTGTAAGCATGCTTCACTTCCTTCATCTCGGTAACGGTATGGGCCAGCTCGACGAGTAGCGGATGCGCGTTGCGTCCGGTCAGGATCACGTGCACCATCTCCGGTTTCGAACGCAGCGCCGCGGCCACTACTTCGGGGTCGAGCATTTTGTAGCTGATGGCGTAGTTGATTTCGTCCAGGATCACCAGGTCCCACTCGCCGGAGTGGATTGCCTCGCGCGCTTCGGCCCACGCCTCTTCGACCATGCGAATGTCTTCGGGATCGGCCTCCGCGCCGCCGATCTTCACGAAGCCGCGGCCCATCTGCTTCAGCACAAAGTTCTCGCCAAGGGCCTTGGCCGCATCGAGCTCGCCGTAATGCCACGAGCCCTTGATGAACTGCAGCATCAGCACCTTCATGCCACATCCCACGGCGCGTAGAGCCGTGCCCAGCGCCGCCGTGGTCTTGCCCTTGCCAGGTCCAGTGTTGATCAGGATCAATCCGCGGCGGGATGATGTTTCGGAGGTCATAGAGATCAGTTGTTAGTTTACAGTTGTCAGCAACAGGCTCTTGGATCGATGTCACAAGCGCCTAGATCACTCTGCCAACCTTGCGTGAAACACTCTTTGCCTTGTCAATTCGCGTAGAGTCGAAAAACTTAACTGGCACTCGCCAACACCCACTGCTGCCAACTGACAACTGTTAACTCGTTCCTCGGTGGTAGGGGTGGCCCATGAGAATTGTACAGGCCCGGTAGAGCTGCTCGGCCACGACCAGGCGCGCCAGTTGATGCGCCAGTGTCATCGGCCCCAGCGAAAGCAGATCTCCGCGGCATTTGCCTTCCGCACGCGCGCTGTCTGACCATCCATCCGCCGGCCCGACGGCAAAGATCACATGCTGCATGCCCTCATTGCGCCGCTTTCCCAGCCACTCCGCCAACGCCTCCGAAGACATCTGCCGGCCGCGTCCATCGAGCATCAGGACCATGGCTTCGGTCCTGCCCCGCTGCCTGCCCAGCCAATCGAGCAGAGCAGATTCGCTGCGGAACGCTTCGACGTCGCAACGCATCACTCCGGCGCATCGTTTGAGGTAGTCGCTTATCAGCGCCTCGTAGCCGTCTTTCGCTCCGACCCGGGAGCCGACATGAGCCAGCGTCACTTGCATCGAGAGGAGAATAGCGCAAAACATCCCCAGGCTGCGAAAAGCCGGAAAGTGATGTTTCCCAGAATCCGCAGGCTGCGTACAGCTTCAGGAAGATACTGCTCCTTTTGTTGTATGAAAATTCATAGGACAGCCACATCTGCTGCGTGAAAAGAAGCTGAATAACCTGTCTTTTTTCTGCATGTCGGTGTCGTTTTTCATATATCTGCGAGAATGGCACGAATCGTGCTAAAACCACAGAAAAGGTCTTCCCCCGGCCCGGGCCGGTTGCGACAAGAAGCGACCGCATGGGCGAAAGTTACCTAAGCTCTCTCTTCCTTTTCGGACCTTAGCTCCTTGGCTTTTGACGCGCCAAGGCGACACCTCAGCCAGACTGTTCAGCGCCTTGGGCAAGATGTTGTCTGTGCCCGCCAAAATCCGTCTCCATATTTCCCCCATGTTGGAGGTCGATCGTGCGCTCTATACGGTTCTTCGATTTCCTTTGGGTTCTCTATCTCTTAGCAGCCTGTCTCTCAATCAACCTATGCGCAAAAGAACGCACTTTACGAAAGTACTGAGCGGAGGATCCAATGCAGAATCATATTCGTGTTGAATTTCGGGCATGGCGCCGGATGCTGACCCTGACCTTTGCGATAGCCTTGTTCTCCCTGCCGTCGCTATTCGCACAGACATCAACGACTGGTTCCGTCAACGGATTAGTCACCGATCCGAGCGGCGCGGTAGTTCCAAATGCCACGATCACACTGAAGGACACGCTCAATGGTGCGACCACCAATCTGGTGAGCAATGCAGAAGGGCGCTTTACTGCGCCGTTTCTCAAGCCCGATCCCTATGAGCTGACCGCGTCGGCGCCAGGGTTGAAATCGTCTTCCACAAAGGTGCAGGTCCTTAACGGACAACAGTCGGCCGTCAACATTACGCTCGCACTTACGTCGGCTTCTCAGACTGTGGAAGTCAGCGCGAACAATGCCCAATTGATCGATACACAATCCTCCAACTTCACCACCACCTTCACGACTCAGCAGTTTGAGGAGCTGCCTACGCCAGGCGGCGATATTACCACCATCGCTTTCACCGTTCCTGGAGTCGTCATGGGCGCTGGTACCCAGGGATTCGGCGAAATCGTCTCTGACGGACTTCCCGGTCTTTCCAATTTGGTCGTCATTGACGGCCTCGATTACAACGTATCGCTGTACGGAGGCGAGAACTTCTCCGGCTCTTCGAACCTCACTCTCGGCCAGCAAGAGATTTCGGAAGCTTCCACGGTGCAAAACGGGTACAGTGTGCAATACGGCCGGCAAGCCGGCATCATTGAGACCTACGTGACCAAGGGCGGTGGCAACCATGTGCACGGACTGGCGCAATGGGATTACAACAGCGATGGCCTGAATGCCAATGACTTCTTCAATAATCAGGCGGGCGTTCCTCGCTCCAAAGCGGTATCCAACCAATACGCAGCGCAGGTCGGTGGACCCATTCTGCGCAACAAGCTATTCTTCTTCGCGGATACCGAGGGGATTCGCTACGTTCAGCCAAGTACGGGATTCGTGAATCTTCCATCTCCTGCATTGCAGGCGAGTGTTCTTGCCAATCCAAATCTCACTTCCGATAGCAAGGCCCTCTATAGCGCCATGTTTGCAGGAGCCAACGCCTCTCCCGCCTACAAGACCGCGATTCCTGTGGTGACGGGCCCCGGTGGGCAGCAGGATTCGTCAGGCAATTACGGATGCGGTTCGCTGGGAGGAACCACCGACTACGCTACGAACGGCACACTGGGCACCAGTGCGGCAGAGAGCTGCATCGATTCGGCATTTGTGAACGTGGGCGCGCTCAACCGGGAGTGGCTGCTCGCGGGCCGCATCGACTGGAACATTAACGATAAACATAAGATATTTTTCCGCGTTACTGACGATCAAGGCCAGCAGCCTTCCTTCGTCAGTTTGATCAATTCCACCTGGGATCAGGTGAGCCATCAGCCAAGCTATACCGGTCAGCTCAACGACACCTACACGTTTTCGCCGAATATGGCCAACCAGTTCATTGCGGGTGCGCTTTACTCCAGCGCAATC
This sequence comes from Occallatibacter sp., assembly GCA_049521075.1. Taxonomy (GTDB): domain Bacteria; phylum Acidobacteriota; class Terriglobia; order Terriglobales; family Acidobacteriaceae; genus Telmatobacter. Next base: position 33,564 of record JBEKPD010000012.1, read on the forward strand.
TTCGCGCCAGCGAACCTGCAAGCAGGCCTGGCCTCCTCACCGACAGAGTTCGATCAAGCTAACGATGGTGGGACGAACTCCACCGCAGGTCTCGGTCAGCCGACGTTCTTTACCGATTCAACGACGCTCGGCTCGCCGTGGGTCGATTTCCCGGGCGGAGTAAATGCGACGCAATATCAGTTGATGGACGATGTTTCGTGGCTCAAGGGGAAGCATAACTTCAAATTTGGCATTGACTTTCTGAGATACGACATGAGCGACGTCAGTCTCCAAACGAACGCTTACGGAGGAGATTACATCTTCGGTGGACTTACCGACGAATTTGGAGGCACGCTGCCGGGCCCCGTGGGATCCACCTTCCAGCAGTCGATTCCCCGCTACGGAAACATACACAGCGCGCTGTATAACATGGGCCTCTACGCGCAGGATGAGTGGCACGTGCTGCCGAGGCTGATTCTCGACCTCGGTCTCCGCGTTGACCGGAATGGCGACCCGACGTGCCAAGAGAACTGCTACTCACGATATACGGGTGGTTTCCCCTCTGCATCGGCAACTCTCAACACGCCCTACAACGCGACCATCTCCGCAGGGCAGAACACCTTCGTTTCCCAGATGGAAGCCGCGATCGTGCAGCCGCGCGCTGGATTCAATCTGGACCTGTTTGGCGACGGCAAGACGGTCATTCGCGGTGGCGTCGGGCTCTTCTCAGACAACTTCCCGGGACTGATCCTGGAACAAGCATATCTCTCGTTCCCCAACCGCTACGATGCGCTTGTTGGAATCGGGACCGTCGGAACAGGCGCTGGGAGCGCGAAGGCATTCGCGGCGGCGTCAGCGAACGCTGTGCTGAACGGATTTTCGCAAGGCCAGACATATAACCAGATCTCCGCAAGCGTGGCAGCTCAGGGCGCTACTTTCGCTCCCCCAAACTATGTGGATACGCCGAATGAATTTCACAGCCCTCGCTATCTGGAGTACAGCCTGCAGGTGCAGCGGCAGATCACGCGCGCCGATGCGGTAATTCTTTCGTATGCGGGCAATCATGGTTACGACCTCTACATATCGAATCCCCATCTGAACCAGAGCATCGCGGGGACATCGTATAGCTCCTTTGCCGGGCTTCCGGCTACGTCAGCCGATCCACGTTTTGGCGCAGTGACGACATTTAGTAACAACGCGATTTCGAATTACAGCGGGTTCTCGGTTCAGTTCAAACACATCGAACGGGGAGGATTGACGACAGACGTCTCCTACACTTACTCCCATGCGCTCGACGATATCTCCAACGGGGGCAATCCACAGCTGCCCTACAACGGCAACACGGCGCTCAACTTCCAAATCACGCCCGGTCTTCCTTCCACGCTGATGTACTCAAGCTCCGATTACGATATCCGCAACAACTTTGTGTTGGATTTCGTCTACGCTGAGCCCTTCAAGTTCGGAAATTGGGTGGTGAATGCACTCGCAGCAGGCTGGACAGGGAGTGCAAAGTCCTTCTGGCGCTCCGGCGAACCGTTTAGCGTTGTGAATACGAATGCTGAATCTGCGCTGGCGGCCAATGGAAGTGGCGCAAACAACACCGTTCTCGCCGATGTGTTGAACAATAATTTCGACCACCATTGCACCTCCTACTCCAGTCCCTGCTTGCAGGCGGCGGGCATCTTCAACGGGGCAGCTACACAGTCGAACTTCGGCAATGTTGCGCGCAATTCTATCTATGGGCCGCACTATGCCGATGTGGATATGGCCCTGTACAAGGACGTGTACAAGTGGGAAAGCGTAGCGTTTCAAATCGGCGCACAATCCTATAACACGTTCAACCATGTGAACTTTGGACAGCCCGCAAACAACGCGTCGAACCTCGACAACCTGGGGCATATTTCGACAGACGTCAATGCACCCACCAGCCCCTATGGTTCAAGCCAGGAACCCACGGTATCCGGGCGTGTCGTTGTCGTGCAGGGCCGATTCGTATTCTGACAATTATTCAACAGGGGTCCAGCTCTAAAGAGAGCGGACCCCTACTCCATTCCAAATTTCGCGATCTATGGAATAAAATATACGGAATTCCATAGCCTCAAAGCATCCGCCAGCAATTCCAACTCTTAACACTATTTAGTTTCAATGGCTTGCAGGATTTACTCTCGGTGTACGTAAATGGCACATCAATTGCACGTTAAATTACGGTTTTCCCAAAATTGGACTTAAAGCCGAGTTGTACGGATTGTGTTTGTACAGGTGTTCTTACTTGTAGCTAATTGAAAACGAGCGGGATCGGACTTGTGCTCCCCGTCGAGTCTCCGAAAGCGCACAACCTGGATCGTGAAGGAGCCCTCTCGGGTCCTTCCGGTGCAGAAACTCATTTTGGAGGAGTGTTAATGAGGAACTGGCTCTGGACGTTGTCTGCTCTGGTTGCTTCGCTTCTATTGCTGGCTCTGCCGCTTTCCGCGCAGCAAAGCGGAGCTCTCAGTGGTGGCTTGAATGGAACCGTCGTTGACTCAAGCTCCGCAGTCGTGTCGGGCGCTACCGTAACCGCAACTGGCCCGCAAGGCACGCGCGTGGCGAAGACCGACTCACTGGGGCACTTCACCTTTACCGCTCTTGTACCGGGCTACTACGACGTCAAGGTTGAAAAGGTCGGGTTCAAGACGGTCAAGTCAAATCACGACGAAGTTGTGGTCAACGTCTCCTCCCTCCTGAATTTCACGTTGCCTGTTGGCAGCGCCGAAGAGACCGTCCAGGTATCGGCAGGCGCCGTCAGCATCGATACAGAGTCCACCGCGATCGATGCCAACCTGTCCGATGCCTTCTACAACAACGTTCCTTTGCCGCGCGCCGTGAGCGCGATCTTCTATGCGGCCCCGGGCGTGGCAGGCGGCCAGGTGGCGGGCTCGGCCAACCAGATCGGCCCAGGCGCCTCGAACCCATCGATCGGCGGTTCCTCGGGCCTCGAGAACCTGTACGTTGTGGACGGCGTTACGGTGACCGATCAGGCGTATGGCAGCCTCGGCACCTTCAATTCGCTCCATGGATCACTTAGTCCCGGTATCAACCTGGCATTCATCAAGGAAGTGGATGTGAAGCAGTTCGGGTTCGAGCCGCAGTACGGCAAGGCCCAGGGCGGTATCGTCCAGATGGTCACCAAGTCCGGAGGCAACAGCTTCCACGGAGCACTCGGCGCTTACGCCGGCCCGGGTATGTGGTATGCATCGCGCAAGCAGTTTTATCAGTTCGGCTACCAGCAAACCTACCCCTACGCCGCACTTTCCAGTCCTCACTACGATCTGGCGGCTGAGTTTGGTGGGTACGTTCCTCACTTCAAGGACAAGGTATTCTTTTTCGGAGCCTTCAACCCCTCGCTGGACCAGGATATTCGTACCGCCAACCCCAACTTCCCGTACGCGCCCATCATCGCGCACGGGCCGTTTGCGTACAGCCAGACCACGGTAAGCTGGTCCGGCAAGCTGACCTACCAGCTCACCCCGAAGGTTCAGTTTGAAGTGGCCGCCTTTGGCGATCCTTCGCGCCACAATCAGGTGCCCTTCTCCCTGGCCACAACGAACATCGCCTCTTCGCTCAGCAGCTACCAGTGGGGATCGCGCGATACTTTCGGCCGGATCAGCGCCACGGTCACTCCCACCTGGATCGTGGACGCATCCTATGCCTACAACTACGATCACTTCAAGGAGACCCCGGCTCTGAATCAGTATCTGATTGCAGACCAATCGTTGGAGGTCGCGGGCACAGGCGGCCAGGTGAACACCGGGTTCGGCCCTTACTATCCTTCGCGAGAGGGAACCTATAGCTTGACGTTCAACACGCAGAAGACCGCCCATTTCCTCGGCGAGCATACCTTTGCGGCGGGCTACTCCTACGACCACACCAAGTTCCTCTATCAACCGGAGCGCTCCGGCCCCCTCTTCACCATTCCGGACAAGAACGCCAACGGGGTAGCGTTAAACACCCTCTTCTCGAATATTCCGGCGAAGGTGGCTGGAGCCCAGACCAATGCCCAGTTCACTGTGACCGGAATCGACGCGGCCAATTTGGGCGACACCACCTGCACCCAGTGCCCGGTCTGGAACGGCATGCGAGTTTTTGCGTCTGAAAACCGCGGCACCTATGTGGGACTTAACGTTAACTCCCTGGAGCGCTACCATGCCGCTTACGGCGACGACACCTATGTAATGAATCGTTTCGTCACCTTCGATCTCGGCTTGCGCTGGGAGGAGGAGCGCGTTGCCGGAACCGTGTTGAGTTACGTCTTCACCGGGAGCTGGTCGCCGCGCCTCGGCATTAACATCGATCCCTTTGGCGATCGCAAGGGCAAGTTCTTCATGACGTTTGGCCGCAACTACTGGGCCATGCCGCTGGATGCGGCCAACCGTCAGCTTGGCAACGAGCAGGACGATACATCCTATTACTTTGCCCCGGTTGTCCAAAATGGCGCGCTGGTCATTGTTCCCGACGATGCGCATAACCTAAACGGCGTTAACAAGGCTAAAGACCCAACTACCGGCGCCATTTCTACTTTCGGCGCTCCGAGCTTTAGCTCTTCGACCGGCGAAGGTATCATCCCGGGAACGAAAGCCGAGTACGAAGACGAGTTCGTAATTGGCTTCGAGCGCGAGGTCAAGGACGGGATGGTGGTCAAGGCGCGCTACATCCAACGCAATCTGGACCGCATCATTGAGGACATAGGCTCCCAATCTCCGGAAGGCTCCACGATTGGTGTCAATTACAACGGCGGCATCGCCAACCCGACCTCCAAGATATCCATCGCGGTGCCCGAGCAGGAAGTCACTTACACGCCGGCGCAGTGGGCCGCGGCTAACCCGAATGCAGGCCTGCCCGGCTGGGTATATGCGCCTCCGGCCAAGGGCTGCACTTCAGGCAATGACACATGGTTCTCTGCAGGCGGCATCTTTGTCGACGGCAACAACTCACCTGTCGGCGGTGCCTGTTTCCTAAACTTGGCCACGATGGATGCCGCGCCAGGCAATGGCCAGCCGGAGGGCTTCGTCAATCCGGAGCGCAAGTACCAGGCCCTGCAGCTGGAACTCGATAAGCGCTACAGCAACCACTGGCTGGCGGCGGTGAACTTCAGCTTCGCTAACCTGTGGGGCAACTATGAAGGTGCCTATCGCAACGACAACGGACAATCCGATCCCGGCATCAGCTCCTTGTTCGACTTTACGGCCGGCGAGTTGAATCTACTGGGCGATCAGTTCAAGCCCGGTTATCTCAGCACAGATCGGCGCGCCGTGGGCAACATGTTCCTCAGCTATACGGTCGGGTCTGACAGCCCGTTCGTTCATGCGCTCAAGGGACTCACAACCGGTGTCGCTCTCCGCGGACAATCCGGGGTTCCGTTGAGCTACCTTGGCGATCACCCCATCTACCTGAATCAAGGTGAGGTTCCGATCGGTGGGCGCGGCGCGGCAGGTCGCACTCCTTCATCTGCGCAGCTCGACCTGAAGGGTGAGTATGCCCTTCATCTTCACGAGAGCCAGCTGCTGAAGTTTGGGTTGGATGCGATCAATGTCACCAACTCTCAGCCGATCATAGGCAAGGTCGAATACACGCAGCAGCCTGCAAACGGCACCCCCGTTGTTGGAAACACGCCGAATATTAATCTCGACTACGGGCGCCCAACCAGCTTCCAGGGTCCGTTCTATGCCCGGGCGACCCTCCGCTACGAGTTCTAGGGTCGCTACAATGGAGACGGGGAGGGAGAGAGGTCACTTCTCTCCCTCTTTGTTTTTTCCAAAGGAGTTTCGTCTCTTGAAATCGTTGCTCTCCCGGTCTCTTTATCTGTTTCTCATCCTCACCTTCTTAGCTGTATTTGCGCATGCGGCCGACCGTTCGAAAGATCTGCCTCCGCATTATCGGCATTGGCTGAACGAAGAGGTGAATTACATCATCGACAGCAATGAGAGGAAGCAATTTCTTTCTCTGACGACTGACGTTCAGCGCGATAGCTTTATTGCAGCCTTTTGGAAAGTCCGCAATCCCGATCCGAACTCCGAGACCAACACTTACAAGGACGAGCATTATCGCCGATTGGCCTACGCCAACGAGCACTTTGGCAGCGTTGTCGTGCAGGATGGATGGCGATCCGATCGGGGGCGGATCTATATCGTGCTCGGTCCGCCGAAACAAATCGAGCCTTACCCTGCGGCCCGCAACGTGAGGCCGATGGAAATCTGGTTTTATCAGAGCCCCAGCAGGGCACTACCGCCCTACTTCAACCTCATCTTCTTCAAGAAGAGCATTGGCGAGCCATATACCCTCTATTCCCCGAACTCCGATGGACCGGCGCATCTGGTTTCTACGCTCGAGGCTCTTAACGATCAGAAAAGAAGCCTGGATACTCTTCGCAAGTCCCTTGGAGACGAGGTTGCAACGACGGCGGTCGACCTGATTCCGGGAGAGCAGGTGAACCTCGACCAATACGAACCGAGTATGTCCTCCGATCTACTCCTGAGCATGATCGAGGGATTGCCGGACAATCCTCTCACTCAGGAAGAGCTGAATCTGAATCGCATGCGCGAGCACGTCACCATAAGCCTGCTCATTGGAGGGCAGGATGCGACGATCTCCTACTGCGTCTATCGCGACGCGCAAGGACGGCAGACCCTCAACTACCTGATGCGTACGATCCTTCCCGATCCCGGAATCGTGGGCAAGCGCGCCGAGGGCGGCTATTACTACGACCTAACGCTTCGCACCACAGTGACTACCGCCGACAACAAGCCTGTCTATGAACAGGAAGATGCGATTACTGGCGATCTCACTCCGGAGCAGTCCGAAATCGCAAAAAAGAAGGACTTTGCGGCCGAGGCACGCGTACCGCTTGCGCAGGGTAAATACACGATTATTGCGACTCTGACCAATAACGTAGACCATGTCGCCACAAAGCAGCACGCCAGTGTGATCGTGCCAGCAATCAGCGGCGAAAGTGTAGCATTTTCCAGCCCTCTCGCCTATACCGCGCCTGTGGCTGTGAAAGACCCACGGGGCGTGCTGCCTTTCAGCATCTCGGGATTGCGCTTCACGCCGCGCGGAGCGCAGAACGCATATCTGCCCGAGGGCGCGCGCTTGCCGCTGGTCTTCCAACTATGGCTCGACCCCCGGACGGCTGCATCGCCTAGCGCAGAAAAGATTCACCTCCACTACGCATTCGGTTCCATCGCTGCCTCCCACGACGCAGTCAAGCAGGAAGATGAAGAAATAGACGCCGCCAATCGCGACCAGGCCGGAAATCTGCTCACCGGCCACACCCTCGACACGTCAGCCTTGTCGCCGGGTTCCTACCAGGTAGTCGTCAGCGCGAATCGCGTGGGCGAACAAAAGACCACTTACGTCACACTCTCATTGCATGTGGAACCCGCGGCGGATTTCATCGACACCTGGACGGCATACGGCACGGCTGATCCCGGTGGAGAAACGGTCGACGACCTCAAGCGCGGTCTTTCTGCCGAGGCCCAAGGGGCGGATGTTGAAGCACAAGCTGCGTTCGAGCGCGCTCTAATGGAAGGCCAGGGAGACATGCGTCCGCTGGATGACCTGGCGGTCCTGCTGGCGCGAAAGGGATTGACCGATCAATTGGCGCAATTGAGTCAGCAACCCATTCTCGCGAAGACCGCTGCCAACCCTTCTACATTGCTGTCCATCGCGTGGGCACTCAATAAGAATGGAAATTCCAAGGCCGTCGTGCGCTTGCTCGAGGCCCAGATTCTCCTTCAGCCCCCAAGCGTCGATCTCTACAACGCGCTTGCAGATGCTTGCCAAGCCTCCGGAAACACAAAACGCGCCAACGAGCTCCGCACTATGGTGGCAGATCTGAAAAGATAATCGTGCACCTGCAGGAGGTAACGCATTCAGAGATTTCGCAGGAATCGCTCTACGGCTTCTTGCGTGCTTTGGCTTTTGGCGCTGTCTTCTTTGTCGACGCTTTCCTTTTCGCCGTGGGCTTCTGTTTTGCTCGATTCTCTTTTCCCGCCTTCTCCGTCTTCACTGTGGCGGGGCGGGCCTTTTTAGCCGTCGTGGCCTTCTTGGGTCTGGCCACCGCTGTCATCTTCCTGCGCACGGCGCGCGTCTTTTCCTTGAGCTCCGCCTTCAGCTCTGCGTCGAACTCTTCGGGCGTCAGCGGGCGTGCCGACTTGCGCAGGCGCTCGATGTCGTAGAAGGCGCGGCGCTCCGACAGAAAAACGTGCACCACAAAGTCCACATAATCGAGCAGAATCCATTCAGCGTTGCGCCGGCCTTCCACTGACTGCGGGTACACGCCGAATTCGCGCTTGAGCCGCAGCTCGATCTCGTCGGCGATGGCGACGGCCTGGCGGTCGTTGCTGGCCGAGGTGACCAGGAAAAAGTCGCTCAATCCCGAATCGGCGGGATCGAGTTCCAAGATGCGCGTCTGCTGGCCTTTTTTGTCTTCACAAACCGCCGCGGCGGCCTGTACGAGGGCGCGCGTTTGCTTCTGCGCTGGCGATAGTTTCATGAGATGGGATAACTCTCCAGACGTCATCGTAGCGTGCCGCTTCGACGCACGGCAAGCGAAACGTACCGAGAGGCCTACGATTGGTACAGTTCGTGCTGGGCAATGTAGTCGCGAACCGCCGGCGGGACGAGATCGGGTTCTGACGTTGGGCCGCCATGCGAGGCCTGGATTTGCGCGCCAATTCCCTTGCGAATTTCCGACGCGCTGATCTCGACATTGAGGCCGGGCAGCACGTAAAACGGCGCGTGGTGGCCGGATTCGCTTAGCAGATCGAAGACGCGCACCTTCACTCCGGCTTCATTTCCGTCACTCTCCGCGGCGCGCTTGAGCGCGAGGCCAGGCGGCAACGCGGAATTGAGGTCATCTCGCAAACCCTCCAGCGGCTGCCCCGGCCGCGAGGCCACAATCAAGGGCGCCACAAAAGGAAGTTCCACGGCGCGGTGCCAGTGACGCAAGCCGAAAAACGCGTCCGCGCCCATCAGGCAATAAAGTGTGCTGCCCGGCGCGTAAGATCTGCGCAGGCCCTCCAAAGTGTCGATGGTGTAGTTGGGTGCAGATATGCGCCCGGCTGCCACCAAAGGCGCGCCGGGCGATCTTGGCGCATCGGCTAGCGAGACTTCAAAGCCCGGCTCGCCCGCGATCGCGAGGCGCGTCATCTCCAGCCTGTCCTCAAAGCTCGCGGCCGGCCCCTCTGGTTTGAGTGGCTGCATGCCAACCGGAGCGAACAGCACCGCATCCAGCCGAAAAGCCCCGCGGGCTGCGCGCGCCACGGCCAAATGGCCCAAATGCGGCGGGTCAAAACTGCCGCCAAAAAAGGCTATGCGACTGCCACCAAAAAATGCCATACCCATCCCGCTCAGCTTAGCTATTTCGGACGAAGCCAAGCCGGAAACCTGCCGGGGCAAATTCATAGCTTCATCCTACAGCGTTCGTGGATCGGTTCGACCGCGCGGCCCATCATGCTTTGGCGGTAAGGCTGTCGCGTAAAATCAACAAAGGAAGTGCGTACGCTACGTCACTCTTCCCACCCGCTATGCGATATTTCATCCTGGTTCTCGCCCTTGCCGGCATTGTGGTTTCTGCGCTGTCACTGCCCCTTCACTACTCCACCGCCACTGCGCCCTGCGACATCAACGCACATTGGGATTGCGGCACTGTGAACCACAGCAGCTTCTCAGTGATCGCCCATGTACCTGTAGCCATCTTCGGCATCGCCGGTTATGTGCTGCTCGGCTGCCTCGGCCTCGCGCGCCAACGTTTTGCAACCTTCCTCGTCGCGTCGTTGGGATTTCTCTTCGCGTTCCGCCTTTCCATGATCGAGGAATACGGCCTCGGCGTCTGGTGCCTCTATTGCGCCATATCGCAGGCCATCATCGCCCTGATCCTGCTGCTCAGCCTCGCCTGGTTTACGGCCGAATACTTCGCTCTCAAACGTGCCGCACGCAAAGTGAGTTCTTAGTTTGCAGTTCGCCGTTGCGGCCAAGTGAGACAGGACACGATGAACTAAGAACTGTGAACCTTCCCGCATTGCTAAACTTAATCTATCGACATGTTCACAGACTGGTATTCGCGCTGGATGTATGCGTGGGAGACGCGGCTGACGACGCGCGACGAAAATCGCGTCGTGAGGCCGCTGGAGTGGGGCTTCGAGTGGATCGTGCCGTTTCTCCAGGCGCATGGCTTTGACTCTGTCGTGCCTGGCCCTGAGGTCGAACGCGACGCTGCCACCGCCGAAGCCGCGATGGTGCGCATCAATCAACTCCTCATTCGCCGCAGTAAAGAGTTCTTCGGCTACACGCGTCCCGCCAACTTCCGTCTGGAGGAACGCTTTCCGCAGCTCTATCCCACCAACGTGCGCCCGGAAACGCTGGCCAAAGATGCAGAGCTGAAACAACAGGCCGCAGCAGGCAAGCTTGCTCCCGCGCAGTTTCTGCGCTTCACTTCGCCGGAGCGCACGCCATATCCCGAAAACGATCTGGTGAACGCGCGCTGGTATCCCGCGCCCGCGCACAAAGATCCCACGCGGCCCAAGCAAGCCATCGTCGTCATGCCGCAGTGGAATGCCGACGGCTTCAGCCACAACTCGCTCTGCGCCATCTTCAACCGCATGGGAGTTTCTGCGCTGCGCCTCTCCAAGCCGTATCACGATATTCGCCGCCCGACCGAACTCGAGCGCTCCGACTACGCCGTCAGCGCCAACATTGGCCGCACCATCTCTGCCTGCCGTCAGGCCGTGGTGGATATCCGCTGCTGCCTCGATTGGCTCGAAGAGCAGGGCTACGAGCATTTCGGCGTGCTGGGCACCAGTCTCGGCTCCTGCTACGGGTATCTGGCTAGCGCCCACGACGCGCGGCTGCGCGTGAACGCCTTCAATCACGCGTCTACCTCATTCGGTGACGTGGTCTGGGCCGGGCAATCGACGCGCCACATCCGCCAGGCTGTGCAAGAGGCCGGCCTCACGCAGGAGCGCGTGCGCGCTCTATGGGCCGCCGTTAGCCCTGTGAACTACTACGAACAATTCCGCGGGCTGGCGGCCAACGGCCCCGCCAAGAACGTGCTCGTGGTCTACGCCAACTACGATCTCACTTTCCCGCGCGAGTATTCGCTCCAGGTAGTCGAGGCCTTCCGCCGCTCCGGCCTGCGCCACGAGATTCGCGTGCTGCCCTGCGGCCATTACACCACCGGCGAAACGCCCTACAAATTTATCGATGGCTGGTACATGGGTTCGTTCGTCCATCGCGCGTTCAAAGCGCTGCGGGAAGAGAAAGCGTCCGGCGCTGCAGGCAAGGCGCATTCAAGCGACGTCAAAGAAGAAGCGCTTTCGCGCTAGTGAACCGCCTCAGAAGCAAGGGCATTTTTGCCTAAAGATTGGTGAAGAAAAAAGCAAAATTACGCTTGGTTCACAGGCTCTATTGTTCCTGGGCAATCAGTCCGCTGTATGCTTCAGTGGCGCGGAGCCGGGCGAAATCGCTCTCCTTGCTGACCTTCTTAATGGTGATGGCCCCATCGTCGAATGCCTTGCGGAGGTAGGTCAATGCACAATCGTCCAGGCCGGCGCGCGCGCAACTCTTGGCCTTGTAGTAGGCGGTTGTACCAAGCTCCTGGGCTGCCTCAGGGTTGCTGGCCGTGGGGCCCGAGTTTTTATCGAAGATGTGCGGGTTGAGCGTGAGTGCTTGTCGATAGGCCTCGTCGCCCTCTTCGTCTTTGTGTTGTAGGAACAGATTCGTCCCCAGGTTACTGTGGATGATTGCGGAATCGGGATCGTATTTGAGCGCCTTGCGATAGTTTTCCTCGGCGGCGGCAAGATCCATCATGGAATCTTGTACCGTGGCCAGATTGTTGAGCACATTGGCGTTTTGGGGATCCATCTTGAGCGCCTGCTTGTAGCAGCGGGTCGCGTCTTTCTCGTCCAAAAGCATCTGATAGGCGACCCCCATCTTGTTCCACACCGTAGCCGAGGGCAGCTCGACGTTCTTGTATGTCGCGATGGCTGCCTGATAGCGTCCACGAAAGTAATAGAGATCGCCGACTTGCTCGGGGGAAAGCCGCGGCAGCACCTGAGCTTTTATGGTCCTAACTGTGGAGGCTTCGGCGCCGGTATCCCCGGAGGAGCTGTCGTTGACGAGCGATTGGGGACTGGCAGCGGCGGCAAGTGCTGCCAGCAGAATGGAAAGCGCCAAGGTGCGAGGTGTGTGGAACAGATTCATAGATTCGGGCCTGCAATGCTAAGGCAGTGTCACATGATCTGAATTCGCGCTTCAAGATTTTGGCGCGGGGAAATGGACCAAAGAGATTCATTCCTGCACGATGCAGTTGCCGGTGCCGAAACGGGAAAAAGATTGGGTTGTAATCGATATATAGGAGTGGATGGCGCGCGCAAAATTAAATAACCGGCTTTAGCGCACCGCGCTCAAATCCATCTTGAGCAGCTTCGCCGGGTCGAGATACGCATCCTGCCAGCGCACGGCCCAGTGCAGGTGCGGCCCCGTCACGCGTCCGGTAGCTCCGCTCAACCCAATGGGCTCGCCTGTCGTCACATGCTCGCCCTCGTGCACATCGATGCGGCTCAGGTGCATGGAAATCGTAAAAAGCCCAAGCCCGTGGTCGATGACCACGCAGTTGCCCTCGTAGTAGAGCGGCTGCGCGAGTACCACGACGCCACTGTTTCCCGCGCGCACCAATGTTCCAGTGGCCGCGCGAAAATCCATCCCCTTGTGCACGCTCGCGAGCTGGCCATTGAAGGTCCGCCGCGTACCGAAACTGTCGGTGGGCGGGGCATGAACCGGAGCGCGAAAGTTGCCGGACCACAGTGGCTCCGCCGCGCTCGCCGCAAATACTTTCTTCTTGAGCTCGATCTCGGCTTTGATCGTCTTCAGTTCTTCGGGCTCCGGCGCAACAAACTTCGGCGCCACGGTGAGTGTGCCGGTGCGATAGTGCGCCTCATAAATCTCAACGCTTTGACTCAGGTCAATTTGGGCTGGCGCGGGCGCACCGCCTCGACCGTCTGCCGCAACTCTAATCCGAAGGTTTGAAGGCCCAGAGGGCCACTCCACGTCAACTCCCGCCAGCGCATACCACGCCTGCCCATCGCGTCCATGGAAAAACGCCAGCTTTTGCCCCAGCCAATCGCCTTCCAGCTTTGCATCAGCCGGCGCGGCCACGCGAATCAGTTCCGGCGAACCCGCCACGACCGCGGCTGGAGTAATCGTGACAGCGGGCGTCTGCGCTGCCACCGGAATCGCGCACAGTATGTTTGTGGCACCTACGAGGACCGCGCATCGAAACCACCGGCTCGGCAAAAAGCGTTGCATTGAAGCTAGGATAGCGGAGAAATCTGACCTGCCCCGAGCGCGTTTTTATGGAATGATTGGGCCGTCTTCGCCGAGCGAGCCAAGAATCGCCAGCGACAGCTTCGGTGCGAAAAAACCGCAAACACTCGCGTCCCACAAAAGTGGTATTCCCAGGGAATTTCCTATGCAAGCGATTGCGCAATTCATCAACCGTGGTCGGCGCAACTCGTTGACGAAACAGCGCGTGCGTTTGGCACTCCAAGTGCGAAGTGCAAGGTCAAGTGCGGTCGTCAGCACAAAGATTCGATGTCGGTAGCTTGCGACGCTATTTCGAATTTCCCCACTGAGCCTTTCCCCCGGACCCGTTGAAAGCTGGCAAGACCGGTGTCGGTCCGGGCTCATCGCCTTGGAACAACTGAGCGTACTTTGATCGTTGGGCTGCTCACCCAGGGCAAAACCACAGCTCTAGCGCCCGAGAGGGCCATTACTGGAGGTTAGGACACACATGAAAAAGTTCACTTTTGCTTCGCTTGCATTAGCAACGGCCTTTGCTATTGCCCCGTCCGCGATGGCTAACACCATCTACAGCTTTAGCTTTGACAGCCAGGGCACGCTGGGCGGAATCAGCGGCTCTGGCACCATCACGGTAACTGGCGCCGGTGCGGTCGTAGGCGTCACCGGGACGATTACAGACCCCTATGCCGGTATAGCCGGCGCCACAATTTCCAGCCTTGCCACCACGCCGAGCAGCCCGATCAGTTTTGATAGCTCAACATTCTTGTGGGACAATAGCGCGCCCGGCGGCCAAATCAGCTCGCAGAGTGTCGGCGGCGTCTACTTTGATATCACAGGCGGCGGCTCCGGCCCTGGGCAAGATGCGGTCATTTTGTCTTCGGACGAGGTGATCGTTTTATTGCCTGGAAGCGGAACAGTAGCGGATAACCCAGGCTCCGGCAATGGCTTTGATGCCAGAGCAATTATGCCTCCTTTAACGCCGTTCAACCCAACCCCGGAGCCCTCGTCGCTGGTGTTGCTTGGCACGGGACTTCTGGGAGCAGCATTCCTGGTCTTCCGGAAGAGCAAGTCCGCGCGCAGTGGTTCCCAGGCATAAGTTTCCTATTTGAGAAGTCAAGCAAGCTTTTTCATGGTGAAGCAGAAGGGGCGCGCCCACGTGGCCCTTCTGCTTCAGAGCTTTTTTCCTGCTTTCGCTAAGAGCTTCCCACGCTCGTCCGTATCGCTGTGCATCCTGGGACCTAGGCTGCGCCAGAGACCAGAGATCTGATCTCGAACGGGTTTCCAGCGGCAAGTGCCCGTCGGGCCGTTTCCCCTAAAGTGGAAATCCAAAGGGAATTGACCTTGCAAATCGTTGCGCAGCCGTCCGGCAGCATTCACGTAAATTATTGATTCTACATGCAATCGGTTTGGCACATGAAGTGCCATTGTCAAGGTCGAGTGCAGTTGTATGCATCGGGCCAGGTTGTCTGTGCTCGTTGTGGGATTCTACGCTGCCATCGTTCTAGCTGAAGCGCCTTTTTACCCGGACTCGTTGCACGCTCGTTGGGGGCATCTGCGGTTTTGGCTCACAAGGCTCGAACGAAGTGTGCGTAAGTGATCGACCTGAACGGCCGCACAGGCCAAAAACTGTATTGAAGCCGCCCGCGAGGGCGCGCCTCGGAGGTTAACGACAATCATGAAGAAACTTACATTCTCACTCATTGCTGTAGCTGTGGTTCTCGCGTTGGGGGCAAGCAGCGCGTCAGCAACCCAGATTCCCGCAGGCAGTATCTTCGAGAACGAGTCGCACCTCGATTCGTGGGTCAGCCAGACCTTCCTAACCACCCAAGGCGCTACCAACGTAAGCGGTGTGGGTTCATTCTCCGGCGTTACCAGCATGACTGAGCCCGCCACCACATTCATCTACATTCCGAACAATGCGGAGACAGGCGAAGTTTTCTCGTTTGACGGTGGTGCTATCACCTTCACAGTTACTGGCAGTGTTGGCGTCCCGTTCAACATAGGCTCTTTCCTCAACGTCTCGGGCACGGGCTACTTCACCGAGGCTGGCTTCGCGGTTACGCCCGGAACCTTCACCTTGACGGAGACCGCACCTGGCAATTTCGGCTCGACGGGCTCTTCGGGTGGGTTTGCCTTCAATTCAACACCCGCTCCGGAACCTTCCTCGCTGGTGATGCTTGGCACTGGGCTACTGGGAGCGGCGTTCCTGCTCTTCCGGCGCAACCGGTCTGCACACCGCGGGACCGTTTCCTAAACTGCCTTGGTACGAAACTGAGGCTAGCCACTTCATGATTGCGATAGAAGGGACGCACCCCAGCGCCCCTTCTATTTTCTTACTCACTTTTTCCCATTCCCCCGATTGACTTGCCTCTATCTAATTCCACGGTGCAAGGCCTCGCGCACGTCCCTTCCCTATTTGCCGTCGTGCTTGTCGCGATAGATCTGGCGGCTGGCGCTATTCTGCTGGCGATTGATCTGGCCACGCTCCTGCCCTGTCAGCTTTCCGCCATTGGCCTGGCGATCGGCATGAATCTGCTGATTGATGCCCTGCTCGCGGTTTTCCACGCGAGCTGTCTGGCCGGCATGCATCGTGCCGTTACGCAGGCCGTTGGCAATACGATCCTGCTGATTCTCGCGGCGCTGGCCCACTTCGTTGTTGCCGTAGTGCGCCACGTTGGCATTGTGCTCGTCCTGGTAGATCGAGTGGTTCAGGTTGTTCTGCTGCCGGTTTACTTGCTGCCGCTCCTGCTGCGTAAGACGGCCGTTGTCGGCCGCGCGATCGTCGCGGACCTCGCGATTCACGTTGGCTTCGCGCGACTCAAGATTCTTGGTCTCGCCCGCTGTCAGCTGCCCGGAATCGATGCCGTTGGCAACACGGTCCTGCTGATTCTGATCGCGCTGACCGATGGTCGGCGCGGGCTGGTTTGGCTGGGTTGATGTCGTGGGTTGACTCTGTTGAGCAAAGACCGGTCCCGAGGCGATCAGGGCGGTCACGGCAAGCGTAAGCAAATTGCGCTTCATGTGGTTTCTCCGCGGGCCTTGATGTTTGAATTACCGGCCCATGCTTCCTCCTGACCGCGAGGAAAAAACAAGTTGTGTCGGATTTGCTTTTCCTCGAACGAAAGCGCAACCCCTCGCATTGCAGAAATTATTCTGTAGTCGATAGGCAGTCTAAGCGCAACTTTCGCGCCAGCGTCCGCGTTCTATGCGAGCTTAATTTCAGGAACTCAATTGCTGTCGGGACGCGGATGCGCGGCCTTCCACGCGGCCACGCGATCTTCGACATCGGAGAGCTCGTCGGTGGTAATGTGCTGGCCGATCATCTGGCGATTGGCCTCGTACTTTTCCTGGTTGGGTCCCTTCACGCTGGCGGCAAGGTCCAGCCAGAAGTACGCCTCCACATCGTTGTGGGCCACGCCCTGGCCCATCGAGTAGAGCACTCCCAGCGTTCCCTGCGCAGTCGGGTCGCCTTGGTCCGCGGCCTTGCGGTACCAGGCGGCCGCCTGCTCCATGTCGCGCGGAATTGTCTTGCCTCCGCCATCGCGGTAGAGCGCGGCCAAATGCATTTCTCCGGGAATGTCGTTCTGCCCCGCTGCCTTCCGGTACCACGCCAGTTCCTGTTGATAGTCGCCAGCCATCCGCGCCTTGTCGTGCTCGATGGCGGCCGCCTGCGCATATTGCTCGCCCACGGCCACCTGGGCCGAGGCGTCGCCGGCATTAGCCTTGGCCAGCATAGCCGAGTCGATAGAGGCGGCGGGGAAGGCGGCAGGCGCAACAGTTTGCGCCGCGGCAGGCAGCATTATGCCAAAGAACAGCATCACTCGAATCAAATGATTGCTTTGAATCGCCACAAACGCCTCATAGATCTTTCCAGTAGAGTCGCTGCCTCCAGTTTACGCAATCGCCACCCCACAGAAGCGGTTTCAACTAGCCGGAGAACCAGCTAGAATTTGAATATGATTGATCGCATGTCTTTGTCCCTCGCCCAGGCCGACCCAGATGTGGCTGCTGCCATTGACCAGGAAACGCTCCGCCAGCACGAGGGGCTGGAGATGATTGCCAGCGAAAACTTTGTCTCCGAAGCGGTGCTGGAAGCTGCCGGCTCGATCTTCACCAATAAATACGCCGAGGGCTATCCGGGGCGCCGCTATTATGGCGGCTGCGAGTACGCTGACATCGTGGAGAATCTGGCCCGCGATCGCGCCCGCCAGCTCTTCGGCGGCGAGCACGTCAACGTGCAGCCGCACTCCGGCTCGCAGGCCAACGCCTCGGCCTACGCGGCAGTGCTCCAGCCCGGCGACACCATTCTCGGCCTCGATCTTTCGCATGGCGGTCACCTCACGCACGGCCATCGCCTCAGCTTCAGCGGCAAGCTCTATCGCACCACCTTCTATCACGTGCGCCGCGACACCGAGACCATCGATTACGACGAGATGGAAAAAGTTGCCGAGCAGGAAAAGCCGAAGGTGATCATCGGCGGCGCCAGCGCTTACCCGCGCTCCTGGGACTTCGTCCGCATGCGCGCAATTGCAGACAAGGTCGGTGCAACTTTTATCTTCGACATGGCGCACATCGCCGGACTGGTGGCTGGCGGCGTTCACGATTCGCCCGTGCCGCACACACACATCACCACCACCACCACGCACAAGACCCTCCGCGGACCACGCGCCGGATTAATCATTTGCGGCAAGGACTATGTAGTGGGGCCCAAGCCGGAAGACACCATTGGCAAGGCTATCGACAAATCTGTCTTTCCCGGCCAGCAGGGCGGTCCGCTGGTGCACATTGTGGCCGCAAAGGCTGTGGCCTTTGCGGAGGCGCTGCGCCCCGAGTTTCGCCTCTACGCGGCGCAAATTGTCGCCAACGCCAAGGCATTGGCTGAAGCACTGCGTGCAGGAGGGTTTCGCTTGGTTTCTGGGGGTACCGATAATCACCTGATGCTGGTCGATGTTTTCGAGAAAGGTATTCTTGGCTCCGAGGCGGAACTGGCGCTGGGCAAGGCTGGCATCACCGTTAACAAGAACTCCATCCCCTGGGACGCCAATCCGCCGCTTAAGCCCTCCGGCGTTCGCATAGGCACCCCCGCGCTCACCACGCGTGGCATGAAAGAACCGGAGATGCGCACCATCGCCGCGTGGATCGCCTCCGCCCTCGAACAGCGCAATGACGATGCCGCTCTCGAACGCATCCGCGGCGATGTGGCGGAACTCGCCAACCAGTTCCCGCTTTACGCATGGCGTCGTACCGCTGCCACGGTGAGCGCTTAGCTCGAACCACGTTCAGAACCAGAACCCGACGAAGTGGGAGGGCAACGAACCGTTGCCCATCGCCAGCCAACGAATTCTGGATGGTTCGTGGCTTATATCTCCATTTCGTCCTCAGGAGGTAGTAATGAAATTCCTTCACGTTGCATGCGCAGCTTTGCTCGCCTTCTCTGTGCCGGCGTTCGCGCAACATCAGGGCGAAGACCATCCGCAGCCGCCCCAGCGCGGGCCTGAGCCCTTCCATGGCAAAGCCCAAGCGCCCGATACGCATCGCAACTATTCCGATCAACCCGGTCATCCCAACGCTCCGCACGTCGATAACGGCAAGACCTGGATGGGCCATGACACCGGCCCCAACGATCCGCGCTATCACATGGACCATCCCTGGGCGCACGGCCATTTCGCGGGGGGATTCGGTCCCGGGCATGTATGGCATCTCGCCGGCGGAGGACCTGATCGCTTTTGGTTCAACGGCTGGTACTGGTCCGTCGCGCCTGACGATTACGGCTTTTGCGACGGCTGGCAGTGGGGCTCCGACGACATCGTCATCTACGAGGATCCGGACCACATTGGCTGGTACCTTGCCTATAACGTGCGCCTCGGCGTCTATGTTCATGTCGTGTATCTCGGCTAGGTAGCCTGTTTCTGCCGCGGCCCAGGGGATAGGGCAAGAACTCTGGCGGGTCGGGAATAACCTGTCCCGCCGATGTCTTTTACGGCGTTGCGTCGGCGCCTGCTGCGCGGATCTACAACGTTCCCGCGACGAATGTCGCACCCGGCTTGTGCCGTCGCGGGACTCGGGCAAGAGACGATAACGCCTGAAACAATATCTCTGCTCCCTCTGAAAAACGCTCAGCCGTCTTTCTTCCATACAGGCGCGGCGCCGTATCTCTCCCGGTTACTCCTCTAAGTCAAAACAAAATGTCCCACTCGCGGCTTTTCAGCGGCAAACTGATTGAGTTATCCTAATTACATGGCAATTGAAAACATTCTTACCGAAATAGACGCCGAGATAGCCAGGCTAAAGCAGGCACGTGCTCTGCTGGCCACGCTCGGCAATGCAACCACCGATGCCGGAGCCAAAGTGAAGAAATCCCCGGCCGCAGCCAAGCCCAGAAAAAAACGGGTATTGAGCGCCGAGGCGCGCAAAAGGATCGCCGATGCGCAGCACCGCCGCTGGGCCAAGCAAAAGGCCAAGGCGAAACAAAAGGCCTAGGTAAGCATGGGCGGTTTGAGCCGCCCCAAGCTTCCAGCGGGATTCAGTAGATTTGCCCCGGATCACCCTTCCTGAAGCTGAAGGATAGTCTGCTTCGCATCCTCTCCCGGCGTTGCTGCCTAGTCCGGATTCCGACTTTGGCGGCAAATCTGTCCCATCTCTCTTCGCCATGACCGGCCTCTTCAGCCGCACAGGAAAGCTGTGTCCGCGCATCGCAGAACCCGGCTCTCTGCCTCCTTCTGCGTTCATGGCGGACGACCTTGCATTCGCGTCGCCACTAGGCTAATGTGTTGCCATTCATCCAGCCATCCCGAATGGATGGAGGTGCGCGATGCCCCGTACCCTTTTCCTTGCTGTAATGGCCCTCTTGGCATTTCTTCCGGCCGTCCCAGTTAGCGCGCAAACGGCGCAAACCGGCGCACAAAACACACCCCAGGCGCTAAAAGCTACCTACGACCAAGCCATGATTGCCAAGGATTGGCCGGCCGCGCTCGCAGCCGCACAGCAGTTAGTCGACGCCAACGCCACATCGGCCAATCTGCTGCTGCTCGGAAACGCGCAACTCTATGTCACAACCGGGAAAAGCGACCCAGGCCCGATGGAAGTGTCTCTTGCCACCTATGACCGTGCCCTCGCGGTAGCCGAGCGGGAGAAAGCCGCGCAGGGCCAGGCGGATCAAGCCCAACCGGATCAAGCATGGAAAGACGGCGTGGCGAAGATCTATATCGGGAAGGGCAATGCGCTGCTCAAGCTGAAGCGCTATGCGGAGGCGATCGACAACTATAACCATGCTGCCGAGCTGTCCTCAAACCCCGGGAAGGCATACTTCAATGTATGTGCGGTCGCGTACAACAACGGGGACACGGCCGCCGCGGTGGAAGCGTGCCGCAAGAGCGTGCAGGCCGATCCCACGCGCGCCGATGCCTGGTTCGTTCTGGGCTCGTCGCTCTTCGCGGACGCAAAGATCGATTCCGCTGGCAAAGTGGCAATGACGGCGGAAACACGCCAGGCGCTCCTGAAATATCTCGACCTTGCCCCCGACGGTCCCCACGCCGTCGATGTAAAAGCGATGCTCGACATGGTTGCGAAGTAAGATCAGTTCACAGTTCGTGGTTCACAGACGGCAGCCCGTATTGGGCAAGCACACCGCTAAGTGTGAACTATGGGAACGCGTCTTTCTGTATTCATGACAAACGATCTTGCATTTCGTCCCATCACTGGACTAATGTGATGCCATTCCCCCGAGATGGGGGGAGGTGTGCAATGTCCCGGGATCTTCGCATGGCAGCTTTATTGGGATTGGCACTGCTTTTCGCTGGATACTCCATGCCACAAACAGCTGGCGGAGCGGACCAGAACACGCCTGAGGCATTGAATGCCACCTACGATCAGGCGATGAGAGCTAAGGACTGGGCAAGCGCTCTCACCGCCGCGCAGAAGCTGGTGAATTCGAACGCCTCGACGGAGAATCTGCTCCTCCTCGCAGACGTGCAGGTCTCCTCAGGTGCGGGCGAGGCTGCGCTTGCCACAACCGACCGCGCGCTGGACGCCGTGAAGAAGGAGAAATTCACGGAGGACCCGCAGGACGCGGAGCGGAAGGAGCTGAAATCGAAGATATACCTCACTCGGGGCGACGCATTCCGGCAACTGCGCCGCAATAAGGAGGCGATCGACACCTACAACCGGGCGGCCCCTCTGGCTTCGAATCCCGGCCTCCCCCTCCTTGACATTTGCGTCACATATGCCAACTCTGGCGATCCGCAAGACGCCATGCCAGCCTGCCGCAAAGCGGCACGTGCCGATCCCATGCGTGCTGATGTGTGGTTTCTTCTGGGATCGCTCCTCTATGGGGACGCCACTGTGGATGGCAATGGGCATCTCGTCCTCACTGAGGAATGCCGTGAAGCCCTCAAAAAATATCTCGATTTGGCGCCGGATGGATCTCACGCCGCCGATACAAAGTCGATGTTGCAGATGACGCAATAAAAGACGGTTCACAGGGTTGGGGACGCCGCCTATAAACTACGAACTATGAAGTGATTCACGCCTACCCCACGCCGCTCATCACCAGCATGCGCGGCTCCGTCATTTCTTCGATGGCCCAGCGAACACCTTCGCGCCCTAACCCGGAATCCTTCACGCCGCCGAAAGGCATCGGATCCTGCCGCCAGCTTGGCGTGTCGCCCACAATCAATGCGCCCACTTCGAGCTCGCGATAGGCGGTGAGAATGCGGCGCGAGTCGTGCGTCAGCAACCCGGCCTGCAAGCCGTATTTGGAGTGATTCACGCGCGCCAGCGCATCTTCAAAATCGTCGTAGGGCTCAATCGCAAGGACTGGCCCCAATATCTCCTCATCATGTAGCTTCATACCCGGCGCAGTTGCGGTCAGGATCGCCGGCGTAATCATCGACCCATTGCGCTCGCCGCCCGCCACCAGCTTGGCGCCCCCGGCTACGGCCTCTTTGATCCAAGCCTCGACTCGCTCTGCTTCGCTGGCGCGGATCAGCGGACCAACCTCCGTCGCCTCATGCGAGGGGTCGCCAAGCACAAGCTTGCCTGCAACGTCCACAACCTTCCACAAAAAGGTCTGGAAGATGCTGCGCTCCACAAATGCGCGCTGCACACTGATGCACGATTGCCCAGCAAAATTGAAGGCCGAATGCGCGGTGCGTAGCGCCGCGTCGTCGAGGTCGTTCCAATCGCAGTGCACCACGAGAGCGGAGTTTCCACCGAGTTCGAGCAACACGCGTTTGCGTCCCGAGCGCGCTTTCAGCTCCCACCCCACTTTGGACGAACCGGAAAAACTCACCAGCTTGATGCGGTCTTCCTTTTCCGCCAGCCACGCTGTGTCGGCGTTGCCGAGCGGCAGCACGGCCAACGCCTCTTCCGGCCAACCCGCCTTCAAAATTACTTCACCCAGCGCCAGCGCGGTAAACGTGGCCTGTGGCGCGGGCTTCACAATCAGCGGGCATCCGGCCGCCATGGCCGGCGCTGCCTTGTGCGCCACATGGTTCAAGGGAAAGTTGAAAGACGTAATGGCCAGCACCGGCCCGATGGGAAAACGCTGCACCAGCCCCCAGCGGCCCTCGTTACCCTCGGTCAGATCCAGCGGAATGCTCTCACCACCTATCCGAACCGCTTCTTCAGCAGCGGTTTTGAAGGTGAGCACAGCGTGATCCACTTCCATCCTCGCCAGCCGCAACGGCTTGCCCGTTTCGGCCACAATCAGCTGCGCAAAGCGCTCTTTCTGCTCGATCAGTGCGGCGGCTACGTCTTCAAGAGTCTCGCGTCGCTTCCAGCGCGGCAGTGCGCGCGTCCTGCGTAGGCTCGCCACGGCATGGTTCACGGCCTGGCGCGCATCGGCCCGCGTGGCCCTGGTTACGCGCCCCACCAGCCCCTGATCCCACGGCGAGCGCACATCCATCGCCTCTCCGTCGGCCCATTCCTTGCCGCACAACAGAAATCCCGTCTGCGATCCCGGCCGCATTTTCATGGTGGAGCTCCTCAACCAGATTATCTACGTCCTGATGGTAACCTCACGGCTAGTCGTTGTCCGTGCGCGGCCGCCGTGCCCAGCCGGCCCTTACCCGAATCGGAACCGTTCTCGCGAACCGGAAATATTCCCCTGCTTTGGGCTGCTGGGCCGTGGCAGATGCGATATAGTGGCTGCAACTCCGGATCGCACCCCGGCGGGCCCATGAAAAATCCACTCGCAAGGACGACACTATGACAGACATTTACGGCAGCCAGCCACCCCAAATCGATCCTTCGCAGCCAATCCCGCAGCCGCCCGTTCAGCCTTACCCAGCGGTCTACCCACCGCCGAAAAAAGGACCGAGCGCACTGAAAATAGTACTCATTATTGTGGCCATCTTCGTCGGCCTCGGACTCATCGGGGCCGGGTTTGTCTGCTACGGAATCTATAAGTTCACCAAGTCCGCGAACATTACGGCCAGCTCACAGCCACTTACGGAAAGCGACCTGGGCGTTGCACTCTATCCCGGCGCAGAGCAGGGCAAAGCCAGTGTGCGCATGACCATTGCCGGCAAAAACATGATCACTGCGACCTTTCTCACTTCCGACTCGAAGGATCAGGTGATCGCGTTTTACCAAAACAATCTTGGCCCCGACGCACAGATCAGCACCAACATCAACGGTGAAACGTTCGTGCTTAATAAAAGAAACGGTGAACTGCTCACTGTAGGTGTGTCGCAGTCGCCGAGCCTGCAGGGCGGCAGGACGCAAATCGTTGTCATGCATGCCACCAAAGCCGCGGCGCAATCGAACTGAATTCGAGCGGCCGTCGCGCGAGTCATGTGCGATACACTCCATCCATGATTCACGACGGCCGTAATAGCAAGCTTCCCTTCGATCCCGACGAGGCGGTCGCGCATCTTCGTGCCCGCGACGCCAAACTTGCTGCGCTCATCGACCGCGTCGGCCCGTTTGCGCTGCGTCTCAGCCACTCCACGTCACCCTTCGAGTCGCTTCTCGAATCGATCCTCTATCAGCAGTTGCACGGCAAGGCCGCAGCCACCATCCACCGCCGCGTGCGCGAGTATTTCGGTGGGGATCCCACGCCACAACTCCTGCTCGATACGCCCGACGACCCGCTGCGCGCCGCCGGTGTCTCCGGCAACAAGATCAAGGCCCTCCGCGACCTCGCCGCGCGCACCCTCGACGGCACGGTGCCCTCTCACGCTGCTATCCGCAAGATGTCCGACGCAGATATCGTCGAGCGCCTCACGGAAGTGCGCGGCATCGGCTCCTGGACGGTGGAAATGCTGCTCATCTTCCGCATGGGCCGGCCCGATGTGCTACCCGTAACCGACTACGGCGTGCGCAAGGGCTACGCGCTTACCTTCCGGCGCGTGCCCAAATCGCGCCCGCTTGAAGCTGCCGACCTGCCCAAACCTGACGTTGTCTTCCGTCGTGGCCAACGCTGGGCGCCCTACCGCTCTGTGGCCAGCTGGTACCTGTGGCGGGCCTGCGATCTGGCCAAAAACTCAGAGCCTGCCGGCCGCTCGGCACGCTGACTGCGCGTCGCACTACAATAGCGTCAGCGTCCGCAGGCGCACTTCGCAGCGCACGCCATGGGAATCTTCATGCCTCCTGGTAAACGATTTATCTGCATTCACGGCCACTTTTACCAGCCGCCCCGCGAGAACCCATGGCTGGAGACGGTAGAAACCCAGGACACGGCGGCTCCCTACCATGACTGGAACGAGCGCATCTGCGCCGAGTGCTACGCGCCAAACGGCGCGGCCCGCGTAGTCAATGCAAAAAATCAGATCACGCGTATTGTTAACAACTACGCGCGCATCAACTTCAACTTTGGACCCACGCTCCTAAGCTGGCTCCGGGAAAACGCGCCGCGCACCTATCGTATGGTCCTCGACGGCGAGGTCCGCAGCCGCCAGCGCTATCGGAGCCACAGTTCAGCCCTCGCGCAGGTCTACAGTCACATGATCCTGCCGCTCGCCAACCCACGCGACCGCGTGACGCAAATCCGCTGGGGTATCGCCGACTACCAAAACAGTTTCGGCTCTCTGCCTGAAGGCATGTGGCTGGCGGAAACCGCGGCCGACAACGCAACCCTTGAAGCCCTCGCGGCAAACGGCATTCGCTTTACCGTGCTCGCCCCGCATCAGTGCAAACGCATTCGCCCTCTTAAAGGCGACGCAAACAAGGGCGACGGCGACTGGATCGCTACGCCCGACGCCACGGTCGACACCACGCACCCTTACCTCGTCCGCTTCGCTTCCGGCGCGTCCCTTGCCGTTTTCTTCTACAACGGCCCCATTTCGCGCGCCATCGCCTTTGAAGGCCTGCTCGACTCTGGCGATCATCTTGTGGGCCGCCTCAAAACCGGATTCAAAGAAAGCGCTCAGCCGCAGCTTGTGCATGTGGCCACTGACGGCGAATCGTATGGGCATCATCACAAGTACGGCGAGATGGCGCTGGCCTACGGGCTGCGCCTGCTTGAGCAGGACAAGACCGTCAAGCTCACCAACTACGGCGCGTTTCTTGCACAGTTCCCGCCTGAATTCGAGTGCGAGATTGTAGAAAACACTTCGTGGAGCTGCGCACATGGCGTGGAGCGTTGGCGCTCTAACTGCGGCTGCAATGGCGGCAAGCCGGGCTGGAATCAAGAGTGGCGCGCGCCCTTGCGCAAGGCCCTCGACGAGCTGCGCGACGCACTGATCCCTCTCACCGAACAGCATGGCAGTGCTCTGTTTCGCGATGTCTGGGCCGCGCGCGATGCTTACATTCACGTGCTGCTCGATCGCAGTACGGAGTCTGCCGATCGCTTCTTCGCCGCCCACCAGGCGCACCCGCTCATCGAGAATGAACGCGTGCGCGCCCTCGAGCTCATGGAGATGCAGCGCCACGCGCACCTCATGTACACCAGCTGCGGCTGGTTCTTCGACGATATCTCCGGCATCGAAACTGTGCAGATCATCGCCTACGCCGCGCGCGTTCTACAACTGGCCATCCAGATGTTCGGCGAACAAGCTGCGCCTCTCGAACCGGCATTTCTTGCGCGCCTCGCCGAGGCTCGCTCCAACGATCCAGCGGCCGGCGACGGCGCCCGCATCTACAAGAAATGCGTCGCCACGCAAATGCTGCATCTCGAGCAAGTCACCGCGCACTATGCCATCAGTTCCGTATTCTCCACATTTGCCGAAGAGACGGAGCTCTTCTGCTTCCGCGTGCGCCGCATCTCCTACGAGATTCACACCTCCGGCCGCGGACGCCTGGCGCTGGGCCGCGTTCATGTCGCCAGCTCCATTACCGGTCACGCGCAAAGCTTCTCCTTCGCGGTTCTCCATTTCGGCGACCAGAACATCACGGCCGCGGTGAAGGCTTACAGCTTCGCCGATGCCGCCGCCTTCGAGGCCTTTTCCGCCGATGCGGCCAGCCACGTGCAAAGCGCAGACTTCCCTGAGGTGATTCGCCTGCTCGACCGTTTCTACGGCCACGCCGACTACTCACTCACCTCACTCTTCACTGATGAGCAACGGCGCATCGTGCGGCTCATTCTCAATTCCACGCTCTCGGACATAGAGAACTCGCTAACTACCATCTACCAGGACCACGCCAGCCTCTTGCACTATCTTTCGCATGCGGGCCTGCCCAAGCCGCCCGCGCTCGCGCTTGCTGCCTCGTTTGCTATCAATGCGGGCCTGCGCCGCGTGCTCGAAATCGATCCCATCGACGTGGCGCAATTGCGCTCGTATCTTGCGCTGGCCAAGTCTGACCAGGTGCCGCTTGAAACCGTCACGCTCACTTACATCGCAGACCAGCGCATGAAACGCGCCATGGTGGGGCTGCAGATGTCCTCGGGTTCGTTGGAGGTGCTCGAGCGCGCGCTGCTGCTAGCCCGCACGCTTGCCGAACTACCCTTCGAACTTAACCTTTGGCAGGCACAAAACATCTGGTATGAGATTCTGCGCACCTCGAGCTACGCGCTCACTGCGCTCTCGGCGGAAGACCGTCCACGCTGGGAGAAGGATTTCAATGAATTGGGCGCGTGCCTCACGTTCGACTACAACGCCATCCGCACTTTGGATGCCACCGACGCGGCCATGGCGAACGACTAGTCCGATCCTCGAACGCTCCGCTAGTTCCAATCGACTCTCACGAGCCGCCCGTCCTTCAGTGCAAAGCGTTCTCCGCGCCACACAATCGTATCGCCGGCAAAGCCTGTGACCCACAAGCCCATCGCTACTGCATCTCGCAACGGCAACAGCCACAGGTTGGCAAGCACCTCGTGATCGCTCAGCACTTCGGCGCCCACCGTCATGGCCTGCGCCAGCCGCAGAAAGAAGCTGAGCCCCAGCAACCAGAAGCTCAGGGGGCTCAACCCGCTCGCGAGTACGTTGACGAGCGCCCACATGAGCCCGTGCGTAAAGATCAGGCCCACATAACCGGCCGGCCGCGCATCCCGAACGGTGCGCAGCCAGCGCAGCTGGTGATCGATAAAGCCGCGCCATCCGTACGCCGGCACGCTGGTTTCGACGACATCCGCGCTCAGTACAACGCGAAAGCCGGCCCGTGCCACGCGCACGCCCATCTCGTAATCATCGGCCAGTTGATCCACCAGCGCCAGCAGGCCGCCAGCGTTTTCAAGAGCCTCGCGCCGCACCGCGAGCGTAGAACCCAGCCCGTAATGCAGCCCGCCCTCGATCCACTTTGAGAGCAGTACGCTGGGAATGAAATCCGTGGCAATGCCCAGCGCTTCAAGCCGCGACGGGAGTGTGCCGTGGGCGCGCCCGCGATAGAGCGCCGTCGCCAGACCCACCGGTGCTTCACCTGCATCCTGAAGGGTACGGGCTTTAGCCCCTTTGGAATCTTCCTCGGGAGCAAAGCACGCCATCACGCGCTCCAGATAATGCGGCCCAACAGTAATGTCCGAGTCGTTGATGAGCAAAATCTCGTACCGCGCATGGCGGGCCAGTTGCGCAAGCGTACTCACTTTGCCGTTTGTGCCCAGCCGCTCGGGGCACTCGACGAGCCGGATGGTCCTCTCGGTAAATTCCGCTTCGAGCGCAGTCACCGTGGCAGCCGCCGGATCGTCGAGCGAACTCACTCCGAACAACAATTCGAACTCGCCCGCATACTGCTGCCGGCAATGGCTGCGGAACGCATCCATCATGCCGGGATCAAGACCTTTGAGAGATTTGAGAATGCTCACGCCAGGCGTGAACTCAGCGCGTGGCGCACGCCGCTCGCGCAAAAAAATCCGCGCCGCTGCGAGGCTCGCGAGAAAATAGCCCATCCCGGCCACAGCCAGCGCCGTCGTACCGATTTCGATAGCTTGCGCCAGGATGTGAGGCATGAAGGCAGTTTACAGTTGTCAGGTTTCAGGTGTCAGTTCTTTCGCGGCGCTCCGGCGCTCCGAAGGTCTGCGACCGACCGCCCGAGAGAAGTTTTGGTTTGAAGCAGGCTGCTAAATCTCAATCTGAAATTAGGTCGCCGGCGACTGACACCTGAAACCTGGCACCTGTTACTCGTACCGCAGCGCCTCAATCGGATCCAAATTCGCCGCCTTCCACGCGGGGTAGATGCCGAAGACCAGACCGATCACGCACGCAACAGTAAATGCAACCAAGACCCATGTGAAGGAGAGCGCCGCGTGCAGAAACGGCACGGCAAAATGCAGAATCAGCGTCAGCAGCGCCCCCGTCAGAATGCCCAGCAGTCCGCCCACCATGCAGAGTGTCACCGCCTCCATGGTGAACTGCGCAAGAATATTCCTCTTGGTCGCGCCAATGGCCTTGCGCACGCCGATCTCCCGCGTCCGTTCCGTGACTGACACCAGCATGATGTTCATCACGCCCACGCCGCCCACCATCAGGCTCACCGATGAGACCGCAACCATGAAGAGGAAAAGCCCGCCGGTAAGCTGATTCCACAGCCGAGTGAGAGCGTCGGGGCTGAAAATCGCGAAATTATCGTCCTGATCCGCGTGCAACTTGCGCCGCACGCGCAGCAACTCGCGCACCTCTTCGGTCACGATCTGCTTGTTTTTCGGGTCGTCGTACTTCACCACAATCCAGAAATCGGTAATCTCCGGATGAATCTTCCGAAAAGTCTCCAGAGGAAAATACGCCTGGTTGTCCTGCGTGTTGCGTCCGCTGCCGAAGGGCTGAGGCTGCAAATCCAGCACCCCGATGACTGTGAAAACGTCGCCTTCGCATTCCACGTCCTTGCCCAGCGGGGACTCTCCGGGGAAAAGGTCAGCCGCGGCATCGTGACCCAGAATCACCACATTATCGCGGTGTTCCTCCTCCGACTCGGTCCACATGCGGCCTTCCAGAAAATCGATCTCCTGCACCTCTGTGAACGCTTCTGTGCCGCCGCTCAGAATGGTGTTCTGGATCTTGTGTGTGCCGTGCTTCAACGATACGGAGCCCAGTCCCGTCTGGAAATTTTGATAGGTCAGCTCGGGATCGACGGCCAGCACATGCGGCAGCGCGCGCATCGCGATGCCGTCCTCATAAGTCAGCCTTTTGCGGTTCAGCTCCTCGGTGGTCGGCCGGTGGCCGAACGGCTCAAAGTGGAAGATCCACAGCGCGTTCGTGCCAAGTGTATTCACAAAGCGGTCGATGTTTGAGTTGAGCCCGTTAATCGCCGAGGAAACCAGAATGACCGTAGCAATGCCGATCAGGACGCCGAGAATGGTCAGGCCGGAGCGCATCTTGTTCTTGCGCAGCGTATCCAGCGCCATCTTGACGGATTCTCGGGATTGACCAGTGGCCTTCATGAGTCAGCTCACATTTCGGCTCGGAGCGCCGCGATCGGATCGAGCGAGCTCGCTTTGTACGCCGGATAAATTCCAAAGAACAGCCCGACCGACGCAGAAACGATCAGACCTACGGCGATGGACCAGAAGGCCACCACGGACGGAAATCCGATAGCCAGCGTAATTATCTTTGCGGCGCCAATGCCCAACACCACGCCCAGTCCGCCTCCGCACGAAGCCAAAACCGCCGACTCAATCAAAAACTGCAGCAAAACATCTCTGCGCCGGGCCCCCAACGCTTTGCGCACACCAATCTCGCGCGTCCGCTCCGTCACCGTCACCAGCATGATGTTCATAATGACGATGCCGCCAATCACCAGCGAGATCGCGGCAATAGCCACCACCACCGCGCCAAAGTTGTTCAGAATATTTCCCAGCAGATTCTGGAACGTCGCGCTCGAATCGACGGAGAACGTGTCGGGCTTATCTGGCGCCAGGTGCCGTCGTACCCGCATAATCGCGCGCAGCTCGTCGCTCACCCCTTCCATCACCGCGCCGCCGCCGCCCGAATCCACATAAATCACCAGGCTACCTTGGGCGCCATACCTCTCGAGGAACGTGGTCAGCGGAATCGACACCCAGTTGTCCATGCTGTTGCCGAACATCTTGCCCTGGCTTTGGCCCACGCCGATCACAGTGAACGGCACACCGTCCACGTGAATCTCTTTGCCCAGCGGATCGCCCGGCCCCAGCACGTTGTCCTCAATATCGGAGCCCACGATGGCCACGTGCGCCGAGTGCGTGTCTTCAATCTCGGTGAACGAGCGCCCTGCCGCGAGGTCAAGGTTTGAGAGCGCAGGCATCGTCCACGTCCAGCCACGGATTTGCGAGTCGGTGGTGGACTGTGTTCCCCGCACTACATTGCCCCTGGAGTTAGATCGCTGCGCGCCCACGGAAGCGCAGGATTTGCAATCGGAAAGAACCGCCCGGTAATCGTCGTAGGTGACGAATTTGCGTTTTTGGAACTCGACGAACTCCTCGATGGTGATGAACGTCTGCGGCATCCTGCTGATGGTGACCACCGCCGCGCCGTAAGTATTTACCTTCGACGTCACAAACTGCTTGGCGCCGTTGGTCAACGTGACCACCATGATCACCGACGCCACGCCGATGATGACCCCAAGCAGCGTCAGGATGCTGCGCATCTTATTGGCCCACAGCGATTGCACCGCGAGTTTGAAGGCTTCCTTGAGTGGCATGGCTTCCCGCTCTAATGATACGCAGGTGCCCGCCGCGCGGTTCCGCCATTGCATGTCACCCCAGCGACGAAGATCTGTCGCCGGAGACCCCGCAGGAGCAGCCCTTTGGAGCAGGCCGTTCTGTAGTCCCTATTTTCCCGTGCTGCCAAACCCCTTGGCCGCGCGCCCGGAGACTTCCAGGCTTTCCACCTCTTGGACAGGACCCGTAAGAACAGGTACCGGAACCATCTGCGCAATTTTTTCGCCGGCCTTCAACTCCACCGCGGCATCGCCCAGGTTGGTCATCACGATCAGCACTTCACCCCGGTAGCCGGCATCGATCACGCCGCCCGTCGTCGCCAATCCCCGCGCCGCCATCGACGACCGGTCGCGCACCAGGAACCCCAGCGGGGCACCGGTCTCGGGATGCCGCGCTTCCACGGCAATCCCCGTCCGCACCTTCACCGTGGCCCGCGGCGTCAGCACGGCTTCTTCGAGCGCAAACACGTCATAACCCAGGTCCTCACCAGGATGCGCCACCACGGGCAGCCGTGCACCCGCCTCCAATAGCTTCACTCGCAGCATAGTTTTGATAGTAGCGGAGTCGGCGGCGAAATAGCGCCGGTCTCCAGAAATGGTCAGCCCCGGCCGGGCCTTCACCCAACCGGGGCTGTCGTTATCTGACAAGAGAACCCGTAAGCCGAATTCTGTTCTATGCGGTCATTCCTCTAGACGCCGCGTCGCCGCGGACGTTCATCAGCGACCTACCCGGAGGTTCCGGCAACTGCATGGAGCAGCCTTTCGGCGCCGGGCCGGCACCGAACACAAGCCTTGCTCCTTGGCTCGTGTTTCCCTCCCTATTTGGTCTTGCTCCGTGTGGGGTTTACCCTGCCTCCGTCATTACTGCCGGAGCGGTGCGCTCTTACCGCACCTTTTCACCCTTACCAGGACTGGCCGTCCAGGCAACAGCCCTTCGGGCCAGACAGCCCACGCCAAAGCGCAAGCCACCGGCGGTATGTTCTCTGTGGCACTGGCCGTCCACGGGCCTTAACGCCCGCGTCCCGGACGTTATCCGGCACACTGCCCTGCGGAGTTCGGACTTTCCTCTCCCGGCAACCCCCGCTTGCGCAAGGACTTCCAGCAGCGACCGCCCGGTCCTCCTGCCAGTAGATAGTTTACCGCGAAAGGCGAAGAACCGCGCTAATCCTTTTGAATCGGCTGCCAGTGGTGAACCATCAATTTTCCATGCGGCATACTGCCCTCTACCCATGACCACGAGCCGGATGGCTTGCGCGACAGATTCCCCGAATCAAATTCAATTGAAGGACAAAACCATGAAGATTGTCACGATGATCGCCCGTTACCTACTGGGGCTCATGTTCCTGGTGTTCGGTTCCAATGTGTTCCTCCATTTCATTCCCATGGGACAGATGCCGGCAGGGGTGGCTGGCCAATTTACGACCGCCTTGTTTGCGGCGCACTACTTTTACGTGGTGGGCGCAATCGAGGTCGTGTCGGGGATCCTGCTTCTGGTGAACCGGTTTGTCGGACTGGGGCTGACGCTGCTGGGCCCCGTGCTGTTCAACATCCTTGTCTATCACCTGCTGATGGACCCTGGCGGTATTGGGGCGGGTGCGTTTGCAACCCTTCTTTGGCTGCTTGTCGCCTGGGTGCATCGAATTGTGTTTGAAAGACTGTTTGTGGCGCGGCTCGAAGAATAATAACCAACTCGATAAACATGCATGGCGGATGGCTACAATCGGGATAGCGAATGATTCAATACCTTTATCTCGGTCGCGTCGACTACGCCGAAGCCCTGCGCCTGCAGGAAGAACTGGTTGCGCTATGCCAACAGGGGCGCGTCGGCAACGTGCTTTTGCTGCTCGAACACCCGCCCGTACTCACGCTGGGCCGCAATGCCCGGCGCGCCAACATCCTCGCGTCCGATGAGTTATTGGCGCAGCGCGGCGTCACCCTGCACGAGATCAATCGCGGCGGGGACGTGACCTATCACGGTCCCGGCCAGCTTATCGGCTACCCGATCTTCGACCTGCGCAGTTTGCACAACGCGCAAGGCAACCGCCTCGGCCCTGTCGACTTCGTCCGCCTCATGGAAGAAGCGCTGATCGGCCTTTGCGGCGAGTTTGGCGTGCCCGCCGGACGCATATGTGGCCTCACCGGCGTCTGGTGCGGGCTTCCGTCGGCGGAAGCCGCCGGAAGCCCGACCTGCGAACCAGCACAATCCTCCTCCAAAGGGCTGCCGCCTGCAGGGCCCCGGCCGGAGGCCAAGATCGCCGCCATCGGCATTCACGTCGCCCGAGGCGTGACATCACACGGCTTCGCCTTCAACGTCACAACGAACCTCGACGATTTCTGTCTCATCAACCCCTGCGGCATCACCGACCGCCCCGTGACCAGCCTCGCCAGAGAGATCCCGGACGCGGCATCCCTACCCACACTAGAAGCCCTCGCCCACCGCGCCGCCCAACAGTTCGGCAGGGTCTTCAGCGAGCCTGTCGAATTGCTGAAGGGCCTCGCAACCGTGCGCTCCCTGGTGCAATCTACTCGCGCCGCCACGCCAGAATCTCCGGCAACTGGCGCTCAAGTTCAAGAACTCCCGGCCCAGGAATTTCCCGCGCCCGAATTTCCCGCACAAGACACGCCACTCCAAGTTCCGTCATAGATCGAGCGCCTGCGCCAAATACCCCGCCCGGTAAAAGACCGGCCGATTCCGGCGTAACAGCCTGCGCATGACAGGTAGCGCCGGTCTCCTGACCGGCTGTCGTGCGGGCATCCAGGCCCGCACTTTTCAACGCCACCGCAGCCGCGTTTTATAATCCGGCAGGAGTCACGTGCGAATGCCTGGGTCTTTGGCCGCTTGCAGCCGCACAAAAATGGGTGCTCTGGGGCTTGATTTCGAGAAGCGGGCAACCGCGATGTTTCGAGGCCGGGGCTCACGCGATCAGAGCAAACGATCTGCCGAAAGAGGAACGCATGCCAACGGAAGTCATCATGCCCCAGATGGGCGAATCGATCTTCGAGGGCACGATCACCAAATGGCTCAAGAAGGTCGGCGATCAGGTCGAAAAAGACGAGCCGCTCTTCGAAATCTCGACTGACAAGGTGGACGCGGAGATCCCCTCACCCGAAGCCGGCGTGCTCACTGAGATTCGCATCGGGGAAGGTGCCACAGTCGAGGTGAATACGGTGGTCGCGGTGATCGGCGAGGCCGGGTCTGCAGTGGCAGCGCCCGCGGCGGCACTGGTTCCAGGGAGCCCAACCCAGGAGGCTGCCGCACTGCAAGTGCCCCCACCGCAGGTGGCCTCACTGCATGCGGCGCAGGCGCCTGGCCGCATTCGCTCCTCGCCGCTCGCCCGCCGCGTTGCCGAAGAGTACGGAATCGATTTGAGCCGCATCTCCGGTACGGGTGCCGGTGGCCGCATCGGCAAGGAAGACGTGCTGCGCGCTGCGCAATCGCCATTCCAAAAGGCTGCCGCACCGTCATCCTCAGCACAGCCCTCGGTCCAAAAGGCTGCCGCACTGCAAGTGCCCCCACCGCAGGTGGTTCCGCTCACCCGCATGCGCGCCATCATTGCTGACCGCATGGTCGAGAGTGTGCGCACCAGCCCGCACGTCTACACCGTCTACCGGGTCGACATGACGCGCATCGTGCGCCTCCGCGAGCAGCAGCGCGCCGACTTTGAGCAGCGCCACGGCACAAAGCTCACTTACATGCCGTTCATTGCCGCCGCGGCCGTCGCCGCGCTGCGCCGCTACCCCATCGTCAATGCTTCGCTTGTAAAAAAGGCTTCGCTTGAAAACGTGGCCGCACAGGAGAGCGCCGCCAATGCAGAGTCGGCCGGTCTCGCCATCCGCTACCACCGCAACATCAACCTCGGCATTGCAGTGGCTCTCGAATGGGGCCTCATCGTGCCCGTGGTCCGCGAAGCCGAGCAGCAGACCTTCGTCGCGCTCGCGCGTACCATCGCCGATCTGGCTCTCCGCGCCCGCACCAAAAAGCTTTTGCCCGACGAGGTCGGTGGGTCCAGCTTCACGCTCACCAACGCCGGAGCCTTTGGCGGAGAGTTCGGCATGCCCATAATCAATCAACCGGAATCGGCCATCCTCGCCGTAGGCGGCCTGCGCAAAGAGCCCGCCGTCCTCACCGACGCCGATGGCAACGACTCCATTGCCATTCGGTCGATGCAGTACTTCTGCCTAGGCTTCGATCACCGCCTCATCGACGGCGCCGACGCCGGCAAATTCATGCTCGAGTTCAAGAAGACGCTGGAGTACTGGGACCAGGAGATCGGGTGATGCTGCCGGTTTTGCTCGTGTAAAAGGTCCTGCTTTCGATACCAAATTCCGGCGATGTCACTGGTGCTGATTGGAGGGAGCGGTTAATGATTCCGGCGGATTCTTGCCGAGGATGGCGATTACTTTTTCCTCGTGCATCTGCCGGGCGTTGTCGAGAGCTGTCCGGTTTTGCTTGTCGCGGATAAAGGGATCAGCGCCGGCGCGGAGCAAGAGAGTGACAATATCAGCCCGCCCTGAAGTTGCAGCGTCGATCAGTGCAGTGCGCCCCTCTTGGGACTGCACATTCACCGGAACATGCGCATCGAGGAGGATCTTCACGGTTTCATAGTGGCCGAATTCAGCGGCATTCATCAGGGGCGTCACGCTGATCGAGTCGCCCCCCGCAGGGGAAACGCCGTGTGCGATGAGGCAATGGACAATCTCGGGATCATCCATATAGATGGCAGATTGGTGGAGCGTGGTCACCTGTGCGACATTGTCCAGCTTGGGATTGGCGCCCCCATCAAGCAGCGCCAAGACAGTGGAACTGTGCCGGCTCTTGATGGCGTACATTAGCGGCGTGTCGTGAGTCTCGTCGTAGGCATTGATGTTGGCTCGGTGAGCGATTAGAAGCTTGACTGCGAGGGTTTGTCCATTGACGGAGGCCACCATCAGAGGAGTCACGTACTCACTCCCAAAAGACCGGTTGACGTGTGCCCCGGCGGCGAGCACGCGTCGGATGCCGGGAACATCGCCACTGGCGGCGAAAGAGAGGAGTTCTTCGTCGGGAGAATTGAATTTGGCGCCGCGGTCCTGAAGGAAGTTGACCAACTCGGAGTCGTTGTTGAGCGCTGCTTCCATGAGCGGCGTGGTGCCGTCTTAGGCGGGGAGATTAACGTCAGCTCCACTATCGATAAGGAGGGAGAGGATCGCGAAGTCGCGATGGTTCAAGGCGTGGAAGAGGGCGGAAACGCCGGCTTTGGGGGCCTGGTTGGGAAGCGCTCCGTGGGCGAGAAGATAGCGGACGATGTCTGGATTCCCGAACTCGGCGGCCGTTATGAGTGGACTTGTGCTTCCGCGCCAGAAAAGGTCCACATTTGCGCCGCTTTTCAGAAGAGCGGAGACGGCTTCAAGATCTTCGATCTGGCAGGCAGTGACGAGAGGATATCCCATGTAATTCCCGTAGCCGTTAGGGGAATCGCCTGCATCGAGCAAAGCCCGTAGGGTTTTGTGATCGTGCGTGATGACCGCAGCGTAGAGGCGCCATTGAGGATCAGCGCGCATCTGATCGAGCGGATAGACGATGGACCCACGCCAATCTGGCTTGTTCTGGCCGGTTCCGGGCGGCAAGACGACCACAGGGACTTCACTAGAAATCGGTACTTGGCCTGTGCCCGATAACGGAATGCTCGATTGGGCACAGGCGATTGCACAAGGCAGGAGCAGCAAAGAGAATCCAAGGGAAAAACAGCGCATGGCATCCCTCTCTTTCTCAATACACCGCTAAGATACGCGGGTAGGCCTCTTATGTAAAGCGCCCCTCGGTGACACCTAAACTCCGCTTTACACCCAGTCTTTGGCCCGCTCCACAGCCTTCTGCCAGCGCGCGCGCCGCTCTGCCCGTTCGCCCGCGCTCATCTTTGGCTCAAAGCGCACGTCGCCCTTTCTCTCGGCTTGCAGTGCCTCTGGATTCTCCCAGAATTCGACGGCGAGCCCCGCCAGATACGCCGCGCCCAGCGCCGTCGTCTCGGTCACGCGCGGCCGGACGACGGGAACTCCCAGCACATCGGCCTGGAACTGCATCAGCAGATCGTTCACTGCCGCGCCGCCGTCGACTCTGAGGGCCTGGAGCGGCGCGCCCGTGTCGCTGCCCACGGCATCCAGCACATCGGCCACCTGGTAGGCGATGGCCTCAAGCGCCGCGCGCGCAATGTGCCCGTGCCCGGTGTCGCGCCTCAGCCCGATCAGCATGCCGGCCGCGTGCGCGTCCCAGTGTGGAGCGCCGAGGCCCACAAACGCGGGCACAAACACCACGCCGTTGGTATCGGGCACGCTGGCCGCCAGCGACTCGACATCACTCGACGCGCCGATCAGCTTCAAGTTATCGCGCAGCCACTGCACCACCGCGCCGCCGATAAAAATGCTGCCTTCGAGCGCATATTCGAGACGCTTCTGTGCGCTCGCCGCCACGGTTGTAATTAGTCTGGCCCGTGAGCGCCTAAACTCCGTGCCGATGTTTTGGAGCAGGAAGCAGCCCGTGCCGTAGGTATTCTTGGCCTCGCCCGCACTCCAGCACAACTGCCCGAAGAGCGCCGCCTGCTGATCGCCGGCAATGCCCGCAATCGCCACGCCATCAAGACACGAAATGGGGCCCAGCGCCGTCGTCACCTCGCCCACACGCTCGCTCGACCACCTTACTTCCGGCAGCATGGACTCCGGAACCTCAAAGATGCGGAGCATCTCCTGGTCCCACTCACCCTTCACGATGTTGAAGAGCAGCGTCCGCGAAGCATTCGTCACGTCGGTCACGTGCCTGTGGCCGCCGGTCAGGTGCCACACTAACCAGCTATCCACGGTGCCGAAGGCCAGCTCGCCGCGCTCGGCCCGCGCCCGCGCGCCCGGCACGTTGTCCAGAATCCACTTCACCTTGGTCGCAGAAAAATACGGGTCGATCACGAGCCCCGTTTTCGAAGAAATCGTTTCGCCCGCTCCGCTCTTCTCGCGTTCCGTGCAAAACGCCGCAGTCCGACGGTCCTGCCACACAATCGCCGGGTGAATCGCCTTGCCCGTAGAGCGCTCCCACACAATCACCGTCTCGCGCTGGTTGGTAATGCCGATCGCCGCTACATCCCGCGCCCGCACTCCTACTTTCGCAAGAACTTCTACGGCGCAACTCATCTGACTCGACAGAATCTCTGCCGAATCGTGCTCGACCCACCCTGCCTGCGGATAGAACTGCTGAAACTCCTTCTGCGCCACCGCCGCAATCGCGCCGGCCTCATCAAACAGAATCGCCCGCGAGCTAGTCGTCCCCTGGTCCAGCGCTAATACATACGCCATGCGTCTTCTCCCCTGCCGGCAACCAGTCAATCACGCGAGGCAAAGAAGCGGCAAGAACGAAGGAGGATCCACACAAATCGTCCCATGCGCTTTTTGCTGCGTTGTGATCCTGATTCGACGAGGGGCCGTTATCCCGCCCACGGATTGTGCACCTTCACCGCAAGCCCGCTGATGTCGCGCGTGTTGCGTGTGACCAGTGTCAGGCCGTGCTCAGCCGCGGTCGCCGCAAGAAGTGTGTCGATTACCGGCCGCGGGCGGTCGTTTGACCAATCGCCCCAGAGCCTTGCAGTCGTTGCGTCGATGCCCAGGATGCGGTTGGTAAAACCAAACTCCAGGCCCTCCACCCAGCCGGCAAGTGCTCGTGCCGCAGTCAGGTCGGTGCGGCGCTTGGTGGCAATGCCTTTGCGCAGCTCGCAGAGAGTAAACACGCTCAGGTAGAGCGCGGAGGAGTCGGTGGCCTCAAGAAACGCCATCACGCCGGAATCGGCCTTCTTCCTGCGCGTCTCGCTCAGCACGTTGGTGTCGAGCAGATAGGCGACTGCAGAGATCACAAGGCAATCTCGCGCCCGGTGTCGCGGTTCGCCTCGATTTCGAAATCGTCCACCTTCGGACCGCCTAGCAAGTAGGTGCGCAGGTCAGGCTTACTCGCGGTCAGGGAGCGGAATTCGTCGATCGAAATCACCACGGCCCTGTCCACTCCATGACGCGTAATCATTTGTGGGCCCTTGCTTTGCGCCTCTTCAATCACCTGGCTCAGGCGCATCTTTGCCTCTTGAACCTGCCAGCGTGCCATAAAAGTCCTCTTCAATTGATTCGCCTATAAATATAGGCAGACTGGTCAGAAAAGGCAACTCGGAAGCTCTCTACCTCGCCTACTCTCCGCTTACTCCGCCAGCGTCAAGGCAACGCCGTTTTCGATCGCCAGTCGCGCGCCCTCGTAGA
This sequence comes from Occallatibacter sp., assembly GCA_049521075.1. Lineage (GTDB taxonomy): Bacteria > Acidobacteriota > Terriglobia > Terriglobales > Acidobacteriaceae > Telmatobacter. The sequence continues at coordinate 73,140 of JBEKPD010000012.1, forward strand.
GCGCCAGCCACGCGGTGCGGTGGTTCTCCATCAGTTTCGTCGAATCGAGCAGGCGAAAGGGCCGGAACATGTTGATGGCATCCGCGGTCTGGTCGGTAAGCTTCCCATCAAGGAGAGGAATGCCCAGTTCGTGAGCCAGCTTCGCCAGCTCCTCAAGGAGCTGGGGCAGTGAGCCCGCCCACACCGGCACAGGATCTCCGCCGTTCTTCTCGAAATAATCCGTCGCGAGTGGCCTGGCAAACACCCGCGGAAGAAATACGGCACGATGAGGATTTTGGCGGATGAGCGCAAGGTTGGGAGCTGGCCCTGAGGCCTCAGCCATAGCCACAAGCTCCAGAAACACGCGAGCCGAATGATGATCGAGTGCGGAGCGGCCGAACAAGTGGCCCCGGTACACGCGCGGTGATTGCTCCGGATCGGCGTAGGGCTCAATTCCGTTTTCGGGGAGAACGCGATTCATGGCGTCCAGCAAAGTTGAAGCCGATCCACTCGTCTCGCCGCCAAAAGAGCATCCCACACCCATGAAGATAGCCGTAGACATTCTTCATTGTGTTTTCATTGCCGATTGAGTGGGGCAACTAATTCGGGTCACGTGCCGTCCTCAATCCCGAATTGAGTTTTCCACATCCTAAATCTCAATTCGGGATTGCATGTGGCGAGCCAAAGTGCGCCGCGCCTTACCGGTTCCTACAGAAGATATCTAGTTCACGAACCCGTTGACGGTTACTAAGACATTGCCTCCCGTGATGGGCATTGCCACGACCACGCAGGTATGAGGGAGGATGTCATATCCCGTTGCGGGTGAAACACCATTCCACCCTTTGGTGCCTTGGATCGGAACGCATTGCAGTGGAACTAAGGAAGCGAAACGGTGTATTCGCTTACCGTACAGGTCACCGTCGCTGAGCCGCTGTTAAAGAGTGTCGAATACTGCAATGGATTAACGACGTCAGAACACAGATAGATAACGGAGGGCTGATCTCCTATCCACTGTCCGGTTCCTCCTTGCGACTGTGTGAACATTGGAACCAAAAATTGGAAGAAGCCGCCCGCGGTGCTGTCAGCAAGCTCCGTCACGACCGGCTGAACGCTGCCGGTATCTTGATTGAGCGAGATGTTCACATTTTGAATGACGGTTTCGAAGCCTGTTGTGGGAAGCGCGGGCGTCGGCTGACAGCTAACGAATGCTCCGTTGCTGCCGGAAACAAAACACGACGCAGTGAACGGATGCCGCGCGGCAATATCCACATCCTGGGTGGGGACTGGGTTGCTCCGCGTGTTGGTTATCTGAACAAGCGCAGCCGCCAGAGCATGCGCCGATGATTGAACGATTTGAAACCGGCCAAGAGCGCCAGGCCAGTCAACAGCAGGGGAAGAGGCGGCGGTTCAGGGACCGTCGAAATGTCCTGTCGGGCAGAAACGATGTCCACCGCATAATTGCCGTTAGGGGAGATAGAGGCATTGGAGACGGGGTCGTACGTATAGAAGGAGCCCCCGTAAAATCGACGAAACCCTCGGAGAGAGAGCCGTTGTCGTATACGGCGGCCGGTATGTAATTGGCGTCGGTGAGCACCAGGGTATAGGTCCCCGCGGCCAGCGCCGTTTGCATGAAGTCATCGCCGCAGTCGGAGTCCGACCCTATGGCGACCGTTCCGGCGGGGGGGGCAGTTGCCTACATAAGACCAGGGAGGATTGAAGAGATTATCGGCATCTGCCAGTGGGTTGCCCGAGCCGTCCACTACGATCGTGGCCGTGGCGACCGGGCCACTAAAGAGCGCCAGCAGAGGATCAAAGCCGCCAGGCGCGTCACCTGTCCTGCTGCGTTCGTACCGTCGCCAAAGCCCCAAGTCTGGAAGGTGACGAGGTCGGTAGCAGTAAGAGTAAAGGTGGTTTCGAAGGTGTCCTCAGGAGAGCTGAGCGTGCCTGTGTAAGACGGGCTTTCAGCTGGGAGACTAATGGCGGATACCGCGAAAAGACACAGTGCGGCGATAGCACGGTTCTTCACGAGTACCTCTCAATTTGCAGCGCCAGATTTTCTGTGAGGCGAGCCGTGTAGTTGCTGGGGCTTAGGGAAGTAGCAACGGAAGTTCGCCTTATGGAATGGGACCTACTTTAGCACGGCATGAACAATTCGAGCAATAAACCCTCGACAAAAATAAAAAAGCTGCCGCAATAGAGCGCCAGCCCCATGTTGTACTATTCGATTGAATCTAATACCCGTGTAAGAAGGCCTTTTTCATGACCGCCCCATCTTCACCAACCCTCCTCGTTCTCGCCGCCGGAATGGGCAGCCGTTACGGCGGCCTCAAGCAAATCGACCCTGTGGGCCCATCCGGCGAAACCATCATCGACTACTCCATCTTCGACGCTCTTCGCGCGGGCTTCGGCAGGGTCGTTTTCGTCATCCGCAAGGATATTGAAGAGGCGTTCCGTGAGACAGTCGGCTCGCGTTTCGAGAAGCGCGTGGCCGTCGACTACGCGTTTCAGTCTCTCGAAGATCTCCCGCCGCGCTTCACCGTTCCCGCCGGGCGCACCAAGCCCTGGGGCACCACGCAGGCCATCCTCGCGGGCGCCGGCGCCGTGCACGAGCCCTTTGCCGCCATCAATGCCGACGACTTCTATGGAGCCGAGAGCTTCCGCGTGATCGCCGGCCATCTCACGTCCAGCTCTCCCGACTACGCGATGATCGGTTTCGTCCTGAGCAACACGCTCTCCGAATTCGGCACCGTGGCGCGCGGCGTGTGCCAGCTTGTCGATGGCGATTATCTGAAGAGCATCGTCGAGTACCTCGCCATCGAGCGGGACGGCGAATCGGTCAAGAACACAGACGCCGCCGGACAGGTCACGCGCCTTACCGGCAAAGAGCCGGTCTCGCTCAACCTCTGGGGGTTCACTCCCCGCGTGTTCGACCAGTTGCGCGAGAGCTTTGAAACATTTCTCGAGCAGAATGGCACAGATCTCAAGCGCGAGTGCCTTATTCCTACGACAGTCAACGATCTGGTTTCGACAGGCAAGGCGCGCGTCAAAGTGTTGCCCGCCGAGGGCTCCTGGTTTGGCGTCACCTATCGCGAAGATCGCCCGCGCGTTGTCGGAAGCATTCGCGGCCTCATTGCCGCGGGTCAGTATCCTGAGAAGCTCTGGCCGTGAACGACCTGCCCGATCTCCGCGGTATGGCCGCGCGGTTCCAGTTTCAAGGCGAAGCCTCGGGGTTCGCGCCCTGGGGCAACGGCCACATCAACGACACCTGGCTCGTCACCTGCCAGGCGCCGAGCGCGTCGGTGCGCTACATTCTGCAGCGCATCAACTCCCAAGTCTTCCGCTCGCCTGCCGCCGTGATGCAGAATATCGAACGCGTCACCGCGCATCTCTCCGCGCAACTTACTGGCAGTCCCGACCGAGCTCGTCGCGCACTCACGCTCATCCCCACACGTGACGGCCGCAATTGGTACGAGGACCCAGACGGACAAACTTGGCGCGCATACCCCTTCATTGAGAACGCGCTCAGCCACGAAACTGCAACCTCCGTCGACCAGGCGTTTCAGGCTGCGCAGGCCTTCGGCCGCTTCCAGCAGCAACTTTCGAGCTTGCCCGCGCCGCGCCTCCACGAGACTATCCCCGATTTTCACCACACGCCCAAGCGTTTCGCGGCTCTCGAGCAAGCCATCGCCGCCGACGTAAAAGGCCGCGCCAACCTCGCCAAACCGGAAATCGACTTTGCCCTTGCGCACCAACCCATCACCGGCGCCCTGCTTCATGCCAATCTTCCCGAGCGCATCACCCACAACGACACCAAGCTCAACAACGTTCTGCTCGACGATGCCACAGGCGAAGGTCTCTGCGTCATCGACCTCGACACAGTAATGCCTGGCCTCGCACTCTACGATTTCGGCGACATGGTACGCACTACCACCAGCCCCGCCGCGGAAGACGAGCAGGACCTGAGCAAGGTCTCCATGCAGTTCTCGATGTTTGAAGCGCTGGTGCGCGGCTATCTTTCGGCGGCAGGAGAATTCCTGTCCGAATCTGAGAAAAAATTCCTGGCATTTTCCGGAAAGCTCATCACCTTCGAGGTCGGCATCCGCTTCCTCGCCGACTATCTCAACGGCGACACCTATTTCAAAATTCATCGCGCGGACCACAACCTCGACCGTTGCCGCACGCAATTCAAGCTGGTGGAATCGATTGAGATGCAGGAAGAGAAGATGAACCGGCTGGTGGAGTCGTGGTCACACTGATCGCTCGGTAACGCCACACGACCCGCGGCTAGGGTGAGGTAAGCCTAGTGAAGACTCTCAATCAGTTCCATGATGGATTCCTAGACGGGCTGTTGATTCAGGGCACTGCCGTACGTGTCTTCCTTAGTACCGAGGATAGGCAAGAGTTCGTTCTGGAAGTGCGCGGAGTGCTGTATCTGAAAGTAGATGAATTTAGAGAGGGAAACATTATCTTTGACGTTCTAGAACGAGATGGCGATGACCTTACGTTCCAGGACATGATGGACTTTTTTGGGTTCAAAGATGAAGCAAGAGCTCGAAGAGAGCTCGATGAGGCGCGCGGCAAGAATCTTATCGTCTTAGAAATCAACCCATCATACGGGGCCACTTGCATAATTTTGGCTGAATCCGTGGAGCTTCTGCCGCGTAATGATTTGTCTTCGGGACCACTCTAATCAAAGCGACCTTAACACTACCGCAAATTGATCGCGCTCCGGAGCGTGCAGTTACTGCGTCACCGTCGATGGATACCTGGGCAGTCTCGGCGTCAGCCGGCGCACCAGGAACTCCTGGGCCAGATTCTGCATCGCACCCTCGGCTGTGCCGATGAGCGCATTCGTGAAAGTCACATCAACGCCGCTGCGGTTGCTTGAAGGATAGTAGAGGTTCGAGATGCCTCCGGCCGCCAGTCCGCCCAGAATCGAAGAATAATTCGGCTGCCAGCGCCCGTTGTCGCCTTTGCAGATCACCGAATTGGCGATCGCATACATGGCGCGCGAGGAAATGGTCCCCGTGCCCTTGTAAAAGTAGCGCGGATCCTGCTTGAAGAGCGAGGGCAGAATCGCGCCGCCGATCATGGTGTCGGAGAAACCATCAGCATAATTTGCGCCGAAGCGTTTGCCGTAGCCTTGCGCTCCCTGGCCGTAGCCAGCGAATGTGTTGCTCGCCTGCTCCATACCCGCCAGAGCGCCGGTCATCATCCACGTCACGGGATCAATCGACGTTCGCCACGCCAGTTGAAATTTCTGCCGCGCCGATAGCGGCACCGCATCGTGGTCGTAGATCACGTAGTAGTTCGGAAACACTCCCAAGACGCGCTGCTTCTCTTCAAAATTCAGTTGCTCCTGCGCAATATCCACCCGCGACTCGGCCGACACTATCACCTCGTTCGTCGCCGCGGCTACCGGCAAAGCGATGGTGCGCGCGTCGAACGTTTCGCCCGCATGCAGCACCCCGGAAATCGACTGCGTCACAAATCCCTGCGAGGAGACCGTAAGGCCGAACGCGCCCGGCGGCAGATTGGCAAAGCCAAATGCGCCGTTGCTGTCGGTTTCTGTGCTGGCCACGGGCGCCGCACCGTTGCCACTCATCTTCAGCACCACGCGGGCTCCTTGGTACACGGCGCCATCGGTGCTCGTCACCACCCCATGCACGCTGGCCATCGAGGGCAAGGCCGAAATCGGAGCGGCCGCCGCCGGCCCCACGTAGCCCTGCGCAAATGCGCACGCCGCCGTTCCCGCCAGCGCTGCAAAAATTGTCAAGCGGGCACACAGAGAGCCCCATCCGAGTACGCCCTGCGAGGCGTAGCGCGGTTGTGACAAAGATGCGGTCAGAATGGCCCCCCATCCCGAAGTCCGAATCGATCGAGCGGAATGGAAGCTTCGGCGAGAAATGCTAATAAGTTAGACGGCGGACTCGCTAGCCGGACGAGGGAGCTCCAAGGAAACTGTGACTTTAGTTTATAGAACGTCTCATATATACATTCGTGCTGCACGAATTCCCTTAGATGAATATCAAGCTAGCTCCGGCAAGGCGATAAGTTGTTTGTACGTGATTGCTTGTGTCGAGATGCAGGCGCGCAGCAGGCGCACCATCAAATCCGCTTCCATGGTGCGGCGGTTGAG
>JBEKPD010000013.1:0-75624 GCA_049521075.1 Occallatibacter sp.
GAAGTTGGTAGACTGGCGCCAATCCCTGTACCCCCGACGGTGACGCTTGGGAACTCCTGCGAGCGCGTGATCCTGACCTGGGCCTGCTCTTCAAGAATGCGCCGCGCCGCAATGCGGACATCGTAGTTATTGGCGAGCGCCTTGCGAATCAATTCCTGTAACTCGGGCTCCCGGTAAACCGCAGCCCATTGCTCATCGCCGAGTGACTCCTTGACGTCACTTGTGATCACGGTATCATCCGCTCCACGAAAGGTAGGCGGCGCAGTGACGTTGGGTCGCACGTATTTTGGACCGACGTTGCATCCTGCGAGGAAACCGGCCACGCTGGCGAGAAAGCTTAACCGCAAAAGACCCTGGTATCTCATCATGCCTGACCTCCTTCCGCTCCGGCGTGGGCGCCAATTGGATCGGCCGCCCTGCTTGGCGGCGTGCCGGGACCACAAATTGAGTCCATAGTGGTGCCTTCGCCGCCTCTGACGAGACGATGCGAAAGATACTCGACAACTGCAAACGTTACTGGAATGAAAATCAGGCCAAGGATGGTGGAGAGCGTCATGCCGCCGACGACAACTGTACCGAGGATTCGCCGCGACGCAGCCCCCGACCCACTCGCGGCCCACAATGGCAGACAGCCGACTATGAACGCCAAAGCGGTCATCACGATCGGCCGGAAACGCAAGCGGGCAGCATCCAACGCGGCCTCGCAGATGCTCTCGCCGCGTTCATAGTTCATCTTTGCAAATTCGACGATCAAGATGGCGTTTTTGGCCGAGAGTCCAATGAGCATCACGAGCCCGATAGTCGCGAAGATATCGTTTTCGAACTTCCGCGCATGTAGCGCGAGATATGCACCCAGGATGGCGACCGGCGTACTAAGCAGGACGCTGAAGGGCAGGGACCAGCTTTCATAGAGAGCAGCAAGAATCAGGAACACAAATATCAGCGACAAACCGAACACGGCCCACGATGGGACGCCTTTCTCCGCCTGCTGTTCCTGGAAGGACATGCCGGAGTAGTCAAAGCCCGCGCCTGGCGGCATGGTCTCGTGGAAGACCTCTTCGAGCGCCTTCCGCACCTGGCCGGAACTGTATCCGGGCGCGCCTGTAATGTTCAGCTGTGCGGCATTGAATTCGTTGAATCGGTAGATAAATTCAGGTCCCGTGGTGCGACTGACTTTGACAAGTGAGTTGAGCGGCACCTGGCTCCCGTTCGCGCTGCGCACATAAAACTGGTCGATGTTAGCGATGTTAGTTCGCGACGAGCCGTCAGCTTCAACGTATGTCTGCCATTGCCGGCCGAATCGGTTGAAGTAATTCACGAGATATCCGCCCATGAAAGTCTGCATGGTGGTGTAGATATTGCTCAGGTCCACCTGCTGCTGGAGAGCTTTCTCCTTGTCCACTTCGGCATAGAGTTGAGGCACCGCAGGTTGGTAAGACGGAATAGCAGCCGCAATCTCAGGGCGTTTGGAAATGGCACCGAGAAACGTGAAGACATTCTTCGTAAGTGTCGTCGGATCGTCCGAGCCCGAGCGGTCTTCGAGAATCATCGTGACGCCGCCTGAAGTTCCGATGCCGGGAATGGAAGGCGGTGGAAACGCGAAAGCGATGCCGTCCGGATTTCCTGCGAGCTGCTTCTGCAAGTTGCCCTGAATGTACTCGAGTTGCTGTTCCTTGCTTTTGCGGACGGCCCATGGCTTGAGGTTGACAAAGAAGAAGCCGGAGTTGGTGCTCTGCACTTGGGTCAGCAGCGAGAAGTCGTTGACCGCGATGACGCCCTCGACACCGGGAGTTTTCAAGAGCGCATCGGTGATTTTCTGCTCCGCGGCATCGGTGCGCTGCGCCGAAGCGCCGTCGGGCAGTTGCAGCGCCAGGAACATATAGCCCTGATCCTCAGTCGGAATGAATCCCCCGGGAAGGCTGCTGCCCAGAAACACTGCGATCGCACCAACCACAATGAGGCCAAGCATGGCGAAAGCAGACTTGTGAATGAGAATGCGCGCAGTATTTACAAAACCATCCGTAGTGCGTCCGAAGAACCTGTTGAATTGTCCAAATCCTCTGGCGAGCAAACTCTTTTTGCGCCCCTCTTCTCGTGGCTTCAGGAGGAGCGAGGACAAAGCCGGTGACAGTGTGAGTGCGTTGAAGGCGGAGATCAGAACTGAGATTGCGATGGTGACGGCGAACTGCTGATACATGCGCCCCGTGATTCCTGGAATTGCGGCAGTGGGGATGAAGACCGCGGCAAGGATGAGCGCGATGGCGACGACGGGCCCTCCTACCTCCTCCATTGCTCTTTCGGTTGCCGACTTGGGGTCCATCCCCTCGTCGATGTGGTGCTCCACGGCCTCCACAACGATGATGGCGTCGTCGACAACCAGGCCAATGGCAAGAACAAGACCGAACAGGGACAGCGTGTTAATCGAAAATCCGAGCGCTGGAAAAATAATGAACGTTCCAATGAGCGAGACAGGAACTGCGAGCAGAGGAATCAGTGTTGCCCGCCAGCCTTGCAGAAAGACGAAGACCACGAGGACCACGAGAGCAAGGGCCTCAAAGAGCGTCAGCAATATTTCGTGGATGCCGGCCGTGACTGCCTTGGTAGTGTCGAGCGGCACGCTGTAAGAGATGCTTGGCGGAAATGTTGCTGAGAGCTCCTTCATGCGCTGGTTCACAGCCGCGGCAGTCTCTACAGCGTTCGAGCCGGGGAGCTGATAGATGGCCATCACACCTGATGGCGCCTGGTTATAACGAGCCGAAACCCCATATGCCTGGTCTCCAAGCTCGACGCGGGCAACGTCGCTAAGGTGCAGGATCGAGCCGTCAGGATTGGCGCGGAGAATAATATTTCCAAATTCTTCAGGCTTCACCAAGCGTCCCTGCGTGCGCACGGTATAGGTGAACTGCTGGCCCTTCGGAATCGGCTCGCTGCCAATCTGGCCAGCGGGGTTCACGTTGTTCTGGGTCTGAATCGCTGCGATCACATCCGTTGCCGTGACGCCGAGCTTGGCGAGTTTGTCGGGTTCAACCCACACTCGCAGCGCATATTGGCCGCCGAAAACCTGTACACGCGATACGCCTTTTACGCGCGCCAGTTGGTCCTGAAGATTGATGATGGCGTAATTGGTAAGAAAGTCCTGGCTCAATTCGCCGGTCGGCGAGTTGATGGCGACGAGCATGAGCGGCGACGTCAGGGCCTTCTGCACGGTGAGGCCGGCCGTTGTTACCTGCGCCGGAAGTTGCGACTGGGCTTGGTCCACGCGCAGTTGGGCGAGGACCTGATCGATATTGGGATCGGTCTTGACGTCGAAGTCGACAAAGATCTGCGCAACGCCGTTATTGGCGCTGACGGAGTCCATGTAGATCATGTTGTCCACGCCATTCATCTGCTGCTCGATCGGCGTCGCCACCGCTTGACTGACCGTCTTTGCATCGGCGCCAGGGTAAGTAGCAGTAACTAGAATCTCCGGCGGAACGATGTTCGGATACTGCGAAATGGGCAGCGTGAACAACGAAACCAAGCCAACCACCACAGTAATAATGGCAATAACGATAGCGACAATAGGGCGGCGTATGAAGAATTTCGACATCCGTTACCTACCTCCCGATTGCGCCGATTGCGAAACCGCAGCACCAGATTTCGAAACTTCCGGCATCACCGGCACACCCTCGCGCAGCTTCTGCACGTTATCTGTGATGACCAAAGTCCCGCCGTTGAGGCCGCTCGTCACGACCCAGTAGTTGCCGTACTGCGTACCGAGCGCCACGTTATTTACGTGAACCGTGTTGTTCGCGGCAACGGTATACACCTGTTCCTGGCCCTGGAATTCATTTACTGCCGCCTGCGGAACGAGAATCGCTTTGCGGAGAACCTCGGTTTCGGCTCTAACTCTGCCGAACTGCCCGGGACGAAGAATGTTTCCTGGATTTGGGAATGCCGCAGCGATCCGAATCGCGCCTGTTTGCGCATTCAACTGTCGATCAACAAAAACCACGTGCCCTTTCTGCGGATAGACTTCCCCATTGGAGAGGATCAGAGTCAGCGGAATCTTCGACGCACCGTGAAGGAGATCGCTGCCCGCCTGTGTTGTCAACGCGAGATACTCGCTGTCGGAGATGGAAAAATAGACCTTGATTGGGTTCAGCTGCGAGACCGACGTCAGAACGGATTGGGTGCTCACCAGATTCCCGACCTGCGTCGTAGCCTGGCCTGCCACCCCGGTAATCAAAGAGCGAACCTTGGTAAACCCAAGATTTATGTTCGCCGTCGCGACCTGGGCCTCTGCTGTTTTTACGGCAGCTTCTGCCTGCGCTTTCTGCTGCACTTCGTTGTCCAGCTGGCTTTGTGCAATCGCGTGCGCTTCCGCCAGCGGAGTGTCGCGGTTCACGTTGATTTGTGCCAGAGCGAGTTGCGCCTGCGCCTGGCCCAATTGACCCTGCGCTTGTTCAAGGGCGGCATCAAACGGGCGTGGATCGATCTCGAACAACACCTGCCCCTCTTGAACTTGCGAACCTTCGCGATAATCCTGGCGGATGAGATATCCGTTCGCCTGGGGCTGAATCTGCGCGTTCACATATCCGTCAAGTGTGCCGACCCATTCACCCGTTACAGGCACATCGCTCTGCGTAGCGCTTACGGCCGTGACCTTCATCGCTGGATGAGTACCTGTAGAAGCGGCACTCACGTGGTTTCCGCATCCCGAGAGCATTGCACTACCGAAAACCGCTGCACCCGTAACGACCGCGAACAAACTGGGGAAAATAAGAGTAGCCGCAGCTCTCCGACCGTGTCGGACAGTCATACTGAATTCTCCGTCAGAGATTTGAAATGTGGAATGGGACTTACGGCGCAGCCGTTCGCGCCAGGCGATTAAGCATACTTGCCTAGCTTTGATGAACCAGAGGCGAGCACGGATTCACAAACTCAAGATTCACAAACTTAAATTTGCTATACCGTGTAGCCGAAGCTGCCCCGGGACATCCTCAGTATGTTCTGCCTCGCGAGTCGAGGATTGAGGCTGTCTTGCACCAAAAGAAAATAGCGCAAAGCGTTCTCTTACCATGAATTGGGCTCTTCTTAAATGATCAATCTTGAACAAGGCGTCAGGGTCCAGCAATGCTCTCGAGATCGCGGCCGATATTATTCGCGATCGTACATTTGGAATGCCGCCCAATAGAATGGCAGACTGAACCTGCTTTGGGAGTGAATCAAATCAAGCTTGGCCAAGCGCAGCGAGGACTCGGGCGAGTTCCCGTTTGCCAGATTGCCATAGAAACTGTCCATCAGGCGCGGCGTCGAGGTGTCGCTTACCTCCCACAATGCACCAATCACTCTATGGGCTCCGGCGCGGAGAAATGCCCAGGAGAGTCCCACCAAACCTTCACCGGCATATAACCGCGTTCCGCTGCCATAGCAGGCGGAGATGGTCACGAGCCTTGCATCGATGCGTTCCTTGATGATCTCGCGTGCGTAAAGCTTGAACGAGTTCTCGTCTGTGTTGGAACGGGAAAGAACGATAGCTGAATCCAGAGGGTCGTTTTTGCTGGGTATCGCATGCGAGACGAAATGGATGTACGAGTATTGCGAGGGATGGCTTGCGAAGTAGGCCGTAGGAGTCGCTTGGGCACCGGCGAAGGCCGTAAGCTCGTTTTTGTTGAAGTGGCTTTCAATCTTTGTCATCTCATAAGCAAACAAAGGCAGACTCGGATAGTCCTGGCTGGGAGAAACAGAATCGCCAAGCAGGAGCATCTTCGCTCCCCGATCCTGCGTTTTTTGCCGTGCGCCGAACATCGCAAGCGATGGTGCGGAAACCAGAGGGAAATCTTCAATCAGGTAATGCGCCGTCGCGTTCGGACCGTTGTCCTTCACGGATTCGGAGCCCGGAACAAGAAGAGTGTCGAAGTTCAATTCGCTGAGGGCCCCATCGTCGAGAATGACGACCGGTTTCCGAGATTGAATCAATGCCCTCGCGGGCGCGACGAGTGCGTTATAAAGCCATAGCCCATCCTGGTTGATCTTTGCCCGCGGATCTTGAAGGTTGAGAATTGCGTTGCTGTAACTCTTAACGTGGGCAGCGATCTGCTCGCGAGGGGGCAAAAGGAACATCGTGACACGGCCCGGCGTAATGGTCCACAAATAAGACTGCTTTTCGCCAAGCCAGTAGAAGAGCAGAGTCGCGTCTGCGATTTGAGCGATCCGTCGCGGATTGATGGTTGCAGAACGGAACGAACTTGTGCCCGCATCGGCATCCAGACCTTGCTCCAGGGTTCTGGCGCGGCTCTGATCGGCAATGACCAAGGCGTCGCCGGTGCGCCCCTGACCGGCCATCAGGCGGATATAAGCGTCATAGACCTCGGTTGCGTTGGCGCCGAACGGAAGCTGTGTCTCTTCATTCCGAATTGTTGCGCGCGCCGACTCATAAGCCGCCAGCGTGGATTTATACATTTGCTCTGCGGTGCCTGGACGCCGCTGCGATTCATAGAGCCTCGCCAGCCCAGAGCCGGCGGTCAGACGCAGCCTAGTCAAGTTGTCGCGGTTATTCCAAACGAAACGGTAGTTGGCCTCGGCTTCTTTGTCCCGATGAAGGGCAGCAGCGAGCATTCCCTTGGTCAACATCAGGGCTGGGTTTAACCTTCCCCCGCCCGCGGACTCCATCGGCGCAGCCTGATCGATATAGGCGGCTGCATCGTTCAGGTTTCCAGTGACCACGGAGAGTTGGGCCAGATCCTCGAAAGTGTTCTCAATGTCTTCTTTGCTGTTAGTCTGTTTAGTAATTAAGAATGCCTTGCGATAGCAGTCCAACGCCTGTGGCAAATCCCCGCCGTCCTGGTATACATATCCGGCGGTATTTAGCCATTTCAGCCGCAAGCGGAGGTCTCCGGCACGGGCAGCAATTTGTTCGGCGTCCATAAACTGCTGCAGGGCTCTCTCGTGGTCTCCCAACTGGTAGTAAGCCCAACCGAGATTGCCTAAGCATTTTTCTTTCAGGTCTTCTGCGCCGATCTCTGCCGACTTTCGCGCCGCAATTGTCAACCAATCCAATGCTTCATCAAAATGGTCGACCTGGAGTGCAGTCCATCCCAGATTCAGTAAGGCACTCGCATCCAGGTACCCGTCATGATGGGCCTCGGCAAAGACGTGAGTCGCCAGAAACAGTTCCCGGGCTTGCTGAAAGTCGCCGTCTCTAACCGCAAAGTTGCCTCGTGCCCGCAACACTTCGCCACAACTGGTAAGGGTTGCAGCTTTGCATAGATCGCCAGCCTGGGCTAGTTTCTGCTGAGCCATGGCTGGCTGCTGCTGGCGGAGAAGAGCTAGGCTCTCGATCGTCAGACTTCGAATAAGCGCATCTGGACCGCTCGCTTCGAGATTGCGGTCTCCCAATGTCCGCAGGGTGGCGTCGAACATTCCACGCTGCAGCAGGGACTGTGCTTTCAGCAGAAGAAACTCAGATGCCCACTTGGGATCGTACCCTTGGAATCGCTCGTAGCCTCGCTCAGCTTCTTGTTGACTGGCTTCAAGATCGCCGCGAACAAAGAGCTGTCGCGCATGGTCATACTCGACCTGCGCGTTCACTGCGGATGAATCTTTGAGCGGGATGAGTATCGGCAGTAAGAGGAGCCAAACTACACTTATGGAGGGGCGATGCCACCACACCCTCTGCCGCGTTTTGAGCACTGGTCCCGATTCGCTCCCGAGTGATCGCCGACCTTCTGGCTCCGTTTCTGCTACGGATCGCCCGCCCCGTTGTCCGACCCGCTCGCCATCGCCACCATGCCATCGGTTACGCAGCCAAGCTCGAGGTCCACCATCGTGAGCTGAACATTCGTGAGCCTCGGAGCTCCGGTCGGCGTATCGTGCTGGTCGTGACTCACCTTCAACCTGGCCAAAACAATCTTGCCGAAATCGGGCACGTGAATAATGTGACCGAAGGAATGGCCAGGGTGTGAGCCGCTCGCACGATTCACCAGGGAACATTCAATCTCCTCCGTCTTCCCAAGATTAGAGGAAAATAGCTTGTAACGTTCGCGCAGGTCTTTGGGAAGCCCTTTGCTCGCAAGTATACGGCTATACTGACTGCGCACGCGGGTAATCACACCCCGCTCTTTGGTGTACGCACCATCGCCATCCGGCTTTTCGCCAAGAAGGTTGTGGTCGAGTTCCAACTCGACACTTTGACCGGCGACACGCAGGTTCTCAAAGTGAGTTCCAAGAAAGGAAACCGATGGCACATAGCCTTCAAGAGGATGCTCGGTGATCGTCTGCATCACAACCCGGTCGGCCGTCACCACCTCCAGAACGTTCAGCCCCTCGATGACGGTGGTGGTCATAGTAGTCCAGCCATGTCCGTCCTTGGTGCCCTTATTGCCGGAAACCCGCGTGTAGGCCGAGCGGAAGGAAATCACCTCTTGGACGCTGAAATTGCCTATGCGTTGGGAGCAGTGCCCGCCCTTTGCAGGGAGCTCGCAGTGTGCCTGCGGTGTGATCTCAGTCTCGAGTGGAAGCTTCAAATGGCCGGAGATGGCGGTTGCCGACGCGTGATAGCGGTGCTTTCTTGCGACGTTCTTTTTCATGTGTGCGCTCACCTTGCTTGAACCTATGCGCGGATTTTAGCGGATGGAATCGAGTATTGGGAAGCTTTTTCCGCTTTTCCGGCAGAAAAATGCGGGCAGCGAAGCCCGGAGCGTGCATACAGCTTACGGACGAGGGATCTCATTTTGTTACAGCAATGTTAAAGGCGTAGTGCTCGATTGGCGTACTTTCGCCATGAGCCCCGGTGCCAGAGATCGATACCGAGTAAACGCCGTCCTTCAACATTCCGCCCGGCATCACCAGCGAGAGCTCGAAATCGCCAGCGGATCCCTGTACAGGCGCCGGGAGGGTGCCTGACCACGCGAGCTTACCCCGTGGGTTATAGAGTTCGAATGAATAGGAGACAAACGTGCCGATGCCAGGGTCGAGGGGTATATCGACAGGCACGGCAATGCCGTGTGTGCGGTCAGCGACGGCGATCGTACGCATTTCGCCGCGTGTGCCCCCCGATAATGGTGCAGCCGGAATAACGGCCGGCTGGCACGATGCTCTGCGGAGGACAGGAAGCGTGACCAGATTTTGATAGCAGATCACCATCACCAAGGCGGCGAAAACTGGAGCGGCAAATGCCGGCCGCCACCATAAAGACCAACGATTTCGGTCTTTTCCTCGCTTGCCGGTGTCTTTCGCTTCAGGCTGATCGGGCGCAATTTCGCCCAACGCGGCTTTGGCTTCTTCAATAAACAGGGTCGCAACGCGAGTATCCAAAGCACATTCCGAACAACTAAACATGTGTTCTTCAAAATCTTCACGGGCGTCACCATCGAGTTCGCCCAGGAGGTAACGCTCCACCGTCATTTGTTCTACTGCTTCGTTATGATGCATCGTTTTGGTCCTCCTCTCGGTCAAATCCGCCGTTGTAGCTGCGCGATACGGCATTCATTCCCATTCACGCTCCGGCATTGAGAGGCACAGAGCTCCCAAAGCGCTTTACATACTCCGTCTTGAATTCCTGTTTAGCCCGATGCAGTAATACACGCAAGTACTCGCGGTCCACGCCAAACTCGCGGCATACCTCATCGCGGTCCCGCTGTTCCAGAAAAACTGCTTTTAACAGGGATCGGTCGCGCGGCGCCAAAGCAAGCAGAATCTCGCGAACTTTGCCGCTCATCTGGCGGGAGCAAACAATAGCCAATGCGTCTGGACCGGTTGCCTGCGGCTCGGGGCGTTCTTCAAAATCAAGCGACTCGATGCGGCCCCAAGAGCGGTAGGTTTCAAAGAGCACATTGTTGCAAACGCTGTTGACAAAAGCGCCCAGGCGCTCTGGGTTCTTGAGACCGCCCTCTTTATGCAGCACGGCAAACACGCGGGCAAAGGTCTCCTGGCACACGTCTTCTATCGCGTGTCGCGACTGAAGCCGCGAGCGCAGCTTGACCCGGAGCAATGCGGAAAAGTAGCCGACAAAATGTTCCTGGGTCTGCCGGTCTCCTTCGCAAAGGCTCTCTACGTAACCCGCGTCGAACGAATGCAATTGCAACGGAGGCTCCACAACCAGGGGAGGAGTCGAGTATACCATCGCGGATGCTCGTAGCAAATCCAGTCGGCGCGCCAGGGCCATGCGCGCACGTGTTGAGCGCGGGAAAGTGCTATGGAGTATTGCGTCGGGATGGGTAGAACAGCTCACTGGGTAACTCCAAACAATGTATTGACGGGTTTCTCGTATCCGTTGTCGGCGACATGAGCCACTTCACCGTGCACGTCATTCTCCTTTGCAATTGTCGGACGCCGTGCTCATTGATGAGAACGCTGCCAGCGTCTTCGCGGCCGCCGTATTTCGCAAACGCACCGCTGCGGTCATCGCCTGGAAAACGACCAGCAGTCCAATCCAGTCGCTGGTCAGAATGAGAAAAAACGGATACAGAAGCCAAAGGCAGAAAACGACAGGATTCATCCGGAAGACTTTGGATCCAGAACCGATGACCTCACTCATCGACCTGAGCCTGTTCGGAACAAATTTGGCGCTGCGGCGCCAAAGTGAAGCCACTTTCGCCAGACGCGCCGAGAAGTGGGTCATCTCTGCCACCGACCTGATCCTCCTTTGTGCTCAGTGCAGACGGAGCCCGCTCCACAGAGCGAACTCCGCCTGGTTCGCGGGAATGACGCGGCCGGAGAGGAGCGCTCGCGCTGGGCACGCGCCCGTCGAACGTCATGGTGAATGTTTCACACTGACGCCGATATAGCGGCCCCTTCCTGCGAACGACCAATCTCGGGACGCACCAAGTAGTGCATTTCGCTGGGGAAGCGTTTCAAGTGCGCAAGAGAAGAAAATTTTGGATGTTAGGGCCGATTTCTCCGGGGCAACTCTTATTTGCCATCCGCCAAATCGCAGGTCTTGTCCCGCCAACTTAAGCTTCTCCGGGAAAGACTCTGAAACGAAAACCGTCCAGGAATCACTACCCCATATCTGGCCTGACTCGTGCCCGCCCTCCCCCCGAGGCCACTCGCACAAACTCATACCCCGTGGAGGTAGAAATGGCGAACCCCAACCCGGATGAAGGCTCTGTCGGTCAGACGAAAAGATATGCCGAACGTCTGCAGTTCAGCCAACTCATTGCGGAAAACCCCAACCGTTTCGGGAACTTTGCAGAGATCAAACTCCCGCCGGTCGACCCCCTATCAAACGACACCACATTTGAAGAGCTGACATATGTGGGGTACAACCCGGATCTTGAGGTGCTCGAGGCGGTTATTGAGATCAAGCAGCCCTCTGGGTATTTGGGCGATCACTCGAGC
Source organism: Occallatibacter sp. (assembly GCA_049521075.1). GTDB lineage: Bacteria > Acidobacteriota > Terriglobia > Terriglobales > Acidobacteriaceae > Telmatobacter. Next base: position 11,323 of record JBEKPD010000013.1, read on the forward strand.
CCTGGCTCCTATGAATACATTCGGTTTTATGTGGATACCGGCAGCGGGTTCCAGCACGCCGGCCTGGTGGCGATCAATGTCCACGACCTGCCAAATGTTACGGATTGCGCCAAGCGGGCGACCAAGCCGCTCAGCTATGCCGCGTCCGTGCAGTATTCGCCGCTAAACAGTGAAGACTGCGATGATCCCGTGCTGCCTTTGGTGCGAGCCATTCTATCCTGGCAGTCCGTGCCTACCAGCCCTACGTTTCCGGTTACCTGGGGCAATTCGCTTGATTGCCACATCCCCCTGAAGACCGGCCCGACGACGATCCTCGATGTCACTGAAGACCGCAGCATCCTGCCGATGAAGGCTAAAGATAGGGCGGCGGTTCCTTCAATTCCGATCCCACCCCCAGATCGGGTGCCATTGACCCTGGCCCAACTGGCCGAGTTATACAGCGGAATGGAAGATCAGGTCCCGACCCATCGCTTTGGTTATGTGGAAGCGCATAGTGCGCTCTCAGCTCCCGCCGCTAGCAGTGGTCTGGTGGCGAACCAGATGGCCGAATTTGCGGCACTGAAAATCGATTGGTCAGACATTGTCGGCACACTGGCGAAAAAAGACGCAGACGTTACCTTCGAACAGTTGGATTGCGTCGGACTTGAGGGCGTGCCTGGTTTCGAACGACTTGTAGCCACGTTCCGGATCAAGGAGAGCGCAGGATATTCTGGCAATCTTTGCTCGGCAGGCAGTTACGAATACGTCGCCTTTTGGGCCGACTGGGATAACATGTCCAAATTCACCTATCTGGGTACGGTGCCGGTGAAGGTGCATGACATCAACCGGCATACCGGCAAGGATCTTTGCTACATGGCTGTGTTACCTGTGGACCTCAGTGAGCACAGTTCAGGAAGCGAGATTCCGAAGATCGCACGAATTCGAGCCGTGCTTTCGTGGGCCGTGCCACCTTCGACCACTAATCCCAACGATTTGAACTTCTGGGGTAACTCCATCGATACCTTGGTCTGTTTCCCCATCGAGAAGACTGAATGTTTAGATGACATGATGCCGCAACCATCGACGCTGAGTGATATGTTCCCGGGTCCAATGGCGACAATTGCGGCAGCGCCGCCGGAGCGGACGTCCCAGAAGATCCAGCGCATCCCAAACCTGGTTTCGTCCCAGAGCGCGACTCGACCACCGGCTTCAGCGTGCTGAAGGCCCGCTGGCACCGGCTTTTGCTTGCTGCCAATTCATGACGGAGAGATGGCTGATGCTTGCTCCGCCAGCGTACCTGCTGGCGAAATCCGTTACTTGCCTCAATGAGAATCGAGTCTCAATACGTCCTTGCCTCGCCTGCCGTCTGGCGCCTGACACACCTGTCGCAGCCAGCATCCGCGGGTTTAGGCCGATTGGTATTCGGCAACGCCCCAGTGTCTCTCACCTTCCAACTCCAATGTCGGTCGCGAGATGGCAAGACGCTGGCTGACATTCCGGGCCCTAAGCGGATTCAGAGAGCGTTCTCTGACGCTAGCTTGTCGATCTGTTCGGCTCATGCCGCTAGAAAGGTCCCGGGTCGTTCCTTGATACCTCCTCGAACATTCTGTGTCAGCATGGAAACCAACCCAGTCTCATTTCCGCAACGGAGGTCTCATGACCATGTCTTCCTTTTTGCGTTCCTTGCCCCCTCTTGCCTTGCTCGTGTTCGTGCCCACCCTCACCGGCTGCTTCAACACCATGGCGCCCGTCCAGCCGAAGATACTCGCCCCGGCCATCACCTCTTACCCGGCCAGCGTTTACAGCAGCGACGTGAATGACTATCGGGCCGCCATCAAGGCCAAAGACTACACGCAGGCCCGCGTCCTCCGCGACCAAATCGTCTACCGCACCCTCGCCGACATAGAGTCCACTTATGGCCGCTTTGAGGTCCAACTCACCACCAGTCGCGCTACGGAAAATGTCCTCGCCGACACCGCCCAACTCGGCATCACCGCTGCCACCACCGTAGTCGGCGCCAGCGATGTCAAAGACATCCTCGCCGCATCGCTGTCTGGACTCCAGGGCACGCAACTCTCAATCGACAAGAACTTCTTCCGCGAGAAGACCACCGAGTCGCTCATCTCTCAAATGCGCGCCGACCGCAAAAACCTCGAAGCCCAGATCATCTCCCGCCTTGCCGGTCAGGACGTCATCCCCACCACAGACCCCACCACCAAAGCCAACATCGCAGCCTACTCGCTCGACGCCGCCTGGATCGACGTCACCCAGTACTACTATGCCGGCACCGTCCCCTCTGCCCTCGTCTCCATCGCCACTAGCACAGGCGACAACGCGACCAAGGCCGCCACCAAACTCACCAAAACCGTCCGGTCCCTCACGCCGACAACCGCAGCGCAGGCCCAGCAATCCGTGAACATCCGTACCGCCTACCAGAAGCTCTCCAAGGCGGCCAGCAGCACCGATCCGACTGTCTCCGGCCCGGCCATCGCCTCACTGCGAGCCCTGCTCACCGCCTGCGGCACAACACCAGATGCCTCCGACACCGCCGCCCAACTGCTCACCCAGTTGCAGCAGGTCATGGACGCAGCCGTCACCGACGATGCCACGCTCGAAACCCTCAGCGACGCCATCACCACACTCAAATTGAACTAAGGAGTCAATCCAATGCTCGGACTAGTCCCCGTCGACGGCTCAGGCACCATGGCCGACACCGCAAACGCCATCACCCGCAACGAGCAACTTGGCATGGCCCAGCTCACCACTCTCGTCGCGGACCCCAAGTCCACCAACAACCTGGCCAACTTCATCGTCGGCACTGTCCAACACGGAGCCGTCTCCATCGTCCCCACCGGCGCCAGCTCCCCCGGCACAGCCATCACCACCAACACGACCATCTACGTCCGCGGCATCAAAACCGCCGTCGACGTCTACCACCTGCCCCTATAACCACCACAGCTCTGTCTTGACGACTGGAGCATTTTCGGCCTTACCGCAGACTTGCGTGCCCCATCCATTCCGCGCTTTTCTGCGGAATGGGTGGGATACCCACAAAATTCCGGTCTACACAATTCCCGAAAATGCCCTGGAATGACGGTCCGACAACTGGAACCTGCCAGCAGCTTGGATTGTTATTTCAGTTTGAAGAGTTCCTTATCTTGATAGGCATTCTGGAGGATAAAGAAAGCCTGCTTTTTAATCCCTTGATCGGAGATCAATCCCTTGAGGTTGTAACCGTCCTGCACCCCCGGCAGCATTCGTCTTGGGGAACGAAAATCCACCAGGATCCACGGGCTCATGCCGCGCAGTTGGGGGATTCGGTTCAGCATGGCTAACTGATGCCGGAAGACATTCGCCTGGTACTCTTCAGTCCAGCGTTCGGTCTCCGCTCCGTGCAATCCGGCCTTGGCGTCTGCGCCAAACTCGCTGATGATCAGCGGCTTGTTGTAGGCGATGTGCCACACAGTGGTATCGGCGTCCGCGGGCCGCTGTTCATACCACCCGATGTATTCGTTGGCGCCGATCACATCCAGAGCCTCGCCCAGTGAGTCGTCGATGTATTTATCGTGGCCTTCGGTGCGAACCAGCAGGGCCGCGGTAACCAGGCGAGAGGAATCGAGAGAGCGCACATTGCCGGCGAGAGTCTTGAGGAATCGTGTTCGATCCGGGGTGTTTGGCGTTTCGTTCGCGACGGACCAGAGAATAATCGATGCCTTGTTACGACCGCGGCGAATCTCCTCGCTCAATTGTTGCTGCGCCTTCTCGAGTACCGCGGGATCTTCAAAATGCTCGGCCCAGTAAACCGGTATCTCCGACCAGACCAGGATACCCATGCGGTCAGTCGCGCGAGTCATCCGCTGGTCATGCGGGTAGTGGGCGAGGCGCACATAGTTGCAACCCAGTTCGCGCGCCCATCCAAGCAGCGTTTCCACGTCCTTGTCGTTGTTGGCGCGGCCTCCGCGAAAAGGTGCCTCGGCATGAATTGAGATACCGCGCAAAAAGATCGACTTTCCGTTGAGTAAGATATTCTGCCCGTCGGTTTCGATAGTTCGGAAGCCGACTTCGTCTTCCAATTTGTCATCTCCCGCAGAAAGTAAAATGCGGTAGAGTTTGGGTTGTTCGGGGGACCAGAGTTGCAGGCTGCCGGCGGGAATCCGGATCAAGCCTCGTCCATTCGAATCCAATGGCGCGGCAACCGACAAATTGGCATCGAGAATCGCAACGGTGACCGTTGTCCCCGGCCTTGCATCCCGCACATGAACCCATCCCACGACTGCCGTGCGTTCATGATTGAGGTGAAGGTCGTAGTCGTCGATGAAGCTCTCCGCTACGTCAACCAGGGACACATCGCAAGTGATGCCTCCATAGTTGAACCAATCGGTGGTTGTCGTGGGAACTCCGTCGGCCTGCCTCGTGGCATCGACCGCAATCACGATGAAATTCTTTCCGGCGTGCAACTGCTGAGTGGCTTCACAGTCGAAGCTGGTAAATCCTCCCTCGTGGTCGCAGACATGTTGCCCGTTGATCCAGATCAGCGTTTTGTAGTTAGCCGCGCCGATGTGTAAAAACGTTCTGTGGTGGGCCTGAGGCTGATAATCAAAGTCTCGCTGATACCAGAGCAGGCCCTCGTAGTAGAAAAGCTCGGGACTCTGCGTATTCCAGTCTCCGGGCACTTTCAATGTGGGCGACTTTGCAAAATCGTACTCGACCAGGTGATCGCTTCCCGGTTCGGCTGCGCCGTTCAGGTAATATCCATCCTTGCGCAATTCATGGTGGAACGTATAAAGGCCCGTCGCGTATGGATCGATGATGTAGTGCCAGCTTCCGTTGAGGCTTACGCTGCTGCGATGATCCACATCGACCAAAACGGTAGACGATTGTGCGTATAAAGACATCTGACCGGTAAATAAAAAAGCAAAAATGATGTAGAGCTTGGCTTTCATCGAAGTTCCTTAGTGAAATTGGGCATTACTAAAAACAAGAGTCGGGATGGATGGAGGCACCCATCCCTCGAAAGAGAGCCGAGTGAGACATTTACTTTGGCTCCGAAACGCAGCTTGATCGGGATAAACCGACAGCGTTTGCCACTGAAGCCGGCGAAGGCCGGTAGTATTTTCTGTGGCGTGCTCTTCCGCGTCGATTGCGCTCGGAAGAGCACGCCGGATTGACGGCTCAACTCAGAACGTTAAGCGTCCGCCCAACTGCATAATGCGCTGGGTGTCGCCGTTGGATGAGTTGGCAGTTGAGGTGATCGTGCCCTGAGAGCCACTCGTGATATTACCGGTGGACGGGTTGTTGAGGTTGACCCAGTTCATGACATTGGTGACTTCGAAGCGGAACTGGAATACCACTTTGCCCTCGATGCTCACGTCGCGGAGCAGGCCGGCATCCATCTGCTTGAGGCCCGGTCCGATGATCGTGCCGCGTTTCACGTTGCCATCTGCGCCGCCGGGGCCGATGCCGCCGGTGACGCCAGGTCCGTTGAGAATGTACGACATCCCAGCCGCCTGAGCCGCCGCCATATTCGTTTTGTCAGCGGCGACATACGTGCTGTTGAACCATTGCGTGAGTACGCTGTTTGGGCTCTGACCTGTGGCGCCGCATACACGGCAGCGGTGTACGCCGAGCTTGAAGGGAACGCCTGTAGAGTTGGGGCGGCTGTTGCCCTTCGAGTCAAAGTTCAGGTTGGATCCGGATGACACCGTATTCGGCAGGCCGGACTGGAAATAGACGATGGGTGAGATCGTCCAGCCATTGACCAACTCGCTGACGACCTTGTTCGATTCGTGAACGTAGTTGGGTGTCCACATGCCGGAGATGGCCGCATTTTGGTTCCGGTTGTTGGCCATGGGCTGATATTCCTCCCCAAGACCGCCGCCGACGGCGCCCATCGAATTGTTCTGCGCGGTGAAGGGATGGCCGAAATAGCCGTAGTCCTGCGCTCCGGTCATCTCTCCATTCTGCACAAACTCTCCGCTTTCCAGCGCGCGGCTCCAGACATAGAAACCGTTGACTGTGAAGCTGCGGGCCATCGCCTTGGATGCCGTGACCTGGAGCGCATTATAGTTCGAGGTCTGGTCCGAGAGCAGGTAGGTGATTCCGTTGAGAGTTCCGGGTGTAAGGTTGATGCCGCCGTCGAATTGACGACGCTGCTCGTAGCTTGCGGCTGAAGTGCTGGGTGCGCCGACTAACGGGCCGCCAGAAGCGTTGACAGTCGCGTAAGGCGCGTAGTTGGCGTCGATGAAGGTACCCAGGTGACGGCCGAGTGTGCCTACATAAGCTGCCGTCGCGCTGACCCTATAGGGCAATTGCCGTTGCACGCTGAAGTTGTACTGATAGATCGACGAATCTTTGAAATTTGGCCCGATGGCTTCAATGCTTCCACTCGGGTAGAATTTCGGGCTCGACGGATTATAGGTGTACGGGAAGATGCCGCCACCCGCAGCCGTGCTTGGGAAACCGACATTGTAGATATTGGTGAGAGATGTTTCCGAGCCGAAGGCATTGCGAATGGCGAACGGCGAGTTGTTGCCGGGCTGGTTCCACTCATTGCCGCTCTTGGAGCCGTAGAAAATGCCCACCGCTGCACGAATTGAGGTCTTGCCGTCGCCAAACGGATCCAAAGCAAAACCGAGACGAGGCGAAAAATGGCCCAACGGCGTGCTGACGATGCCGCGACCGATGCCTTTGTCCGCAGGGAAGACCACGCCGGCCGGAGCTCCCGGAGCAATCGTGGATTGCTGGCCAGGAACAAAGGACTCCGTCCTGTTATGGGCATCCACGGGAGGCGTATCGATATCCCACCGCAGTCCAAGATTGACCGTGAGACGGGGCGTCACGCGGTAGTCGTCCTGCGCAAAAAACGCTGCGTGCCAAGTGCTCAGATGCGTGACATACGGCGAGTCCTGCTCAAATGCACTGATTTGGCCGGTCATGAAGTCCGCAAGCGCAACGCCCGTGCTGGTGGGCGCGCTGGTTGAGAAGGTAATTTCGCCGTAGTTATTCAGATTGGCAAGGAACATGGTCTTATCGAGCGCGAACTCACCGCCAAGGGAAAGGTTGTGCTTGCCCTTGGTCAACGTGACCATATCGCGCAACTCATAGTTGTCGGAACCCGTCACCGGGCCTGCGTTCGGGTTGCCCGTGTTAAAGCCGGCGCCGGTTAGTTGAGGCAGCGCGGGCGGTCCCTGGATGGTGAAGTTCGAGCCGAAGCTGGCGAGGGTCTGGTTGGGTTGGCCGATCACGGGGACCATCGTGCGTCCGCCCATGGCCCGCGTGAATGTCAACCAAGTCTGATTGGCCACGGTTGGCGAGAAGGTGTGAACGTCGCTGATGTTGGCATTGGTCTGAGCGGAATGGGACTGAACTCCGGTCCAAAGGATGTTGCCGCCTCCGCTGGGAGTTGAAGTGGTCTTGACAAAGAAGTACGTCACTCCAAGATGGTCCTTGGCGCCGAGGTTCTCGTCATACTTTGCCAGGTATTCGTCTGAGTTTGTCGGAGTGTTGTATATGCCTGACCACAATGCGCCGCCGGTCTTTGCAACCGCAGCGCCGTTGGGCAGCGGAATGGAAACGAGGCTTGTGCCGGGTGTTGTGGGCGCGAGGTTCAGAGCGGTCTTGTCCAGATCGGCTTGCGCAATGCAATACCCGGCGGTAGCCGCGGATATGGTCTGGCAACCGGGACCGCTATTCACTCCATTCTCGAGAACCGTTTTACCGGTGCCCGGTTTGTAAATAAGACCCGAGGTCAGCGAGGACTGGGTGAAGTCGCCTTGGCGCTCGGCAAGGGTGGGCACTGTAGCGCCTGAGACTGTTCCGCCCTGGATCTGGCGTAGGCCGGCATAGCTGCCGAAGAAGAAGGCCTTGTCGTGCTTGATCGGGCCGCCGACGGTTTCACCAAATTGGTTGCGGTGGTAAGGGGCCTTGGCGCTGCCCGGAACTGCGCCCCATGTATATGCGTTGAGGTCGGTGTTGCGATTGAACTCGAACGCACTGCCGTGGAATTTGTTTGTTCCCGATTTTGTAATAACCGAAACGATAGCGCCGGAGAATTCGCCGTATTCAGCCGCGAATGCGCTGGTATCGACGCGGACCTCTTCGACTGCGTCGGGGTTGGGAGCCGGGTTGCCGTAGTTGCGCATACCGGTAATGTTGTTGCCGCCATCCAGATAAAATGCGACGGTTCCGTTGCCGGAGTCGAGCGAGCCATTGACCTGGATATCCTCGGATGCCAGTCCAACGGTGAAATTGGGCGTGCCGGAGGGGTTCTGGGTGGTGCTGCTGCTATTGGCCATGATGCCAGGCGTGAGAGAGAGTTCGGTGTATACATTGCGATTGACCAGCGGCAGGCCGATCACTTCGGCCGGCTCAATGGTTCTGCCCAACGTCGCGTCAGACGTATTAACAACCGCGGGAGCCTCAGTGACCGTAACGGTCTGAGACGCCGCACCCACGGCCAGTATGAGGTTCACCGCCAGCGTCTGATTGACGTCGAGGGCGATATTCTTTTGTATAAAGCGTTCAAAACCGGTCGCCGTCGCCTCCACGGTGTAGCTGCCCACGGGCAGATAATCGATGCGGTATTCACCGTAGCTGTTTGCCGGTGCCGAGCGGGAAAATCCGGTATCGACGTTTGTCGCCTTCACCGTCGCCGTGGTGATTAAGGCTCCCTGCGCGTCTTTCACCGTTCCGATGAGTGAGCCTGTGGTCTGTTGCGCCCCGGCAGGCAGCAATGCCAGCCCAACGAGAAGTACAAATCCTGCCAGTTGACCGAACAGGTTCGATCTTTGGCTTACCAAGGTCATGAACGGCCGTCTCTGAGAAGTTGAATTCATGTGTTGCTCCTTTAATCGTTCCTGCGGCCATGCCACGTTGTATCCGCATGGTCCGCTTTGCAGCAATTGGTGGTCCCTGACTGAAAGCGTGAAATTTGAATCCCTTGCGTTTTCAGCCCTTGCTTCACGGCCAGATGATCGCCCAGGGGGCCCAAATGCGAATGTGCCGGCATTCATCCGGAGATCAATCCTCTCGCTCCATCCACGTCGAGATCGCCGGTATCAATCAAGTTGGCCGAAATCCGACGCGGCAATGCATGAAGTGAATTGACGGGTGCGAGTGTAGCCACTGGTTTTGTTCGGCGTCTTGTTATTTCTGAGTGAAACTTGTGTGATCGAGAATGTGAACAAACCCCATCGCGCGCATAACGAGCAAGCGGCAGTAAACCGTTTGAAACCGGCGGCAAATCGCCCCGGCAAGTGCGCCTGCTCGCGATGTTAATGTTGTTAAGAATTTCCGTTAAATGTATATTGGGGAGGGTTTAAAAGCAATCTATTGCGGAGCCGCAGGCTGCTCGGAGAGTCGGCGCTCTGAGACATTCATGCGCAAACACCATGGCGCCAACGCGGGGTCGCCGGACCAATGGCAACAGATCTTATCGCCGGTAAGAGAGAGCGAGAAGAACTCGATTGGCTGTTGAATTCCGGAGTACTGGGCCGCTCCCAAAACCTGCCTCGAACGCTGAAGTTCATCTGTGAGAAGCATTTCGATGGTCAAGCCGCGCAAATCACCGAGCACTCGCTGGCCGTTGAAGCACTGGGGCGCAGGGATGATTTCACTCCCCAAACGGACACCATCGTCCGTGTAACCGTCCATCAATTGCGAAAACGCCTCCAGGAAATCTATGCCGACCAGGGAGCCTCGCGCCCCGTACAAATCCATATTCCAGCCGGGCAATACGCGCCCTCTTTTGTCTATAAGGAGGGAGAGCCTGCCAAGCTAGGTTCCTCCAGCACCGGAGCCGCGATTCCAGCTTCTTCATCCGCGGAAGAATTTGCGGTCAAGCCTGGCGCTGCACGTCGAAAATGGCTGATTCCCCTGCTGGCACTGGCATTCTGTGTAGCGCTCGCAGGAATCCTGCTTCAGGTGTGGCAAAAGAAAGCGCATTCGACCTCAGGCGCCGCTCCGGCGTCGAGGACGAGCGACATCGTAAGGGGACATCCCGTTCGAGCCTTATTGGGTAAAGGCCGCACGCCCTATATCGATCGCGCAGGAAATACCTGGTCGTCGGGGAATTACTGTATAGGCGGCGACAACGTTTCGGAATCAAGCCAACGGATTGCAGGCACGGATGACCCGGTTGTTTTTCTCGGCGGGGTGCGCGGCCACGCTCATTGCGTCTTTCCCGTCGATCCTGGAATCTACGAGGTGCATCTGCTCTTTGCAGAAGCCTCCGATCTGCCCGAAGCTACAAGCCGATCTGTATTCTCTCTAAATGGCGGCGATAACATTTCCATCGACGTTGTTGACGATGCCGGGGGCGATTACATCGCCGATACCAAGGTTTTCCGAGGCATCCGCCCCGAAAACGACGGCACCATTCATATCGATTACGTCGGCGAAATCTCCGCGCTGAAAGCTGTAGAGATCCTTCCCGCTCCTTCTGAAGCGTTGCTGCCCATCAGGATTGTCACTGGATCGAACCCCTGGAAAGATCCCGATGGAAATATCTGGCTCCCCGACCGTTATGTGATCGGTGGCCGTCTCGGACAGGACGCAAATGCAGTCAAGAATCAGCAAACGAGCCTGTACGCATCTCATCGAGTCGGGAACTTCCGGTATACCATCCCAGTTGTTCCTCTGGAAAAGTACCGTGTCCATCTCTATTTCCAGGAACCATGGTTTGGCAAAGAGAACGTCGGCATCGGCGGTCCTGGCAGCCGCGTTTTCGACGTTTGGTGCAACGGCGTTGTTTTGCTCAGGAATTTCGACATCCTCAACGAAGCCGGATCGAGCGCTATTGTGAAGACCTTTGACAATGTTCAGGCGACCGCTCAAGGGAAAATCGAACTCAGTTTTTCGCCCGTCATAAACTATCCACTCATCAATGCCATTGAAGTTTCACCCGAGCCCGGTACGTAACATCTCATTCAGAGTCAGGATCTGGTTACCGATTCGGCCATGCGCGGGCATGGGAGTCTGCATTAAAGGTGCGCTATCGACATGCGCTATCGGGCGGAGGGATCGGGAGACTCGTACTCGTCGCCGCTGTAGGCGCGCGGTTCGCCCAGGCTGCCGGCGGGAGGCAGATGGCGAATGAAGAGGACGATCTGCCACATCTCCTCATCGCCCAAGATTCCTTTGGATGCGGGCATACCTGAAGGGAAGATCCCGTTGTCGATGATCCACTTGAGCTGACCGTCGGTATAACTCTGCACCTGGGACGAAGCGAGAGAAGGAATAGGAGGCGCAATATTGGCGGCGAAAGGGACGCCGGTGTTCTGGCCGTCGCGCCCGTGGCACTCGACGCAATAGCCGCCAAACGCGAGCTTGCCCGCGTCAATGTTGGCGGCTGTGGCTGCGAGTGGATTCTTTACCTTTTTATCGCCGACCGTAACGTGGTGCTTGATCCAACTCATCGTAGCCGTCTCGGCTTTGCCGGGAGCCTTGGCGCGGCAACCGGTGAGGGCCGCCAGCGCGACGGACGCAACGACGACAGGAATGAAATGGAGTCGCGATTTCATCAGTTGACGACATGCACGAGGAAGGTCATGTGGCCGTGTCCGGAGCCACAAAATCTTCCGCATCTCCCAGGGAAGTCTCCGGCCGTAGTCGGAGTGATGGTGACTTCGCTGGTGTGGCCTTTGGTGATGGCGGCGTTGACATGCAGTCCTTCAATGAGGAGGCTGTGGGCAACGTCGTCGGAGGTCAGGGCGAGAGTTACGGTCTCGCCTTTCTTCAAGGTGATTTCGGCGGGTTGAAACGCGAACCGCTTAGCGTGGATTTCAATGCGGCGCGGCGCAGACTGGGCAGCGGCTGTATGAGGCGCGAGCAAAGCCGTCAGGAGAGCGAGCGTGAGAAGAGCAGACTTCATGCGAATGAATTACCTCACGAGTTGAAGATTGTCATGGAAAGACCGGGCCAACCCAAAAAGCTATGGCGCGAGATAGTACAGGAGGTCCTTCTCCTCCTGACTAGAGAGTCGCGCGCGGACACGCATGTGCATGATGACCGTTCCCGTAGCCTGTGGCGGAATCGTCATGGGCGGACGGTGGCAACGAGCGCAGTTGTTGTCAAAGACGCGCTCACCGCGCTGGTCCTGCGTGGGTGGCTGTTTAGGTTTTTGATCGGGCTGCTGCGCGCCGACAGACGGAACCGTCGCGGCGATCCAGAGGAAAAGCGAAAAGAGTGCGGCGCACAGCGCAAGCAGCGATTTATTCATGGGAATGCTCATTGGCTTTTCTTCTCCCGGCCGAGAGGCCAAACGAAACGGTAGGTAAAGCCGAGGTTCCAGAGGTTGAAGTTGCGGCCGGAGTTGAATTGACGTCCATAGCTTGAGATGAGCCGCCAGTCGTCGCGGATGTAGTAATTAAACCCGCCTTCGACACGTTTTTCTTCGATACCGGGAAGGCCATTGCCGCCGCCGTGGAGCGGGACGAACTGCTCGTCGCGGCCGACCAACTGCATGCGGCGGAAAAAGTTGGTGGCGACAGGAACGGAAGAGAGCATGGAGTAGCCTTCGATCCAGTAACCCCTGCCGGTGTAACTGTGATCGAACTCGGCTTTGACATCGAGGGTAGAGGGAATGGGCTGCCAGGTCAGATAGACCGCCTCGTTGTCGACCTGGCGGTTGACATTGTTGATCCGACTGCTGTCGAGGAAGCGTTGATAGGAGGTGCCGAGTTCCACGCGAGCACTGTTGAAGTAGACGCTGACGTCGCTGCCCGCCGTGCGTGAGCTCTGCAGCTGAGTAACGTTATTGTGTACGGAGTAGTAGGCGGTGTACTGCAGATTCAAGTCCGGAGTTTCGACGGCGACGCCGCGAAGCTGCGGACCTACACCAGCGCCCGTGGTTTGCGTGCCGATGGAGAAGTCGAGGGGAATATCCTGGAGATTCGCGATCCAGAGCGGATCGAGACGCTCGGCGTAAAGGCCGAAGGGAAGAAGATACCTTCCCGCGACGGGAACGACGTGAGTACTGGCGAGCCAGTCGAGCTGCACAAATTCAACAGTCTTGTAGACCTTGCCGGTGTAATCGCCGCTGGTGCCGTTGCGGTGTTCAAAAATGCCAGTGAAATCGGTGCGGCTCTCAAACAGGACGTGGCTGCCGAAAGGTATAAGCAGAACGGGGTTGATCTGCGGCTCGAGCGTGGGGATGCTGCCATTGACGTTATAGACATAGCCCATCGAACCGGATACGACGGGCACATAGCCGGCATGCGTGCTTTCGGTGTCGGCGCCTTGCGCATTAGCCTCCGCGGTGTCGGAGCCTTGCGCATCGGCGCGCAGCACGCATAACAGAAGGCAGCAAGCGAGGACGATCTTCGTTTTCATAGGGCGATTGCTTCACCCGTCGAGTTGGTTTTTCTGTCATTCATTAAGAAACCTTGTGCGTCATGCCGCGTCCGGCGGCAGGTTGCGATAAACCGATCTTAAGAGGGGAGCTGTCTAGTTCTTTCATGCGGTATGTCATTCCTTTGTCATCGATGGACAGGGCAGGATTTTAGCTGCTCGAAGTGATTTATAAACAGGCCAGATGGCAGGGAAAAGCAAGCTCGCAGTGACCAGTCGCGCCTGGATTACGAGGCAGAGAGGCGCGACGCGGCGTTGCGTGGATTGCGGCGCTAAGTTGGCGTTGGTTGCGGCGATCTGTTTTTCAGCGGCGCTGAACGCGCAGCAGAGTAGCGATGGCCAGCAGAGCAACCAGGGACTGCCGCAGGACTTCACGTGCGCATCCGAACCAGAGCTGTGCGCAACCAATCCCGGCCAGAGCACTATGCAGAGTCCATATGGAGCGCTGGGTGCGCCGGGCAGCATGAACGGGCCACAGGATCTGAACGGACTGCAGGGATACGCGGGATCGCCGGCGCAACCGGCGCCGATCAACGACCCCTGGATGTGGCGAGCTGCGGTGCAGCCGCCAGTGCCTGTGCGGCGCAAGCCGGACTCGCCGACCGAGTTCCAGAATTTTGTGGCTGCGGCGACGGGAAAGATGCTGCCGATCTTCGGAAGCGCACTATTTCTTGACGTGCCAACGACGTTTGCGCCGCTTGACCGCGGACCGGTGCCGCCGGAGTATGTCTTGGGGCCGGGCGACGAGGTGCAAGTGCGGGCGTGGGGCGGCGTAACGCTGAATGTGCGCGCGCCCATCGACCGGAACGGCAATTTGTATCTTCCCGGGTTCGGAACGGTGCGCGTTGCTGGGTTCAGATTTGCGAACCTTGAGGGCCTCTTGAAGCAGCGCATTGGGGAGCAATACCGGAAGTTCGACCTGTCTTTGTCGCTGGGGCAATTGCGCTCCATCGACGTGCTGGTGGTGGGACGGGCGCGGCGGCCAGGTGCGTATACGGTGAGTTCGCTGAGCACGCTGGTGAATGTGGTGTTCGAGTGCGGCGGTCCTGCGCCGGGGGGCTCGATGCGCGCCATTGAACTAAGACGCAACGGCAAGACGGTAACGACGCTGGACCTCTATCGGATTCTGACCTCGGGCGATCAGTCGCAGGATGCGCCGCTTCTGGGTGGGGACACGATCTACATTCCGCCGGCCGGCCCCCGCGTGGCGCTTGCAGGGAGCGTGAATGAGCCAGCGATCTACGAGATTCGCGCGGGAGACACGGTGGAGAAGGCGATCGAACTGGCGGGAGGGCTGACGTCGATTGCCGCACTGGAGCATGCCGACCTGGAACAGATCGGTGCGCACGGAGACCGGCATGTGACCGATGTGGCGCTGGACGCGCAAGGCATAAAGAAGCCTCTGGGCGACGGCGATGTGCTGAACGTATTCGAGATGGTTCCGAAGTTCGACAATGAGGTGATTCTGCGCGGAAATGTGGCGAATCCAGGGCGCTACGCGTGGCGGCCGGGAATGCGCATCCGCGACCTGATTCCCAATCGCCAGAGCCTGGTGACGCGCCAGGCGTGGAACAGCCGCAACAACCTGGCGCTGAACGAGGCAGACAGTGTGCGGGCACGGCACGCGGAGGCGGTCGCTGCGGCGGGCACTCGCACAGAAACCGGGACCGGTGCGGCGAAGACGCGGCAGAGCGGGAATGAAAGCCAACAGAATGGGAGCATCGAGAGCCCGGCGTCGGAGGAGACAGAGGCGAATAGGGGCAGCAGCAGCTCCGATGAGCTGCTTGCAGAGGACGAGACTGCGGCCCGGCAGACAGAGACAGACCCCAATGCCACAACGCAAAGGCAGGCAGCCGCGGCGCCGAATAGCGGGGCAATCGGAGCCAGCGAAGAACGGGCAGCAGGGAAGTTTCCGCGCAAGAACACAGTAGATCTGGTGGCGCCGGAGATCGACTGGGATTATGCGGTGATCGAGCGGACAAATTCGGAGGACCTGTCGACGAAGCTGGTGCCGTTTCATCTGGGCCGCGTAGTACTGGACAGAGACGATCAGGAGAACTTCGAACTCGAGCCGGGAGATGTGGTCACGGTATTTTCGCAAGCGGATATCGACGTACCACAGAAGCAGAGGACGAAGCTGGTGCGGCTGGAAGGCGAATTTGTGGCGTCGGGCGTGTACAGCGTGCGGCCGGGCGAAACACTGCGCGACTTGGTGAAGCGGGCGGGCGGATTAACAAACGAGGCGTATCTGTTCGGTTCGTCTTTTACGCGGCAGTCGACGCAGCGGCAGCAGCAGGAACGGTTGGATGAATACACGAACGAGCTGGAACAGGAGATCGACCTAACCGGAGGAAACAGAGCAGGAACCATTGTGAATGCGCAGGAGGCGGCGGTAGCGGCAGCGAGCCTGCAGAGCCAGCGCGAGTTTGTGACCAAGTTGCGGCAGATGCAGGCAACGGGGCGGATTGTGCTGAGCATTCCGCAGGAAGCCTCGGGTGCGGATAGCATCCCGGCACTGCCTCTCGAAGACGGAGACGAGTTCCGGGTTCCGGCGCGGCCGGCAAACGTTTCAGTGGTGGGGTCGGTGTACGATCAGAATTCTTTTATCTTTGAACCGACGAGAAGCGTGAATCACTATCTTCAGCTCGCTGGTGGAGTGTCGGGGAATGGCGACTGGAGCCACACGTTCGTCATCCGCGCGGATGGATCGGTGGTGAGCCAACACTCGGAGATGGCGCGTCATATCGACGGCCTGAAACATCTCAAGCTAGATCCCGGGGATACGCTGGTTGTCCCGGCGCATCTGAACAAGAGCACGGCGCTGCGCGGGCTAATCGACTGGTCGACGGTGTTCTCGCAATTTGCGCTGGGCGCCGCGGCCGTTAATGTGCTTCATTGAGGGAATGCCATGCGCCCCTATGCCGATGAACTGCGCGAGAGCACGCATGAATCAGCGCTGCTGCGGCTGCTGGCGCTTGTGGCCGGCGAGCTGAAACTGATTGTAGGCGGGACGCTCCTGGCGGCGACTCTGACGGCGGTCTTGGTTCTCGTGATTCCCGTCAGTTACACGGCCACGGCGGTGATTCTTGTGCCGCCACCGTCGTCGGGATCGGCTGCAGCGCTGATGAGTGCTCTGGGTGGAGGGTCATCCATTGGGGCGCTGCCAGGTATGGAAGGCCAGATGGCCACTCCGGCTGAAACCTACATGGGAGTTCTTGCCAGCCGCACAGTGGCCGATGAGCTGATCGCACAGTTCGATCTCGAAAAGCGGTACAGCAAGCCGACGCTGTATGCGACGCGCATAGCGCTGAAGCACCACAGCCGCGTGGAAGCTGCACGGGGGTCGATGATTCGCATCTCGGTGGAGGATCGCGATGCACGGCGCGCGGCAGCGATGGCGAACGCTTATGTAGATGCATTGTGGCGCATGAACCGGCGCCTGGCTCTGACCACAGGTTCGCAAAGAAGGCTGTTTTTTGAACAGCAGGTGGAGTCGGAACGCAAACCGTTGGCCGATGCGGAGGAGGCTTTCAGAGAAATTCAGCAGAAGACGGGCGTGATCCAGCTTGCGGGCCAGGAGGAGCTGACGTTGCGCTCGATTGCGCAGATTCGCGCGCAGATTCAGTCGCGGGAACTGGAGGTGCAGATGCTGCGCACCACTGCCACGGAACAGAACACCGAGGTGCAGAGGCTGGAGAGCGAAATTGCGGGTCTGAAGTCGCAGTTGCAGCAGGCAGAGGGTAGCGCGGGCGATGCAAACGACGAGATGTTTGTGCCCGCAGAAAAGCTACCGCAGGCGGGCCTGGAGTACTTGCGGCGGGCGCGCGACCTGAGGTATCACGAGGCGCTCTTTGAGATGCTTTCGCGGCAGTATGAACAGGCGCGCGTGGAAGAGGCTAAGGATCCGGCGCTGATCCAGGTGGTGGACCAAGCCATTCCTCCGGATAAGCGCTCGTGGCCGCCGCGCACACTGTTGGTTCAGCTGGCAGCAGTGGGGACGGCGTTTTTGCTGACCGGGTTGGTGCTGCTGCGGGCCCGGTGGCGGCGGGTGAGC
Organism: Occallatibacter sp.; assembly: GCA_049521075.1. Taxonomy (GTDB): domain Bacteria; phylum Acidobacteriota; class Terriglobia; order Terriglobales; family Acidobacteriaceae; genus Telmatobacter. The sequence continues at coordinate 28,703 of JBEKPD010000013.1, forward strand.
GAGGAGCCGGCAAATGGGCCGCATTTGATGGCGATTCGCGGAGTGTTCGCGAAAGGATGGCTGCACTGGGGCCGAGGGCGGGCCAGCCCGGGAGATGCGTGGGGGAAAAGTGGATGAGGCTGGCATCGTTCTTCTACGCGCTTGCCTTGCTGACGCTGGAAGCGGGACCGGCGACGAAGGTGTTTTTCGGCGGGGCGGAGATGATGTGGCTGGATCCGCCGCTCATTTTTTCCATGCTGGCGCTTATTGCGCTGCTGCCCCATCTCAATCGCAAAAATACAAGGCTTTGGCGAGAGGTCGCGGGACCACTGGCGGCGCTTGTGCTGGTGTGTGGGCTATGCGTTTTGTCGGGCTTTCTGCTGCGGCCGACGGACGAACTGTACAACGCGCTGCGTGAGCCCTCGCGATTTGCGCTGATGCTGGTGTGGTTCGCAACGTCGTGCTGGTTTCTAGAGCAGCGCAGAGAGATGGTTCTTCGTTATGCGGCAGCGGGAGCGTTGCTGGGATTGCTGTCGGGGATTTATGTGTACTGTGCGGCGATGCGGCTGTTGCCGGCGCCGTTGGCGCTGTTAGTGTACGCCGAGCAGTACTGGATCCGGCAAGCGTTGTGGGTGGCAGGTGTTTTCATTCCGCGCATGGGAGGATTTTTCATTGAAGCGCCGCCGTTCGGATTGTTTATGCTGGGCCTGCTGGTATTCTTTTTGATTGCATTGCGGTCGGGAGCGCGAAGTAGGGCAACCAAGGTTGGGTTGGCGGCGGCGCTGGTCGGAACCATTGCATCCCTCGCCGACCAGGTAATGGTGGCGGTGGTGGTTTGCCTGGCGGCCTCAGTGCTTTCGCTCCGGACGCAGGTGCGATGGCTGCGCCCGTTTGTGCTGGGAGCTGCTTGCTGCCTATTGGCCGCATCGGCCAATCTATCGCTGCAATCGAAACTGGAAGTCGAGTCAGATGCGCCAACGGTCATCTACCGCGAGAGCGTGGGCGAGCGCAATTTCCATCTACGCTACGGAATTTCGCTGCTTGGGCAGCAACCCTCGGCAGTAGTATTCGGCATCGGGCCGGGACGATACGGCGAGTACGCGTCGGAGACGGGCTTGTTTCCGGATACCGTAACGATGCAGTACACAGTGCCCGAGATCCTGGTGGAGTGGGGCGTAGCAGGATTAGCGGTGTGGCTGGGAGTGCTGGCGATGCTGGGCGCGCGGGCATGGAGGGCGCACAAGCTTGCCGGCCTGGGACTGTTGCTGGGATTACTGATAGCGGACAGCTTTCAGGCGAACTGGAAATCGGAGTCGGTGTTTCTGGCGGTGGCCGCGCTTTGTGTTCGGTGGGACAAAACTGAGAACGGCGTGGATGACGCGCAGGCAGAGGTGGAGGCGGCGCCATGAGTCCTGCCGAGAGCGAAGAGCGCGAGACAGAGCCGACACGTGGCATGGCGAGACTGCCCATGAAGGTGATGGCGATCGCCAGCGGAGAAGGCGTGGCGCGAATCGCGAATTTGTTCCTCGCAGTGTTTGTGGCGCGGCAGCTTGGCGTGCGTGCTGCGGGCGCGTGGGCGCTGGCGCAGGGATTGGCGCTCTACCTGATACAGGGAACGGATTTTGGTTTGCGCCATGTTGGCGCGAGACTGGCGGCGCAGCAGCCGAACGGAATCGCGAGCGTGGTTCAGTTCATTCAGAGACGACGCATAGCGCTGGCGATGGCGATGTGCGCGGCGGGTTATATGTACGGAAGATTCGGACCGGTGCCGGAAGATACGCGCGGGCTGGTGAGCCTGTTTGCGCTGGCAACCTTCGGCTATGGATTGTCATTGGACTGGCTGGCGTGGGGCACGGAGCGGTTCGGGCGCATGTCGGGCTGGCGGGCGATAGTGGCGCTGACTGGGGCAGCGCTGACCGTAGTAGGAGTGCGCTGGTTCGGCCTGGGCCTGCTCGCGTTGCCGGTGGGATTTGCCGCGGCTTACCTGGCTGCCGATTTGTGGCTCTGGCTGGGCTGGGCGCGCGGGTTGTACAGAGAGACGGATGGGACGGCGGAGAGCACGGCGATTGCAGTTCCGGACTGGAAGGCCACGGCGTTTCTGGGCGTTGCGATGCTGGTGAACCAGGCGTTCAGCTCCATCGATACGATGATGCTGGGCGGCCTAACAGACAGCGTGCAGACGGGATTGTATAGTGCGGCGTACAAGCTGCTGCTCCTGGCGCTGGCTTTGTATTACCTGATCATGCAGGCGCTCTATCCGGGGCTGGCGGCAATTCCCGCAGCCGAGCGCGGATTGCGGCGACTACTCGGCGCGTTAGGGCTATCGGCCGCGGTCGGCGTGGCGGCCGCGGCAGTGTTGTTTCTACTCAAGGGACGCTTGATTGGGCTGCTCTTTGGGCCGGCCTTCGCCGCATCGGCAACCATTGCGGGGCCGTTGCTCGCGGCAATTCCGACGGATTTTGTTGCGTCGGTGTTTTTGACAGTACTGGTGGCCTGGGACCATCCCCGGCGGGTGTTGGCGGCAACGGGGACAGCCGTAGCGAGCAACGTGGCGCTGAATTGCGTACTGATTCCACGCTTTGGCGCGATGGGCGCCGCGTGGGCGACGCCTCTTTCCTATATTCCTTTCCTGGCTGTGCTGTATATGCAGATGCTGGCGATCGAGCCGAAGCCCGCGGACGTAAAGCAGCCAAGTATGCCTTCGGCCTGGCCGCGCGACGAAGACGGGATTCGATTCAGCCTGGTATTGGCGACGCTGGAAAGGGTGGAGGCGCTGGAGCGGGCCATGAAATCGTTTGCGGCGCAGCGTTTTGAGAGGTTCGAGGTGATTGTGGTGGACCAGAATACGGACGAAAGGCTGGCCCCAGTCATCGCGCGCTTCCAGAGCAGGCTGCCATGCATTCATCTGCGTACCGCACCCGGCGTATCGCGGGCGCGAAACTTGGGGATTGAAGCGGCGAGCGGGGAGATTGTGGCATTCCCCGACGACGACTGCTGGTATCCGCAGGATTTGCTTGAGCGCGTCGCCAGGTGGTTTCGCGAGCATCCTAGCTATTCGTTGCTTTCGACCTGCGTCAAGGACGAGACGGGAAACGAGACGGCGTCGCGTTGGCCTCGGCACTCGTGCGAGCTAGATCGCCAGAACGCGTTGCGCACGGGATTGACGGCTTGCCTGTTTGTGAGACGCGAAGCGCTGGTTGCGGCAAATGGCTTCGATGCCAAGATGGGCCCGGGGAGCGGAACTCCGTTTGGCTCCGGCGAGGATTCGGATTTAACGCTCAGGGTTCTGGCGCAAGGCCTGAAGGGCTGGTTCGAAAAAAGCATCTGGGTGGGACACCCCACGCGGGACGCCAGGAATGCTTCGGCGAGCCGGGCGCTTGGTTACGGAAGAGGTTTTGGATACCTCTTGCGCAAGCATCGATACTCGCCATTGGTGTTGCTGTTTCATTTGTTGCGGCCAACGCTCGGAACGGTACGCGCGGCCTTGATGATGCGCTGGGGCGAGGCCAGGTTTTACTGGAACAGCATGAAGGGACGCATCGAGGGGTACATGGCGTTCAGCGATCGCGGAGCGAATCCGGTAGAGCCGGCAGCTGTGCACGCGCGCCCGAGCGGTCCAAAATGATCGAACGCACTAGGGTGGAGTATTCGCTGGCGGCAGGGCTGGTCGAGAATGCGACGGCGCGCTTAAGGCCCTTGGCTGCAAGGTCGCACCGTAAGGTAGGTGAGTCGAGGAGGTGCCAAATGGCGTCTTCGAGCTCATGCGAGGAGGTGGGCGAAAAAAGTTCGGCGCAGCCCCCGGCAACTTCAGGGAGTGAAGCCGAGGAAGAGCAGACAACCGGAGTTCCGCAGGCCATGGATTCGACGACCGGATAACCAAAGCCCTCTTCAAAAGAGGGAAGGATGGTCATCAGGGACGCGGAGTAAAGCGCAGAGAGACCGTAATCCGTGACGCCGTGGAGGCAGTGGACTGCCGGGTCTTGAATGAGAGAGAGCAGCTCGCTGCCGGGCCGGATGCGAGGCTGGGAATCGGGAAGAACCAGCACCAATCGAGGGATTCCCGCACGCTTTGCGCGGAGACTCCGGTGCGCCTCAAGGAGAGTGGCTAGATTTTTGTGCGGCGCTGTGGAAGTGACGCAGAGGAGAAAGGGCTCGGCAATTCCATAAATCATTTTGACGATTTGGGCGGCGTGAGACTTTTCCAGAGGATGAAAGACGGGATCGATGGCGCAGGGAATGACGGCGATTTTTTCCGGATCGGCCCCGAGATGCTCGATAAGCGCTTGCTTTGTGTAACCGGAGGGAACCGCGATGCGGGCAGCGCGCGCGCACGCGGCTTTGAGCATGGGGAATGCGTAGAGGCGGGCGCGAAGAGTGTGGGCGTATTGCGGAAAGACCAGATGAGTGAGGTCGTGAATGGTGACGATGGTGGGAGCGGTGCGAAGGATGGGCAGATTGTAGTGAGGAGCACAGAAGACTGCGGCGTTGCGCGCAATACGCGGCAGGACGATTTGCTCGGAGAGCGTGTAGATGCTGGATTGGAAGGAAACGACGCGATCGCAGAGAGGAGCCAGTCGCTCCGTGTCGGCGGCTTGCGCTATGCACGTGAGGGAGAGACCTGCAAGGTGATTGCGGAGATCGCTGAGCAGGGTGAGGGTATAGCGGCCGATGCCTGTGCGAAGCCAACGGGCGTCGAAGACCACTTCAGGCTGCGCAGTCATAGGCATATCTGGAGTCTGGGTGCAGGGAGCAAGGCCTGAAGAGCGTCATCGACGAGGGATTGGAATCCGCTATGAAAGGCTTGAGCGCTGAAGCGCGCGGCATGCTCGCGGATGACGGCAGGTTGGAAGCGGTGCTCGTTCAACTCGAATCGGCGGATGGCGGCGGCAGCCGAAGCGGCAGATTGTTCGTAGTAGAAGAGACCGGTCGAGGAGGTGCGGTGATCCGCGTTGTCGAGACTGACGACGTTTTCGAGTGCCCCGCCACGACCGAATGCGATGACGGGCCTTCCGCATGCCTGGGCTTCAACCAGCGCCATTCCGAAGTCCTCTTCCGCAGCGTAGAGGAAGGCGCAGCAGCGGGCGTACTCGTTCCAGAGGGTTTCGTGGCCAACCTCGCCGAGAAACTCGATGGAGGGACCAGCCATGGAGCGCAGGCGGGCTTCCTCGGGGCCCTTGCCAACGATGCGTAATCGCCGGCCCAGACGGTTGCAGGCTTCAATGAGCAGGTCGACGCGCTTGTAAGAGGTCAGCCGGCTGACGGTGAGATAAGCGTCGGATTGAGTACCAATAACGCGGCCGGAAGCGGTGTCGACGGGTGGATAAATCACAGTGCTTTCGCGTCCGTAATACTGTCGAATGCGTGCCGCGACGTAGCGCGAGTTGGCTGCAAAACACGTAACACGTTGCGCGGCGGATTGGTCCCAGTTGCGAACGTAATGCGCGGCCGCCGTAAAGGCAACGCGGGCTATCCCGCTCATCTGGCTGCGGTAAGGGTGATATTGATCCCAAAGGTAGCGCATAGGAGAGTGGCAGTAACAGATATGGACCGCGGAGGGCGAGACAATGACGCCCTTCATGGGGCCACTATCTGAGGTGAGGATAAGATCGTAGCCGGTTAGATCTAGTTGTTCGACTGCAAGGGGATAGAAGGGAAGAAAGTGACGGTAAGAACGGCGTGCGAACGGCAGCCGGTCAAGGAAAGAGGTGGTAAGCTTGCGGCCGGCGAGGGATTGGGGCACATGGGCTGGATCGGCGACCAAAGCGAAGAGATCGGCCTGCGGATAGAGGGCAGCGAGGGCCTCGGCGACGCGCTCGCCGCCGCCCTTGGAGACATACCAGTGATGGACGATTGCAACCCGCATGGCCGCCTTGTGCCGGGGAATCCGAAGAACCTGATTTCACTCTAGGCGCGGGTGGGAATAGTGTTGTCTTGGCCACGTGAAGTTGCTGTCAGGCTTTTGTCACGGCAGGATAGCAGGCTCTTCCTGCATGGCAGGGCGAAGCGAATCCAGGACACGGCGATCGAGCGAGAGCACGAAGGTTGTGCTGCCGGGCTCGGATTGCTCGAGCCGCACAGAACCGCCGTGGTCTTGAACGTTACGGCTGGCGATGGAGAGTCCGAGCCCAATGCCACGGCCTTTGCCCTTGCTGACGAAGGGTTCGAAAAGCGTGTCGCGAATGGCGGGAGCCACGCCGGGACCGTTGTCGACGATGCGCAACTCGATTTGCGAGGGGCCCTCCGTAAGCCGGATGCGCACACGCGGGGACCGCACGCCGCTGCGGGCAGCCTGGACGGCATTGATGAGGAGGTTGTAAATGGCGCGCTCAATCATGCGCGCATCGAGCCAAGCCTCGATGTGCGGGCCCGCCGCGAGTTCGATGTCTACTTGCAGTGCGTCTGGATGCATGCGAAGCAGGGCCACGGCGCGTTCGATGAGGAGGTTGAGCGACTCGTAGGAGGGATTGAGGGAGGTTCCGGTGCGGCTGAAGATGAGGAGCGACTCGAGGATATCGGTCATTCCCTGAACCGCAAGCTTCACCTCGGCCATGAGCTCGTTGCGCTCCGGCTCGGAGACGGCGGAGTGGCTGAGGAATTCGGCGTTGGCGTAGACGGCGGAGAGGTAATGGCGAAGGTCATGAGAGATAGAGCTGGCCATGCGGCCAATGATGGCCAGGCGTGCGGACTCCACCTGCTGCCGTTGCGAGAGACGGACCTGGTTGCGCATCTGGTCGAAAGCTGCGCCCAGCTCGCGGAGTTCGCGGCTTCCGCGCAGCGTGAACTCGTAGTCGAAGTTACCAGAGCCCACGGCGCGCGCCCCGGCGAGAAGGGTTTCCAGGGGGCGTGTGATCGTTCCGGCGATGTAAAGAGCGAGCACCGTGCCGAGAAGTAGCACCAGTGCACCGATGGCGAGGAGAAGGCGGTTGAGCTGGAACGCGAATGTGCTGGCTTGGTCGAAGGACTTGAGCACAAGAAGGCGCACAGGAAGCTCTGAGAGCGCGGGGAGAGTTAGCGATGCGGCCAGGTAGTGTTCCTTGCCGAGCTCGAGGTCAATGGGGCTGGACTGTGAGTCGAGAGCGGCCTGAGGCTGATGGAAACCTTCGGTCATGCTGGGATTAAGGGTGCTGAAAACAATCTGATCGGCGGCGAGGAAGACGACGTCGGCATCGGCGGCTTCGCGAACTTCGCGACCGACCCGATCGTCGATCGCGTAACCGATCACGACGTAGCCGAGGGGGGTTCCTGTAGCATCAGGACCGAAGATCAGGGGATGCAAGGAAACCTGATAGAGATGGCGATTCGTCAGTAGGTAGCGCTCGAAGGACGGCGCGCCGAGAAGACGGCCGAGTTGCAGTTCCAGATCGCGCCGGTCAAGAAGATCGGTCCTGGAATATACCGCCGCGAGGTTGCCTGACGTGTCGATAAGCGCGAAGAGGTCACTGCCGCTGATGCGCCAGAAATCGGTTCCACCATCCTGAATGGTTCTCACGTCGTGGGTGGTCATGAGCGCTTTAAGGACGGGAAGATCGGCGAGCAGAGCGACCTCGCGGTCGAGCGATTGCTGACGCTGCCGCTGGAGATTTTGAAAGGTGTTCGTGGACCCGGAAAGGCCAGCGACTAGATTGTCGCGAATCTGCTGTTGCAGCACGCCGTGAATCACCGCCAGACTCATCACCGTGAGCCCGCACGCAAGAGACAACAAGGCAACGAGCAGAATGGTGCGCATGCGCATGGTGATTTCCCACCCGCCGAGAGAAGGTTACGAAACCTGGCTTACAAACTTATAGCCCATTCCGTGCATGGTGCGGATATGAACGGGATTCGCCGGATCGGCCTCCAGCTTCTGGCGGAGCTTCAGAATCTGATTATCCACCGTACGAGTGGAAGGATAACAATTGTAACCCCACACGTGATTCAGAAGCTCTTCTCGCGAAAGGACGCGCTCGGCATTCTCCAGCATGAATTTGAGAAGCCGGAACTCATGGGCGGTGAGTGTGACCGCCTGGCCTGAACGCGAGGCCTCCATCTTGAGGAAATCGACGGTGATTTCGCCGAAGCTGTAAATCTTCTCGGGCCGGGGTTTGTTGGAGCGGCGGATGGCCGCCTGAACACGCGCCAGCAGCTCGCGCGGGCTGAAGGGCTTGGTAACGTAGTCGTCGGCGCCGAGCTCGAGCAGGAGGACTTTGTCAGTTACATCGGAGACGGCGCTGAGCACGATCACAGGCGCCGATGGAAAGGACTGCTTAAGGCCTTTGCAGAGGTCGCGGCCTGAGGTGCCGGGCAGCATGAGGTCGAGGATGATGGCCTTGGGAGATGGGCCCTTCAAGGCCGCCTGCGCCTGCTGGCCGTCGTAAGCAGCACGCACCTGGAAGCCCTCAGCCGTAAACAAGCGCTGTAAGACTTTGTGGATTCCTGGATCGTCTTCAATGACTAGTATCATGGTGGACTTTCGTAGCCCGCGCCAGTGTCATGTCTCTAAAGTTCGCAAAATAAATGGAAGCTGTCATCCTGAGCGACGTTTGGCCCGAATCCTGGCCAAGCGGAGTCGAAGGACCTGCATTTCACGGCTTCGGGTTATGCTACGAACCTCGGGGACATCGCACGAAAACACGGGTTCTACCTCCACTATCATTGTCGCGCTCCCTGGTGGGGAATGTCATGCGGTCCGGCGGAAATGACATTTTGGTTACAAAGGGCAGGCAATCGTGCGACAGCCCTTCGCGATGTAGCTGCGGAAAAGACTGTGCGGGTTCGAGCGCGATACTGCGGCCTGAAAGTTTGAAAGAAGTGCCGAGAGTAATCGCGGTCTGGTTAACAAGGTGAGCGACCGGAGCGTGGATGAGGCACTCGGTGCCGTCGACCCAGAGGCTCTCCAGGTGAGACGTAAGTTCGGGAGGAAGGTTCGCGGCCAGGGCAGGCGAAAGCAGAACGATCCGCCCAGACTGGACGACGAGTTCGATGTCGATCCACGCTAACTGCACCAGAGTGTTGGCGGGTGTGGTATCGCGGTCACGAACAACAATCAGGCTGGCCCGGCCGCCAGGTTCGAGACGGCCCTGGCCCTCTTTCAGGCGCAGCAAGTTCGCCGCGCGCGTCGTCGCCAGAAGATAGAGCAGCGCCGGGGAAACGCGAAGCATCTCGTGGAGAAAGCGTATGTGGTCGAGCAGATCGCCTGCTGCCGTGAGTGGCGAGTCGGTTCCGAGCGCTACGTTGGTGAGAGATTTGATTTGCCTGAGGGGCAGGGTCTTGCCGAGCGTGAAGAGATTGGAAACAGGGCACCAGACGACGCCCATGTTGAGCTGGCGTACTGTTTGCCACTGCGTAGATGTCAGCCCGACCGCGTGAATCAGGCCGATGCGAGGATTGAGCGCGACGGCGCCTGCGAGCTCATCGAACTCCCGGGCGGCAACTGTGTTGGTGCCTTCGCCAAGGTGGATGAGGAAGGGCCAGTCGGCGGGAGTTTCGTTCGCGCGGCGGGCGACGCTTGGCGCATCGCTCACGGAGTGGGCCCAGCCATATTCTGCGGGAACGTGCACTGGAAAATCCGAGCCGAGAACCTCAGGTAGATAGCGGTCGTGCTGGGATACGGTTGTAACGCCGGACAGCAGATTGCGAATCCCTCCCCACCAGAAGCGGAGTTCACGGGGAACCTCCTGGAGTTCCCGCACCGGAGATTCTCGAGGGCGATAGATGTCTTCAGCCCATTCGCGCCAACTGGGATATGGACCGCGGCCGAGTTGCGGATAGAGCGAAAAATCCAGGTGATCGTGGGCGTTAATGAGACCGGGGAGGACAAGACAACCGGAGAGATCGATTTGTACAGCGTGGATGGGACGGACTTGAGGCGAGAGAAGGCTTTGAATGCGATGGCCGCGCAGGTGAACCGTGAGGTGCTCGGCGATCTGCGAGGTACGCGCAACGCGGGCGCCCGCGAGAACCAGCTCGCGCGGCGCGGCTTGACTGCATCGCGGGGCCGGCGGCGTCACGGCCGGGCTCCGGCAAGCGTGAACCGCGCCCAGTAGACAACGGGCAGAGACTCGACCTGGAGATAGGTGTCGAGCTTGCCTGCTCGCTCGAAAATTGCGGCTTCAGGAGGGCCCAAGGACCATTCGGCGAATTGGTCGAGGCGCAATCCTGAGCGCCACATCGTCTCAGTCAGGTGAGCCAGCGTGTAGCGATGGGTTTCAATCTCGAAAACCGTACCTGCGGCGCGAAAGGTGCGGCGCCAACCGTAGGCCGTGGTGTTGGGATGGAGATCGGAGACGTGGATCGCGCCCGAGGGACGCAGAACGCGTGCTGCCTCGCGTGCGAAGGCGGCGAGATCGGGAAGATACGACAAAAGGAACGACGCTAGAACGCGATCTGCACTGCGGTAGCGGAGGGGTGTCTCGATGCAGTCGTATTGGAGCAAACGCGTCGAGGGCGAACACTTGAGGCGGGCTTGTTCGAGCATGGCAGGCGAGAGATCGACGCCGGTCAAAGAATGCGGCCGGAGACGCTCAAGCTTCTTGAGCCATCTCCCAGTGCCGCATCCGAGATCGACGACGTCCTTGCCTGAGAAGTCGCAGAGTTGAGTGACCATGCGGCGCTCTTCGAGAGCCAGAAGGGGATTGACTGCGGAATCGTAGTGCTGGGCCCAGAGCTGGTAGGCGCCCTCCGGAGGGAGCGGTACCGCTTCGGGCGGATCGGTGGCAGCTGCTTTGCCTGGGCTCATATGCTCTCTTCCTTTGGGCGGCGCAGGCGAATCCAGTCCTGAGCGAGCCGCAGCTCGGCAGGCGCGGAGTAGATGCGGGTGAGATAGCGCCAGGAGCCGAGAGCGGCAAGGAAGAAACGGCTCCAGCGGCTGGCGTAAATATCTTGAACGGTGGGCCAGCGCGTCGCCACCACGGTTTCGAAGTTGTCGATGAGCCGCCTGGTGCGTGGCTTGAGCCAGGGCATGGAGGGATTGACGCGAATGGTGAAGTTGTACCAGCGCGGCGTGGCCCACTCTTCGGGAGTGGAAGGAAAATCGACTAGGCCGTCGATGCCTCCGAACATCTTCATTTCGCGCTGGGGCACTGGCGTGTAGTGATGAACAATGATTTCAACTGCGGGATTGATCCGTTTGACGGTGCGAATGAAGGCGATCGATTCGCGGGTATCGCCCTCGGGATCGCGGGGATTACCGAAGACAAAGGAGAATTCGGGAATGATGTTGGCGTCGCGGAGACGCCGGGCGACGGAGAGCGTCTGCTCGGTGGTTATGCCTTTCTTCATCTCCTGAAGGGTGCGGTTCGATCCCGATTCGGCTCCGCAGAACATCATGGTGCAACCTGCTTTGCGGATAAGGGCGAGGGTGCGGTCGGAGTAGCGGCAGATGGCGTCAATGCGGCCCTCGCACCACCAATGAAGATTGAGCGGCACCATGCGCTCCATAAGCTCGCAGGTGTGCGACTCGTGGAGAAAGAAGTTCATGTCGAAGAACTGCACGCCGTCCATCCCGTATTCTTTGGCGAGGTGGGCCAGAATTGCTGTGGTTCGGGTGGGCGACTCGAATTTTTCTTTGCTGCCGAAGGCTTTGTGGACCCCGCAGAAAGTGCACTGGAAGGGGCAGCCGAGGCTGGCTTGGTGCGCGCCCGTACGCTTGCCGAAGAAGGAGGGACGCAGATAACTGGCGACGGGAAGCCGATGATAGGGCATCCACGGAAACCCGTCGAGGGGCTGCATGCCGCGTTCGGGATTATTGACGCGGCGTCCGGATGCGTCCTTCCATGAAAGTCCGGCGATGGAGGGGAAACTGCGCTGGCCGCGAATGGCATCGATCAGTTCGAGAAGCGTGGTTTCACCCTGGCCGCGGACTGCGTAGTCGACGTACGGCGTGTTCAGCGTCGCGTCGGGATAAATAGACGGGAAGTAACCGCCCCAAACGATGGGAACATGCGGAAATTTCTCGCGAATCGTTCGGCACGAGTGCATGGCAGAGACCATCTGCGGGCCGGGCATGATGCTGACACCGAGCAGTTCGACAGAGTGCGTTTTGATCAGATGGGCAAGAGTTGCGTCGGGGTCAGTGTCGAGGTTGCCATCGACGATTTCGTACGGCTCGCGGCCTTCCAGCACCGCTGCCAGAGCCATGATGGACAGCGGAAAACGGCGATTTCTGGGCTTTGTGAGCTTTGGGAAATATAAAAGAATCACAGCGTTTCAAGCCTCCCTTCATAGAGATAGAATTGCGACGGTTCACGGCGCCTTTTCAGGCGCGCGATCCATGGGCGCATCCACCAGCGCAATCCAAACCAGGGAAGATGCTTGGTCCAGCGGACTCCGAGGGTGGAAAGCTCCTCGATATCTTCAGGTGTGAGATATTCGCGCGACGGAAGTGCACGGCCCCGCGCGTCGAATTCAGACTGGAAGCGGCGGGCGCGCTCGGCACGCATGGCTTCGCCAGCCTCAGCGCGGCGATAGGAGGGTGAGTCCACGATGAGGATGTAGCCGCCGGGGCGGAGGCAGCGAACGGCTTCGCGAATGGTGCGCATGTAGCCGGTGGAGTAGTGAAGCGACGCGTTAAAAATGGCCACATCGAACTGGGCGTCTGCAAAGGGAAGGCGATCCATCTCCGCCTGAAAACGCGGGAAGAAATCCTCGAGCACGGTGGCGAAGGGAGCCGCGGCTTCAAGGCCATCGAATGCGTTGGCGCAGAGATCGACCGCAGCGGGACGATGACCGGCAAGGGCCAGCCGGTAACTGAGCCATCCGTTGCCGGCGCCAATATCGAGAATGCGCAGGGATGGACCAAGCAGATTCGTCATCTGCGGCAGGAGCTTACGCTCAATGTAGCGGAAGCTGCGTGCGCGAATGCGCCATTGATCGCTGAAGTTTCCCGTGAGGTCGGCGAACGGCAGGGCAAGATAAAAGGCCGGATCGTTGGACCAACGCCCCTCTTTGCGGCGGATGAACTCGTAATCTTTCACGAACGATGCAAGGCGCGTTTGTTGATCCGTGGTCAGCATCCTCCAAACGCCTGCCGTTTTTCGAATCTTCAGGCCGCAGTTCTGGCAGCGCAGCATATCTTCAAGCGATGCGTCGTCCCGGTCTCCAATAAGTCCCGACGCGGCAGCGCAACACGGACAGCAAAGCCGGATCGCTTGCTCGGACTCGTCGAGCTGCAGATGACGGGGACTAGCGATGGCGGTGGTCATTGCTCCTCCCGGACAAAGTGCAGCAATATGTGATCGGCAAGCCCGCGAAGCAACAACCAAGCGCTAAGACGGCAATCGAGCCATTGCAGGCAGCGAAGAATGCGCGGCCGGTTGCGAAAGAAGGGTTCCAGCCAGGAAGGTGGAAGCGCAACACCGATGCCGCGCCACGCCTGGAGTCGAAACGATGGAGTGAATGCGTCGGCAATCTGGCGGACCGTGGGATAGTGGACGCGAATGCTAAAACCGCCAATCTTAGCCATCGAACCGGAAGAGTGAATGCGGCGAAAAGCCTTTCCCCATCGGCCCGAAAGGAGATACCATGCGATCTCCCAAGCACAGACGCGGCCTATGAAACAAACAAAGAGCGTGCCTCCTGGCCGGATTAGAGGCGCGATCATGCGGCCGACAGCAGCCAGGTTGGCGGTGCAATTAAGTCCGCCAAAGTTGGAGAGCGCTCCATCAAACGGAGCGAAGCCGGTGAGATCGTTGAGGCTCTCATTGGGGCAGACAAGAAATCTAACGGGAAGAGCGGCGCCGGCTGTCGCCAGCTTACGGCAACACACATCGATCATGGCGGGCGAGGCGTCGCAGGCGACAACTTCGACGCCTTGAGCGGCGAAGTGCAACGCATCCTCTCCAGTGCCGCAATTGAGGTCGAGGATATGGCTGCCGCGAACGAAGACGGGCTGCACCGCGCGATGCACGAGCTGTCGTTGCGCTCTTCCGATGGCGGAATACGTAAAGATCTCGTCGTACTGCGAGGCAATGCGATCGAAGGCCACGCCGCCTGGAACCGGGTTCGCCGTGATGGGGAGTCTTACTGACAAGCAGCGGCCTCCTGTTGGCTGGGCCACGCATGAAGAGCTTGACGGCGCTCGGCAATACGTGACTCAAGCTCTCCAATGCGAAGTGGTGGATCTCCGCTGCAATCGCGGCTGGTACGGGTCTGTTCCAGTTCCATTTCAAGGCGCAGGAGTTCGTCTGCTACGCGATAGAATTCGCGCGGGCGTCGTCCGGCGACGTCGAGTTCGCGGTCGGAGGTTTCGCCCCACGGCTTAATCTGAATCAGGCGCGAAGCAATCTTCTTGTAGTAAGGCGTGCCTTTAATCGGGTAGGAAACCGTAGTGAGGAAAGTGTCCGGCCGTGAGAGCCGAACGTGCTCGATGGTCTGCTCAATATCTTCGATCTCCTCGCCTTCATAGCCCCACATCAGGAACATGCCGGTCTGGATGCCGTAACGGCGGCAGAATGCATTTGCCTGGCGCACCGCCTCCACCTTTACGCCGCGTTGCATGGAATCGAGGATGCGCTGCGATCCGCTTTCAGAGCCGATCCAGAGGCGGTAACAGCCCAGCTCGGCGAGGATTTTGATTACTTCTTCATTCAAGCGATCTGCGCGCGAGATGCACTCGAACGGGATGCGGATCTTGCGTCGACTGAGCTCCTGTCTCCAGCCATCGAGCCAGCCGTGATTGATGGTGAACACATCGTCGGCAATCCAGAGCACGTCGGGCTTGTAGCGAGCGATGAGCCACTCCAGCTCGTCCGCAACCAGCTCTGGCTTGCGGCGGCGATGCGTTTGGCCGAAGACCTGATGGCTGCACCACTCGCAACGGAACGGACAGCCACGCGCGGTAATCAGAGAGACCGAGCCCTTGCCGTGGTGCGTGCGCCAGGTCTCGACGTAGCGATCGACATCGATGGCGTCACGTGCCGGCCAGGGTTGCGCGTCGAGGTCGGTAATCTGGGCTCGTGGCTCAGTGCGCTGCGTAGAACCGTCACTCGCGCGAAATGCGATTCCCGCGATGCCCTCGATGGCGGCTGGATCGTTGCCGGACCATGCCCGCAAAAGCTCCTCCAGCGTCAGTTCACCTTCGCCAAGAACAACCACATCGGCGCCCGCCTGAAGATACTCGTCGACGTATGCGCCGGGCTCGGGACCGCCCACGACAGTCTTCCAGCCAGCCTGCTTGGCTTCACGCAGAATCTTTACTACATTGGGACGCGTCATCAGGTTGGCATAGACTCCCAGCACGGATGGACGGTCGCTGAGCAAGCGCTGGCGCAGTGCATCGCGGGATTGAAACGTGCTATCGAAGACCTCGACCGAGAAACCGCGGCTGCGCAGGTGCGAGCAGATATACAAGAGCCCAAGCGGCGGATAGGGCTTCATGATCTGAAGCTCCTTGGGATCTTCAAAAAGAAAATATCCATGCGTAAGCAGCAGATCCACAAAGGCTCCTTTCCGCGCTCAAATGGCGCATGCACTGGTGCGGGGCTCAGCAGCTTCTCCAGTGCATGCCGCGAGCTGGCTGTGCGCCCCGTTCTCGATCACCGGCAGTTGAGTGGGAAAAGCGTTACGGGAGTGCTTTTCGATCCGATAAACCTCGTCCCACATGGCCTTGAGCCGATCCTGCGCGCACTCATCGCGCGGCCCCGCGTAGAGATTCACTTCGGCATGTAGCGCATTACGGACGGCGCGATAAAAATCATCGGTATAAGTGGCACGGAACATGGCACTCAGATCGTCGCTGTCGCGCCAGTGCTGTTTAGGGCCCATCTGGCGATAGACACGCTCATGAAAGACCGTTCCGGGTAATGGATACGATACCGAGACGCCGATATCGTCGGGATGGCAGCGGCGCACCAGAGCGATGGTCTCTTCGATTTCGGCGAGCGTTTCACCCGGATAACCCAATTGGAGGAAGAACGCAGCGCGAATGCCCGCCTCTGCCAGGCGTTCGCGCGCCTGCTTGATCGATGCCACGCTGAGCCCTTTATCCATGGCGTTGAGGATGGTCTGCGAGCCGGATTCAGCTCCCATCCAAACCTCCTCGCAACCGGCTTGTTTCAGGGCGCTGACTGTTTCGGGGCAAAGTAGATCGGCGCGGCACTGAATCTTGAATGGCAGTGCGGCGTGCCTGGCACGAACCGAACTGGAAAATTCCTTCGCCCAGTGGCGATCGAGCGCGAAGACGTCATCGGCAAACCAGAGGTGCTCGATGCCGTAAGTAAACTTGAGCAGTCTCATCTCAGTGGCCACGGAGTCGGGCGAGCGCAGCACGAATTTATTGCCGAACACTGGCTTGGCGCACCAGTTACAGCGGAACGGGCAGCCGCGGCTGGCCACGATGTTTGTTGAAGTCCGGCCGTGATGACTCTGCCAGATCTCGCTGTAACGATCCATAGAAATCAAGTCACGCGCCGGAAGCGGGAAACGATCGAGGTCCAGCGACCGATGCCGCGCGCCAGTAGAGATAAGCTCGCGTTGAGCGTCGAGATAAAACAGTCCTTGGAATTGCCACGCGAATCGTTCGTCCCGGCGCATGAATGCGTCGAGGAACTCCACGAGCGTCGCTTCGCATTCGCCGTGTAGCACGGCCAGAAAGCCGCGGCGCAGATATTCGAGCGCATTGTCCGTTGAATCGGATCCGTGGATGATGACAGGAATTCCCCGTTCCTCGGCTCTGGCCTGCATGGCGAAACTGACTTCACGCACCACCGAAAGGCACATCTTGGAAAGGAAGTTGAAGCTGTCTTCGCAGATGACAACCAAGCGAGGACGATGACGATCGAGCGCATCGGCGAAGCCGCTTGCAGGATCGCTGAGCATCGTATCGAAGACGGCAACCGAAAAGCCGGAAGCACGCGCCAGTGCAGCCGCATATAGAGTTCCCAGCGGCGGGTAAGGTTGATGGCGCTCTGCCTGCTTCGGGTCGTTCCACAGGTGCCACGAGTGGGTAAAGAGCACATCGGCTTTGCCGGTATGGTCGACGTGAGCGTTGCTAATGCGAGTCTCCGACATTCAGCAAGCCTCTCTTGATTTGGCCGGCAAAGGAACGCCAGTGATCAGCGAACGCCGCGAGACGAGGCGGTCGGTGGCGCGAGCCAGCCAAATCTCCCAAGGCACAAGGAAAAAGCGGCTTCGCAGACGCCACTCCATCGGCGCGCTCAGTAGCGCATTGAGAATCCGTCCGGCAAACCGTGTGTGCTTCATGGTTTTGCGGATGTTGTTGTTGATCATGAAATAGTCAAGCATGCGCTGGAGGCGTTTCAATTGGGCGCCTTGCAGCCAGGGAAGAATGTTCTTGCCTAGCGGAAGGCTGGCCCACTCTTCAAGAGACGAAGGTTCGCGTACGCCCATTTCTTTTAGCTGCGGCCAGATAGGAATGCCAGGGTAGGGTGTAAAGATGTTTGGAGAGAAGCTGACGTTGCGATAGCGCTGCGCGATCCGGTTCATGGTTTCAAGCGTCTCGACGCGGTCTTTCTCCGTCTCGCCCGGATAGCCAAAGATGAGATTGAAACTGACGCGAATGTTGCCAAGCTGAGCTTTGCGCGCGGTTTCGTACATCTCGCCCAGGCGCTGATGGCGCTTGTTCATCAGCCTTAGAACTTCTTCTGATGTGGACTCGGTGCCAAAGCCCATAAACCGGACGCCGCTGGCTCCAAGAAGCCGAACCTCTTCGTCGGACATGCGTGACAGGAAGTCGGTGGACGCCTGGAAGGTCCATGTGAAGCGCACTCCGGAGTCGTAAATGCCGCGAGCTATGGCGACCGCGCGGTGGACATCGACGGGGAAATTCGAGTCAAACAGCGCGACTTCCTGAATCCTGTAGCGGGTAACTAGCTCGGTAAGCTCCTTAACGACGTGATCCGCCGAATAGGCGTTGAAACGGCGATGATAGAAGACCGTGTCAGTGCAGTAATTGCAGGCGTAGGGGCAGCCAACGCTGGTTGCATAAGTCAACTTGCGAATGCCGGAGACACGCTCATATGCATCGAATTCGCCCAGATGATATGCGGGAGCGGGAAGGTCGGCGAGGTGCGCCACTGCACGATCGGGGTTATGGAAATGCTGTGTGCCGCGTTTGAACGAGACGCCGGCTATGCCGCCCAGGTCTTGGCCAGCGCGAAGATTGCGGACGATTTCTACGAGAGTGACCTCTCCCTGTCCACGAACCACCAGATCGACCAAGTCGTTGCGCAGCGTTTGATCGGCAGCAAGTGTTGGATGCCAGCCACCGAAGATGACTGGAAGTTTGGGATACGCGGCTTTGACGATCGCTGCAGCGCGCAGCGCGGAGTTGATCATCGGCCCTGTTAGCACCGAGATACCGAAGCAGATTGCGTTGGCGCACGCGGAGAGAATTCGCTCTGGCAGCTCTGACGTAATGACTTCGTCGATCACCACGACCTCATAACCCTCATGCAAGAGAGGCGCAGCGAGAGAGAGCAGGCATAGCGGTGGGCCCAGCACCGGTCCGTCATAGGCCGGATAGAACAAAACCACTTTCCCGCCCGCCGCGGCAGAGGCCGCTTGCTTGTGCGCTGGTCTAGTCGCGGGAGCGATTGTCGTGATGAGGGGGAGGGCCGACATAGAAGTCTGAAGAGCTTTTCTGTGCTCTCAAATCAGTTGTGCCACTAACGCACATGACGCGGTGTCAGGCGATTGTCACTCCTTTGTCATTTGGGCAAGCGGGCAGATTTTGCGGTGCGATTTTGAAGATACTCTGAGTCTGGAGCATGAGTTGACGGCGATTGCAGAATTTACGACTGAGCGTCTTGCCTACTCGCAGTACCTCTCGTTTGCGGGCAAACCTCTGCTCGTGCGCTCCAACAGCCCTGCCATTCTCAGCCACACATCGTCATTTTTCTCACCGTGGGATGCGGGAGCTGCGCCCGAACGTCCCGCGGCGGAGCTAAAGCTGATCGAGCGCGAAGATCGCTACGGCAGCACTGAGGATTCGCCGTGGTTTCGCGGCAGAGGTTATTTTGCGCTTGCGCGATTCACTCATGCGGATTCTGTGTGGTTCAATCTGCGCACTTGCCGCGTCTGCGGTCTTTTCTCGGATGCGATCGTCTCTGACGCAAATCGCTGGCATAAAGACATTCTTCCCGCGGTCGTTGGCATTCTTGCGCCAGTCATTGCTGTAGTTCCCGTGCATGCCGCCTGCCTGGCGAACAACGATTCGGGTATTCTGCTGGCCGGCCGGTCAGGCGCGGGTAAATCGACGCTTGTTGTCACTCTGGCGCGGCGCGGTTACCGCTTTCTTGCCGACGACTGGACGTATCTGGCGGAAGATATGGCTGGACTAAGTGCATGGAGTGTTCCCGTCCCAGTTAAGTTACTTCCTGACGCCACTGTCTATTTCCCAGAGCTTGCGAGTTACTCGTGCACGCATTCGCTCAATGGGGAGCTCGCCTACGAGGTCTCTCCGCAGAGGTGTTTCGGGCTGTCTCGAAAAGATCACTGTCCAATACGATGCATCGTTCTGCTGGAACGCAGTAAACAACCGGGGATCGTTATCTCGCCGGTCACTGCGACAGAGGCGATCAACTGGCTGTGCTCTGACATCGAACGGTTGACTGGCCCGCTTGCGCCGGCGTATCGGGCGCAGATTGACCTATTGCGAGGTTTATCAGATTCCGTGTGTCTGCGTGTCGAATTCGACGCTTCACCACGTAAAGTTGCATCCGTGATCGACGATGCTTTGGCCGATATCCTTCGAACCGGCACTCTGCCTGAGAATCGCCCGGCCGTCCCTTTCAACTCGTGGAAACGTGCGCAAGCTGGCCAGGTATCGAATGACCATGCATAACGGAAACTCGTACGCGGCGCCAGCGAACGCGATGTCCGCTGCTGAGCCCAATGTTGCGCAGCAGGCAGGCTTGATGCATCGCGGTATCGCGCTTGACTTGAATGCAACTTGCCGATGGCTGGGGATGGCGGTGCGCATCGATACCAATTCTTCCGTCATCTTGCGTGCGGCGTTGGATTTGGGTTTCAAGCCGGCCCCCCACGTAGAACCAGGAATAGATCTTCACTGGGAGTTTGTTATAGAGAGTGCACTCGGCGGCTCGAATGGCTCATCTTCGCTTCGCGTGCTACGCGATGGACAAACGGTGTTCATTGAAATGGGGCAGCAAGGCTGGTTTGCTTTCGACCCAGAGACTGGCGCCGGAGCTGGATTTCTCGTTGCCGCTGAATCAGGAGAAGCTGTCGAGGCATACTTCAAGGCCGTAACTGACGTCATTGAACCGGTGGCGCGGCGCTCAATCAAAGCGGCGGCTCATCGTGACTAAGATCCCTTTGTTTCGAAAGGCAGTGGTGACTTTCCTGGCTACGGGCCGGACGGCGCGGCTTGAAGGGTGGAAGGAGAACGAGTGGACTAAACAGTTTCCTTGGCTCGACCGTAGCGGACTTGCGCTTCCTTTCGCTGCGCGGCTCCTCGAAGGCGTGGGCACGAGACCGCGCATTCCGGAATCTGTGCTTCAATCGCTCGAAAAACGTTTGCACGACAACGAGCGGCGTATGAGCGCCATGCTCACGTCCCTCGACACGATTCAATCCCTGCTGGCGGCACAGCGCCTGCGATTCTGTTGTCTCAAAGGATTCAGCCTGATTCCTGACTGCTACTCGACGATTCGAGAACGCCATCAGGTGGACTTTGACCTACTGATCGATTCCAGCGACGCAAGTCATGCGACTGTGACACTCGAAACCCTCGGTTACAAGCTGGTGCATACTGCCGACTCGGGAGAAATGCGCTTGGCGCGGCCGTGGACAAGGCATCTGACCGCTGATTCCTGGCTGTATGACTTGTCAGAGGGACCAGCTGTGGAGCTGCATACGCAGTTGTGGGAACCTGAGACCGAACTAGGTGGATTCTCGATACCGAAAGAATGGATGGAAGGCATTTATATGCGTACTGTCCGCGGAGTGGCTATCCCATGCTTGGCTCCGGCGTGGCAGTTCTTTCAACTTCTCTTGCATGTATTCAGGCATCTTCTGGATTCATGGGTTCGGCTTCTGTCGATTTATGAGATTGCTATATTTCTTCGCCGGGAGCATAAGAACGATGAGTTATGGCATGGGGTAGTTCGGCTGACTGCAGCAGATCCTGGCATGGCTTCCGCGTGCGCGCTGGTTCTGTCTATTGTAAGTGCGGAATTTTCAGTATGGTTGCCATCGCCGCTTGGCGATCTATGCCAAGGGTACCTTTCAAAGGAGAGTGCTCTTTGGGTCGAGCATTTCAGGGAAGAGTGGGTCTATGCGGACCCGCCTGGAACGAAATTGGCGCTTCTGGTTCAGCGGCAATTCTGTAAGGATCGGGCAGCCTGGCGGTCGTACTCGCTCCGCAGGCTTTTTCCCTTCCGAATTCCTCACAGTATAAGCGACGACGCAGCGGTGCGAACCAAGCTGAAGGTCCGGTACTTGATGGATGCACTGTTTTACCAGCTGCGTCGTCTCGGTTATCACCTAAGTTCCGACTGCAACTATCTTCGGTCCGTCGCGCGATGGAAGCAGTTGATTCACTCATCCGAAACATCGCCCGTCTTATTCCTCTGAGCGACCTGACCGATGCCCATCGATGTCTCGCAACAAGCCAAGCCGGACGAGAAGATGTTCAAGCACGTTCAACGATACATCGAAATCGTCACAATTGCCGGTCTAGGGGCATCGGTTCTATGGAAGGGCGTCTTGTCCCGCTGGCGCGTGCTCGGAAGCGATTTCCCGCAATATTACATGGGGGCAAAGCTTGTCACGGAACATTACAGCCTCGATCGGATCTACGATTGGGTTTGGTTTCAGCGCATAGCCGACCATTTAGGCGTTCATCATCAATTAGTCGGGTTCTCGGGACTTACTCCGTTCTGCGCGGTTCCACTATTGCCGCTCGCGTGGCTGGATATTTTGCAGGCAAAGCATGTCTGGGTCCTTCTGAATATTGGGCTTCTGATTGCCGTGGTTCACCTGCTGAGTAAGACCTGTGATCTGCCGTTAAGAAAAACATGGCTCATTGCGTTACTTGCGGTGCTTCCTTTACGCAATGATCTTGCTCTCGGACAGATGCATCTGGTGGTGTTCGCGCTGCTAGTGGTTGGGTGGCATTTTCATATGCGCGGCAAGCAAGTCGCAAGCGGGTGCTGCATTGCGCTTGCCGGCGCCTTAAAGATTTATCCGCTCTTCTACTGTTTCTATTTCCTCGTAAAAAAGAGGTGGCGCGCTGTGGGCGCGGCGGCTGCAACCGCCGTTGGTTGCGGTGCGCTTTGCTTGGTTCTGTTTGGCGAAACCGCTACGACGACGTATCTGTGGCGGCAATTGCCACGCCTGCTAAATGGCGAGGCAATTGATCCTTATACGGCTGTATTAGCATCTAGTTCGGCGATGTTTCACCGGATCTTCCTATTTGATCCGGAATTGAATCCACATCCACTTGTATCCTCACCGCTTCTTTATGCCGCTGTCTATGCACTTTGGCAGGCATTGCTGACGACAACGGTGGTGTCGCGGTTGCGGTGGGAGTTCCGACCCGACGATCGCGAAACCATCGAATGGTGCGCCTTCTTGACCCTTCTGATGTTTCTATCATCCGCGCCTTCCACCTATCATTTTGTCGCTTTAATCGGCGCCGCAGTGCCAACGTACGCCATCATCGAGAGAATCCGGCCGCGGCTCAGCTGGCCTTTCCTCGCGATATATGCAATCGCATGCAACGCACGGAACATCGTGCCCGCCGGTGCTCTGTCGTCGACTTTCGTAGCCTTATTGATGCCGAAGTTGTGGGCCGGAGTCGGCCTGATCATCCTCTATGTAGTAGTTCTCTCGCCGCCTTTGCTCCGGAGTGTGAAGTCAGACGGGCTTCCCTCCGGCTTCGCCGTCCACAATGATGACCAGCGTCGCTATCGGCGCGAGATTTACTGTGTATTCGCAGCCCTCTTTCCTGCGCTTTGGCTGATTGGGTTTGCGAGCTCGCTTCGGCACTTGAAATCAATGGAGATCACTCAATCGCGCAGGATAGCCGAGGTGGACGGGGCGCGGATGAGAACGCAACCGCGAGCTACCGCTCAGGGCATCTACTATGTGGCCATGCTCGACACAGGTTACAAGGTCCTGCGCGATGGGGTTCCGGTTCACGACGCATCGGCGGAGGATGAATTGAGTTATGCCGCCGACCGCGAAGGCAGGATACTCTGGATCGAGACCGCGACGAGCGCGGGATCAACGATTACGGAGGTAGGACCGAACAACAACGCCTCCACAGGTTGTGGGATTCAGAATGCGGAGTCTCCGGCGCTATCGCAGGACGGAAACAGTCTCGCCTTCATTCGCGAAGAGCATGGGCATGGCAGCTTGTGGATTGCCGACACCCACAGCTGTGGCACTTCAGAACAGCCTGTGCGCGTTACGCTGCCAGATATTGACGTTCGTGCGGTCAGTGGTGCACCTGAGGGCCACTTTGTCTTCAGCGCAATAACGGCGCAGGGGCCAGCGGTGTTTCTCGTCTCCCGCGATACCGCAGCGGAAGTACTTCTGCGGCCAGGCGCGAACGTAAAGTCGATTGCGATCTCAAACGACAGAGACGCCATCTTATTGATGATATTGATCGCTGAGCATTGGCAAGTAGTAAACGAGTCTCTAGAAGCACATACTGTGCGGCAACTTACATATGGCGCCTGCAATGCGACCGATCCCTCGTGGGAGGGCATCCATACGATCATTTACGCAACGGACTGCGGGCGCGGCATGGGCCTGACAACGCTTGCTGAGATTACATCAAACCGATAGAGTCGCAGTCTCCGAAGTAAAGAATGGCGAGTCTAATGTAATCAGAGTATCAATATTTGTCAGGGCGTCGCAGATCGTAATCTTCGCCGAACTTATTCTTATGCGGACCGGCCGGAGCCGATTGTACGGTGAAGGCGCCCATATCGGTGGGGGCATCTGCGACAATCACCCGATGAATTTGCGCCGACGATAAGTTGTCACCACTGCCAATGGCCCATAGATGAAGGTCATAAGTGCCAGGCGTCACGTTATGGACTACCAAAGAGCCATCAGGAGTGGACGATGCAAAGTAGGGTGTTGGAACCGAGACTACAACGGCGCTCATCTCCGGGTGAATGTTGCAGAATATGAAGGAGACTCCGGGGCGGTCAAAATGCACGCTCCGGGTTTTTCCGCTTTCGTAGAGTCCAAGATCGAATTTACGGCCATTGAAAAGAGAGAAGACGTTGTGAAAGAAAGGATCGAGGTTAGGAAAGTCGACGATACTGCCAGCCGGAATAACGAGGAGATGCGGCTGAAATTGCTTGTTCTTTTGGGCAAGCTGATAGTGGTGTAGAGGTGCAGGGGCCGGTTTGGCCAGTGAGTTGTCAACCGGAGTTAACCATAGCACAACTCCCTCATCTGAGTGGGGCGAGCGCTCCAAAGTGATCCCAGATTCGCTGACTTTGACACGCGCGATGACATCGACGCCTGCAGCTTGGGCACACAGGATGAGCGCAACGTCTACGGCAAGGCACGTTGCAAGAACAAAGGAAAGGGCTGGACGCGGGCGTTTCAAAAAATATACCCCATCGTGAGGGTCATATTCTGCGCAGCTCGCACTGGCCCTAAAATGTACCAGGAGCGAAGTCCGCGATATTCCGCAGATAGAATCAGATAAGTCCGCGGGCGCAGGATGAAGTTCCCCCCAAAACTCTGATTTCTGATCAGATACAAGTATGGCGAGGTCGCAACCACAGGCGTGCCTGCGCGAACCTCAGAGGCATAGGCCGAGTCGACGCCAAAGAACCCGTTCAATTCAGTGGTAGATCTAAACCGGGCTGCAACCTGAGTCCAGCCGCCATCTGCGTCGAGGGATTTGGCTTGGCCATTGTCATATCCAGTTACGATGTTTTTAAACGTGCCACCGCCGAGGTCGCCGATACCGCGCCCCCTATAAAACTCCCCGGAGAACTCCAAGGGCTTGACGAGTGGGAATCGCCAGTCTGTTGTGCCAGCCCAGAAGTCGAGCTTTTCGTTTCCGTAAAACAGCTGTCGCGTATAGTAGCCGTTCGCGCCAAGTTCAAAGGGGTGGCTCCTTTCTCCCCATTCCCATGCGGTTCGAGCTTCATAACCGGGCTGAAGATTTGTGCGCTGGATTCCGTAGGTGGCTTCGCCCGTAACGTCGCCAGATTCAGGATCGAGAGCACCAAATCCAAGTACCGCGCTGGCTCCACGTGCCATCTCAACCCTTTGCTCGAAGGTAAGTTGGGGTAACCATGTCCACAGGTTCCCGGCCCAAGCCAATGAAGGTTCTCCGACAGTGGCAAAGGAGGTTGGCGAAAGGGGAGAGATCAGCGGTGTTTCCAAGCCCGCGGTAACTTGCGTATCTTGCCAATCTAGATCGATCTCGGCTGTTCTGAGATGGAAGTCGGGATAAAGGGGTGGTGTGGTAGACGTATAGCTTTTGCTCTGGAAGAAATCGGCAACGATCTGTGCAGAGCTGTGGGCATTCCAGACCCTGGGGCCTGTCGCGTTCAACCCCAGCTGTGTTTGATTGAGTGTTGCGCCCAGAGAATGGTGGGGATAGTTAGCATTCCGGTTCAGCGCGATCAATGGAAGAACGGGATTGTCCACACTACCGTCAACAACGTAGCCATTGAAAAGTACGAGGCCAGTGATTGAGACAGGATATCGGGAGTAGGACTCAACTTTCGTTTGTTGCAGCGTCGCAACCTGAGCGTGAGTCATCTCCTGGTCATCCTTGATCTGCTCAACCGCTTCTTTAAGAGTGGTGACCGAGGCCGAGTTCTCGCCGACTACGCCTAACTGCTGGCGAAGCTGGGAGACTTCGCTTTGCAATTGCTCAATTTGCTGATGTGCGTCTTTAAGTTGTCCACTTAATTCGTCGAGCTTGCGCAGAATATCCGCCATTGTTGGTTGATCTGCGGAAGTGGCGGCGGAGGGGGGGGGGCCAGAAGGAGTTACAGGGGTGTCTGCAGCCTGCGGGGGTTCTTCGGCCTTGGCGTGGCACAGACAGATAACGACTGCAAGCAAGATAACAGAGGTGCTTATCCTGCCCGCTATGCGCGCGGTCATTGTTTGACAAGCCCCCTTTCATAAG
The DNA here is from genome assembly GCA_049521075.1 of Occallatibacter sp. Classification (GTDB taxonomy): domain Bacteria; phylum Acidobacteriota; class Terriglobia; order Terriglobales; family Acidobacteriaceae; genus Telmatobacter. Next base: position 54,753 of record JBEKPD010000013.1, read on the forward strand.
GCGGCTACGGCGCGCGACGGACAGGATGCCACGGACCGAAGAGCCAGCATACGCGCAGCAGGGTGAAAGTAAATATTCCCACGGAACTAGGTAATCGCTACGACATCTGCAAACGGGGCAAGCCGCCAGCGCATTCAGTATACCCCGCGAGAATCGCAGATGGCGCCGAATGTTTTCATCAACACTCGAAAGTCGCCAAGAACGGACCAGGTTGCAATGTACTCGATATCCAGTGCAACCCGGCGTTCATAGGGGAGAGAGGCTCGCCCGCTGACCTGCCACAGGCCGGTCATGCCCGGCTTGGCCGCTGCGTAAAGGCGATCGCCAGCGCCGTATCGCATTAACTCCTCCTCAACCACTGGTCGCGGCCCTACCAGACTCATCTCCCCAGCAAGCACGTTCAGAAGCTGAGGAAGCTCGTCGAGATGCGTCCGCCTTAGGAATCGACCGATGGGAGTGACGCGCGGGTCGCAGCGCAGCTTCTGATGGCGGGCCCACTCTCTGTGCGCGTCAGGATTGTTTGCAAGGTGTAGTGAGAACGTGTCATCGGAGCCCTGAAACATAGTTCGGAACTTCCAAAGAAGAAACGGCCGCAGCCCTGCTCCCACGCGGCGATGGCGAAAAAACACCGGACCGGGTGAGCTGATTTTGACGAGGACCGCGATTCCCACGCCAAGAACAAGGGCAAACGGAAAAATCGCGATGGTCAGAAGCAGATCCATTACGGATTTAAAGACTCTGTAGCCTGTCCGATGAATGGGAAGACGCAGGGTATCGAGTCGATCCGGCGGCCGTTGCGCGAGGCTTGCTTGGGAGCGCCGCGGGAGTTTATGGTTGCGGTAAGTCGAAACCAAACGCATCGTCATGCTTCTTCAACGATGCCGAATACGCTGATCTCTGAGTGTCATCCGTTTGTCACTCTTTTGTTCTTACATTGACGCCGAGCGAATTGTTTACCTGCAAGGGAAGAATTATTGTGCGCCTTTAGATGCCTGGCGTAGAACCCGAGACATAGTCTCGACCAGCGCACTCGATGGATCATCGAGATACTGCCAGAACATCGTTCCTCCGAGCTGGTGCATCTTGACATACGTGCACTTGATGGCCAGCGATTCGGCATCGTCGTAGGAGACGAACTCTTGCGTCTCTTCGTTGTACAAATAAGGAACCGCTGCAGCTTTGTCCCAGTAGCGCGTGAAGCCGTGGCCAAGCATGTTCTGCTGAATGGCACTGAAGGGAGCAAAATCGCCGGGCGCTGGTTTGCCAGGCTGAAAAAGACCATGATTCCGATCCGCAACTTGTCCCCATAGATGGCCGTAAAAGGCAACTCCGAGTAGGATCCTGCCGGAAGGAACGCCCGCGCGCTCGAAGGCGCGGACCGAGGCGTCAGCGGATTCCTGGCGTGGCGCCGCGGGATTGGCGAACAACGGCGTGCTGTGGGTGGTGATGGAATCCACTGAAGGAAGCGCGTAGTCGTACGTCATCAGGTTGACCGTGTCGACGTAGCGCCGCACCTCGTTCATTTCGGTATGCGCCAGATAGTCGTCGGACGCTCCAGCGGCAATGGTGAGGACCAGCCGGCGTCCCGTTGCCTTCTGCTCCTGGTCGAAGCGGCCGCGCAGATCCTTGAGAAGCAGAGTGAAATTTCGCTTGTCCTCCGGACGGAAAGGATGGCCGGCCCCAGGCATACCCGGATATTCCCAGTCCACATCGAGGCCATCGAGATCGCAGCGGCGAAGAAAATCCATGACACTATCAACGAATGTTTTTCTCGATTGCGCTGTGAGTGAGATATCGGAGAATCCGCTTGACCAAAGCCATCCGCCGACCGAGATCAGCACCTTGAGCGATGGATTCTGCTTGCGCAGGCTCGTGAGAAGAGCAAGATTCTGCGCATCGAAGGTAGAACCCGCCACCATGCGGCCGTCCTGGATTGCGGCAAAGGCGTAATTAATGCGCGTGAGATTGCGCGCATCGATCTGATCGTGTGTGAGGAGGCTGTTGTTCGGGAAGACATAGCCAGCGATGGTGAATTCGTGGGGAACCTGGGCCCCGGTATGGCAGAAAGCCGCAGTACCAAGCACATACGTGGCGAGAATGGCGCAAAATATCGATCTTCTCATTATTCTCACATGCATCTCACAACGGCCGCGCTTACATGCGACGGAATCAATCCGCGCGCGGATTGGAAACTAGCCTGCCGTTCAGGAAAGAAGCGGCGAGTGTTCCGTCCGGGCCGACCGCGACGAGATTCGCAGCACCGCCGGCGGCAAGCGTGCCCGCTTCAGCACCGAACCCGGTGAGCTTTGCCGGATTACCGCTGACGAGCCGCAAGCCCTGCTTGAGGGTCGCGCCCGTATAGGCGAGGAAGTTGACGAGTGCGCGGTCCAGAGTGAGTACGCTGCCGGCGAGGACGTCCTTGATCGTGGCGCGACCGTCGGCCACCTGCACGTTGAGCCCGCCCAGGCGGTATTCTCCGTCGGGCATGCCTGCTGCACTCATGGCGTCTGTGACGAGGATGGCGCGCTCTGGCCCTTTGGCGCGCCACCAGATCTTCGTCATCTCAGGCATGGAGTGGATGCCGTCGCAGATCAGCTCGGCAAAGAGCGCGTCACACGTGAGGACCGTGCCCAAGATGCCCGGCTCCCGATGATCGAGCGGGCGCATGGCGTTAAAGGTGTGCGTCGCGCTCGCGGCTCCGGCGGCGATCGCGGCGCGCGTCTCCGCGGCAGTGGCGTTGGAGTGGCCCAGCGAGACCCGGACTCCGCGCGCCGTGGCATGCGCAGCGAGTTCCGCCGCGCCGGGCAGCTCAGGCGCCAGCGTCATCAGCCGCACATGTCCTTCGGCGGCCCCGAACAGCCTGTCGAAGACGGCGATGTCGGGCGCGAGCAAATGCTCCGGTGGATGCACGCCGCGCTTCGCATGTGAGAGGAACGGTCCCTCGAGATGAATTCCCAGCGGACGTGCGGCCCCCTCGGCCGGTGGCTGTGCAATGAGCTTTGCAAGTTCGCTGACCGTGCGTAGCGTCGTGTCCAGTGCTGCCGTGACGGTGGTCGCAAGAAAGCAAGCGGTGCCGCGGGTTGCAAGAAATCTGCCCACTGCAGCGAGCGCCTTAGGCGTGCCTTCCATGGTGTCGTGACCCGCGGCGCCGTGGATGTGGATGTCGAAGAAGGACGGGGCGAGAGTGGCATCGGGAAAATCGACGATATCTGCTCCATACGGTGCGGAGTTCTCTGTTCGCGCGGAGATGGAGACAATACGGCCGTCTTCGAAAACAACCATGGGGTGGTCGATGAGACGGCTTCCATCGTAGAGTTGTCTTGCGGTGAGAACCATCAACCTTTGAGTCATTGGAAGAATTCCTGTCGATCCTCGACGTCGAACAAGCCAATGCTGACCGGCGACATCGCCTCAACCATCATCTCATTCACCGAGCTTGCCGGCTGAGGCAGACAGTCTTTCGGACCGGCAGAGAAGTGGCAAACTCAACGATCCAACGAGCGTGAATGATTACTCTTTTGTTGATAGTAGGATAAGAGTGAGGCGGGCCTGTAGCTCAACGGTTAGAGCAGGGGACTCATAATCCCTTGGTTGGGGGTTCAAATCCCTCCGGGCCCACCAAAAATCAACAACTTACATCGATATATCCAAATCTGCGTAAGCGCTGGGGATACTTCTGTGCAATGTCCTCCATGAGGCAATTTCCCCATGCCACGCACATCATCAACCTAGGTCACAGGCGTCTCGGAGAAGGAGCCGGACTCGGGAATCTGGTGGATTCGTTACCGCGAGAACGGAGGCCTTGACCGAGAGAAGACGGGACGGAAGTCGGACGCCGTCGCGCTCTATCAGAAGCGCAAAAGGGATATTCGGGCCGGCGCGAAGTTACCGGAGAACATGCGGCGGCCATCGATCCATTTCGGGTGGCTCGCCGAGAACATCCGGCGCTTCTTCCTGGCTCGACACGTCTCGACACCTTTCTGTGAGGGCAAAAAGATGGCTGACTTTATCTGCAATATGGAGCTGAATTGCCGAAAACACGGAAATAAATGAATCGTCCACGGGCTCTGGCTTTGCGTGCCAGATGCGAGTACGTTTGCATCGCCCCTGTTTGTAGGCATGTTTTGCCAGACAATTTACGCTTGGTCAATGAGACCGCATAAGGAAAGCATTGAAATCCGGAACAGTCAACCTCTAGGCAGTTCTATTCTCAAGTCGTTGATGCCGGGTCGCGGCGCTCTAACCTTCCAGCAGTAAAAGCCTTGCTGGATCGAGCCACACCCGCCACGGCTGCGGGTTGGCGCTGAGCGTGCGCCAAAGAGCCTTGGGTACGTCGGCCTGCAAGTGAGGCGGATCGCCTGTCGACGGCGCGATGTGCAAGCGCAGATAAAGCGTCATTTCATGCGGCGCCTCGCTGGTTGCAACCAGCCAGCAAGGAAATGTATTACCTCCATCTGCTGCGGGATTAAACGAAATCTGATGCGAGCGGATTCCAGCATGGGTCAACTTATCCGGGACACCCATGGACGTGCGCAGCTCGCAATTCCACGCGTCTACTGCGATAAGGTCGGCAGCTACGCGGCGAGCAGGAGCGATGTTCTTACATCCGGTCAGCCGCGCCGCCACAACGCTCCGGGGACGTTCGAAGAGCTGATGCTTAGGCCCACTGGCAATCACCTTGCCGCTGTCCAGCACAAGGAGATCGCTGCAAAAACGGAAGGCCTCTTCCATATCGTGCGTCACAAAAATGACTGCGCCGTTGTAGCCGACTAGCGTCTCGCGAAGCTGCTCCTCTGTTTGCCTGCGCAAATGCGGATCGAGCGCAGCAAACGGCTCATCGAGGAGCAGGGCTTCGGGCTCGATGGCCATGCATCGCGCGATTGCCACCCGCTGTCGTTGCCCGCCTGAAATCTCCGCCGGATAGCGGTCTGCCAGCTCAGCAATGTGCATCCGGTCAAGCTGCCGCTGGATGCGCGCCCGCCGCTCCCGCTCCGGCAGATCACTCAATCCGAAGCCGACATTCTCAGCCACTGTCATCCCCGGAAACAACGCATAGTCTTGAAAGACCATGCCGATCTTTCGTTCGGCAGTAGAGATCTTCTTACCTGTTGCGCTGTCGTAAAGGACGCGGCCGTTCAGAACGATGCGCCCCCGGTCGGGCGCGACGATGCCGGCAATCATACGCAGAGTCATGGATTTTCCCGCGCCTGACGCTCCCAGCAATCCAAGCGCGCTTTGACCTGCACGAAATCCGACCTCGAGATTGAAGTACTCAAGGACCTTCTCAACGCTTATCTCAAGCGAAGCGAAAGCCGCAGTTTCATCCAGATTGTGCGGCAATTGCGTTTGCGAAGCAGGGGCAGAAGCCAACGTCAGAGTCTTCTGATTCGGAGTCGTCTTTCGAGTCTTTCTCTCCCAGTGAAGCAGGCGAATGATGGACAGCGAGAGAACGACGATCAGGCTCACCCACAGGAAAGCCACGCGCATGTCGCCACCCTCTGCCGCAGAAAAGATGGCGATCGGCATCGTCTGGGTGCGTCCGGGAATGTTGCCGGCGAGCATCAATGTTGCGCCAAATTCGCCCATCGCTCGCGCAAAAGCCAGAACCGTACCTGCAAGCACGCCGGGCGCAGCCTGCGCCAGCAGCACTCTGCGAAAAACCCTCCACTCCGAAGCGCCAAGAGTTCGCGCGGCATCGAGAAGATTGGGATTGACCTGCTCAAACGCGCCCAGCGTCGTGCGATACATCAGCGGAAAGGCCACGACGGTCGCTGCGATCACCGTTGCCGGCCACGAAAAGACGATCACGATGCCGATGTGCTCCAACGCGTGGCCAATGAAGCTGCGCCTTCCGAGCAGCAGAAGGAGGAAAAAACCTACAACCGTGGGAGGCAGAACCAGCGGAAGAGTCAAAACACCGTCTATCCACGCGCGAAGGCTTCCCCGCACGCCATACATCAGCCTTGCAGCCAGTATTCCCAGAAGGAACGTTGCCACTGTTGTCACGCACGTAGTGGCCAGAGAGATCCACAGCGGCGAATAGTCGATGGGCAGTGTCACGGTGCTGCTATTGTAAATCCGTGTTTCACAAAGATCGCTTGAGCTATCGGACTGCGGAGAAACTCGACGAACCTGCGCGAAACTTGTTCGTTGCGGCTCCCTTTGACAACTGCTACGGGATAAACGATTGGGTCATGCGTCGATTCAGGAGCGGTTGCGACAACTCGGACCTTTTTCGAAGATTGTGCGTCGGTTGCATACACCAGGCCTGCATCGGCATTGCCGGTTTCGACATAAGTCAAAACCTGACGGACATCTTTTCCCAACACAAGTTTTGCGCTGAGCTGTTCCCAAAGATGAAGAGACAAGAGCGCTTGCTTGCCGTACTGGCCTGCCGGAACGCTGGCCGGGTCGCCCAGTGCAATAAGCCGGACTGATCCATCCGCGAGTCCCTGAAAATCATGAAGTTTTGAATCAAGCGGCGCAATAAGAACCAGTGTGTTTCTCAAAAGATTGCGGCGCGTGCCTGTAACGATCAGCCCGTTGGCTGCAAGGTCATCCATCGGCTTTGCCGCGGCTGATATGAATATATCCACCGGAGCCCCCTGGTCGATTTGCGCTGCAAGGGTTCCGGAAGAACCGAAGTTATTGGCAAAAGCGATAACTGCGCCGCTTTGCGTGTAAGCAGTCTCCACTTGAATCATCGTATCCTTCAGGCTGGCTGCCGCCGAAACCGTCAGAGTACTCTGCGCAGGGCAATTATGACTGCCAATGGAGGCCGTGAGCGTGAGAAGCACGGCGAATCTGCAAAACCGCATTCGATTTCCTCCAACCTCCGAACTCGGTCTCAAGTCTTCTCTCCGTCAGATCCAGAGTGGCTGTTTGCTCTGAGTCTTGTCCACTCAATTAGAGCAGTTCGAGAAATATGATGAACCACAACCCGCGTTGGGCTCTCGACTGACCCGCAGCGGAAACGATCAGAAGACGAAACGACTACCTATTGTCGGAGCAAGGTTGTTGTCGCTTAAAAAGGGAACGCCCGGGCCATGAGGAATGGCGATGTCCAGACCGCCGCTCACGAAGGAATACGCAACTCCGACAAAAGAGTCGAGACGCTTGGTGAAGTGATGATCCAAATAGAACGATCCCTCGTTAAGGGTGCCCGCGCAGGATGAGCGGAAACCGGCGGTGGCCGAGCAGGTCGGTGGAATTCGGAAGTCGTTCTGTCGCTGTTGGTACCAGGCGAAAGTGACGTCGGTTTTTTTACGGTAGGTGTACTTCGCGCCCGTCCACCAGATCTGCACCAACTTTTCAGAATCAAGATTGTTGTCTTCGACACCGCTCATGAAATATCCACCCTGGTCCGAAGCGCCAACGCCCAACGGATCCGTCGGGTTATTCTGCCAGATGTATTCGTAGCCCGCAAAAACCTTGAACGAGTCCGATGAATACTTGGCAGCGGCCATCATTGCGCTGTTGTCGGTCACGATGCCATATAGGGTGTTGCTCGTGGCGATTAGATTGGCCCCGGTGATGGGGTTTGTATTGATGCTGTCCGTGGTCGACTGATATGGAGACGCCGCACTTTGAGGCCCCAGCAGGGGGTTCAACACGCTGATCGCCTGGTTGTAATGTTGGAAGACGAGGTCGCCGGAGAACTTGCTATAGCCTCCCCCGAGGTCGAATCCATAGGCGTTGTTATGCGCTGCTTCCGGCGTACAGGTGCCGGCAGTCCAGGTTGCGGAGCCCGAGTAGCAGCCGGCTGATCCATCGGCGAATTTATACATCGCACCGAAACGGACCGAGCCATAGGTGAGGCGATACTTCACGGCGTCGTCCCAGCGGCTGTCTTCGGTGTCGCCTCCGCCGGCCATCGTGCCGTTATACCCGATGTACGAAAAGGCATAGCTCCCGCCGGCCGGATCGTAAAGGAGCATCGCATCGGTGCCGAGAGCGCGCTGACGACCGAAGGTCAGCGTGCCGATATGCGCGGACGATACACCGGCATAGTATTCGTCATTGAAGGGCTGGCCCGCGCGCGCGCCGTCGATGGCTATCGAATAGCTCGCCCTGGGGAGGCCGTTGTTGATGAAGTCGGTGGCTGACGCGTTGGCGAGCAGGCCGGACTGCGGATTGATTCCAGTTGAAGCGTTGAACACAACGGACCAGCCAGGCAGAAACTCTTCCTTGCCCCGGATGCCAAACCCCGTCTGCGACAGGTTGTTCGGTGCGACGAGGAATCGATGTTGATAGCCGTTTCGGTTCACCAGAGATTCGCCTTCGTAGTTATAGCCGTTTTCCGGTAGGCCGTGGCTGACCCAGCCGACGCCGACATCATACGTACCGTACAGCGTGATTCCGTGCCAGGTCAGCGCGCAATCAGTGGTGGCAAATTCGTGGCCACTTGTGCAGGGATCGGGGGTCTTCGGCTGCGTCTTAGCGTCGACAGGCGCGCCCTGCCCGAACGTCAGCGTAGATGAAAAGCAGAAAACCGCCGCCGCAAGAACCAACCTCGCCTTATTCATATTTCCTCCAAAATAAAAATGACTATATTGTATTTGTCATTTAATCACGCGATTGACTGTCTTACAAGACTTTCTTAAAAGATTGCACGCTTCTCCCGATGCCGTATAGCCGGTGATGGTGCAGGCATGACCACCATCGACTTCTGTATATTTTCAGTCGGAATCGCGCAGGAGGAATCGAAAAATAACGCGGTGCCGTAGTTATAGGGCGAAAAACTAAACGCCGATCAACACGTTAGACGCCTTTACAATCGCGCTGACTTGGTCTCCTTGTTGCAGCCCGAGTGCATGAACGGTCTCTTTGGCGATCGACGCAATGACGGTAGCGCCGCCGGCCATCTGAATCGCCACCTCGCTATTAACCGCTCCGTCATGAGAACTGGTAACCTCACCAGCCAGCACGTTGCGGGCGCTCAACTTGGCGCTATCCACGCCCTTGGCGACGATAACTTCGTTGGCCGTAATTATCGCGTAGGCTGTTTTGCCCTCCACCAAGCCCAATGAATCAATGCTGGAGTTGGTAATGACTGAGACGATGCGCTCCCCACCCACCAAGGCAAGAGTGACTTCAGAGTTGACAGCTCCTTTGGTGACGTCCTGAACCTTTCCCTCAAGCACATTTTTCGCGCTGACCTTCATTCCTCTCCTCCAGTCAATTGCCGGGTTGGCGGGTCGCGGTAATGGGCAGCCGCCTGTGGACTTAACGGTAACATACACCGTATGAGCTAAACAGGATTGACTCGCTTACTCAGTGTCCGCATCATGTTTGAAGGGCGTGTGAATTAGACCAATGTGTACAATTGCCCTACCTTCGGCGCGTGTCCCCGACTCACCCTTGTGCATTTTTCCTCGTGTCCGTATCATAAGTCGCGTATACGGTACAGGCTATTTTGCCACGAGGCAGGAATGCAATCAATCGAAGTACTAACGAATCTCGCGCAACTGCGAGCCAAACGAGCGATCTCCGCTGCGAATTTGGCGGCAGAAGCTGGCGTCAGCCGCCAGACGATTCATGCCATCGAAGCCGGACTCTATGTCCCAAACACGGCGGTGAGCCTAAAACTCGCTCGCATCCTCGGCACAACGGTCGAGAAACTGTTTCAGCTTGAACCAGAGCGGAAAGTGATTGAGGAGACTGCGGAGGTCTTCATTCTCGGTAAGGTGGCCTCACTGCCGAAGGGGCAGCCGCTGAGAGTGGCAAGCGTCAATGACCGTTTGGTTGCCGTACAGCCCGATCCGGCGAGTTGGGGTTTGCAGCCGACTGATGCCGTTCTTCTTGCACCCATTCGTGCCGGAAACGGAGGCGTCAATGCGAAGGTTCGGCTCCTTGGCAATGGCTGGAAGAATCCCGGACGCATCCTTCTCGCTGGTTGCGATCCCAGTGCATCGCTGCTTGCGCACTCGCTTGAACGGCAGGGTTTTGAACTCATCATCGCCTATGAAAACAGTTCCCGCGCCCTTGACTTACTCCATGAAGGACTGGTTCATGTTGCTGGTACACATTTAGCCGAGAAGGCAAGTGACAAGAGCTACTTATTGCCGATCAGAAAAATGTTTGGTCGCAATTCTATTGCCGTTCTTTCCTATGCGATGTGGAAAGAAGGGCTGATCGTCGCTCAGGATAACCCTAAGAAGATAGCAGGCATTGAAGACTTATCGCGAAAGGACATTCGTATCACAAATCGTGAACCAGGTGCAGGCTGCCGCCGCTTATTGGACGACCTGCTGCGAAAGAATCGAATTGTGATTGATAAGGTCAGGGGCTACGACCGGATCACGCTGGGACAACTTCCCGCCGCACGTCTGGTTCAGAATGGAGAGGTGGACTGTTGCATTGGCACCCAAGCCGCTGCGGCTTGCATGGGCCTGACCTTCCTTCCACTCTCGGAGAAGCCCTACCTCTTGGTGCTCCGCCGAACGCATCTTATGCTGCCGCCAGTCCAGGCATTCATCGAGACACTCGGCCGGGCTGCGTATCGGCGAGAGGTGGAAGCTTGTGTCGGTTACGACATGCGCGTCGCAGGCGATAGGCTGGTCTGAAGTACAGCTGTGTTATCCGGAAAAGTTCTACGCGTTGCGGGATTATGTCGTTGTGTGCGGTGATGTACATGCGCATAAATAGTTATAAGTAAGGCTGTTATTGAAATATATACGCTTCTGTGCAGGACTGTGCAGCATGCGCAGAATTGGACTCATAATCCCCTGGCCGGGGCAAATCCCTCCGAGCCCACCAAAATCATAGTAATCGGCATATGGGGGCGTCATACTTAGGAAGAGATAGGCGCATCCGCGAGTCCGGGCAGCCTTGCAGTCTATCGGGCGTTGGGCGCGAGTGCCTGGTAGTGAACCCAGTCGAAATCGACGGCGCCAGGTTGGGAGCCAAGCATGGTGTAGGCAAAGAGAGCAGGCCGCGATCCCTTCCACCAGCTGAAGCGGATAGGCGTCCCCGCGCCGAGTGGGCGAAAACTCTTGCCGTCGTCGAGGCTATAAAAATAGCGAGCCAGATCGCCATCGACGCGCACGCGAAGCTGGATCGCAGTCTGCGTAAGCGCAGGGCCTGCGACGTGCTCCTGTGAATGGAAGAAACTGAGCCGGCGCACGCCGTCCGATTGCACGATTTCAAGGCCGCTGGCGAATTGCTCAAACATGGCCAGGCCGGCGTGGGCACCAGCTTTCATCTCGCCAAAATCGACGCGTGTCGTGAACTCGAAGGCGTCGTCTTGCATGGATTGCGTGAGCGTGTTCCGCGCCGAGAGCAGCCCATCCGCCTGCATGGGGATGAGACGCAGAAAACCGGGCCGCGCGGTGAGCGACCAATGTGTGTCGTCGGGATTATGGTTCCACTCCCATTGCGGCCCCAACGCGCCTTCGTTGAAGTCGTCGGAGGTCTGTGGATGCTGTTCGGAAGGCACTCGGGGATGGCCGGGAATGGGACCTGAGGGAACGGGCTGACCTGTCGAATCGCGGCCTGGGGCCCCGTCGGGATCGGCGCCGATGATGGGCCAGTCGTCCTGCCAGCGCACCGGCTCGAGATGCACGATGCGGCCGTGAGCGCCGTCGGACTGGAAGTGCACGAACCAACCCTCGCCGTCGGGAGTTTCGACATATCCGCCCTGGTGCGGCCCGTTGATGCTGGTTGAGCCTTGCGCAAGCACCACGTGGTATTCGTACGGTCCGTAGATCTGGCGCGAGCGTAACACCGCCTGCGCTCCTCCGGCGACTCCGCCGAACGGAGCAAAGATGTAATAGTAACCGTTGCGCTTATAAAGTTTGGGACCTTCGAGCGTGGGCAGGTGCTTGGGATCCTGGACCACGATCTTGCCTTCGTCGAGTACGTGCCTGCCATCGGCCGACATGCGGTGCAAGATCAGCGGCCCGGCGCCGGTGACGGAATGAATCAGATAGGCCTTGCCGTCGTCGTCCCAGAAGGGACAGGGATCTTCGAGGTTAGGCTTCGCAATCACCACGGCCGGATCGCTCCACGGCCCTCTGATCTTCGCCGCGGTGCTCAAGAAGATGCCCTCGCTGGGCGTGGGGAAGTAGACGTAGAAGAGTCCGTCGTGTCTGCGGATAGAGGGCGCCCATACGCCTTTGCCGTAGCGATTGCCGCCTTCCATGCTGTAACGCGGATCCATGGTGAGGCGATCGACCACGTGGCCCACAATCGTCCAGTGCACAAGGTCGGTGGACTCGAGAATCGGAATTCCCGGAACGAAATGAAAGGTCGAAGCGATGAGGTAATAGTTGGCGCCGTCGCGGATAACATCGGGGTCGGAGTAATCGGCGAAGAGAATGGGGTTGTGGTAGACGCCCTCAGCCGCCGGCCGGGCTGCCTGCGCCAGCGCGGAGGCGGCAAGCGCCGAGAGGCAGATCGTCAGCAGCTTCTTCACCAGCCGGTCCTGTGTTTTCCTTCTTGCTGTCGCGTTCATCGAGTGGCCTTCACGTTTTTCTCGGATTACATTCAGAGATAGAAGCGGCCTCTTGCGGCCGTTCGATTCGGCACTCGCCCCGGGACAAACTGCTGATTTGGACACCAAAGTCAGAGCGTGCAGAGTAATGGGAGTGCGGCCACTGGCCGCACTCCCCCGGTGGATTAGAACTCCAGTTTCAACGACAACTGAGCGATGCGCGGATCATTTTGCGGAGCCGTGCCGGCCCAGTTCTGCGGGCTGGTGCTCGTGATTTTGCCGAAGGTACTGTTGACGTTGGTGCACGAGTTTCCCGCGCCCGAGCCGCCGCAGGTCGTGTTCGGATCGCCCAGGTTGGTGTGATTGAACAGGTTGAAGTACTCGGCGCGGAACGTCAGGCCGGCTCGTTCGCTGAATGGGAACTTACGGGCGATGCTGCCGTCCCAATCCACGTAATGCGGGCCGACAAACGAGCCCTTCTTGACATTTCCGAAGCCGCCGGCAGCGGGGTTTGAGAAGGCGGCCGTGTTTAGCCACGACTTGCAATTTGCAGTTCCCACGGTGCAGGTGTTGCTGCTGTAAGCTCCGCCGCCGGTGTACACCGCGCGATCGCGGCTCTGTTGTGAGCCGTCGAAGTTGCCGCTGTTCGCGAAAATGGTCAGCGGATCGCCGCTCCGGTACTGGATCAGGCCGGTTGTCGACCAGTTGTTGACGATATACCGCGCCACGCTCGGAGCATCGTTCATGACCTTCGGAAGCGTGTAGACATACGAGGTCGCAAAAACGTTGCGATGATCGAAGTCCGCCGGTCCGTAGTCCAGAGACTTGAAGTTCGCCATCGTGATCGGGTACACGTAGGAGTTGTTGTTACCAATCGACGTAGCCGCCTGGTTCCAGGGCAGGTTGTTAAGGGCCTTCGACCAGGTGTAATTGAACAGCAGCGTCAGGCCATATTTGACGCGCTGCTCGGCGGAGAGCTGCAGCGAGTTGTAGTTGGTGTTGCCGCCGGTGTTGGCCGCAGTGATGGTGCCCGAGTAGCAACTGTTGGTGACTGCGCAGCCCGCTTGATTGTAGATGCGCGTTCCGCCTGTTCCATTCACTGCGCCTACGACAGGGTTCAGCTCCATGGGCACCCACTCGTGGCTGCTGTGCTCGGCCACATAGGCTGCGCGCATGGAGAGGCTGCTCGACAACTGTTGCTCGACGGCCAGGTTCCAGTCGTAAGTCAGCGGATCGTGGAAGCCCTTGAACGGATCGTAAGTCAGCCAGCTCTGCGGCCCGATGGGAGTTGTTGCCAGAGGCGGCTGAGGAGCAGGGAAGGGGTTAGTGACCCCGGCAGTGCCGTAGGGATTGGTCCAGCTCATTTCGTAGCCGGTAGGGCTGGATTGCAGACCTACGGAGGTAATGAACGGCGCCAGGTTGGAGTAGATGTTGAACAAGGTGCTGTTGATGCGGCTGTCGAAGAAGGTGCCGGCGCCGCCGCGAATGCTGGTTTTGCCGTTGCCGAAGACATCGTAGGCAAAGCCAAGCCTGGGCATGAAGTGGTTGTAGGCCGAGGCCACCCCGTCGGGATTGAATCCCGGATCGCCTGCAAACGCCATTCCGGCAGGTGCATTGGGGTACTTCGTGGAGTGTGTGTTCGAGGCCCACAGGGCCGGGAAGAAGCTACCCATGCGCCCTTGCAGTTCGTGCCACGGCTTGAACGGCTCATAACGGATGCCGTAGTCGAGCGTCAGCCGCGGACTCGCTTTCCAGCTGTCCTGAACATAGGCGCCAATGAACTTGCCACGCGGATTGAAGAACTGTCCCGACGCCTGGTTCATTTGATAGAGTGATCCGAACAGGAAGTCGGCCATGGTGTCGCCGTTGGCGGCGTTCGCGTTCGAGGCGAAGTTGAACTGTCCCGGCTGCTCGAAGAGGTTGTTCACGTCCACTTTCGAAGCCTCGCCGTGGAAGCCGGTGTCGATATTGTGTTTGCCCATAAGGAAGTGAACATCGTCGGTCAGCGTGTAGTTATCCCGGCGGAAGAAAGCCTGGGGGTTCACGCTGATCTCGAAAAAACCGCCTTCGACGTAAATCTGATTGACCTGCTTGAAAGCCGGCTGCCATATGTTCACGCCCAAATCGGCCACATCGACGCCGTTCGTCGTCACTGGTCCGCGCGAGTCGTTGTCAAGCTGATTGCTGATAATGAAGTTGTTCACGATGTGACTGTTGAAGGTATGCGTCTCGGAGATCAGCGAGTTGTAGTAGTGGTTCGCGGCTCCGTCTTCGAGGGAGAGCAGGTTCGTCAGGTTTTCCGCGCCCTGGAGGATGTACGCGTCGGAGAAGTACCGGAACGCCACCTTGTCCTTCGGCGTCATTTCCCAGTCGACTTTGGCCGTGATCTCGGCAAAACCGTAATCGTTCGGCACTTGATAGAAAACGGAGCCAGTCGAGGTTAACGCCGGAACATACTTCAGGAAGTTCGCCGTAACCGAACTGAGCGCAGCCGGTTTCCACGTGTGCGAGGACTTTGCGGGACAACTCGCATCGGCTACCATGTTGATCCCCGTTGGATCGAGCGGATTGGAGGCGCAATCGGTAAACACCAGGTTGGTTGTCCCCGGCGCACCGCCGGACGAGTTCGCGCCCGCCTGGGCAATAGTTGGCAAAATGGAGGTGGTATTGGCTGCAGACTCGCGGTCGATTGTTTTCTGATATCCGACGAAGAAGAACATCTTGTCGCTGTGGAAGACGTGCGGAATCTCCAGCGGTCCGCCCACGGTGCCGCCAAACTGGTTGCGTTTGAGCTGATCCGGTGGGTTTTGTCCTGTCTTGGTGTTGTAGGTGAAATAGTTCGACGCGTTCAGGTCGGAATTGCGGACATATTCAAACAGATCTCCGTGATATTGATTGCTGCCGCTCTTGGTGATGATGTTCACCACGCCGCCGGCGTTCTGGCCGTATTGCGCGTTGTAGTTGTTCGTCTCGATGCTGAACTCCTGGAGTGCATCGGGCATGGGGAAGGGCATGTTGACGTTGGTGTACTCGTCGACGTTGTTGCCGCCGTCGAGCATATAGTTGGTCTGCCCCGTCAATGTGCCGTTGGCCGAGATCGCAATCGCCGTCGGGAAGGTCTTGGTATTCCCCTGGTCGGCCTGTGCCGGCGGCGCAATGGTGACTCCGGCCACCTCTTCGGTGAGTTGTGCTGCGTTGCGGCCGTTGAGCGGCAGGTCGTTGACCTGCGATTGGCCGATGACCTCAGACAAAGTGCCCGTCGTCAGGTCAACCTGCGCGGTTTCGGCGGTCACCGTCACCGTCTCGGTCGCCTTGCCGGTCTTGAGCGCGATGTTGACCGTAACCGCGGCATCGGCGCGAAGCTCTACGCCATTCTGCGTGTATGCTTCAAAGCCCGCGCGGGTGGCGCTGATGTTGTATACGGCAGGTGACAGAATCGGAAAAACGAATGTCCCTTCGTTGCTCGTCGTGGTTTTGCTCGAAATTCCCGTAGCCGCCCGGGTGGCAGTAACTTCGGCGCCCGGCACGATAGCGCCGCTGGCGTCGGTCACGGTGCCATTGATGCTCCCTAGACCCTGCGCAAGCAGCTCGCGCGGCGCACAGATGCACACTGCGTACGCGGCCGCCAAACAACCCATCATCTTGAGAAAAGATCTCATGATCAGCCTCCTAAATTTCCTCGATCTTCAGCTCTGCCCGGAACGGCTCATTTTCAACATCGGAAACAGACGCAGGCGGGCGAACTGATTTGTGAACCCCGGAGGTTGTAGTGAATCGAACGGGCCGTTGCCTAGACAGATACCGTCCCTGACTGTCAGGAATCGTCGTAAGAATTTTATTTAGTGTCTTTTATGGAGACGAGACGGGGAGAAGGTTGGGGCCAATGAAACGCTATTCGGCTGAGACGGCAAGCACCCTGGGCGGTCCCGGAGTTCCATCGGTCACTGTCGTGCCCAGGACGATCTGCAGGTTTTGTCCCCCTCCGCCAGCCCGCGCCTGGGTGGCGACGGCCTGCATCAGAGTCGGGTCGGTAAGGAACTCCCCGGCAGCTTCCGTGCCATAGGTATAGAGGCCGCCGATAACGACCACCACATGCCCGGTCTCCGAGTCGCGTATGCGCGAGATCAGGGCGAAATCCTGTAATTTTGGACTGTTGGCGCCCGTAACCGGTTCCCGCGGCTGGTCGGTAGCCCAACTCCAGTTTCGCGACAATGGGTTTTTGGCGTCACGAATATAGATGAGGTGCCTGTCGGGATCGAGCGCCAGGCTGTAGCGCAACTGCCGGGTAAGGCGCAGGCTCCATTCATTATTGAAGGCGCCGATCAGCACCACTGCGCCCTCCCGGAGATCGGAGAATGAGCTGGAACTGCCCCTGCGGATGACAACCATCCTATTTCGGGCTTCCAGCGCGCCCACCACACGTGCAATCGTCACCGTATCGGCAAAAGGCACGGTCTGCGATGAATCCGAGCTTGGAACCGGCGTTACAGGGCTAGCTGCATCCATAGTCGGCAGAGTCGGCGGGCCGTCGGGGTGATCTCCCACCGCCACCAGAACCGGGCCGGGCGTATCCACCACCGGCCTCCAGAAGAGGTCTTCGGGACTGGTTTTATGCAGCCAGTTGTATCCCAACACAACCGCCAGCGCGACGGCGGAAACAAGCAGAAGGGCCAGATAACGCCGCCCCCAGCGGGGAGCCGTTTTTGCAGCGGCCTTGCCGCCAGCCAGCGGAACCGGTCCGAACTGGATGTGCGCACTATGCGTTCCCAATCCGTTCTCGGCGGTTTCTGCCTCGGATTCATGATCGACAACCGTGGGCTTGACCTGGCCGGGCAGCGCGAACCGCGGAACGTAGGATCCCGGCACCAGTTCCATGCGCAGCTCGGCGCGGTGTTTCTCGTCGACGTAATAGCTGGCCAGCCGTTTGCGCAACTCCGTAGCCGCGGTGCGCACAATGTGATCTAGGTTGGTGTCGTACGCGGGGTCTCTGCCGAAGACCTCCACTCCGATGGTGCGTTCCTTAATCTGATCGGCCGATCCATTCAGAGTCTGCTCGACCACATATCTGAGGAAAGCTACGGACCGTTTGCTGGAACGAAAAACCTCGTCGCGTACCAGAGACTCCAGCTGCGCGCGAATCATCTCCGCCGTCAGCTCTGGAGTGGCTCCGTACTCGACTTCGGTTGCAATCATCGTCTTTCCAGTGACAGCGATTTTAGCACGCACATAGCTTCATTCGGCGCTTCTCCTCACCGCCCGGCAGGGTAGGGGAGCGATGGGAATATTCGCAGCTATATAGCCAGACCGTCGGCAAAGGCAGAGCCTCGAAGCGCCGCGGTCAATATTGACCATCAATCACAGGGCGCATGCGTAACACTGACACCTGAATGACGCGCCACGGACCTCCAGGCTGCCGGATTTTCCGGCGTGCGATCTCTAGTGATCCCGACAACATAAAGAGGCGCACCTTAACCCCCGTGGCAGTGAGGTCGGAGAGAAGTGCGGAGATAAATGAAACTGCTCAAAGGATTAGGAACAGGACTGTGCCTTACCGTGCTCTGCCTAATCGTCGCGCCGAAAGCAAAGGCTGGCGAATGGAACCAGAAAACCATTATCACCTTCAGCGCCCCGATCGAAGTTCCCGGTGTTGGCCAGCATATCCTGCCGGCGGGCACCTATGTCTTCAAGCTCCTGGATTCACCCTCGGACCGGACCATCGTCCAGATCTTCAACGTGCGCGAAGACCACGTATACACCACCATATTGGCGATTCCCAACTTTCGTCTGAAGGCTACCGACAAGACGGTTATGACTTTTAGTGAGCGGCCTGCTGGAGAGCCCGAGGCACTGAAGGCATGGTTCTATCCAGGCCGCGAATGGGGAGAGCAATTTGTCTATGAAAGGCCCCGGGCCATCCAACTGGCCAAAGAAACCAATGAGCCTGTACTTTCGACACCAGTCCCACTCGACACAGCGTCCACCGATGTTCTGAAGATCGCGCCGGTCGAGGCAGTAAGTCCGAGCGGAGATATGGTTGATACGGCTCAGGTTGTTGAAACGCCTCCTGTCGAGACGGCTGCACTCGCCCCGGCGCCCGCACCCGCGCCTGCCGCGCCTCTGCCCAAAACAGCCAGTGACCTTCCCTTGATTGGATTGGTTGGGCTGCTTATGCTGGGCGGCGGTTTCACACTCTTTGGCCTGTCGAAGCCAAAGGCATAAATCAATATGAGGGGCGGATCGACCGCCCTCGTACATCCAACGAAAAGGATTAATTGAAAGAGGCGGTACGCAAGTATCGCCTCCATTGTTCTGCCGGCTTCATGCGCAGACTCCAGGGTTAGTTGCTTCCGATTGCATAGAGAGAGACTGGACGGGTCTGAGATGACCACATCTGCGAGAGGAATGCGGAGAGAAGCGGACGGACAAGCCTCTGAGCGCTGCAACGCATGCAGGCACATCCTTTGGGACAGCACCGTTGCATACCACTGCCTGATTGCTTTCATTGGCCTGATCGTCACGCCATTTGTTTCAGGTGCACAAGTTTCCCAATCGCTACGCAGCGAAGCCAACGATGCGTATACCCTCCACGTGAATGCCAACATGGTCATTCTGAGCGCGACCGTCTTGGATCGCCATAATGCACTTGTTTCGGGGCTCAGTAAGGGCGATTTTCAGGTTTATGAGGACGGTGTACTTCAACAAATCAAGGACTTCAGCCACGATGATATCCCCGTCACGGCCGGCATTCTTGTCGATAACAGCGGAAGTATGGCGCCGAAGCGCGACGACGTGATTGCTGCCGCGCTCGCATTCGCTCGCGCCAGCAATCCGCAGGACCAGATGTTTGTGGTGAACTTCAACGATCGCGTGTCTTTTGGCCTCCCCTCCGACGTTCCGTTTACAGATCGGCAGGATCAACTGCAACGCGCCTTGTCCGGAATCGGCGCCATCGGCCAGACCTCGCTCTACGACGGAATTGCCGCCGGCCTCGATCATCTCAAGCAGGGCAGCCGCGACAGAAAAGTGCTGATTGTAATCAGCGACGGCGGCGACAACGCAAGCAAGCACAGTCTAACTCGAGTTATCGACATGGCCCGGCATTCTACCGCAATCATTTACGCGATCGGTATCTTCGATGATCAGGATGGCGATCAAAATCCCGCCGTGCTCAAGCGGTTCGCGAAGGAAACAGGAGGAGAGGCCTTCTTTCCGGAATCGTCCAGAGATATTACATCAATTTGTGAGGAGATAGCTCGCGATATTCGGAGTCAGTACACACTCACCTATGTTCCTGCGAATGCATCGCAGGATGGAAGATATAGAACCCTCGATGTCAGGGCCGGCGCGTCCGGTCGTGGACGATTGTCAGTTCGTACCCGAACCGGGTACTCCGTGCCGGTGAAAATCTTCGAAAGCAGCAGCGAAGGCGCCCGACCATGATACGCATAAGTGAGCAGCAGGAGTTCGCAATGCGAAGTAGTTTGTTTCTTCGCTGGATGCGGAGCTTTCTCTTCATCGCAGGAACCCTTGCGGTCTCTTATGTTGCGCTTACTCTGCTGCACGCAAAGCTCTACCAGGATGCCGCGGGGAATGCTCTGGAAAAGCAGATATATGCACAAGAACTACACAAGGTTGGCCTGTCCCAGGCCAAGGCTAAAGAGGGCGATGTTCTCGGACGGATTGAGATTCCACGGTTGGGAGTGAAGGTTGCAATTCTTGAGGGCACCACTTCGCAGACCCTGCGACTCGGTGTTGGACATATCGAAGGTACGGCTCTTCCGGGAGAGCCCGGCAACATTGGAATTGCTGGGCACCGGGATACATATTTCCGTGCCCTGAAAAATATTCGCACCAATGACGAGATTCGGATTCAGACCGCAACCGGTCTTTCGCGCTTCGAAGTCGACTCGGTCGAGATCGTCGACCCTGGCGACACCGGGGTTCTGGCTCCCTCGGCAGGATCTGCCGTTACGCTCGTAACCTGCTATCCATTCCACTTTATCGGCGCGGCTCCGAAGCGATTTGTAGTGCACGCGCACCAACCACCGGGCTGAA
Organism: Occallatibacter sp.; assembly: GCA_049521075.1. Taxonomy (GTDB): domain Bacteria; phylum Acidobacteriota; class Terriglobia; order Terriglobales; family Acidobacteriaceae; genus Telmatobacter. Next base: position 75,241 of record JBEKPD010000013.1, read on the forward strand.
CACGCTCAGAAGACAGAGAGAATCGCGGGTTTTTGCGCGTGGTAGTCTGGCAATTGATCGAGCAGACTCATTATTCATCAGGGGTGCCCCGGATCTCGCTTTTGAGACCCGGGAAAGCACGATCTCCGCGCCCGACACGCTCTAGCTTTTGATCTGTGACATATTGAGCCGCATCTTCGCTTAATTCTGTCTGCCACAAACAACAGAATTTGTCCGGGGAACCAGCCAAGGGACAATTTAACAATAAGCGCTTAGTTTTTCAGTCCCAGGTCACAGTGGCGACAGAATCAAAGTCTGGCCCATGGTGACCGAGCCCGCACGGCAGCGTTCCGGCGGCAATGCGCCCTGCCAGAGTGAGGCCAATTGTCCCGGGTCCGTCACGGT
>JBEKPD010000014.1:0-74619 GCA_049521075.1 Occallatibacter sp.
GGCGACGAGGACTCGCGCAGCTTTACGGCGACCGTTCATCGCTGCCTCCTCTCAAGACAAAGTTCAGCCGTTGCGAAGAACTACCAACGGATCGTTAACCCAGGGATTTTCGTTTTGTCTTTCGGCTGCAAACCAATATACCCCCACTTGCCTCCGCTCGCGATGATTTGCATCCGTTCCAAGACCAAAGACTCAAGCGCGCCCAGGATAGCACCTGGTTTGTCGCCAACGAGGAAGTTCGCAGATCGTCATCCCCTCGCAAAGAAGGCACGACTTCAAGCTGTCTATTCGGCTGTGAAGCCGCGAAGGTTGCAGGGCGAGACGCGCGGTGCGGGCGAGGACGCCCGCACGACAGCCGGTCAGGAGACCGGCGCTACAAAGGACTAAGTTTTACGTCGCTCCGCCTTGGCGGCCTTCGGCGAGATGAGGCTTTGGGATGGGTACTACTGGAGCGGGGCGCGGGGTGGGGTTGGCGGGTGCGCGCATGGATTGCGGTTGACTGGCAGACGACTGATGAATGGTAACGATGATGGCTTCGGTCGACTTTGAGCCTGCGCAATGATAGGAGTGGGGTGTGCCGGAGTCGAAGTAGACGGCGTCGCCGGGGCTGAGGGTGGCTTCGTGGTCCGCGTGGCGCACGATGAGCTCGCCGGCCAGCACATAGAGAAACTCGAATCCGGGGTGCAGATGCGATTTGGGTTCGACTTGCGGTGGAAGTGGCACGAACTCCGCGAAGTATGGGTCCATGTGCCGGTCGGGCACCATGTAGCCCAGGCTCTCAAAGGTATATGTGGGCGGTTCGACGCCGGTTTGCGGCATGCGCACGCGGTCTTTTTTGCGATGCACGCGGAAGATGGGCGCGGGCTCGGACTCAAAGAAATACGACAGGTCTTTTGAGAACACCATGGCGATGCGCGCCAGATTGCGCAGGGTGGGCACCACGCGGCCGGTTTCTAGCTGCGATAAAAAGCTGGCGGAAAGGCCGGTGTGCCTGCCCAGCTCGACCAGACCCATGGATCTCTTGAGGCGTAGACGGCGAATGCGCTCGCCCAGATGCTTCTCTGTAATAAACCGCTCGGCGGCATCGGGATCCGCCTGGGTTTTGTGCATCTCATCGCCGCCCACTTCGACCTGCTCGCTCGTTGCCGCTTCTCTGTTCATGCCGCCTCTTGTTCATAGGATGCGCTTTACGGGCTTTTGTCGTCCAGGTCAAAAAAAATTCCTATGGCACGAAATTGCCATATGGTGTCAATGACCGTGAGCCTTGAACTGTGGGTCGCGGGCTGTTCTGCGGTCGCACGCGTTATTCTGAAACGTCCGGGAGCGGTTGTACCTTGCCGCTCAGAAAGCCTGCTAACGATGCCTGAAGAATCCGCACCTGCTCCAGATGAATCCGCCAAGTCCGCTGCGCCTGTCGCTTCGATTGCCGAGATCGGCCGGCACGAGGGGCAATCCGTAACTCTGCATGGATGGCTCTACAACCTGCGCGAAAGCGGGAAGCTGGTGTTTCCCATCTTTCGCGACGGGACGGGGTCGATCCAGGGCGTGGCGCACGTGAAGAGCGTGACGCCGGAGGTGTTTGAGACGCTGAAACATCTTACCCAGGAATCGAGCGTGATTGTGACGGGGAAGGTGCGGGCCGACAAGCGCGCGCCGGGAGGGTACGAGCTGGATGTCGAGGACATCAAAGTAGTCCAGCGCGTGCCGGAGTCCGATCCCTATCCGATCACGCTCAAGGAACACGGCGTGGATTTTTTGCAGGAGCGGCGGCACCTGTGGGTCCGTTCGCCGCGCCAATCGGCGATTCTGCGCATCCGCGCCGAGATCATGCGCGCGGCGGCTGAGTACTTCGACATGAACGGGTTCGTCCGCACCGATCCGCCGATTCTGACGCCGGCGGCGTGCGAAGGTACTTCGACTTTGTTTCCCGTGGACTACTTCGGCGATCCTGCGTATCTGACACAAAGCGGCCAGCTCTATGTGGAGGCGACGGCGCTGGCGCTGGGCAAGGTGTATAGCTTTGGGCCGACCTTCCGCGCGGAGAAATCAAAGACACGGCGGCACCTGACGGAGTTCTGGATGGTGGAGCCGGAGGTTGCTTTCATGGACCTCGACGGGTTAATGGAGCTTGCGGAAAACTACATCTCGCACATTGTGGGGAGCGTGGTGAAGAATCGCGCGGCGGAGTTGCAGGTGATTGGCCGCGATGTTGCGAAGCTCGAAGCGGTGAAGGCGCCGTTTCCGCGGGTCCGTTACGACGAAGCGGTGGAGCTGCTTAACCAGGCGCACAAAAACGGGCAGCTCGAGCAGGCGTTCGAGTACGGCAACGACTTTGGCTCGCCCGACGAGACCTGGCTGAGTTCGCAATACGACCGGCCGGTGATGGTGCACCGCTATCCGGCGGACGTGAAGGCGTTCTACATGGAGCCCGATCCCAAGGATCCGCGCTACGCGCTGTGCGTGGACGTGCTGGCGCCGGAGGGTTACGGCGAGGTGATCGGCGGATCGCAACGCGTATCGAGCTACGAGTTGCTGAGCGCGCGCATCGAGCAACACAAATTGCCGCGCGAGGCGTTTGAGTGGTACCTCGACCTGCGGCGCTATGGCAGCGTGCCACATGCGGGATTCGGCATGGGCATCGAGCGCATGGTTTCGTGGATCTGCGCACTCGACCATGTGCGCGAGACGATTCCGTTTCCGAGGACGCTCAACCGCATGTATCCGTAAGGCAGGGAAAAAGGGAACGAGGGAACAAGGGGGCGTGCTTTCCCACATCTCAACGCTCAATTTTGAGATGTGGGAAAGCACAAATATTTCAATCTCCTGTCATCCTGAGCGCAGCTGGTCGCACTTTTTGGCGGCTTGCGAAGTCGAAGAATCGGCGGTTGTTTTTCGCGTCTATCCGGTCACTTGCGCAGATTCCCTTGGGAGTAATTCCGCCATCTCTCGTCAGCCGAGTGGCGCATTTAACCGCAGTTGTCCAACTTGATTTGATTACGCCACCACCGATAATCGCAGCTCGACCTTCGACTTGGTAGCTTCAGCAAAGCGCAGCAGCGTTTTGGTGCTCGGCAGAGTCTGTCTACTCTCCAGGCGCGCTATCGCAGACTGGCTGGTGAACATCCGCGCAGCCAACTCGGCTTGAGACAGCCCAGCACGGAGTCGCGCCCGCAACAACTCGGCGGAGAATTCGAACTGTGGAGCAAGAGCGTCGTATTGACGTTTGACCACAGGGTCAGCCAGTGACCGGGCCATAAACTCTTTCAAGGGAATTGTCATACAATCTCCTTCGCTCGCCGCAGGGCAATGTCCATCTTAGACTTCGGTGTTTTCTGCGTCTTCTTTATAAACACCCGCAACACCAACACGCGCCGGCCAAGCCAAGCCCGCCTGCTCAATTTGCAGCGCGATGCGAAGGAACCGGGCGTGCATATCGGCTGGAAGTGACCGAGTCTCCGCAGCGACCGTATCGTTCAGGATGTCTACGGACCATTGCACGAACCGTTTTATCTCAAATTTGAGATAATCAGCGAGGAATGTTTGTGGTTGATCTATCTTCCCGTTCCGCCCACAGTCATCCGATCCAACTTGATCGTCGGCATGCCCACGCCCACCGGCACGCTCTGCCCATCCTTGCCGCAGGTGCCGATGCCTTCATCGAGCTTTAGGTCGTTGCCCACCATCGACACGTGTTTGAGCGCCTCCGGCCCGTTGCCGATAAGCGTCGCGTCGCGCACCGGCGCCGTTACCTTGCCGTCTTCGATGAGGTAGGCTTCGCTCGCGGAAAACACGAACTTGCCGTTGGTGATGTCCACCTGCCCGCCGCCAAAGTTCACCGCGTAGAGCCCGCGCTTTACGCTGCGCACAATGTCCTCGGGCGCGTCGTCGCCGGCCAGCATGTAGGTGTTGGTCATGCGCGGCATGGGGATCGACTGGTAGCTCTCGCGCCGCCCCGACCCGGTATTCGGCATGCCCATCAGCCGCGCCGAAAGCTTGTCGGAGAGATAGCCCTTCAGCACGCCGCCCTCGATCAGCACCGTCTCCTGCGTGGCCGAACCCTCGTCGTCCACGTTGAGCGAACCGCGCCGGCCCGCCATCGTTCCGTTGTCGACGACCGTCACCTTCGGGCTCGCTACAGACTGCCCGATCAAACCCGTGAACGCCGAAGTGCCCTTGCGATTGAAGTCGGCTTCCAGCCCGTGCCCTACGGCCTCGTGCAGCAAAATTCCCGGCCAGCCCGGCCCCAGCACCACTTCCATCTCGCCGGCCGGAGCTGCTACCGCGCCCAGTTGCAGAATCGCGCCGCGCGCCGCCTCCTGCGCCAGGTGCTCCGGGCTTTTGGACAGAGTGAATTGCTCCAGGCCCGCCCTTCCCCCACAGCCCGCCGAGCCTTTGGTCGTTACCTCGCCATCTTTCGCAATCACGAAAACATTCAGGCGGCTCAACGGCTGCGTATCGCTGGCAAAGGCCCCATCCGAAGCCGCAATCAGAATCCGCTTGAGCTCCTCGCTGTAGCTCGCCCGCACTTGCACGATGCGCGGATCAAACGCCCGCGCCGCGCGGTCAGCGCGCAAAATCAGCTCGAGGCGCGCCGCGAGATCCAGATCGTAGCCGCCGAGCGGAACCGGGTAAAGATCCGCCGTCCGCGCCTCTGTAAATCCCTGCACCGGCTGTTTCGCCGGCCCCGACGCAATCAGCGCCGCGGTCCGCGACGCATGCAGCAGCCGGTCGGGGCTCAGGTTGTCGGTGTACGCGTAGCCGGTCCGCTCGCCGCTCAGCACGCGAATGCCGCAACCGGCGCTGGTGCCCTGGCTCGCCGATTTCACAATCTGCTCGTCCACGCCCAGCGTCGTGGCTGTAACTGACTCGAAGTAAAGGTCCGCGTAGTCGCCGCCCGCGCTCAAGGCCTCGCCCAGGCAGCGTTCCAGCAGCCGCTCCGTCAAGCCGAATTTCTCAAAAAAATAGCGCCGATGGCTCAAGTTTGGGGAAGTCTCAGGCCGCATCATCGTAATCCCAGTGTACGCCGACCGCGTCTTTACTATCAGACAGGCCGCCAGCCCGCACCCGTCGCGTTGCACTTTTGAATACATGCCGCGGCAAGCCGCTTTCGCCTGCAATTCTCTGCGTGTTAGGATTCGTTCTATGAAGAAATTACTTGCGACAGCGCTGCTTTTGATGGTGTTTGCAAGTCCGGCATTCGCGGCCGGGTCCCATCATCATCACCATCATCATCAACGTCAGCGCCCTCATCACTCTCACGCGTAAGCGCCGATTCCCGCGCTGCATTCCCTTTTCACTGGGGCCGTACTTGTTGTGTCTCTTTTTCCTGACCGCGTTTCGCTCTACCGTCAATGCGTGTTAAAGTGTTTGCCATGACCGATCAGGACGATCTTCGCTATCCTATAGGGCGTTTCAATGCGCCCGCCACGAGTATGCCCGGCATTCGCGCCTCGCATATTGAAACCCTGCGCCTGCTTCCCGAGCATCTACGCGCCGCAGTCGCAGGCCTCAACGACACCCAGCTCGACACACCGTATCGCGATGGCGGCTGGACCGTCCGCCAAGTAGTGCATCACCTCGCAGACAGCCACGCCAATTCCCTCATCCGTTTCAAGCTCGCGCTCACTGAGGATTGGCCCACTATCAAGCCCTACGACGAGGCCGCGTGGGCGCGCCTGCCGGACTCGCTCCTGCCCATCGATGGCTCGCTGGTTTTCATTGACGCCTTGCATGCCCGTCTTGTCAGTCTGCTCAACGCCATGTCGGGAGAGGATTTTCAGAAGGGCTTCGTTCATCCTGAACGCGGGCGCATGACTCTTTCCGCCAATCTCGCGCTCTACGAGTGGCACTCGCGCCATCATGTCGCGCACATCGCCAATCTGCGCCAGCGCATGGGGTGGTAAGAGAACGCCATGCACGCCGGCCCCGCAACTCCTCGCGAGAGAGCCGCTGCCGGGGATTCCGGTGCCGAACCCGCGCAACTCGCCAAGACGATTGAATCCTTCCTCGCCGCACATCCCGCGGCGGCATTTCTTGAAGACGGCCGCATCCTGTTCGACATGCGCACCGCGCGCTGTTCCGTCGAGGAATCGCACGGCCGCTGCCTGCTCCAGCTTTGGAGCGACGAGCGCAACCTCGTCCGCACCGTCGCCGATGTGAAACAACGCGCGCATTCTCTTCGCCTGGCCACGCGCAAGATGGGTGTGACACGGCCGCAGTTTCTCGAACTCGTTCCCTCGTGTGACCGACGCACTCCCACCACCCGCGACAATACACGCCACAACTACCAGCGCCTGCTCGAGCGCGTGCTCACGCGGCAATTTATCGGGTCGAAAGTCGACGGCCTGCGCACCGCCATGGATCTCGAGCACAGCTTCGGGCCCGCCTACGTGCGCGGCCGTTTGCTCAAGGGAACCGCGGCCGACGCCGTGATCGGTGTGGGCGCAGCCGAATCCGGCGCCGTTGTCGACGGCGTTCTCACCCTCGGCATTCTCTGGCTCGACTACTGCCGCCAGCACGCCGATGCGCGCCGTCACTTCGGCGGGCTCAAGGTTGTCGTCCCCGCCGGCACGTGGCGCACCACGGCCGAGCGCATGGCTTGGCTCAACCACGCCGCTGCCAATTTTGAATTGTTCACTCTCGACGAGCGCAGCGAAGAACTCGCCCCCGTTGACTTTCGCGATACCGGAAACTTCGACGCGCACCTGGTCCACGCCTTTTCGCCTGCCGCCGCACTGCAGCGTTGCCAAGCCGGTATGGACTGCATTCTGGCACTTGTCCCCGACGCCGCGCGCGAGCGCGTCGAGATCCGTCCTCGCTCCGCAACGGAAGTCGGCCTGCTCTTGCACGGCCTGGAATTTTCCTGCGTGCGTCACGGAGCCTCGGCTCATTCCTTCGCGCGCGAAGACGCAATCACTTTTGGCGCAGGCCCAAACGAAACCCCGCTCACGCCCGAAAATGAGGCCCTCTGCCGCGATTTGCTGCGCCGCCTCTTTCTGAGCCGCCACGCCGACGGTGCGCACACCGATCCGCTCTTTCGCATGGCGCCCGAGCACTGGCTCGAATCGCGTCTGCGCGCACGCGTTGCGGAAATGCTTCCCGAGTTGCGCGGGGACCTGGTCTACAACCAGGTCCCCGCGCTATCCACCGGCGACCGCGGCCTGCTGGACCTGCTCACGCTCGACCGCAACGCACGTCTTGTGGTTCTGGAATTGAAGGCCAACGAAGACCTGCATCTGCCCTTGCAGGCGCTCGACTACTGGATGCGCGTGCGCGCCCTCAACGCCGACCGCAAACCCGCTGCCGGGGCAGCCGAGCCTCAGTCGGCCTTCACGCGCAGCGGCTATTTTCCCGGGGTTGAAGTTTCTGCGCTCCCGCCGCGCCTCATTCTTGCCGCGCCCGCTTTGCGCATTCATCCGGCCAACGAGCCGGTCCTGCGCTACTTCTCGCCCGACATCGAGTGGGAGCTTCTCGGCCTCACCGAGCACTGGCGCCGCGAGCTCAAGATCGTCTTCCGCAAGCGCAGCACCGGCCTTCGCTGATTGCGGATCCGGTCTTCAGTTCCGGATCCCTGTCATATTGCCGTAAACTATGTGATTATGGCCATTGCCGGTGTCCCTTCCGCCATTAAGCAGCGCACACCCAAGGGCGTATTTGCGAACGAGCCCTTTACCGACTTCAACGACCCCGAGAATGCGCGCTCCATGCGCCACGCCCTCGACCAGGTGGCCGCGCAACTCGGCAGCGAGTACCCGCTTATCATCGGCGGCAAGCGGTCCAAAACCGCCGAGCGTATTCGCTCCATCAATCCGGCGCGACCTGCACAAATCGTCGGCGTGCATCAAAAGGCCGGCGCGGCGCAGGTAGATACCGCCATGACGGCCGCGCTTCGCGCCTTCGATTCCTGGAGCAAGACCCCGGTCGAAGAGCGCGTCTCGCTGATTCTCGGCGCCGCCGACGCCATTCGCAAGCGCAAGTTCGAGTTCATGGCCTGGCTCACTTACGAAGTGGGCAAGAACTGGGCCGAAGCCGACGCCGATGTGGGCGAGACCATTGACTTCCTTGAGTTCTACGCCCGCGAGGCGCTGCGCCTGGCCGCCGCCACCACGCCCATTCAGTATCCCGGCGAGCGCAACGAGCTTCTCTACATCCCGCTCGGCGTGGGCGCGGTCATTCCGCCCTGGAACTTTCCCTTCGCTATCATGGCCGGCATGACGGCCGCCTCCATCGTTACCGGCAACTCGGTGATTCTCAAACCATCAAGCGACGCGCCTACTATTGCGGCCCGCTTCGTCGAAGTCCTCGAGGAGGCCGGCATTCCCGACGGCGTGGTCAACTTCTGCCCCGGCTCCGGCCCCACATTCGGCAACGCCGTCGTAGAGCACCCCAAAACCCGCTTCATCGCTTTCACCGGCTCGCGGTCAGTGGGCCTCGAAATTCACTTGCGTGCCGCGCAACATCATCCCGGCCAGATCTGGATCAAACGCACCGTCCTCGAGATGGGCGGCAAGGATTCGATCCTCGTGTCTGAAGACGCCGATCTCGACTCCGCGGTTGCAGGAGTGACGGCGTCGGCCTTCGGCTTCAGCGGCCAGAAATGCTCGGCCTGCTCACGCGCCATCATTGAGGCGCCTCTTTACGACGTCTTTGTCGAACGCCTCCGCGAGCGCGTGGCCACACTCACCGTGGGCGACCCCGCAACCAATCCCGATCTCGGCCCCGTCGTCAATCAGGCTGCGCTTCAGTCCATGCTGGGCTATATCGAGAGCGGCAAAAAGGAAGCCAGCTTGATTGCCGGCGGCAATGCGCTGGAGACCGAGGCTGGCGGCTACTTCCTCGAACCGACAATCTTCTCCGAAGTTCCGCCCGACGCCGTCATTGCCCAGGAAGAGATCTTCGGTCCCGTGCTGGCCGTCATCAAGGTGAAGAGTTTCGAGGAAGGCCTGCGCGTAGCCAACAACACGGAGTACGGCCTCACCGGCTCTCTCTATACCAACAACCCAGCCCAAAAGGCTGCTGCACGTAGTGCCTTCCACGTGGGCAATCTCTACTTCAATCGCAAGTGCACGGGCGCCATGGTGGGCGCACATCCCTTCGGCGGATTTAATATGAGCGGGACCGATTCCAAGGCCGGGGGACCGGACTACCTCTACCTGTTCACGCAGGCCAAGAGCATCGCAGAAAAGCTATAGCATGAACTGCGCTCGCAAGCCGCCGGCGCAATGCCCAAAGGACTCCAACTGACTCGATGACAGCCCTCGAATTCACAGTCGTGGTCTGTGCGCTTTCCGTGCTCGCCGGTTTGCTCGGCGCGCTCACCGGTCTTGGCGGCGGTGTAGTCGTTGTCCCGGCTCTTACGCTGGCGCTCGGCGTCGACTTGAAGTACGCCATCGGTGCATCGCTGGTTTCGGTCATCGCCACCTCTTCGGGTGCGGCAGCCGCCTACGTGCGCGAAGGGTTCTCGAACATTCGTATCGGCATGTTTCTGGAAATCGCTACTACCATTGGGGCCATTGCGGGCGCGTTCCTGGCCAGCCGTGTCAGTACTCATGCGCTCGCCATCGTCTTCGGGCTGATTCTGCTGCAGGCCGCATACATGTCGTTCAAAGGCACGCCGGAAAACGCGGAACGAGTCGAATCCGATGCGCTGGCCAATCGTTTGCGCCTGGGCGGCACATACCCCGTCGACGGCCAAAGCGAGCACTACGGCGTCCGCAATGTTCCTGGTGGCTTCGCCATGATGTTCGGGGCCGGCGCGCTTTCGGGTCTGCTCGGCATCGGCTCCGGCGCCGTCAAGGTGATTGCCATGGACCGCATTATGCGCATTCCTTTCAAAGTTTCCACCACCACCAGCAACTTCATGATCGGCGTCACCGCCGCGGCCAGCGCCGGCCTCTATCTCAAACATGGATACATCAACCCGCAGGTAGCCATGCCCGTGATGCTCGGCGTCCTTGCCGGCGCACTCTTGGGAGCCAAGCTGCTTGTGCACATGCGCGTCAAAACCCTCCGCATGGTATTCGGCGTTGTCATTCTCGCCCTCGCGATTGAAATGATCGTGAACGGCATTACGGGGAAGGTTTAGCCATGGACGATCACCGTCTTGAAGCCATCATTGGCCAGCTTTTGCGCGCCGGAGTTTTGCTGGCCGCGGCCACGGTCCTCGCCGGCGGCGTGCTCTATCTCGCCAGCCACCACGCCGACCGGGTCGACTATCGCACCTTTGTAGCTGGCGTCGAGGACATGCGCACGTATTCCGGCATCGTGCAGTCGGCGGCGCAAGGCCAGAGCGCCGCCATCATCCAGATTGGATTGCTGCTGCTGATTCTCACGCCCGTGGCGCGTGTCGCCATCGCGCTGGTCGGATTCTTTCTCGAGCGCGACCGCTTGTATGCGATGGTAAGCCTGATTGTCCTGCTAATTCTTGTATCCAGCCTGATGCGCGCCACCTGATGCCACGCGCTCTGTGGGGTAGTTTTTCCAGGTTGGTTGTTGCTGTTGCTCTAAGTGCCGCTACACCATCGCGCCCGGCGTGTTCCGTGCTTCGGCTTCCATCTTGTGGCCGGCTTCAGCCGCAGCCCTGGCCAGCACCCGGTGATGGATGGTGAACAAGGCCAGCTCCAGCCGGTCGCCCACGCCGGTCTTGTCGTAAATCGACCGCAGATAATTCTTGATCACCTGCTCGGTGGTCTTGAGCCGCTGCGCAATCTCACGGTTCTTGCACCCCTGCACGATGAGGGCCACGATGCGCATTTCCTTGGGCGTTAGGCGGTCGCGCACGCGCGTACCCACCAGGTCTTCCTCGGGCGATTCCGGTTGGGCGGTCTGCGTCGGCTGCCAGATGTCTCCTGAGGCCACGCGCCGCACACACTCCACCAGAGCTGTTCCGGTCACGTTGCGAAACACCACCCCGCGAAATCCCTGCTGCAGGAAGCTGGCCGCGTTTTCGTTGTTTTCTATCACCACGATGCCGCGGCTTCCCGTGGTTTCAAGCAATATGGAGAGCCGCGCATAATCCGGCTGCAGCGAGGCCGCTACCACCACGATCGACCCGGGAAACGTCGTGATGGCGTGGAACATACGCTCCAGGTCTGTGCATTGCGCAATAATGCGCATGTCCTCGTCCATGGCCAGGACCTTCGCGGTCCCGGCACGAAAGATCGCTTGCGAATCCGCCAGGATGATCTTGTTCATCGTGTTTGTCCTGACTGCCCTGACCCTTCGGGGATCAACCTGAAAATTCGAACCCGGCTACACAAAAAACTGCATTGATTGAACTTAGCCACGAGCCATCCCATCGTTCTTATCGGCTGAAAACAATAATTCTTGGCCGTGTCCGTTCTTCGAACACTGCCTTACGAATCAATTTACTCGGCAGCCCTCGGTATCATCGCAAAATCTGCGGTTCACGGGGGCCTGCTATGACCGAGCTTACAGCCTATTGGCCCTCCGAGTCACCAAATCCTTTTAACGCAGCTGAGGAAGCCGTTAACTAAAAAGGGACAGGTTGGCCAGAATCCGGGTAGGCTCTAAACTCTGATTATGGCGAGGCCGATCCTCCTGGCAGTTGACGACGATGTGAGTGTCCTTGAGGCCGTGGTCCAGGACCTGCGGCGGCAGTACGGCGATACCTACCGTGTAATGCGCGCCGCCGGCGGACAGACCGCACTGGACACGCTGGCTCAATTGAAGTCGCGCGACGAACCGGTGGCGCTCATCGTCAGCGACCAGCGCATGCCGGGCATCACCGGAGTCGAGCTGCTGGAGCGGGCGCGCGAGATCTATCCCGACGCGCGCCGTGTGCTTCTTACCGCCTACGCCGATACGGAAGCCGCCATCCGCGCCATCAATACCGCGCGCATCCACTACTACCTCAACAAGCCCTGGGATCCGCCGGAAGAAAAGCTCTATCCCGTTCTTACCGATCTCCTGGAGGATTGGCAGGCGGGCTACCTGCCGGTCTTCGAGGGCCTGCGTATCGTCGGCCATCGCTGGTCGCTCAACGACTTTCGCGTGCGCAATTTTCTCTCGCGCAATCACGTACCCTATCGCTGGCTCGACGTCGCCGCCAGCCCTGAGGCCCTTAAACTTCTCGAAGACCGGAAGCTTGATCCCACCAAGCTTCCGGTGTTGATTTTTGCCGACGGCACGGCGCTGGTCGACCCCGACCTGGAAGTGCTCGCCAGCCGCGTCGGCCTCAGTGTTCAGGCCACCCAGGAGTTCTACGACCTGATCGTGATCGGCGCCGGGCCGGCTGGTCTGGCAGGCGCGGTATACGGCGCCAGCGAGGGCCTGCGCACTCTCGTCATCGAGCCCCTGGCGCCCGGCGGTCAGGCGGGCTCCAGCTCCCGCATCGAAAACTATCTCGGCTTCCCCTCCGGCGTCACGGGCGCAGACCTGGGCCGCCGCGCTTTTGCCCAGGCCTCGCGCTTCGGCGCGGAATTCATTACCCAACGGGCCACCGGCATGCGCATGGCCGGCCAGTATCGCTTCGTCCAGCTCGCCGATGGACGCGAAATTTCCGCCCACTGTGTGCTGCTATCGCCCGGCGTCCAGTACCGCAAGCTCGAAGTCCCGGGCGCCGAGCAGCTCACCGGTTGCGGCATCTACTATGGCGCCGCCCTGGTGGAGGCCCGCGCCTGCCAGGGCGAGGAGGTTTATATCGTTGGAGCCGCCAACTCCGCCGGCCAGGCCGCCCTGCACTTCGCCAAATTTGCCACCAAGGTAACTATGCTGGTGCGCGGCGAAGGACTTTCGGCCACCATGTCGAAATATTTAATCGATGAGATTTCTCGCACATCGAATATTGAGATCGAGGCGCGAACCCAGGTGTTGGAGGCTATGGGGAACGGGCGGCTGGAATCGTTGCGATTGCAGGGCCCGGCCGGGGAATCAAAGGTGCCGGCTACCTCGCTGTTTGTTTTCATTGGCGCAGTACCCGTCACGGCCTGGCTTCCGCCGTCGATTCTGCGCGACGGAAAAGGATTTGTTCTGGCTGGGTCCGACATGCGCAAAGACGGCAGGTTGCCGAATGTATGGCGCGAAACCCGCGAGCCGTTCCTGCTGGAGACGAGCGTCCCTGGCGTGTTTGTGGCCGGCGACGTGCGCTGCGGTTCGGTGAAACGTGTGGCCTCTGCGGTAGGCGAAGGCTCCATCGCAGTGCAGTTCGTTCACCAGTATTTGGCCGGGTTCTAGCGCCGCGATTCGGAGGCTGGCCTTAAGAACAGCTCGAGGAAGAATTCGATGTTTTGAAAGGGCACGGCTTTAGCCGTGCCACGAAAGGCGCATAAACAGCGGGGCTTTAGCCCCTAAGGTAAGTTTGCCGCGATACGCACAATGAACGAGAGTCCACAATCCATCTGCGTCGAGCCGATCCACTTACGCGACGTCGCCGAGGCGCTTTCGCACACACGCCTCTTCTCCGGAACACCCTTCGACGAAATTGGCAGTGTCGACGGCGTGGAACGCGTTTCCGCCAAGTCCGGCATGGTTCTCGTCGATGCCGGCGAGTCCTGGAACTTCTACTGGCTGCTGCTTGAAGGCGAAGTTCTCGCCAAACGTTCGGAGCCCGATGGCACGTGGACCCTGGTGGGCATCGTGCACGCCGGCGAAGGTTTTGGCGAAACACCACTGCTCAACGGAAAGCCCACGTCGATCTTCCGCGTCTTCGCGTCCCAGGATTCCGTTCTGCTTCGTTTCAGCGAACAGGATTTCTGGTCGTTGCTTGCCTGCTGCCCCGCGGTGCGCAAGAACATCCTCGCCGACAGCGCCCAACGCGTGCAGGCCTATCAGGTGGAAGCGCTGCACCGCGAAAAACTCATCTCCCTGGGCACGCTCGCCGCCGGCCTTATGCACGAGCTCAACAATCCCGGCGCGGCCGCTAAACGCTCCGCCTCGCAGCTCCGCGAAAACCTTCTCCGCCTGCAGGAGATCAGCCTTCGTGGCAGCGCCAAGCCCAAAACTCCCGAGCAGATCGGGTGTATGAAAGGCCTACTCGATCACGCGCTGCACGGCTGCAATCTGCGGGCCATGAGCAGCCTCGACCAGGCCGACGCTGAGGAACAGATGAGCGAGTGGCTGGCGCAGTCGGGCGTCGAAAACGCCTGGACCATCGGCCCCGTGCTGGTTTCCATGGGCTTTGACCGTCACGAGATCGCCTGCGTTCAGGAGCACTTCGACGCGCCCTCGTTCTCCGACGCACTCAACTGGTTTGGCGCCCTGGTTTCGAGCGTCACCTTGGTCTGCGCCATCGAGGAGAGCATTGCGCGTATCACCGAGTTGGTGACGGCGGTCAAGAAATTCGCCTACGACGAACGCAGCCCGGGCAAAGAACTCGACGTCCACGACAGCCTGCAGAGCACGCTCACCATCCTCGGCCACAAGCTGCGGCTTAAACAAATCCAAATCGAAAAGCGTTTCGCGGCCTCGCCCAGCATCATTCACACCCGCGGCTACGCCCTCAGCCAGGTGTGGACCAACCTAATCGACAATGCCACGGATGCATCGCCAGAGGGCGCGAAAATCGAAATCTCCACATGGTCCGAGCCCGGATCGCTTGTGGTCTGCATCGGCGATCACGGTTCCGGCATTGCGCCTGACGTTCTACCGCACATCTTCGAACCGTTCTTTACCACCAAGGCGCAAGGCTCCGGCACCGGCCTCGGCCTTGAGATTGTGCACCGCATCGTCACGCAAAAATTTGGCGGCACCATCGACGTAGAATCGCAACCCGGAGACACCCGCTTCATTGTCCACCTACCGATGAAAACTCCGGACGCGGAACCTGCTGCAAAAGGCTGAAGGCTGTCTGCCCAAAATTCGGAACACTTCCCTGAGGCCTCTCTTATGAGCAGTAGCGGCGTTTTTCAAAGGTTCAATGCGTATCGGAGTAACCGCCCCATGCGCCACAAATACGGCAACGGAAGGCATATGCGGTTGGTCCCGCCTCTTTATCTAAACTCTCCATGTAACATGCCGCTTCCTCGCCGGTAAAGCCAGACTCCTCCGCAATTGCCTTGTACAGGTTCGGATCGAGGTTCCGCAATTCCGCTGCGCCTACAGGTGCGACGAATTCGGAAGCATCGCCGCAGTGACTGTACCATCGTTCTTCTTGCCAGCCGCTGAAGGATGGTGTGCGGAAACAGATCTCCTCGATAACGGCGTCTGGCACTACATCCCACCGGCCATAATCGCCCACAGCTTTGGGATCTATGAACTCCGCCCCGAAAAGTCTGTGAGCAGTGCCGTCAAAGATGCACCATGGGCAAAGTGCATCATCGAGATCGTATGTCGAATAGACGGCTCCAATATAGACAAAACCGCGATGTTCATTGCATCCACGGCACTTCACATCGGATGTAACAATTGAACCCGATGCGATGGGGTCTGGGTGGTATTTGAATATCGGAAGCTCGAATTCGCTCATATCCTGCTCCGCAAGTCAGAGTGACGCTTCGGTCGCGGTTGAATAGTCGGGGAGGGCAGCCCACGTCCGACTAACCGAGAGCGAATGGGTGCCCCGGGTCTCGATTCTGAGACCCGGGATAGCACGAAACCCGATTGACAGCGCATTGGGCGCTGACACCTGACACCTGAGACCTAGTGAACCGTCAGGTTCGCTCGTAGCGGCGTACTCGCCGACGAATCTCCCACCATTACTTGAAACTCGCCCTGCGCCACCTGCCACGCATGCGCTTTCTCTGACCAGTAGGAAAACGCGCGCGCATCGAGCTTCACCTCGACAATCTTCGCTTCGCCCGGATTCAGCATCACCTTGCGGAATCCCCTTAGTTCGAGCGGCGGCTCGTTACCTTCTGTGATCGGCGGGAATCCCAGGTACACTTGCGCTACCACCGCTCCGGCGCGTTTGCCGGTATTCGTCACCTTGAAGCTGACCGTCGCATCGGCGCTGCCCGGCTGCTTGCTCACCTTCAGCCCGTCAAAGCTGAACTCGGTATACGAGAGCCCGAATCCAAACGGAAACAGCGGCGCAATGTTGTGCGCGGTGTAGGCGCGGTAGCCCACTTCCAATCCCTCGCTATAGTGCACCTCGCCATTCACGCCCGGATACTGCTCGGGATTGCTGGCCAGCGTATCTTCGGCGCTGCGCGGGAAACTCAACGGCAGCTTGCCGCTCGGATTCACCTTGCCCGTCAGGACATCGGCCACGGCGTGTCCATCTTCCTCACCCGGATACCACGCCTCAAGCACTGCGGGCACGCTGTCAATCCACGGCATCAGCAAGGCCGATCCGCTCTTCACCACAACGACAGTCTTCGCATTCGCTTTGGCAACGGCCTTAATCAGTTCGTTCTGCGCCGCGGGAAGCTCCAGGCTCTGGTCGCGCCCCTCGGTATCCTCGTCGCCCACCATCACGATCGCCACCTGCGCGCGTTTGGCCGCATCCGCAGCCGCATTGATGTCGCTGCCGTCCAACACGGTCAAACGAACTTGCAAATCCAGCGCCGCATTTAGTCCGTCGTACGGCGTAATCGTGTAAAGCGGGATCACGTGCGAGCTGCCCCCGCCGCCTGTATTGGGCCGGATCGCGTATGGACCAACGATCAGAACCGACCGCACCGCCTTCGCATCCAGCGGCAGCAATCCGCCATTGTTCTTCAGCAGCACCATCCCCTGCGCCGCAATCTGGCGCGCCGCGGCGCCGTGCTCAAGCGCCGGAATCGGCGTCGGTTTCGGTTGCGGCCCGAAGTCGCCGAACTCGATCATCTTTGCGAAACGCCGCACCAGTTTGTCATCGATTACCTTAATCGGGACCTGGCCCGCATCCACCGCCTTGCGTAGCTCCGTGTCGAAATAAACCCCCGTCGGCATCTCGAGATCCAGCCCGTTCAACGCGCTGGCCACGGTCGAGTGCGTCGCGCCCCAGTCGGACAGCACGAAGCCGTCGAATTTCCACTCACCCTTCAATACGCCGTTCAGCAGCGGATCGTTCTCGCAGTCGAACGCCCCATTCACCTTGGGGTACGCGCACATCACGGACGCCGAATGTGCTTCCTTGATCGACGCCTCGAAGGCCGGCATGTAGATCTCGCGCAGCGCACGCTCGCCGATTACCGTGTTGACGCTGTGCCGGCCCGTTTCCTGGTTATTGGCGAGGTAGTGCTTCACATTGGCCAACATGGCGGTGCTTTGAATACCTTCGATTGCAGCTACGGCAATGCGCCCATCGAGAAACGGATCTTCGCCGAAGCTCTCAAACACGCGCCCCCCCTGCAGCACGCGTGCAATGTTGATGTCGGGCGATTCAAACAGCAGGCTGCCCAACGAACGCGTCTCCTCAGCCTCGATCTCCCCGTACGTCCGCGCCAGTTCAGGATCCCACGTCGCCGCCAGCGCAATCGGCGCAGGCATTGCCGTTGCAGGCGGCTGCGGGTTCGCGCCGCCCGGCCCTACTCCAGCCGGCCCGTTCGTCATGTGCAGGTCAGGAATGCCCAGCCGCGGCACTCCCGGCACCACGCGATAGCGCGTCGCATCGTGCACGCCGTGCAATTCCGTGATTTTTTCATCGAGCGTCATCTTCGCCACGATCTGCCGCGCCTTTGCGACGGCAGCAGCGTGGCTTAGGTGCATTTGCGGGACAGCTTGTTGGGCAGGGGCGGTTGCGGAAAATCCGGCTGCGATCAGCGCTGCTATTGCGATGCTTATTGAGCCATGGAAGGGAAATCGTAGAGAAGAGATTGCAGAAGACAATTTTTTCACCGTTCTTTTCAATTCGTAAGGTAAGTCCAGCCGAATTCTACCATTCGCGCTCCCGCCGGGCGGCTCGTACCCTTGCTTGTTCCCTCGGTCCTGCTTTTCCGTGGTAGGACCACGTAAGCCCGGCAGCGTATGATGATTTCCGCAAGCAATCCAATCCTTAAGAGGCAGTTCCGTGATAAGACTCAGAATTTCCCGCAACCACCCCGCGTTCCTGTGCGCCTTGGCCCTCACCTTCGTTTCCTCGGGCGCGCTCCATGCGGCCACAACCTGCAATCCCCGCGATTTCGGCGCCAAGGAGGACGGCGTCGCCAAGGACACCGCCGCCATTCAAAGCGCGATCGACGCCTGCGCGGCCAAGGGAGGCGGCACGGTTCGACTCACAGCGGGCACATATCTGAGCGCCCCCATCGTCCTCAAGAGCAACATCACGCTGCAACTCGACAAAGGCGCTACGCTGCTCGGCTCGCCCGATCACGCCGACTATCCGCCAAAGGTCGAGTTTCGCCTGCCCACTCTGCAGCCCCTGGTCAGCGCCACGAACGCCGCCGACGTGGCTATCACGGGCGAAGGCACCATCGACGGCCAGGGCGAAAGCTGGTGGCAGATGGCGCGCGGCGTGCATGATGCGGGCGTCATGGGCAATCCTCATCCCCGTCCGCGCCTCGTCGTCTTCGATCACTGCAAGCATGTGCGCGTCGAGGGTGTCACAATTCAGAACTCACCCTTCTGGCAGCTCGTTCCCTACTATTCA
Organism: Occallatibacter sp.; assembly: GCA_049521075.1. Classification (GTDB taxonomy): domain Bacteria; phylum Acidobacteriota; class Terriglobia; order Terriglobales; family Acidobacteriaceae; genus Telmatobacter. The sequence goes on from JBEKPD010000014.1 coordinate 18,470, forward strand.
GACGACGTAGTCATTCGTAATGTCCGTATTCTGGCGCCGTATCCCTCGCCGAACACCGACGCGGTCGATCCTTTCTCTTCATCGAACGTGCGCATCGATCATCTTTATGCCGATACCGGCGACGACGACATCGCTATCAAGTCCGGCGCCATCAACTCGCCGGGTGGCGACGAGCCCGCGCGCGACATCACCATTACCGACTGCACCTTTAAGCACGGGCACGGCCTGTCGATCGGCAGCGAGATCGCGGGTGGCGCGAACAACATCGTCGCCGAGCGCATCAGCTTCGAGGGCACCGACAATGGCATCCGCGTCAAGGCCAATCGCGACCGCGGTAACGACGTCGGCAATCTAACCTTTCGCGACATCACCATGAAAGACGTGAAGAATCCCATCGTCATCAGCGAGTACTATCCGAAGATTCTGCCGCCCGAGGGAACTGTAGCGCCGGCGCCGGTCACGCGGCTCACGCCCCACTTCCATAACATCATGCTAGAGAATGTCACCGCGACCGGCGGCGGCATGGCCGGCGCGATCGTGGGCCTGCCTGAGTCGCCCGTCGACGATGTCGTATTGAAGAATGTCACTCTGAGCGCCAAGACGGGACTCTCCATCGGCTATGCCAACGTCAGCGGCCAGAACGTGAAAGTCACGGCCGCGCAGGGAGATCCTATCCTAAAGATGGCCGGCGCCAACGTAACAATCCAATAAAGACACAAAGAGCCGAGTTCCCTTCGGAACTCGGCCCGACTTGTTCCCTGTTTTACTGGTTTACTCCGCTAGCCAGGAACCCGCCGTCTACCACCAGGACCTGCCCGGTCACAAACGAAGCGCTGTCGGAGGCCAGGTACACCACCGCGCCCACCAGCTCCTTCGTCTCACCGAAACGCGCCATCGGTGTGCGCATCAGCAACTCCTGCCCGCGCGGCGTCGAGTCCAGCAGTTGCGCGTTCAAATCGGTGCGGAACACGCCTGGCGCGACCGCATTCACCGTCACACCCTTCTTCGACCACTCCACGGCCAGCGAGCGCGTGAGCGACGCCACGCCAGCTTTGCTCGCAGCGTATGCTGCCACTTCGCTCAGCGCGACGAAGCTATTGAGCGATGCGATGTTGATGATGCGCCCGTAGCCGCGCTCCAGCATCGACCGCCCGAACACCTGGCAGGCGCGCAGGGTGCCCGTAAGATTGACGTTCAGAATGTTGTTCCAGTCTGCTTCGCTAAGGTCGAGCGTAGGAGTGCGCTTGATCATCCCAGCGCAATTCACCAGGATGTCGACTTTGCCGAAGGCATCGATCGCGCCAGCAAGCAACGTTTCGAGCGAAGCGCGGTCGCCCACATCCGAAGCGATGCGGATCGTCCTTCGACCCCGCGCCTCGATCTCTTTGGCTGTCGCGTCCACCTGTTGTTGGCGCCGCGCCGAGGCAATCACGTCGGCGCCTGCCTCGGCCAGGCCGAGGCTCAGCGCTAGGCCGATCCCTGACGTGCCTCCGGTCACAACCGCGACCTTGCCTTCAAGGCTGAACAGTTGAGGATTCATCCGATCTCCGAGGGGAAAGTAACACCTGTCTTACGGGCACAGCTAAGAGAGGGTGCCCCAGGCCCCGATTTTGGGACCTGGGAAACTGCATCAAATATCGCGGCCCAAAAACACCGGCGCAATGTGCCGATCATACAGGTTCTCAGTTACGTTTTTCGCGATCACAGGTTCGTTAGCTTCGAGCAGCTTCAGGTAGCGGGGTCCCATCTTCGCGGCCACCTTGAATCCCACATGCAGCAGTTGCCGCAGGCTCGGATTGTAGGCCGGATCACTTTCCACGTGCCGCAGCGCCGAAGTGTACTGCTTCGAGGTCCAGCCCCGTACCGCATCGGCCGAGGGAAGCTTCTTGGGATCTATGTCGATTACCGTGGCATAGGGCGCGCAAAGCTCCTCCATATGCGCCAGGGCCTCGCCATAAACTTCTTTGGCCAACGCCAGGGCCTCGCCGCCGGCTTCGGCCAGCCCGATCAGCTCTTCCAGCCACGTCGTGCCCGCAGTCTTCAGGTGCACGCCCACATCGAATCGCTTCATGGTCGCGTGGATCGCCGGATAAATAGAAAACTTGTCGCTGCCCGAGTGCACGCTCAACTTCAAATTGTCCGGCAGCCCGTATTGCTTCACCGCGTAAGCGATGGCTGCCACGTCCAGCGCCATCTCGCGCTCGAATTGCTTCACATCGCCCACGTAATCCACGCCCTTGTTGAAGCGGCCGCTGAACTTGGGTGCAATGGTCTGCACGGGAATGCCTTCATCGGCAATCGCCGCGAGAATAATCAGCAGCTCCACAGGACTCTGCGCGCGATCGGTTTCGTCCATCGAAACCTCGGGAACAAAATTACCCGCACCCTTCGCGCCGAGCACCCGCTGATGTACTTCGCCAGCCTTCTTCACCGCGGCTAGAAACTTCTGCGCCGTCTGCTTAAGCAGATCCGGCGCAATCTCGAAGGCCTGGTCGGCTCCCGGAAGCTCGATGCTTCCATTCAGCTCCGGATGCCGCTTCACAAAGCTCTCAATATCCGAGGCTTCCGCGGGCTGGCCGATAAAGTCGGCCACGTCGAAGGTGAAAAAGTCGCACGGCGCAAGAAAACGCTCCACCGTTGCGGCCGTGATGTGATCGGCGTCGCAAAAATACGGCAGCTTCCATCCCAGCGCCTTCACGGCCGCATCGGCCGCAGCCCGCACGCTCGCCGGCTCTGAGCCGATAATGTTGTGCTCGCGGTTCGACTTGTTCCAGACGGGCACTACTTTGACTCCGTGCTCAAGAGTCTTTACGCATGCCTGCAACTGGGCCTTCGCTTGGTGCGCAAAACGGTCGCCCGTGCCCACCGAATACTTGTTGAGCTTTAATCCCTGATTTGCCATATCCATCCTGTCTTGCAATTTTTTGATGCGCGGCAAGCGCCGCAGCTTTTCCAAAGCTCTCTGACCGCTTAGTTTCGTACGATCATGGGTGCCCCACCCTCGCCACGCTTTTGTTTTTGTGGCTGGGGTGGGAACCGCTCCAATGTCTCAATTCTCTCAGTCAGAGACCCAAAGTTTTGCCCCGCATGCCCCCGGGGTGCACATGGTCTCGATTTTGAGACCAGGGAAACCTCAATGCCAGGTTTTTCGATTTTATTGGATCGAACGCCTGATACTTAACTCGCGCGTCCCGCCGCAGCTCCAACCGCCGCCGGAACCCCGCTCTCAAACCGGCTGCGATGCGCCCACAATCCCAATCCCGGGTTGGCGACAAAGAAAATCTCCTCGCCGTTCACCTGGTTCCAGCCGTGGCCGAGCTTTTCCGGATCGTATTTCTTCGTCATCGCCTTCAATTCGCCGTACGCAAAGCCCACACCCTCGATCTCTTCGCGGCTCAGCTCGGCAGGGCACCATACGATCTTGAACCGTCCCTCCGACGAGCCGTGAATCAGGTGCGCCGCGGCGCTCAGGTCCGAGGCCAGGTCGGCGTTCGTAGCCACCGCCTTCAATGTGGCCGGCGTTCCGTGGTACCCGTACTTGCGGATCATCGCGTCGATACCCTTGTCCTCGCCGAACTCGTGCACCCCCGGTCCCAGAACAATCAGTTCCGCTCCATCGGCCAGCGCCATGCGCGTGCGATAGATGGCCTTGTTGCCGATCCAGGTAGAGTGGAACTCCTTGGTATCGAGATAGACCACAGCTTTTTTGATCGGCTTGTCGAGCATCTCAAAGTTCACCTTCAGACTCAGCTCCGAGGCCTTCAGGAAGCACTCGAGGTCGTCGCCGATGTAGAGCCCGCGCACCGCCAGGCCGCCATCCTTGCCGCGGCCAACTACCGTTTGCACATAGACGATCGGCAGGTGCCGCAGGAACTCGTCGCAAGCCCGGTTCAGCACATTGCGCACCGGATTGATGGCGCGTCCCATGATCCGCTCCATGCCGTACACCGCGCCCAGGTAGTGGCTGCGGTTGATGCCCTCACGCCCGCCCGTGCCGATCAGAATGTTCTTCGCGTGGTTGGCCATGCCGATCACTTCGTGCGGCACCACCTGGCCGATTGACAAAATCAAATCGAAGCCGCCCCGCGAGATGAGCTTGTTCACTTGCGCCAGCCACGTGTAGTGCAGCTTGCCTTCAGACTGCTCCTCGATGAACGATGCCGGCAGCTCGCCCAGTGTCTCAATCTCCGTGCGCCAGTTATGGACCTTGAACAAATCCTGCGGCATGTCCCCGAACATGTGCGCAATCTGATCGGGCCGCATCGGGGTGTGCGTGCCGAGAGCCGGCAGCACCGCTTTCAGCTTGTCGCCGTAATGCTCCCATGTGTAACGCGTCAGGTCGCCGGCGCGCGAGTGCTCACGGCTCTGGTCCGGCGGAACGGCTAGCACGTTTTTGCGCACGCCCAGCTTGGCCAGGCTCTCCACCAGCAACTCTTTCAATTGTTGCGACGAAAGATCGGTGTCAACACTACCAACAGAACAATAGAGACTCATAAACCAACTCCACCTTTTCTCAAGCCAGTAGCTTGTAGCCGGTAGCCTGTAGCTGGATGTCGCCAGCCAGATGCCGAAGCTACAAGCTACTGGCGACGAGCTCACTTACAGCCGGTACGCCTTCTTCACCAGACCGACGGTCAACTGATGCGCCAACTCATGCGCTTCATCCTCTTCCAGACGATGCTCGGCAACCAGCCGGCCCAGAAACGCGCAATCGATGCGCCGCGCGACATCGTGCCGCGCCGGAATCGAAAGGAACGCCCGCGTGTCGTCGTTGAACCCCACCGTGTTGTAAAAACCCGCAGTCTCCGTCACTTGCTCCCGGAAACGCATCATGCCTTCAGGACTGTCATGAAACCACCACGAGGGTCCGAGGCGCAAGCACGGATAGTGGCCGGCCAGCGGCGCCAGTTCGCGGCTGTAGCTGGTCTCGTCCAGCGTGAACAGAATAATCGTCAGGTTCTTCTCGTTGCCGAAGCGATCAAGCAGCGGCCGCAGCGCATGCACGTAATCGGTTGCGCTGGGAATGTCGCAGCCCATGTCGCGCCCGTAGCGCTCGTACACAAACTTATTGTGGTTGCGCACGCTTCCCGGATGGATCTGCATCACCAGTCCGTCCTCCACGCTCATGCGCGCCATTTCCGTCAGCATCTGCGCCTGGAAAAGCACCATCTCGTCCCGGCTGGCCTTTCCTGAGACGACCTTGCCAAAGAGTTGGGCGGCCTCGTCCTGCGGCAGGTCTGCGGTTTGCGCCGTCAGGTGGCCGTGATCGGTCGAAGTGCAGCCCAGCTTCTTGAAGCGCGCCCGCGCCTTCATCAGCGCATTCAGGTAGCCCTTCCACGTCGAGGTGTCTTCGCCGTTTTGCTCGCCCAGTTGCGCAATTAGTCCGGCGAATCCCTTGAACTCGGGATCGACCACCGGATCGGGTCGGAATGCGGGAACAATGCGCGCCTTCCATCCCGAATCGCGAATCGCCTGGTGCGCTTTTAGTTGATCGAGCGGCGACTCGGTCGTCGAAAGCACTTCGATGTTGAATTTCTCGTAAAGCGACCGCGGCAAAAACTCCGGCGTCTTCAGCTTTGCCGCAATCGTGTCGAAGTAGAGATCTGCCGTCTTCTCGCTCAGCCGCTCACTCAAGCCAAACTGCTCCTGAAATGCGTAATCCAGCCACATACGGGTGGGTGTGCCGCGGAACAGATAGTAATGTTTGGCAAAAATGTGCCACACCTTGCGCGGATCCTTCACCACCGGCTGCCCGATCCCCAGGTCGTCCATCGACACGCCCTGGCTGTACAACATGCGGAACACGTAGTGGTCAGGCTGCACAAAGAGCGTCGCCGGATCGGGAAAGGGCTTGTTTTCGGCAAACCACGATGCCTGCGTGTGCCCGTGAGGACTCACAATCGGCAGGTCGCGTACTTGCGCATACAGCGAACGGGCTACTTTGAGGGCGGTTGATTCGGAAGGGAAAAGGCGGTCTTCGTGGAGCAGCATGGCTTACATTTTACCTCGTGACGGACGTTTTGTAGCCGCATTGCGGCCTTGAGGTCAGACCAGAAGTATACATGTCAAGAGAGCGTGCCCTCGGTAATCCCTCACACGCGATGCGCCGCAAGTTTATCCAACCAAACTCACTTTTCAGTGATAATCTCGCCTTGAGCTTGATTTTCAGGTTCGTAAGAAGGTGTCTGATCGTATGCAGCGGGCGAATGAAGAAGAACAAACAACTCACCGCACCATGCAAGTGGTAAACCACATCCGTTCCCTCATTGAGAACGGAACCTTGCTACCGGGCGACAAGATCCCGCCGGAACGCGAGTTTGCGCGCTCCCTCAAAATCAGCCGCGCCAGCCTGCGCACCGGTATTGGCTATCTCGCGGCCATGGGCGTCATGAAAATCCGGCACGGGGTCGGCACCTTTGTGGCTGACGGCCCTCCCGAGTTTGGCAAGGCTTCCCTGAGCTTGATGAGCGCGCTGCACGGTTTTCAGTCGTGGCAGATGTTTGAGGCGCGCATCATTCTCGAAAGCCATCTCGCCTCACTCGCCGCCGAGCGCGGCAAAGAGGAGCACCACGCTGCCTTGGCCGAAGAGATCGCCGAGATGTTCGCGGCCATCGAGAACCCGTCCGACTATCTCATTCACGATCTCACGTTTCACCGCATCATCGCGCAGGCCTCCGGCAATCCCATTCTTGCCGCCATCATTGAGACCATCACTTCCGCGCTCTATGACAGCCGCCGCAAGACTGTGGAGCAGTCTACCGACCTTCGCGAGTCCGCCGAGATGCACCGCGAACTCTACCGGGCCATCCGCTCCCGCAAGCCGCAGGAGGCGCACAACCTAATGGAGCAGCACCTGCGCATGGCGCAGATTGCCCAGGGCATGGAACGCCCCAAAGAGCGGCCAGCGTCCAACGGCGCCGGCCGGCAACGGCGAACACGAACCTCAACGGCCGCGTAGCGCGTGTTATTAAATTTGGCGCGCAACGTGCCAATAGATTCACCACCCCATACTGGCAGGCCCTGTCAGCGCCTGAATCTCGTTAACGATTACGAATCAGACCACGCTGGCAGCGCCGATCCACCTCAGGCGCTTTCTTCTTGACAAGGTTCTGCCCGCCGGACGAAACTGATTTCGCTTCGAATCTGGTCTGACCTCGACGGGACCCCCCAATTGCAGGGTCGACCGAAGCGATAGTGAATGAAGGCTAAGTCGTCACTCAGCGCCGGTGGGGACGATGCAAGTGGCCATCCGTGCGCGCACGCAAATCCAAAGAAAACGAACCAAGCCCAACCAAGCTGATCAAATAATTGGAGGTAACAAATGACATTGTCTGTGCAAAAACAGAACGGGAGCGCGTGTGCGCTCCGCAATCGAACCCATGTATTTCATGCCGAAGATAAGGGCATTCCAAAGCCGCGGTCGCCCCTCGGTGCCGCGCTGGCGCTCTTCTTTTCGTTTTTGATTTTGAATCTGCTGCTGTTTCCCGCCAACCTCGCCGCGCAGGAGTTTCGCGCCACTGTCAGCGGCGCCGTCACCGACCCCAGCGGCGCCGTTGTGCCAGGCGCCCAGGTGCAGGTTAAGGAAACCAGTACCGGAACCATCAACCGCACCGTGAGCGATGCTGCCGGACAATATGTCGTGCCCTTCCTTCTGCCCGGAAATTACACCATTACGGCGACGGCAACAGGTTTCCAGTCCTTGACGCGTAGCGGAATCACTCTGCAGGCCCAGGACCATCTCATCATTGATCTAGCTCTCGCTGTGGGCAGCGCCAGCCAGACAATTACTGTGAATACCGCGGCCCCGCTTCTCGATACCGCCAACGCCTCAGTCAACACCGTCATCTCCACCAGTTCCGTCGCCGACCTGCCGCTGAACGGTCGTACGCCGGCTGTCCTGTCGGAACTTTCGGCGGGCGTCATCACCACCGCTGCGCCGCAGATCGTTCACCCCTTTGACAACAATGCCGGCAACTCCTGGTCGATCGGAGGCACGCCGAACCAGGTGAGCGAAGTCCTGCTGGACGGATCGCCGGACGAAACGCTGTTGGGCGCGCTGGCGTTCAGCCCCTCGCAGGATTCGGTGCAGGAAGTCTCGGTGCAGCCGTTTGCAACCGATGCGTCACTTGGGCATACCATAGGCGGCGTCGTTAACCAGATCACCAAGAGCGGCACCAATCGGCTGCATGGGACGGCCTACGAGTTCGGGCAGATTGCGGCAATCGACGCCAACAGTTTCACCAACAGCGCCTACTGGAACAGCGGCAAGCAGAAGCCCACGCCGGTAGCTCACTTTAACCAGTACGGATCGACCGCCGGCGGCCCGGTGTGGATTCCCAAAGTCTTCAATGGCCAAAACAAATTGTTCTTCTTCTTTGCCTGGGAAGGGCTCAAGGATTCGACGCCTGCCTCCACATTGCTCACAGTTCCCACCACGAGCAGCGTGAGCGGCAGCCCTGGCACTGGGGGCGAAGTCAACGGCGACTTTTACCAGATTTTAGCCGCGGGCTGTCCCAACGGCTTCTCCAGCAACACTGCCTCGACGGGAGCCTTCTGCAACATCGATAGCAGTCACACCGCGCCCTATCTCGACCCTTATCAGATCTTCGATCCCCGCACCGGTTCGGGCACGAGTACGATCACGCGCACCCCGATCTTTAACAACCAGCTAACAACTGCAAAGAATGGCCTCAATGCGGTAGGCCAGGCTTACGTCAAGCTGTTCCCTGCACCGAACGCCACTGGCAATTCGTTTGGCGCAGATAATTACAACAGCCCTGCGCCCAGCCTCGACAACTACAACAATGAATTCGGCCGCCTCGACTACAACCTCAGGGCTAACGACCATATGTTCCTCGATGTCCGGCACAACATTCGCGGCCAGATCAAGAACAACTACTTCGGCAACAACACCACCGGCACCACGTTGACTCGCGAAAACTGGGGCACCGAGCTCGACAACGTCTACACGCTTAATCCAACCACCGTGCTCGACGTGCGCCTCAACTGGATGCTGTTCTACGAATCGCACGGAACGCCAGCGCAGGTCTATTCTCCCTCCACGGTCGGAATAACGGCCCCCTCCACGACTACCGAAGTGGAGTTGCCCTACGCCAGCTTCGCCGCTGTCAGCAGTTGCAGCACGGGCGCCACTTTTGCATGCCTGGGCGACACCGGTTCGGCGCTCGATCCTTCTACCAGTTACCAGATCTTCACCGACGTGACCAAGGTCATTGGCCGCCATACGCTGAAAATGGGATTTGATGGCCGGCAATACCGGCTGAGTGTGACCACCTACGGCGATGCGTCCGGCGCGTTCACCTTCAATTCAAGCTACACGAACCCTAGCTCGGCAAGTTCTACCACCGAAATGGGCCTGGATTTGGCGGCTCTGATGCTGGGTGTGCCCTCGTCGGGCGAATATGACACGAATGCCCGCGCCGACTACCACCAGGACTACATTGGCAGCTTCATCCAGGACGACTGGCGCGTAAACAACAAACTGACTCTCAACCTGGGGCTGCGCTTCGACATTAACACTCCGTTCGAGGAGCGGCTGGGCCGCACAGTGAATGGGTTCAGTCCGACGGCAACCGTGAATTATGCCAAAACGGTTAACTGGACTCCGACTACCGAAACGGTCAATGGACAGAGCTTTACCGTTTCGAGCATTAATCTGAACGGCGGCCTTACTTTTCCGAACCAGAACAATGGTGCGGTGTTTGCCACCAACAGTGGTTTCTTTAGTCCGCGGGCAGGCTTCGCTTACTCGCTGGACGGCAAGACGGTTGTGCGTGGAGGCTTCGGTATCTTCGTGCAGCCGGAAACCATGTCGAACGAAGCAGCGACCGGCACTACCTCGTCGAACGCCCTTTCGAACCAGGAAGGCTACAGCGCCAGCACTTCCTACGTTACGTCGACCAACAGCGGCCTCACCATAACGGGATCGATGGCTACTCCCTTCCCGACCCTCGCCGCAGCAGTGGGATCCTCGCAGGGCGCAAGCACGTTTCTGGGATCGCCGGCAGCCATCAGCTTTCTGGCGCCTTCTCAGCACGATCCGTATTCGGAACGCTGGAATCTCGGCGTGCAGCGGCAGTTAACCAGCCACCTGATGGCCGAGGTGCTCTATGTGGGCAACCACAGCGTCCATCTTCAGGTAGGATCGCAGAACATTAACGCGATGGAAAAGCAGTACCAGTCAACCACGCCGTACTTCAACTACAACCTGAACAAGGCGTACTCCACCAAGATCACTAACCCATTTGATGGAGCCCTGGGCGCAACGAACACCACCGGGCTGAATACCTCAACCACTGAGAGCTTCAGCAATTTCACTGTGCCTTTCCCGCAGTACGGCACCACGGCCATCACCGAGCAAAACGAGACCGAGGGGCAGTCCTTCTTTCACAGCGGCATCATCCATGTAGAAGAACGGGCGAGCAAAGGACTCACGTTGACCGCGAACTACAGCTTTTCCAAGATGATCGAGGCCGACAGCTACTTGAACGACGTGGACACCAGCCTGACAAAGCGCATTTCGCCGTTCGATCATACCCACCACTTCACGGTGGGCTCAACCTACGAGTTGCCTTTCGGCCAGGGCAAAATGTTCCCCCTCGGCGGCAGTCGGCTGTGGGACGAGATTGCCGGCGGATACGTGATCAACGGAATCTACCAATTCCAGACGGGCGCGCCGGTCTATTTCTCGGCCGACATCCCGCTGGCGCCCACAACCACGTCCTTGCGGCAGCTTACCAACCAACCTCGCTTAGCGTCCTTGACGGCGCCTGCGCTCAGTACTGCTGCCTTCGTGACGACCACGGCTCCAAGCACCTGCACCGGAACCTGCGACGGCAGCGTGAACGTCGGCGGACAGTACGTCGACCACTACCGCACGCTTCCGCAAACCCTCTCGTGGGTTCGCCAGGACGGCTTCAATAACCTGGACGCATCCATTCTGAAGGACTTCCACTTCACCGAAGGCTCCTACTTTCAGCTCCGCTTCGAGACCTTCAACACCCTCAATCATCCGATCTTCGCGGCTCCGACCGTCTCGAGCGGCTCTTCGAGCACGTTCGGTACGATTACGGCGGTTACAGCGAACAGCCAGCCGCGCCAAATTCAGATCGGCGGCCGCATCGTATTCTGAAGTTCAACCATCACCCTTTCCAACCCGCGGCGCGAGGCCATCAACCTCGCGCCGTTTTTCGTTTTCGCGGGAGGGGGGACTTGCTCCCCTCACTCCGTCGCTCCCTGCGTTAAGCTGATCTCTTATGGGCCGCATCCGCATTCTCCCCGACCAGGTCGCGAATCAGATCGCTGCGGGCGAGGTAGTAGACCGTCCTGCCTCTGTGGTGAAGGAGCTGCTGGAGAATGCACTGGACGCAGGCGCAACGCGCATCCGTGTTGAAGTAGAAGCTGGCGGCCGCAAACTGATCCGCATCGCCGACGACGGCCAGGGCATGAATCGCGACGATTCCCTGCTGGCCTTCGAGCGCCACGCAACGTCGAAACTCCGCACCGCAGACGACCTGCTCTCCATTGCTACCCTGGGCTTCCGCGGCGAGGCATTGCCCTCGATCGCATCCGTAGCGCGCGTGACACTTGAAACCTCGACCGCCGAAGAAGCCGCAGGCACGCACATTGAAATAGCCGGCGGCAAAATCCTGCGCGTGGAAGACGCGGCCCTGCCCCGCGGAACCACCATAGCCGTCTGCGATCTCTTTTTCAACACGCCGGCGCGGCGCAAATTTCTCCGCGCCGAGTCGACTGAGCTGGCGCACGTTACCGCGCTGGTTACACACTACGCGCTGGCCCATCCTGAAAAACACTTCGAGCTCGTCTCGGCCAGCCACACGATTGTCTCGGCGCCTCCCGTCACACGCACGGCCGAGCGCATCTATCAGATTTTTGGCAAGGAGACGCTCGGTCAATTGCTGCCACTCGCCGCCGAAGCGCCCTTCCAGCACGTAGGCTTGCCTGAACCGCCGCCCTGGAAGAAAGATCCGGAGGTCCCGCCGCGCCAGCCCGGCACGCTGCGGCTCAGCGGCTTCTATTCCAAGCCCGAATTGCAAAAGCTCAACCGCAACTCCGTCTACATCTTCATCAACAAGCGGCTCATTCGCGACCGGCTGCTGCTGCACGCCATCACCGAGGCCTATCGCAACGTAATTCCGCCCACCAGCTTCCCGGTAGTGCTTCTGTTCCTGGAGATGCCGCCCGAGGAAGTCGACGTAAACGTCCATCCGGCCAAAACCGAAGTCCGTTTTCGCCAGCAGAGTCTGGTCCACGACTTTGTCCGCGATAGCCTGCGCACGGCGCTCATCAAGGCGCGTCCCACAGCCGGTTTTCTGGCCGCACTCGACTCCCAGCCCTCGGCCAGCCCCTCGCTGATGCCGCCGGCGACATCGGCGATTCCCGGCCCCCCCGGCGACTCGGCCCCGCCTCTTCCGCCCGACTCCGATCCGGAGGCCTTTGCGGGCGGGTCCGCAGCCGCCGAATCCTTTCGCCTCACGCCCGCCGCCCTATCTCCCATTGCCGGCAAGCTCCCCTTTACCAGTCAGGGCGCAACGGACGGGCTGCGCCTCGCGGCCGGCGGGTTAGACCAGGAGGCGTGGGGCGAAGCCGCTAAAGCCCTCCTCCCGCCAGCCGTCCCCATCACGGAAGATTGCAGCACAAATTATTACGGGTCAGCAAGTCACATCGAAAGGCCCGAAATAGCGACAGCCCGGGTTGAAGCCGAGCAGGCAGCCGGGAGTCTCAACCGTTTGGGCTCGCTCAAGCCGCTCGGGCAGCTACGCGAGTCGTTTATTCTCGCGGCCGGCGACGATGGCCTATGGATCATTGACCAGCATGTTGCACACGAGCGTGTGCTTTTTGAAAAAATCCTGCGTGAGCGCAAGGTGGAGCAGGTCGAGCGCCAGCGCCTGCTCATGCCGATGCTGGTCGAGCTCAAACCCGAACAGATGGTAGTTTTCGCCCGCATCGCCAAAGAGCTTGAAAACAATGGGTTTGAGGTGGAACCCTTTGGCCCCCAGACACTCGCCGTCAAAGCCGCCCCGGTTGGTCTGGAAGGCGCCGAGCTCGAGCGAACCCTCGGCGAGGTCATCGAGCAATCCGCCGCCGACTCAGACGAATCCGTTCCGAATGAACCACTTAGCCGGCTTCGCTCGCGCATTGCCGCCTCCATCGCCTGCCATTCGGCCATTAAGGTCAATACCGCTCTTGATCAAAGACGTATAGAATGGTTATTGTTAGAGCTTGCGAAGACCGATCACCCAACCAGTTGCCCGCACGGACGTCCAATAGCTTTGCTGTATTCCTGGAAGGAGATCCTGCGGGCCTTCCACCGTCTTTAGGTCCTTTGGAAGGCGGCCGGGTCGCTCCTAGGAGCGGCACCGGCAAGTGATTTCGCTAGCTTGGAAGTGAGGTTTTTCTTTGACAGCAGAACAACTGGAAGCATCGCGCGCCGAAAGAATGCGCCACAATGGCCCCGGGGCGATCACCTTCGAGGACGCCCGGACGTGGATCGAGGAAACCGGACTCTGTCTGTTCCTCCCACGGAAGCAGTTCGCCACCTTCGTTGCCCCATCCTTCGTTGAAGCTGTAGGCGGTGAACGCAATCCGGCTCCTGCAGCCAAAACTGTCACCCTCGCCGAGGAGCTGTTGGTTCGCCTCGAAACTGAAGGCGTGGCCGTCCGCCTGAATCTGCAAGGACAGCCCGGCGAGCAGCCCGATTTTGTCGTGGCCGCATGGGTTTTGCCTTACGTCTACGCATTGCGCGGCGACCGCGACTGGCGGCGCAGTCCGCAATTGACCGGATCGCGTGCCGTTTCGCCACTCGCCGTCCAGGCCTACAAGCTGCTTGAAGCCGGCGACGCCACCATTCCGCGATTGAAGCACGCGCTGGGCCGGGAAGTCTCTGAATCGGCAGTTTTGCGCGCCATCACCGAGCTCTGGCAGCAATTGCGCATCATTCCTGTGATCTCCGCGCCCGGGAGCGCCCCGCAATGGCAGCTTCTGCGGATGCGTTACCAAAAAGCCATCGCCGAAGGCGCGTCCACCTCCCAAGTCACCGCCATTTCGGTGCTGGCTTCCATTTATCTGCAGGCCGTTATCGCTGCCAGCATGGAAGAGGTGGAGCTGTTCTTGGCTCCGCTCACGGCACGCAGCAAGGTGCGCGAAGTGCTGCGCGGGCTGGTCGCCACGCGGCAAGTGCACACCATTTCCATGGGGCATGCGCCGCAATTTTACGTGGCTGGCACACTACCCGAGTTTTCGTCTCCTGCTTCGCTTTATGGCGCCTCCTACTCGAGCTCGTCCATGCCGGCGTCGACGCAATTCCTGCGCTCCTATGAGCGCGATTACGAAGCCCACGAGCCATTTGCGCCCGTATCAAGTGTCGTTCCGGCGTCGGTGCCTCCGGTCTCGCGTGACTCGGCCGAGATTGCGCCTCGGATTGCAGCCGAAGCAGCTGACGCTGTGGAAAAGCCACAGGCCGCGCCACCGCGCTTCAGCCGCAAGCCGGCCCACGCGCGGAGTCACAAGCCCGCATCGAATTCGTCAAGCTCCGCGGCTAGCCGCGGAGCCCGCAGTGCTTCGCGCACCAGCAGCAGCTCGCGTCGCGGCTCTCAGGTCCGCTGGACGCACGGCGCGTCGAAAAACGGGCATGGCAACGGAAATGGGAACGGCCACAGCAAGCAGAACGGCTCTCACGCGGACGGCGCCAACAGCTTGCGCAAGACCAAGCCGGCCGCGGCACGCAGTCTGCGTAACGGCCACGTCACCTCTGGCCAATCGGCGGCAAAATCTTCGCCCCGGCCCGCCACACGGCGCGCCCCGGCCAGCAGGCCAGCCGTTACCAGAAAAGACGCGCGCACCGAAGCGCGTTCACGCCGTAAGCCGGCCCTGACAGCTTCCGCCAAAGCGGGCAACCGTTCGCGCTACGGATTTACCGCCCCCTCCAGACAACGATCGAAGAAACGCGGATGAGCGCGGACGAAAACCGCAGTCAGTCTCCAGAACCACAGCGGAGAATTATTGTCGCCATCGACGGGCCTGCGGGAGCGGGAAAAAGCACCATTGCTCGCGAGTTGGCGCGGCATTTCGGCCTGCTCAATCTCGAAACCGGCGCCATGTACCGCGCCTTCGCCCTGAAGGCTCTCCGGGCAAGTCTGCCATTGGACAAGAGCAGCGGCCTGGAAGAGTTGGCCGCGGAAACCTCCATCCGTCTCGAGCCCGGCGAAGAAGAAAACCGCGTTTTGCTCGACGATGAAGACGTCACCGGCCTCATTCGCAACCCCATGGTGACCGACGCTGCATCGCGCGTAAGCGTCTTTCCCGCGATTCGTGCCTGGATGGTCCGCCTGCAGCAGCAGCTCGGCGCCGAGGGCGGTATTGTCATGGAAGGCCGGGATATCGGAACCGTCGTTTTTCCCCACGCCGAAGTCAAGATCTTCCTTGATGCCGCACCAGAAGTGCGTGGCCAGCGCCGCTATGATCAACTGGGCCAACTCGGCGGGCGAGGATTCGCGACAGCCCCGCCGCCTGAGGAGATCGTCCGCGATTTGCGCGCCCGTGACGAACGCGATCGCAACCGCGCCGATTCGCCGCTCAAACCTGCCGCCGATTCCGTGCTTCTAGACTCGACAAACCTCACGCTCGACGAGGCCGTCTCGGAGTCCGTGAAGATTGTGACCGGCAAACTGCGCGCGGCCGGGCTCTCATCCTGACGCTCCCCGCCTTCCATCTTCCCAAGCATTCGCAACTCTCTACCAATTCCCTCAGCGGCGCCTCGTAAGTTCGATCCACGGAAAAATTCTCATCAGTTTTTTATGCCTTCCCATTGCATATTGTGACCCAGAATGGTCCAATTAGCTCGGGCGAAAGTGGATCAGGAAATGGCGTATCCGAAGAGCATAGACCCAAAGTCAACGCCCCCCCGGGGTCCCCAACGATCCGGGGCCCCCAAGAAGCGCTTCTTGGGGTGGTAACGACAGGTTTTTGTCGTTGGGGTGGGACCACCAGGGAGCGGCGACCCTGCTTGATCCTTAGCGGACATAGGATTTCCTAATCCGCCGTAAAAGCTACGACAGGAGCAAGGTCCAACGTGACTGTCCATTGCCATATATGCGGAACCACAAATGTGCGTCCTTCCCATTTTCAGTTGAACGATCTGCCGTTTCTCCTGGTCCTGCGCTTTCCAGTGCGTTGTCGTTACTGCCGCCTGCGTTTTCACGTCAGCGTGTTCAGTATTCTCGAGGTCCGGCGTGAGGACAAGGCGCGTCGCGCCTGCGAGAAGCATGACTCGCACCCATCACAGGCAGCGGCCATCAGCAAACACAGAGTAAAAGATGTCTCCTGATGCCCCCTGATGGGTATGGACGCATCCTGAAGAGATACCCCACACCCTCGTGTCTACGTTTTCCGTGAGGTAAGGGAACTCCCTCCAATCCGCTATTCACCGAGCGCGAGTTCCCGTGCCCGGGCGCGATGAGATAGGCTTTGGATATGGAGTTGACCTGCAGCCGTTGTCATCAGACTGTGCAGGACGGGGATCGCTACTGCCCTGCCTGCGGGCTGCCGCAGCTCGTCTATTCTGCCGAGAACTCTGCCGACGGCGGACAACCCGATCGCTGGGGCGAGGCGGTGCGCGACGCGAATGTAGTAGATTGGCACTCTGCCGCCCACTCAATCCTCCCTCTGGCAATTTCCGCCGGGATTCTTTGCTTCATGCTTTCGCCGGTAAGCATCTTCGGACTGCTCCTGATGGGCGCCACTGCGGCCTGGGCCGTGGCGCGTTATACACGCGACCAGCAGCCGTCGTGGATCACCGTTGGCGCTGGCGCGCGCATCGGCCTGGTTGTCGGCATTGTGGGAAGTTGGACCTCCGCCGCAATGATCGGGCTTTCACTCTATGCCATGCGTTTCTGGCTGCGCCAAGGCAGCTCGTTCGACAGTTTCTGGCAAAACGTCGTAAACCAGCAGCAGGCGCAAGGAATCGCTGTGGGTGCCGACGCGCAAACCCTTGCCGAAGTCAAAGCGATGTTGATCTCTCCGGAAGGCCGTGCAGGCATGGTTCTTTTCATCGTCGCGTTTTTGATGTCGACGCTGGTGCTCTTTGCCGTCGCCGGGGGCGCGCTAAGCGCGCGCTTGCTCGCCCGCTCCCACCGCCCGGGAAATTAGAGTATTTGGGGTTGATTTGACCAAATCCTCCGCTCCGGGTATCGTGATAATGATGAGGTTCGAGTTCACAAGCTGGATGTGTAGGGCGTGTTGTTACACGTCACACCGGCCTTGTGTGTAAGCTCATTCAAGAGTTCAATCCCAAGGCCGCGTGGCAGCACAATTGCTGGCGCGGCTTTCGTATTTTTGGTAGCGAACTTGTTCCCCATTCGTTTCACGATGAGTATTTCCTCCAATTCGCGGCGGTTTGCGCCTGCCTCCCGGCGGGCCGATGGTTGTTGTCGTCGCCGCTGTTGTAACCGCTAGCCAATTTCCCATTCCCTTTTCATCTTGATCACACGCACATGCGAAATCCCAAATTCGCGGAGCGTATTTCCCCAAAGCCTGCAGGAGCAGGCATGGCTCATCCACTCAGGAGGCAACTGTGACACTTCAAATAAAGCTCAAACGCATACTTTTCGTTCTTATCGTCGCCCTCGCGGCCGCCATTCCCGCCGCCCCGCAAATCGTGGGCGCAACCATCGCCGGAACCGTCCACGACTCCACCGGCGCCGCGGTGAGCGGCGCTACTGTGACGGTGCGCCAAACCGAGACCGGCGCTACGCGCATTCTCCTCACCGGCGCGGATGGCCGCTACGCAGCGCCCAGCGTGCCTGTCGGCAACTACTCGGTTTCCGCAGCGCACGACGGCTTTCAACCCCAGCAGCAAACTGGCATTACGCTGGCCATTGGGCAGAGCGTCCGCATTGACTTCACGCTCAGCGTAAGCACGGTGCACGAACAGGTGGTGGTAGACGCCGGCGATCCCGTCGTCAATACCACTTCGCAGCAAACCTCCGGCCTCATCGACGAGCGCCAGGTCAAGGAACTGCCGCTCAACGGACGCAGCTACGATCAGTTGCTCACGCTCAACCCCTCTACCGTCAACTACACCACCGAACGCTCCGGCGGCACGGGCACGTCCAATTCTTCAGTCGGCAATATGTTCAGCGTCAGCGGACGCCGCCCGCAGGACAATCTCTTCCTGCTGAACGGCATCGAGTACACTGGCGCATCGCTGATCAACGTAACGCCCGGCGGCACCAGCGGCCAGTTGCTCGGCGTCGACGCAGTGCGCGAGTTCAACGTTGTCACCGACACCTACGGCGCCAGCTACGGCAAACGCGACGGCGCGCAGGTCAGCATCGTAACTACCTCCGGCTCCAACCAACTGCATGGCTCGGCCTTCGAGTTCCTCCGCAACAGCGCACTCGACGCGCGCAACTACTTCGACCAGGCCACGATTCCCGAGTTCCAGCGCAACCAGTTCGGCGGCGCGCTCGGCGGACCCATCCGTAAGGACAAGCAATTTCTCTTCGGCAACTACGAGGGCTTTCGCCAAAACTGGGGTCTGAGCGACGTGACCCTGGTTCCCGACAGCGAGGCGGTGCAGGGCTATCTGCCATGCGCGCAAGTGTCGCCGGCGCCGACCTCGTGCCCCAGCTCAGGGCTTGCCAAGGTTGGCGTCAACAACGCCGTCGCACCGCTCCTCAATTTGTGGCCGGCCGCGCCCGCGAATGGGTCAACAGAGCTGTTCTCGAACGGCAACCCAAGCGGTATCGCCGAGGCCTTCAGCCATCCGCCGCAGCACATCCACGAAGACTTCGGCACTTCGCGTTACGACTACAACCTCGGCAGCAAAGATCTGCTCTTCGCCGTCTACACCGTAGATTCGAGCGCCGCCAACACGCCCTCGGCCAACCCCTTGAGCTACGTGAACGAGAGTCTGCGCGAGCAGGTGGCCAGCGTGCAGGAGCAGCATGTCTTCTCGCCGTCGCTTTTGAATACGGCGCGTTTCGGCTACTCGCGCGCCAGCTACTTCTTCACCGGTCTGGTTCCTGTGACCGGCGTTTCCGGCTGGGTATCAGGCGAACCCGTAGGCGCCATCGTCATCAGCGGTAGCACGGCATCGAACGGCGCGTCGGCCATCACCGGCGCGGGCGCCAACACCGGCAGCAACAACCGCACTTCGCGCAATCTCTTCACCTGGGACGATCACGTCTACTGGTCGCGCGGCCGCAATCAAATCGAAGCCGGCGTCTGGCTGCAGCGCGTACAGGCGAACGACTTTCTGGCGCAGGACCAATACGGCCAGGCATCCTTCAGCACCGAGCAGACGTTCTTGCAGGGAACCGTCGCTACCTTCACGCTGGTCCCCGCGCCCACGGAGCTAGGCTGGCGCTCACTTGAAGGCGCGGCCTATCTTGAGGACACCATCAAAGTCACGCCGCGGCTCGAGCTGCGCGCCGGCTTCCGCTCGGAATCGACCAACGGCTGGAACGAGGCGCAGGGCCGCGCTTCGAATTACAACATCGTCAACGGCGTTTTGCAGACCACGCCCATTGTGGGCAGCTCGGCGCTCTGGACCAATCGCGCAAAATTCCTCCCCGACCCGCGCGTGGGTTTTGCCTGGGACGTGTGGGGCAACAGCAAGACCGCGGTGCGCGGCGGCTTCGGTATCTATCACGGCCTGCTCGACACGCTCGATTATCGCCTGGACCAGACCGCACCCTTCAACACCGCCGAATCCATCAAGAAAATCGCAGTCTCGAGCCTGAACTTTACGCCCGGCGTGCCGCCATCCTCATCCGTCACGGTTTCGCCCAGCAACGTGCAACCCGATCTCCCCACTCCCTCCGTGCTCACTTGGAGCTTGCGCATCGAGCAGCAGCTCGCACCCCTAACCTCGCTCACTGTCGGCTACGTGGGCTGGCACGCCTATCACCAGATCCTCTCGGAAGACATGAACGAGCCCACGCCGGCCTTCACGTCAACCGGCCAGGTCTACTATCCCAGCACCACCTTCGCCAATCCCGCCCTCGCCAACTCGACCTCCTGGGTTTCCGGCGGCACAGGCTTCTACAACGCACTGCAGGTTGACCTGCGGCACAGCTACGCCCACGGCTTCCAGCTTCGCGGCAACTACACGTGGTCCAAGAATCTCGACGACGGCTCGGCGTGGAACACGAGCGTAAGCGGCAACACGCCGGCCTACGTCGAATTCCCCCAGGAGCCCAGACTCGACTGGGGCCCGGCGGCCACCGACATTCGCCAATCAGCCGCGTTCAACAGCAGCTACGACCTGCCCTTAGGCCCCAACCGGCATTTCCTGAATGCCGAACCCGCGCCGATCGCGATCCTTGCCGGTGGCTGGACCGCAAGCGCCATCGTCTCCGCGCAAACCGGCTTCCCCTTCTCACCGCAACTCGGCTACAATCCTCCCGGCACCGGCGACTCGCGCAATCCCATCCGCCCGACCTGGAATCCTGCCTTCAATGGCAATCTTTACCCCAAGACGCCAGGCGAGTACTTCAATCCCAACGCCTTCCTCCAGCCCACGGTCAGCATTCCCAACGGCTCAGGCGGCAACACCATCTACGGGACGTATGGAAATGTGAAGCGCGACTCACTCCTGGGGCCACACCTCACCGAATTCGACTTCTCCGCCGCCAAAACTTCAAAGATCACCGAGAAGCTGAGCCTCGAATTCCGCGCCGAGTTCTTCAATCTCCTCAATCACACCAACTTCCTCACGCCCAACGAGGTGGTGTACTCGTCTGCGCCGACGGTCACCACGACGGCAGGCGTGCAGACCGTGACGCCCTCTGCGGTTTCACCCACTGCCGGCGTGGTTACCGCCACCTCAACCACCTCGCGCCAAATTCAGTTCGGCATCAAGCTCGAATTCTGACGGCTTCCCCGCCGTTGCCCGCGCCCCATCCATCCCGCGTCTTTCGCCGGATGGATGGGGAAGCGCGACCTTCCACTCATTGCTGGCTTGCTCCCTCGCTCCCTGTTTTTCTGCGATCATCAATGGAAGCGGCACGGCCATAGCCGAACGAACCCCGCGCTGCTTCATCGATGCCCGCCCCCGCGAGGTTACCCATGTGCCGCAACATCAAAATGCTCTTCAACTTCGATCCGCCGGTCAATTCGGATGAAATTCGCAGTGCGTCCCTGCAGTATGTGCGGAAGATCAGCGGATTTAACAAACCGTCGCAAGCCAACGAAGCCGCATTCACTGAAGCCGTTGACGAGATCGCCGCCGCGTCCGAGCGTCTTCTTCGCCGGCTTGAAACCACTGCGCCGCCGCGCAACCGCGAAGACGAAGCCGCAAAGGCCCGTGCCCGCAGCCTCGCACGTTTCGGAGATTGATTGCGTTTAGTGTCCGCCTGTTGCCGTCGCCGCCGTGCCCTGATCCTGTGGTGGACTCTTTGCGTCTGAAGCAGGCGCCGCCGCTGCCGGGTTTTGCCGCCGGAAGGGCGATGTTCCGCACGCTGCAGGCAGATTCGCCAATTGCTTGGTAAACACGCTAAAACTCGTCGTCCCAGGCCGCAGTGTCACCCAGTAGCTGCTCGTGCTCAGCACCGGTTTGTGTTGCACCATCAACTGGTTGTCAAGAATCTTGATTCCGCACTTCAGATTGTTCTTCGGCTGCAAAATCGTCTTCCCGGGATCGTGCTCCGGCAGTTGCTTGTCTTTGTCCCAATCAAAATCGCATCCGTATCGCTGGCTGTCGACATAGGCAAGCTGCAGCAGTCCTTCCTGCCGTGCCACGCGGTGCGTCACAGGATCGATCACTGCAACTTCGGGATCGGTGTGCCGCACATCCGCCGTGGGCTTCAACCCCGCCTCCGCCCCCGCCAATGCCTGAAAGAAATACGCCCAGAACGCACGCCGGTCGGTCTCACTCATCCTTTTGAAGCCCGGACAAAGCGACTTGATCTCGTGCTCCCGTCTGGGCGAAAGCAAGTCTGGAGGCAGCGCTTTTTCAACGATCTTGTCCCATTCCGGATCCCATTGATTGTCGTCGCCAAGCTCTGCCTTTTTGACCGCAATCGGTGTGGGTGGCGCCGGCTTGGTCGCTGGCTCCGCCGCCTGCTGCTCTCCAGTCTGCGGTGCGCTTGCGGCCTGCGTCTGCCAGGGACCGCCGCAACTCGTCGACCAGAACGCCACCGAGAAAATTATCCAAACCGCCATCCGCATAGGCACACGCGCGTACTTCCATCTCAGATGCTTCGCGCGCTGCGCGCGCTGCCAACCCCCTTTTCCCGGCCCAAAAATGAGAAGATGGATTAAGCAAAATCTTCCCCGTCCCCGGTACATCCCATGAGAGAATTCGTCACCTTCGTCTTTGGTCTTGCCCTTATCGGCAATGCGGCCCTTTTCGTACCGCAGGCCCTTGCCGTCTGGCGCAAAAAGAGCGACGAGGGCGTGTCCCTGGTCACCTTCGGTGGTTTCTGCATCTTGCAAGTCATTGGGGTCGTCCACGGCGTCTACGAGCACGACAACTCCCTAATCGTCGGCCTCGGCGCCAGCTTTTTTACTTGCGGAACCGTTACCCTGCTCACCATCGTCTACCGCATCCGGCGGTTGCGCGCCCATCGCGGCGGTCAAACGGCCTGAGCCGCTCCGGGCCTCCCTCTGCGTTCACTTCCGCCACGGCGCAACCGCCAGCCATCCTGTCACATCTCATGGTTAGCAAAGTTGGATACACAGAGGTAGGCAATCCAGCGTATACTTCTTTTCCACGGCGGCAAAGACCCCGGGGACGGCGGGGTCACCCCGGCAAATCCCCGCTTAAGCCCACGGAGGACTCGATGAGGATTACCGATACCGTTGACCAGGTGCTGAAGCACAAGGCATTCAACAAAGTTCTGCCCGTTTCTGCCGAGCAGACGGTCCACCAAGCCCTGGCGCTGATGGCTGAGTACGACGTCGGTGCTCTGATGGTCATGTCGGAAGGAAAACTGGTCGGCATCCTGTCGGAGCGTGACTACGCGCGCAAGGGAATTCTCAAGGGCCATCACTCCAAAGACACCGCGGTTGCCGAGATCATGACCAGCCCTGTGATCTCCGTAACGCCGCAGCACACCGTCGACGATTGCATGAACCTGATGACCAATCGCCACTTCCGTCACCTGCCCGTGCTCGACGGCGACAAGGTGGTCGGCGTCGTCTCCATCGGCGACATGGTCAAGTGGGTCATTAGCGGCCAGGAGCACGCCATCCAGGCGCTCGAAGGCTACATCACCGGCGCGTACCCGGGTTAGCGTTTCGCAAAGAAGCTCGCATCAAAAAAGCGCGCTGCATTTTGGGACCGCAGGTGATTGAGGGTGCCATAGTCTGACTTCGGAACTTAGACGGCTGGGTTGCTGAACTCACGCTGTAATCGTCATCGCTGCTTTGATCCCTAATTCCTTCGCTCCCACATTTCGCTTCCATCGGCAAAGACCGCGGCCCGCTTGTAAGCGTGTTGCATGTAGATCCGCAACGGATCGAGATGATCGCCTGGAAGCGCGTGCATCTGTTCCACGGAGCCTATTCCCGCGCGTGACGACCAAAGAATGTATCGCGTCCGGGATTGTTCCAACCCGCGCACAACCTCCGTTACCCAACTGGGAAGCGTGAAGTCGGTCGCCGCCAATAGATGCACCGGAGTGGGGTTTTCGAGCGCGAGCAGCGCATAAAACCGTGTACTTGCGGCTTCGAAGAAAGGGTCTCCGCGGCGCGTGTGTTGCGTCAGCCAAAGCACTTCCCCGGCATTGTCCAGCTCGAGCAGGGCAGCGCCCGTGGGCAACAGGGCAACACCCGTGGGCAATTCCGCACGGATATAAGGATGCGTCTGCATAGCTACCGACTCTGCCAGGATGGTTGCCGCAACAATGCACCAGCAGGCAGCGACGACAGAGCGCCTCGCCGGTCCCATCCGGCTGATGAGCCATACGGCCAGGATCATCGATGGCATCGCGGCGGCTGCCATGCGAACCCAGTTCAACATGGTGATGATTTCGAGTGTCTGGGAAAATCCTAGTGACGCCAGCAGAAAAAGCGCTACTGAACTCCGGGTCGTTTTGGAGCGACGGCGTGCACAAAGGATCATAACCCATGGGCATACCAGGAGAAGCAGTACATACATTGTCAAATGGTCAAACAAAGCGATGGCTGGCCGCGGGTGGGCAGACCACGTGAAGTGCGGTGTCAGGAAACCAATCGGGAAAGGTACATCCTTAGGAGGGTAGATAACCTGCTCATACCAATAATTCGCAAGTCCTGCCTGTGCGATGAAGCGCCAGCTTAACACCAGCCACACCGCAAATGTGACGCCAAAGAGCAGCATCCATCGTGACCACAAGACGCGTAAGGAGGTTTGGCCGCTTCTCCACTCCCATCCCAAGCCGGCGCAACATGCAAGCAATCCCGCGGCGCCGCGAGTCTGTGTGAAAAACGCGGCCAAAGCGATCAAAGCACCCGCTGCGGCGATGCGCAGCCAGCTGCGGCGATAAGAGAGGACGAGGACGGCAAGAAGGTCGGCAAGCGAGCTGAACCAATGGTGCGTTGCATCCAGGCGGTCAGCGTAAAGCATGACTAGACACAACAACGCCGCCAGAGCAGCCATGCCGGGCCGCAGAATGGACCGTGCAACGAAGTAGCAGACGATGACAAGCACCACGCCAAGACCAAGGACGGTCCAGTTAATGCTGCGCATGCTGATTCCAAACCAATGAAAGACTGCGGCATAGAAAAGGTCGGTTCCGGGCGGAGTGAATTGGTGAAAATCCCTTAGAAATACCTGACCGGAGAGCAGGCGGCATGCGTACGTCCAAAAGTCGGCCTGGTCACCGAGGCGAAAGTAGGGGATGCCCGAATGACTGAATAGTGAGATATAGAGATAGCAGAATGTGACCGCAACAATCAGGAAGAGCCATTTGAATTGATGCCCCTCCAACTCATGTTGTGAGCGAAGTCCTGCGGCGAATTCCGCAATCTGGCCGTTGCATGGCTTTGATACGGACGGCGGCATCTTCCTTCGAATTTAGATGATGACCGCGCTCGTGTTGTCGCGGTAATGTAACCCGATTGTCAAGGATCGGAGCGTTCCGAACGCTTATCGATTGCGCTATAGCGTTTTCGAAAATAGTGTAGACCGAAGCCGCGACAGCCGAGTGGATCTTTCCTCTCCGGGGTGGAAGTAAAATCCACATGCACGGCTCTAAAAAGTTCACAGTATTTCCGAAAACGCTGTAGATCGGATTCGCAACTTACCCCAGAAACATCCCCGCAATCGAAGCCGAAATCAGATTCGCCATAGTCCCTGCAAACATGGCGCGCACGCCCAGCCGCGCCAGGTCGTTGCGCCGCTCGGGCACCAGCGCGCCGATGCCTCCGATCTGCATGCCGATCGAACCCAGGTTGGCGAATCCGCAGAGCGCAAACGTCGCAATAGTAAAAGAGCGCGGCAAGAGCGTCGCTCTTTGCGCGCCCAACCCGATGTAGGCAATCACTTCATTGAGCGCCATGCGCGTGCCCAGTAAATTTCCAATGGCTCCACAGTCGCGCCAGGGCACGCCGATCAACCACGCCACCGGCGCGAACAGGAAGCCAAGAATCTGGCCCAGCGAGCCCGGTACCCAGTGCATCCACGCGAGGCCGTGCATCCAGGTCAGCATCATGTCGAGCAGCGCCACCAGCGCCAGAAAACTGATGAGCATGATGGCCACGTTCATGGCCAGCTTGCCGCCGTCGATCGTGCCGCGAGCTATCGAGCCGATAAAGTTCTCATCGGCGTGCATCTCGTCCTTGGGGATCACGACCTTGCCTTCGGTAGCCGGCACTTCCGTCTCAGGCACCAGCATCTTGGCCATCAAGATGGTTCCCGGCGAGGTCATGATGACGGCTGAAAGCAGGTGCCGTGCCTCCACGCCCTGCGAGATGTACATGGCCATAATCCCACCCGACACATGCGCCATGCCGCTGGTCATAATGGTCATGAGCTCCGAGCGCGTGGCCTTCGCAAGAAACGGCCGGATCGTTAGCGGAGCTTCAGTTTGTCCCATAAAGATGGACGCCGCCACGTTCATGCTCTCCGCGCCCGAGATGCGCATGGTCTTCAGCATCACCCACGCCATCACGCGAATAATTCTCTGCATGACTCCAATGTGATAGAGCACCGCGAAGAAGGCCGAGATGAAGATGATGGTAGGCAGAACCTGAAAAGCAAAGATCGCGCCCGCATTAGGATGCTGCGGGTCTGTGATTAACGATCCAAACCGTCCGGAGTTGGGCAGGCCAAGTTCGCCGAAGAGAATCCGGGTCCCGGCAAAAGTCGCCGAGAGCATATTGGTGACCACCCCGCCCGCCCACGACATCGCATCGCGTCCGAAGCTGAAGCGCAGCACCAGGAAGGCAAAGGTGATCTGCAACCCCAGCCCCCAGGCGATGGTGCGCCAGCGGATTCGTCTGCGATCGGTAGAAAACAGCCATGCGGCCAATAGAACTGCCAGAATTCCCAACACTCCGGTGAATCGCGCCAAGAGGTTGCTCCTTTGCGGGGACGAAAGATACTCGATGTGACTTGCGATTAATCTACAGCATTCCGCAAATAATTCTCGGCATTTTCTCGAGTGATGATGCGGCTGACCAGAGGCACTACTGCCTGGGGCCGGGTATTGGAGAAGTGAATCGCCTCTTTGAGGATCTCCACGGGCTCGGCCAGCATCTCCGCGTTAGTCACGTAGATCGTCGCGAACAGCTGCCCCTGCTCCACGCGCGCCCCGCGCCGCGCATGAAAGAGAATTCCCGCGTGCGGATCGACGGGCTCGCCAGCCTTTTCGCGTCCCGCACCGGTGCGCTGCACCGCCCAACCGAGCGCGGTTGTATCCATCTCCGCCACGTAGCCACTCTCCCACGCGGCGACTTCCAGAGTTGAACCCGGCTTGTGAAACGCATCCGGATCGTCGAAGACCGAGACGTCGCCGCCCTGCGCGTCGATCATCTTGAAGAATGCCGCGAGCCCAGCGCCGTCAGTCAACGCCGCTTCAGCCAGCGCGTAACCAGCCTCGGGCGTCGCCGCCTTGCCGCCCAGATGGACCATCCAGCCGGCCAGGATCAACGAAAGTTCGCGAAGGTCTTCCGACCACGCCGGCCGCGCGCCGCGCAACAGTTCCACGCACTCCACCAGCTCAATCCAGTTGCCGGCCGTGTGTCCTAGCGGCTGGCCCATGTCGGTCAAGAGCGCGACAGTTTCGGTCCCCGCGGATTCAGCCGTGGCCACCATCAGCGCTGCCAGAAACTCCGCGTCTTCCACTTTGCGCAGGAACGCGCCCGAACCGGTCTTCACGTCGAGCACCAATCCATTGAGTCCCGCGGCTAATTTCTTACTCAATATCGACGCGCAGATCAGCCCCGGATTCTCGACCGTTCCCGTGCGGTCGCGCAGCGCATAGAGCTTGCGGTCGGCGGGCGCCAGTTGGTCGGTCTGCCCGATGATCGACGCCCCGCATTTCGCAATCACAGCCTCGAACTCGGCCAGTGAGAGCGCGGTGCGATAGCCCGGAATCGCCTCCAATTTGTCGAGTGTCCCGCCGGTGTGCCCCAGCGCGCGTCCGCTGATCATGGGCACGGCCACGCCGCACGCAGCCGCCAGCGGCGCCACCAGAAAACTCGTCTTATCTCCAACTCCGCCCGAAGAATGCTTATCCACGGTGCGTTTGCCGAGCTTCGCCGGCCGAAACTTCTCGCCGGAGTCGCGCATGGCCAGGGTCAACGCGCGGGTTTCCTCAAGCGAAAGCCCGCGAATCCAGGCCGCCATCAGCCACGCGGCAAGCTGGTCTACGGGAATTGACCCGTCGGCCGCGCCCTTCGCAACAAATTGGATTTCGCATTCGCTCAGCGCGTCTCCATCGCGCTTTTTGCGGAGAATGTCGATCATGTGCAGCGGAGCTTCTAGCGGGGATTTATCTTCCATCGATCTGGCCTGGGTCATGGAAATCAATGCTCTATTTCAATTTCATCTCGCATCCCAGCGGCAGCAGATCGCTGAAGGCGATGGTGCGTTGGCCCTTGGCCGAGGGAAACACCACCGGCGCATCGGGCAGGATGAACTCGGCCAGCACCTGGCGGCAGGCGCCGCACGGCGGACTGGGCAGGCCGTTGAGATTGGCGACGGCGGCGGCCTCAATGCGAATTTCCGGCCCGAATTGGGAAACGGCCCGCACCAGCGCCGCGCGTTCGGCGCAGATGGTAAGCCCGTAGCTCACGTTTTCCACATTGGTACCGGTCACAATTTCTCCGTTCGTCAGCCGCAGGGCCGCGCCGACACGAAATTTGGAATAAGGCGCATACGAGTTCTGCGCGGCCTGCTCGGCAAGTTTGAACAAAGGGTCGAGCGCCGCCTGGGTCTGGTTCGTCATGGTCGATACCCCGATCCTCAAGATGGGGCGAAGATTAGAGGCTAATCCATTTGCCTTGGGATGTATACCCGGAGATCCAGCAGTTCGTGCTCGAGGCGGGTTGTGCGCTCGGTCGAATCTCCGGGAGAGGCTAATGCAAGCGAATAAACCGCCCGGCCAAGGCCGCCTAATCTCTATTCCCCGATCACTATTCCCTGCCTTCCTCAAGTTGCGCGCCGTCTTTCCGATAAGGGTCTTGAGTGTCTGCCGTTCTGGGTGTGAACCCAGTCACCGGGCGAGTAGGAGCCATGGAAGATCTGACGAGGGAGTTCTTGATCGAGAGCCAGGAGGGTTTGGACCGCATGGAGCGGTGCCTGACCGAACTGGAAGAGAAGCCGCAGGATGCGGGGCTTTTAGCCGAGATCTTCCGCGCCGTGCACACCATCAAAGGCACCACGGGGTTCCTGGGCTATAAGCGCCTGGAGAAGCTGGCCCATGCCGGCGAAAACCTTCTGGGTTTGCTGCGCGATGGCAAAATAACCGCTGGCGCTACCGTGATTACCGCGCTGCTGAACCTGCTCGACGGCCTGCGCGAAATATTGAAGGCGATTGAAGCCCAGGGGAACGAGGGCGATGGAGACGACACCGCGTTGATTGCGCGGCTCGAGAAACTGCAGGCCCCCGCGCAAAACGCGAAAGCCAAGAGTGTAGCCGCAACCCAGCGCGTGCGCGAGGCAGCCTACGTTAAGGTCGCTGTTCCCACCACGGAACCGGAGCCTACCGCCGCGGAACCGGCTCACATCCCAGCCACTCCTCCTGCGGCTGTAGCTCAGGCGCCGGAGCCGGTGGAAGCCGTTGCCGACGCCGCCACACTCACTCCCGCCGAAGCTTCCAAAGCGCGCTCCCAGGGAACAACCGCGGAGAGCACGTTGCGCGTGGACGTGGCGCTGCTCAACCGCATGATGAACCTGGTGGGCGAACTGGTGCTTACCCGCAACCAGGTGCTGCAGGCCACGGCGGCCGACCCCAACATGACGATGCTCTCGCGGCGCCTCGACATGGTCACGGCCGACCTCCGCGAGTCAGTGATGAAGGCGCGCATGCAGCCCGTGTCCAACGTCTTCTCCAAGATGCCGCGCATGGTTCGCGATCTAACCCATACACTGGGCCGCCGCGTGCGTTTGCAGATGGAAGGCCAGGAGACGGAACTCGACAAGAGCCTGCTCGAAGCCATCAAGGACCCGCTTACCCACGCGGTACGCAACTCGCTCGATCACGGCATTGAACCACCCGACGTGCGCGAGGCAGCGGGCAAGGACCCCGAGGGCACGCTCACATTGCGCGCCGTCCAGGAGGGCAGTCACGTACTCGTCGAGGTTTCTGACGACGGCGCCGGCATCTCGCCCGAGAAGATTCGCAACAAGGCCATCGAGCGCGGCCTCTTGACGCCGGAGCGCGCCGCACAACTCGGCGAGCGCGACCTGCTGCAGTTGATCTTTCTACCTGGTTTCTCCACCGCCGCCCAGGTGACCAACGTGAGCGGGCGCGGCGTGGGCATGGACGTGGTGCGCACCAACGTAGAGAAGATCGGCGGCAAAGTCGAGATCGACTCGCGCGTGGGCAAGGGCACCACGTTGCGCATGCGCATTCCCCTCACTCTGGCCATTATTCCCGCGCTCATCGTGCGCAGTATCAACCAGAGTTTTGCGCTGCCCCAGGGCGCACTCTCCGAACTGGTGCACATTCCTCCCGATCAGGCCGCCACGGCCATCGAATGGATCGAAGGCGCGCCGCTCTACCGGCTGCGCGGCCACTTGCTTCCGCTGGTTTTTCTTGACCGGCTGCTGATGCCGGGCCGTGAGTGCAAGCTCGCCAGCGACCGCGACAACTTTATCTGTGTGCTCGACGCCGACGGACGCCGTTTCGGCCTGATCGTCGACTCGCTTGCCGATCCCGAAGAGATTGTGGTCAAGCCGCTAAGCTCGGTGCTGAAGGATATCGGTTTGTTCTCCGGGGCCACGGTGCTGGGCAATGCCGATCTGGCCCTGATTCTCGATCCCGGATCGATCGCCATCCAGACTGGCGTAACCATCAGCAGCGAAGAAGCCCAAGCTGTGGAAGGCGAGAGCGAAGCCGAAGCCGCGCGCATGCGCTATCTGCTGGTGGAAGTAGCGGGCCGCCAGGCCGCAGTGCCGCTGGCCGACGTGCTGCGCATCGAACAGCTTCCGTTCTCGCGGATCGAATACATCGGCTACAGGCCGGTGCTCAACTTTGAAGGCCAATTGTTGCCGGTCGAGGACTCGGGCGGCATCCTGGCCGCGGCCGCGGGCAATCCCGAGATGCAGATTGTGGTGGTGGTCTGCTCCGACGGCGACCGCCACGTGGGCATCGCGGTTTCGCACGTGCTCGACGTAACCTCCGGAGCCAATCTCTTCGAGGCCGGCACGGGAGCGCGCACCGAGGGCGTGACACTTTTGAAGGATCGCGTCACCAGCGTGGTGAATTTGGGCGGCGTGCCGCCGCTGCCCGCAACGGAAAGCGCGCCCGAAGGCTGGCAACCGACTGCGGAGGCATTGGCATGAGTACGAGTGGAATCGCATTGCAACGCAAGCAGAAGAACGAGGCGCTGGTGGAAGTTTGCTCGGTGCGCGTCGGCACCACGCTCTTCGGCTTACCCATCCAGCACATTCTTGAAATTGTGGGCTCGACCCGTCCGCAGCCCATCCCGCTGGCCCCGGGTTTTGTGGGCGGCCTGATCCATTATCGCGGCGACGTGCTCACCACCGTCAGCCTGCGCTATCTGCTCGAGCTTCCGCCCCGCGAGGGTCGACAGGACATTCTGGTGCTGGAGAGCGCGGGAGCCTGTTTCGGGCTGCTGGTGGATTCGGTGGGCGAAGTTCTCACGGTTTCGGCGGTCGACTACGAACCCAACCCTTCGATTCTCGACGAGCGCCGCAGAGCGTTGCTGGCCGGCGCTTACAAGCTCAAAGACAGCCTGCTCGTCATGCTCGATCCCGAGCGGCTGGACCCGGCGCATTTGGGAGCGGTAAAGGCGGCTTAAAAACTGCCAGAGGCATTTGAACCAGGAGGAACACATCATGCGAGCACTGATCGTCGACGACTCGCGCTTCGTAAGAGGCTACCTGCGTGGCATGCTTGAGGAGCGCG
The DNA here is from genome assembly GCA_049521075.1 of Occallatibacter sp. GTDB lineage: Bacteria > Acidobacteriota > Terriglobia > Terriglobales > Acidobacteriaceae > Telmatobacter. Next base: position 50,035 of record JBEKPD010000014.1, read on the forward strand.
GCATTGCCTGCGAGGAAGCCGCCGATGGCCGCCAGGGCATGGAGTTGCTGCACGGCGGCTTGATCTTCGACCTTGCGCTGATTGATTGGAACATGCCGGTGATGAACGGCCTGGAGATGCTTCAACTGCTGCGCGCCGAGGGATACAGCGACGTGAAGGTGATGATGGTGACCACCGAGGCCGAGAACGAATACATTGTGCGTGCCCTCGAAGCCGGCGCCGACGAGTATCTGATGAAGCCGTTTGACGACGAAGCCCTGAACGAAAAGCTAGCAATGCTCGGCCTTGTCGAAGCCTGAATTTTGTCGAGGGTTGAATTCTGTCGAGGGTTGAGTTTTGACGAGGCTTAGATTTTGACGAGGCATGAATGATGACGAGGCCTAAGTTATGACGGCGAGAAGCCGCATCCGGGTTCTTATCGTGGACGACTCCGCCGTGATGCGGAGCCTGCTGCGCTCTGTCATCCTCTCCGACCCCGGCCTTGACGTGGCCGGGACCGCAGCCGATGGCGCTACGGCCCTGGAGTGCGTCCGCCTCAATGCTCCCGACCTGATTCTGCTCGATGTGGAGATGCCGGTGATGGACGGCCTGGTGACGCTGCGCGAGTTGCGCGCGCGCCGCCACACCATGCCGGTGATCATGTGCAGCTCGCTCACCCAGCACGGCGCCACAGTCACCATCGAGGCTCTGGCTAGCGGGGCCAGCGACTACGTCGCCAAGCCCACCGGCCAGAGCGGGCGCGAAGCTGCCATCCGGACGCTGGCCCAGGAGCTGCTTCCCAAGATTCACGCACTCACTGGCCGCCTGCATGCGCGCCCCGCAACTCCCGCCGCGCCACGCACTCTTCTGCCCATGCCTCCGCCGCAGCCGCTGGCTCCGCATGTGCTGGCAAAGCCCCTGGTGCTGGCCATCGGTGTCTCCACGGGCGGCCCAGCGGCGCTCGACATTCTTCTTCCGGCGCTTCCTCAAGGTTTTCCGGTTCCGGTTCTCATCGTGCAGCACATGCCCGAAATGTTTACGCGTCTGCTCGCCGAGCGTCTCAGCCGCCGTTGCTCATTGCACGTTTGCGAAGCCGCCGAAGGTATGCTCGCAACTACCGGCTCGATCTACATCGCGCGCGGCAACTGGCACATGGAAGCGCTCGCCGCGGCGCGCCCCGGCGCTCCAGCCACGATCCACCTCACGCAGGATCCACCGGAGAACCATTGCCGGCCCGCCGTCGACACGCTCTTCCGCTCCGCGGCGCGCGTTTACCACTCCGGCGTGCTCGCGGTGGTGCTTACCGGCATGGGTTACGACGGCCTTGCCGGCGCCCGCATCATCCGCGAACAGGGCGGCTCCGTTCTTGCGCAGGATCAAGCCACCAGCACGGTGTGGGGCATGCCAGGCGCCGTAGCCCAAGCCGGGCTGGCGTACAAAGTGCTTCCTCTTGCCGCCATGGCGCCCGAAATCCTGCGCGTTGCCAGCCTCCCGTCAGCGTTGCCGGCGGAACTTCGCAGCCTTGCACGGATGGTGGGTTAGCCATGGAACAAACCGTATCTGTCGACTACGGCTACCTCCGTCAGATCGTCTTCGACGTGTCGCAAAACGTCCTCGACGCCTCGCGCGACTACCTCTTCGACACGCGTCTCACCAAGCTTCTGCGCAATCAGGGCATGACCCACCTGGACGAACTGGTGCGCTTGCTGCGCGCACGCAAGGACACCTCGCTGCAGCGCGAGGTCGCCGAAGCCATGACCATCAACGAGACCAGCTTCTTCCGCGATCTGCGCCCCTTCGACCTGTTGCGCCAGGAGTTGCTTCCCAAGATCATCGAGGCCCGTCGCTTTCATCGCACGCTCCGCCTGTGGAGCGCCGCCTGCGCCACTGGTCAGGAGGCCCACAGCCTGGCCATGATGCTGCTGGAGCATTTTCCCATGCTGGTCGGCTGGAACATCGTTATCGAAGGCACCGATATCTGCCACGAGGTGGTGCAGCGCGCCCAGGCCGGCCGCTATCACCGCATTGAAATCAACCGCGGGCTGCCCGCGCGCTACATCGTCCGCTACTTCGACCATATTGGCGAAGACTGGACCGTGAAGCCCGAAGTTCGCAAACTCTCGAACTTCCGCCAAGCCAATCTCTGCGGCCCAACTCTGCCGTTCAGCCGCTCCACCGACTGCTTCGATGTAATTTTTCTACGCAACGTCATGCTCTATTTCGATCTACCCACACGCCGTGCACTGCTATCCGGCGTGCACCACCTTCTTAGTCCAGACGGCGTTCTTTTCCTCGGCTCCAGCGAGCAACCCGCCGATCTTTCTCTCTGGACGCCCGTCCTCGCCGGCGGAACCTGCTACTTCCGCCCCCGTATCCCCAGCTAAAAGCAGCCACCGGCAGACAGCGAATGGAAGTGGTTGCTCTCACGCCAATCCACGCCAGAAAAGCACGCACTTAATACTGTGGCTTTCTTGAGATCTGTCCCCCGTGGCTACTTGTGCGTCCAGCCGTTCTGAAACCACCAGGAAGACGGCGTGCAGTCATAATGAAGGTCGTTGAACGTGAACCGCACCGGCCGAAAATCAGAGTACGTGTAATAACCGTGCAGCCCAAGGGACGCCCTCGGCAGCCACGCTCCAACACGCACCAGCGATACCAGCACTGCCGACACGATGAGTGCGAGGGTAAGGCCAGTTAGACCCAGGCCAATTCGGATGCCAGCTCGCCTCTCAGGCAATCGTCGCAGCAACAGCCTCGTGAGTGGCCAGGCAAGCGTCGTCAGGACCAGAACGTTCAATACGTACAACAAAGGGACGAAGTAATACTCAGCGGACGAAACACCGGAAAATTGCATATACGGCAGGGGCATACCGAAAACGGCCGAAGCAGGTCCATCTGCCTGAGACGAACAGTACGGGTACGACCATTCGATCGTGTAGCGCGACTGAAAGCACATGACGATCCCGAGCGCCAGAAGAAATGCCGCCCAGCGATTCAGAAATTCCGAAACCGTTTTCAAATCCTTACCGGCCTCCATTCTATTCAGGTGGTTCGAGCAGACACCTCCATAGTATCTCGTCGCAATTCGTCGAGATTGCAGTTCCGCCGACTCGCTAACTCACAGCTCCATTCGTTTTTCCGCGCAGCTGCCGCCAGGACACGTCCCGTTGCAACTCCAAAAGAACCTGTACGCTGGCCGTCCTGTTCGGCGATGATGGTAGGAACGACCGCCTACAGCCTTTTGCCATGGGAATTGCGCAGCCTGAAAGCCGCGCATTATCGAACGCAACACGCAAGCGGAGAAAAGAAGCGATATGAATTATCTGGAACGGTTCAAAGTTGCGCCGGGATCCAAAGTAAAACTCAAAAAGCTGGACCCCGACTTCAAGGACGCTCACAAAAGTCACAAGTCAGCAGCTGAGGAGATCGCCTATTATCAGCAGAAACTCCGCGAGCTTCAGGATCTGCTTTACGCGGAGCACGGCCATTCCCTCCTCATCTGCCTGCAGGCCATGGACACCGGCGGCAAAGATGGCGTGATTAACCACGTGCTGGGCGCCATGAACCCGCAGGGTTGCCGCGTGGCCGCATTCAAGCAACCCTCCGCGGAGGAGGCTGCCCACGACTTTCTATGGCGCGCGCACAAGGCCGCGCCTGCCCGCGGCGAAGTGGTCATCTTCAATCGCTCGCATTACGAGGATGTTCTGGTGGTCCGCGTACACAACCTGGTGCCGAAGGCGGTTTGGTCGCGCCGCTACGATGAGATCAACGACTTCGAACAGAACCTGACCGCGAACGGCACGCAGATTCTCAAGTTCTATCTGCACATCTCCAAAGAGGAGCAACTGAAGCGCTTCAAGGAGCGGCTCGACGACCCCAGCAAGCACTGGAAGATCAGCGAGGCCGACTACAAGGAGCGCGGCTTCTGGGACGATTACGTCGCCGGCTATGAAGAAGCGCTCTCCCGTTGCAGCACCAAACATGCGCCGTGGTTCATCGTTCCCGCCAACCACAAATGGTTTCGCAACCTGGCCATCGCGCGCATCGTCGTGGAGCATCTGGAATCGCTGAAGTTGCAATATCCCAAACCGTCAGTGGATCTGAAGCGCATCCGCCGCGACTACCACGCTGCGGAAAAAGACAAATAGTATCTGGAGTTAAGCTCCCTGTTCGCTTCGGCCGTCCACTCTTGCCATCTGGTCCCGAGGAAATGCCCGACGAACGAATTCACACCTGCGCCAGCGCGGACGGCCTGGAGCTAGCCAAAGGCGTGCGGGACTGATATACAACCGGTAACTTCCGGAGTGTCGGTAACTCAGGCCGTACGCTGATTGATTGGCCGGTGGAGTCTATTCCAAGCGAGGCGCACGCTCCCGATAGCCAGCATTCCCAAGCCCGCGCAGAACACGACGCAGCTTAGCGTAAATGCAGTTGCACCGAACCAGCCGCCGTGAACCATTGGAAAACTGCAGATCGACAATCCCGCACCGACGCTGAGGGTCCATATTCCAACCTTGCAGGTGGTTCTACTCCTCAACGAAATTGCCAGTCCTGCGCATCCGGCTATTCCAAACTTCGCAGCTAAGAAGAACATTGACCAGAAGTGTTCATGAAAAGATGCGCCAGCCGCTTGCGTGCAACATTCATAGCTGAAAGTGTTGTCTCCGTCGAGATGGTTGGACCATGCCAAGGTACGAAGCAGGGAAAACACACTGCCAGAAATTACGAGTATTGAAACCCACATCAGGATGCGGCGAACCATTTGCATGCAATCACCCTAAATCAAGACTCCCGAAATCGAGCAATCATCGGACTTGATTGATCGTTTCACGACGCGAAGAACTTCTTTTGCTGCTAGAAACGGGCACTTTTTAGCTTATGCGGGAGGATTGTCGCCACCTCGGAAGTTATGTTCTGGTAAACACCTGCGAGTCCAGTTTACTTACCGTCTAGCAGCCGCTCAACCTCATCGTGCAGCCGCGCGGTAATAGCGGCTTCGCTTTCTTCCGGCCCAAAATAGATGGCCTCGCCCACGCGCACTTCGAGTTGCCCCGAACGGAACCAGCGGCGCTTTCCCGTCTTCATCTCACTCAGGCCGCGGATGGCCGTTGGCACCACGGGCACACCGCTCTGCTTGGCCAGCAGCCCGATGCCGGGACGGAAGCTGGCCAGTCGCCCTTCAGAGCGTGCGCCCTCAGGAAAGACCATCACGCTGTAGCCGCGATCCATAGCCTTACCCGCATGAGCAAAGCTCAACTGGAAATCACGCTGCCGCGGCAACGGAAAGACGTTATAAAACGCGGTCACCAGCAAATAGGCTGGGAGCCCCAGCAGATAGACGCCCTTATGTTCCGGCGGCCACTTGGGATTGCGCCAATGCCGGTAGTCGTTAAGCATATCGCCCGCCATGGCCACGGCAATGCGGCGGCGCAATGGGCCGGCAAGCCCGTATTGGATGAGTGGACCGTCGTAGGCAGTCACGTGATTGCCCACAATAAGCAGAGGACCCGGCGGCAGCGGCTTCGCGGGGCCAACCACGCGTGGCGCAGCCAAGAACCAGGTGAGCGGGCGCTGAATAACTTCAAGGAACGCCACGCGCAGCCACTGGAAAGGCGCCCACCACGGCCACTCGGGGTAAACATAGCGAACGCGCGGCGCAGCAGGAATCCCTGTTCCCAGCTCTCTAATCCCTGGTTTATGCTCTCCGGTCTCGAGTTCCTGAGTCCCTAAGTCCCCGTCTTTTACTCCCTCGCTCCCTTGGTCCCGAGTCCCGAGTCCCTTAGTCCCTAAGTCTCCGTCTTTTGCACCTTCGGCACCACCCACCAACCTGCGCAACTCTCCAAGCGTCCGCACCTCTTCAAGCAGCCCGTTGCCTTCGACAATCCCCAGCCGCTCCTCGATGGCCGCGGAAAGCTGCACGCGTCCCAGGCTGTCGAGGTGCAGATCTTCGGTCAAGCGCAATTCGTCACCGACGCCGAGGTGGGTCTCCGAGGTGATCTGCGAAATAAGCGCGAGCAGCCAGTCGGACGAGGGCCCAAAGGCGTCATCCTCCGCGCGTGGAGTTCCATTGCTGGTGGTGGCCGCCGCAGCCTGGATGCGTGCCAGCCACGCCGCCACGGGTTTACGGCGCACCTTACCGGTCGAGGTGCGCGGCAAATCGGGCTCCGGCCATAAAACCCAGCGGCTGATGCGCTGAAAGTCGGCGAGCTTGGTGTTGGCCCGCGCGATGGCCGCTGCCGCCTGTTCTCCTGAGCCGCGGCAGGCCAGCACCGCGCATGGTTCTGGGCCGGTGGGCGTCTCCATGGCAACCACGGCGCAAGCCGCGATCTCCGGCTGTTCCTCGATGGCCGCTTCAATGTCCTCGGGGTGAATGTTGAGCCCTGCCGCGGTAACGATCACCTCGCTCTTGCGGCCCAAAAACTTGAGTTCGCCCGATGCCTGCCGCTCCGCAATGTCCCCCGTGGCCAGCCACTCGTCCTCGCGCGGGTGCAATTCGCCGGCAGCCCAAGTCGCGCCGGAGATCATGGCGCCGCGGACCAGCACCTCGCCATCAGGCCCGAGCTTGACCTCGCGTCCGGCAAGCGGTTTACCAATTGTCCCTTTGGCCACGTGGAAGGGATGGTTCAGCGTGATCAGCGCAGTGGTTTCCGTCATGCCGTAACCCTGCACAAGCACGAATCCGAGCGTGCTCCAGAATTGCTCGAGGGGTCCCGGCAAGGCGCCGCCGCCGGAAACAAAGGCCCAGAACTTCAGGCCGAATTCCCAATGCACGGCGCGGAAGCGCCACCAGCGCAGCCACGGGTTAAGTTTTTGCGAGCGGGCGATGCGTTTGGTGAGGCCGGGATGAGCCGCTTCCAAATGCGCCTTCAGAAGAGCCAGCACGCGGGGCACGGCGGCCAGAACCGAGATGCGCTCGCTGCGGATCAGCTTGACGATGTGCGGTGCAGCCAGCCGGTTCTCGAAATGCGCCTCCGCCTTGAAGATTAGCGGGATCCACAGCCCCATGGTCTGGCCGAAGACGTGGCTCAAAGGCAGCGTGTGCAGAATGCGCAGCGGATGAATCAGCCGCTCATAGCGCATGTAGGGCTGTGCGCCGTCTTCAATGGGACCCACGCTTGCCAGCACGTTGCCGTGCGTGATCACCACGCCCTTGGGTTCGCCCGTAGTTCCGGAGGTAAACAGAATCTGTAACGGCGTTTCGTGCTTCAGGCCCGAAACCGCGCCCATCTCAGCGTCGGGGAGACGGTCGAGCCAGCCTTCAAAAGCGAGCGTGGGGATTTCAGGCTGCGCGGCGGCCAGTTTACTGAGAAGCAGCACGTCGCCGACGGCGAGCTTGGGATGCACATCGGCCGCCACGCGCGCGGCAAAATCGGCGGATCCTGCGGCGTCGAGCGGAACGGCCAGCACCCCGCGCAGCAGGCAGCCGTGAAATGCGGCGATCCACTCCGCGCTATTTTCAGCCCACAGTAGCACACGATCGCCCTGTCCGATATTTTGCGCGGCCAAAAACGCGGCAAAGCGGCAGGCAAGGCGCGCCAAATCGCCATACGCGGTCGCGTGACGCCGGTTGCCGCGGTAGTGCACCACCGCAATCTCACGGTCGAAGCGCCGAAAGTCGTCGATCAGTGTGGCGAGGTGTTCGCGCATGAATTTTTCCGGCAAGATCATGGTACGCGATGGGGCGGCGTGCTTTGTGCTTCGCGTCCGTCGTACACTGGATTGACCAGGATTTCCCCCATGAAAAAACTCGCCATCGGCGTTTACGTTCTCGTCACTCTGGCATTGCTCGCCTGGGGTTACTATCAGGCGATTTACGTCGCGCCCAACGATGCCATGCAGGGCGAAATTTTTCGCATCATCTACTACCACGTGCCGTCGTGGGCGATCGCCTTCGTTGCGCTATCTGTTTCCCTGGCTGGCTCGATCGGGTATCTGGCCTGCCGGAGAAATCAACTGGACTGGGCGCAGATGGCCGACGCGTGGGCGGTGGCGGGCGCCGAGGTTGGAGTGGTCTTCCTGACTGTGGGCCTGACGACGGGACCATTGTGGGGCCGGCGCGCATGGGGCATCTGGTGGACTTGGGATGCGCGGCTAACAACATCGCTTGTCCTCTGGCTGATTTATGTAAGCTATCTGCTTCTGCGCCGCTTTGCCGCGGGACCGCAGATGCAGACCCTGGCCGCCGTACTGAATATCTTCGGCGCGCTCGATACCCCAATCGTTTACATGTCCAATCGCTGGTGGCGTACGCAACATCCCGCGCCGGTTTTTGGCGGGGCAGAGGGCTCGGGCATGGACCCATCGATGGTGGGCGCGCTCATGTGGAACATGCTGGCGTGGTTTCTCTGGGGAGTGCTCATCCTGGCGCTGCGCTACCGCGTGGAGCGGCAACAACAAAAGATAGCCGCCGCCGAAGCCCACGCGGCGCTCAACGCGTAACCGAGCAGAAATCCAGTCCAAAATGAGAGGCAATATGGACCAGGCAGCGATTCTCGACCATCAATTTCGTGTGGCAGCCTACGTCATCACCTGGGTAATCCAACTGGGCTACTTGGCATGGCTGGGCATGAAATGGCGGGCGCAGAAAAAAGACGCCGAGCGCCGCCGCATTGGGTGATCCGCGCAAATCCTCCGCCCACTAAGGCCATAGTACTTTCGGAACCTCATCTCGACTGTAGCTATTGGATTTTTCTAGTTACCTGACGATGAATCCTGTGTGAGCCGGATCGGGTACGCGGTTCCAAGGAGCCTGACGATGCACGAATTCTTCATCGTTTTTGCCTTTGTTGCTATGGTGATTGCACCTGCCGTAGCTGCCGCGGTCTGCACCGATCCGACGAGCGACTCCAACTAGATCGGAGCCGCGCCCACGCAAGCTACGCCATCCCTGGATCTGCGTTGGCATGGCGTGGTGCTTGTCTGCGTGCGGAACTCCGTAACCACCGAGGCGCCGGTTTGCAAACTGCAAATTGGGCGCCTCGTTGCGTTTACCGAAAATTGCCCTCCCTTTCCTCCAGCCGGTACACTGAGTGATCGAGGGCATGTCATGTTGGTAGTCATGAAAGCGCAGGCCACGCCGGAGGAGATTCGGGCGGTCTGCGACCATATCGAGCAATTGGGTTTCCGTCCCCATCCTCTGCCCGGCGCGCAACGCACAGCCATCGGCATCACCGGCAATCAGGGCGAGGTGGACCGCGGAAACCTCGAATCCCTTTCCGGCGTCGCGGAAGTCATCCGCGTTTCGAAAGCCTATAAACTCGCCAGCCGCGATGTGAAAGAAGAAGACACCGTGGTGCGCTTCGCGAACGGCGCAACCATCGGCGGCCGCGACGTGGCCGTAATCGCTGGGCCTTGCTCGATAGAAAGCAGCGAACAGGCCTTTGCCATTGCCGAGCAGGTAGCTGCGGCCGGCGCGCAGTTCTTCCGCGGCGGAGCCTACAAGCCGCGCACTTCGCCTTACGCCTTTCAGGGCCTCGGCCTTGAAGCCCTGAAGATCATGTCCGAAATCAGGGAAAAATTCGGCATGCGCATCGTCACAGAGGCGCTCGATGCCGAATCGCTCGACCTCGTCGCCGAGTGGGCCGACGTCATCCAGATTGGCGCGCGCAACATGCAGAACTTCTCCCTGCTCAAGAAGGCAGGCCGCATGCGCAAGCCAGTGCTCGTCAAGCGCGGTCTCAGCGCCACGCTCGAAGAGTTCCTCATGGCCGCCGAGTACGTGATGAGCGAGGGCAATTACGAAGTAATTTTGTGCGAACGCGGCCTGCGCACCTTCTCTGACCACGCCCGCAACACCCTCGACCTCAGCATCGTGCCCGCCCTGCAGCACGTCAGCCACCTGCCCATCCTCGTCGATCCAAGCCACGGCACCGGCCGCCGCGACAGTGTGCTGCCCATGGCGCGAGCCGGCATCGCCGCGGGCGCCGATGGCCTCATCGTCGAAGTGCACAACCATCCCGAGACCGCGCTCTCTGACGGCCCACAGTCGCTCTACCCCGAACAGTTTGCCGCCATGATGCACGAGATCGAGCAGATTGCTCCCATCGTAGGCCGCACTCTGCCGCGAGGCGTCGCAGTGCCTCGTGAAAGGGCACGACTTTAGTCGTGCCGCAATCACCCAGCAAAATCCTTGGGCTTTAGCCCCTGTCGGATCTCAACCGAAGCCCGATGAACCATTTCCGAAACATGTTTTAATGGTCAGTGGACAGCAAACAGTGAACAGTACGCGTGAATTGAGAATCTGGCAGCCGGCTCAACTTTCCGCCGTACTGCTTGTCCTCGCTCTCACCGGCTGCCGCCCCCACGATTTTCCGCAGTACCCGCCCAACTATCGCGAATACGCCTATGTGACCAACGGTGGCAGCGACACCGTAACTGTGCTGGACGTAGTGAACGTACGAGTCGACCGCGAGCTTGCCGTCGGGCAGCATCCAGTGGCCCTGGCCGCAAGCCCCACGCGCAATGAAATCTATGTGGTGAACGCGGGCGCCACGGGCGCGAACGGCTCGATTTCCGTGATCGATGCCGAGCACAACACGGTCGTGGCAACCATCGCCGTGCAGAAGCAGCCGCTGTCGATTGACGTCGACTCTGACGGTGCGCGTGCCTATGTGGCCAACTCCGGATCGAACTCTATTTCCGTCATCGATCTCAAGGCGCGGCGCGAAATTGCCCAATTTGGCGCGGGCGGAGGACCGATGGCGGCACGACTGGCGCCGGATGGCCACACCCTTGTCGTGGCCAACCAGCAGGGAAACTCCGTGACGCTGATGGACCCCGTGAGCGGCCGCGTGCGCTCTGTCTTCGAAGGCTGCCCCGCAGCGGCCAGCCCCATGATTCTGACGGATTCAAGCAAAGCATTCGTCGCCTGCTCAGCGGGTCATCAGGTCATGGTCATTGCTTTGGCGAACTCCACCGCTCGTCCCAGGCAACCCGAGCAACAGGCGGATCAACTCGAAGCGCTGATGGATGTGGGCCGCGGACCTGTCGACCTGGCGCTCAAGCCTGACGGCGGCGAGATCTTCGTTTCGAATTCGCTTTCCGATTCGGTGAGCGAGATCTACAACTCCACCGACGAAGTCGGCGACACCTACATGATCGGCGCCGATCCCGTCTGCGGTCTGGTTTCGCGCGACAATGCTTTGCTCTACGTAGCCAACCAGCGCTCGCAAGAAGTGACTGTCTATTCCATCCAAGACGGCAAGCGAGCGGGCGCGATCCACGTGGGCGACGGACCGGCCGCAATGGCCTTCTCCGCTGCCAGCCATTTGCTGTTCGTGGTGGACCGAGGTTCTGGCGATGTAGCCGTAGTTCGCACCGCAACCCAGTCGCTCTTCACCCTGCTCCCCGCAGGCCGCGACCCCAACGCCATCGTTGACAAGGCGTTCAAGGTGCAGTGAGGGCTTGTTACTAACGACTCGGCAAATCAGTGATCCCGTGCGAGGTTGAGGCTTGTGATCATCCGGCTGTGCCTCCACAGTTTCACAGTTTCTGTGTCGATGCGTGGAATTGTATACAAGTTATTTATTATGTGTATCTTATGTGCATCACAGTCTCACAGTCCGTTTTGGGGGATTTATATAGGGGGTGGGTACTGGGTAGGGCGCCCGCTTCCAGCTTCTCGCTCATACCACGGGTTGGGGTGGCAGGGGATGGCGGCGGAGGCGAGGGGTGGGGGTGGGGGTGGGTACGGACCGGCCGCATGTTTGACCGACTGCACCGGGCCGACACTCACACTCGCCCTGATCTCTGGTTTCATTGTGCGCCGGAAGGGGGAAATTTCCGGCAAGGCAGGAGGCGGCAGAACTGGCTGAATTTGCGGGGCTAGCGGGACCGCTGGCGGCGTGGGGACTCGACGGGAACGGGGACTGAGGGAGTGAGGAACTAAAAGGCAGTGGACAGCGAACAGGTAACTACCCCGTAGCCCGGTAGATCTGGTTCCCTGGTCCCCGAATTGGGAACCGCTTGCCGTCGTGAGTTTGCCTTCCAGGGACTCGTGCCACCCGCCGGTGGATCGTGAACCGTGGCTCGCGAATCGTAGTCCCGCGTGGAACGCTCCTCTAAACGTTCTTCAATTGAATGGCCAGTTATGAAAATGTCAGCGCCTTGTAATTTCGTTCGTATGTGACCAAACGATGACTTTCTAAGCTCATGCTGCGGTGTCCAATGTGTCATGGGCCAAGGAGGCCAAATATGCTCGCACTTCCCCCCCAAGCAAGAAAGTTGTATCTCCTCGTCTTGGTTGCAGCTTTGACCGTAACCGCGCACGCCAACATTCTCGCCACCGCCACCTACACCGATACCCAGGTTTCCCCGGGCGTCTACGACTACTCCCTTACCCTCAACAACACCGGCACCACCACCATCGGAACATTTTGGTTCAGTTGGGTACCGGGAGCCGGATTCCTGTCCGCAACTCCGACCGATATAACTTCACCCACTGGCTGGACGGATAATGTGACCAACGCCGGCAAGGCCATCCAATGGGTAAGCACGACCAACCTTCTCGACCCCGGGCTGACGCTAACCGGCTTCAGCTTTGAAAGCACCGAAACCCCTACAGAATTGCTGGGACTTGTCCCGTCTGGCACCGGGGCTGGCGACCCCATAACCACGTCCTTCGTTTACATCGCCGCGCCCTTGGCGGATCCCGGCGATCAGCTCGTTGCGGCCGCAACCCCCGAACCCGGCACCATGCTCCTGACCCTTACAGGTTTGGGCCTGGCCGCCTTATCCTTCAAATCCCGCATGCTGCGCCAAAACTGAAACCGGCGCTTGCGCAATCGCTCAACAAAGAGCCGGGTCCCTGGTTTCGATCTTGGGGACCAGGGCCCCGGCCTCAATCCATCCAGAAGATTGTGCGTTCCCATTGCTGTTAGCGTTCGTGGTTTCCGGGTCCCAGAATAGGGAACTCCTTGCCGTGGAGAGTTTGCCTTCCCAGAGAGTCGTGCCACCCGCCGGTGGGTCGTAAATCGCGGCTCGCGAATCGTAGTCCAGCGTGGAACGCTCCTCTAAACGTTCTTCAATTGAATGGCCGATTATGTAAATGTCAGCGCTTTGTAATTTCGTTCTCCTCTGCCGAAACGGGGAGCTCCTAAGCTCATTCTGTGGTGTCCAATGTGTCATGGGCCAAGGAGGCCAAATATGCTAGCTCATTCCCCCCACGCACGAAAGTTGTCTCTCTTCGTCTTGGTGGCTGCTTTTGCGGTAACCGCGCATGCCGACATTCTCGCCACCGCCACCTACACAGATACCCAGGTTTCCCCGGGCGTCTTCGACTACAACATCACCCTAAACGACACTGGCACCACGACCATCGGAACCTTCTGGTTCAGTTGGATACCTGGCACTGGATTCCTGTCCGCAGTTCCGACAGATTTAACTTCACCTAGTGGCTGGACGGAGTCGCTAAAGCCGGGCACCGCCGGCAAGGTCGGCATCCAATGGGTAACCACGACCGACCTTCTCGACCCCGGAGACTCGCTGACCGGCTTCAGCTTTGAAAGCACCGAAACTCCCGCACAATTGCTGCTCGGCTTCACTGGGACTCCCGGGAATGGTGACCCTGTGACCACGTCGACCGTGTACGCCGGGGCGCCCCAGGTGGGCACCGCCGATACGTTCGTTGCGGCCGCAACCCCTGAACCCGGCACCATGCTCCTGACCCTTACCGGTTTGGGCCTGGCTGTCTTATCCCTCAAATCCCGCCTGCTGCGCCAAAGCTGAAACCGGCGCTCGCTCACCCGAGAGTCGGGTCCTTGGTTTCGCTTTTGGGGATCAGGGATCCGCTCTCAATACCTCCAGGACATTTTGCGTTCCAGTGTTGTCTTCATTCGTGATTCGCAGCTCTCAGAATCGCGATCCGGGAAGCGCAGCCCCTCACGCCGCCGTAAGCCCGCAACGCGGGCGACATACGTCAACCCCAGTCGCCAAGACCGGGGACAACGAAGCGGTCCCACTGCGAAGCTGCGCCGGAGTGCTCCACAGTTTCACAGTTTCTGTGTCGATGCGTGGGTTTGCTTGTAAGTCGCTAACTGTTAGTTAGTTGCGAGCTTCACAGTTTCACAGTTCAGTTTTTTGCGATTTATATGGGAGGTAGGTAAGACATAGAACAAGGGACCAAGGGAACGAGGGAACGAGAAAACAGGGGGGAGGGGGTGGGGGGGGGTGTACAAGTAGTAACTAGCGATTGAGAAGAAAGAACAGGGACTAAGGGGCTGAGGAACTAGGGACTGAACCCCGATTTCTGATCTCTGGTTACATTGTGCGCCGGAGGCACTTAATTGTCGGCAAATCGGCGGGTGGATTTTGCGGAGTGGTTTGAGGGGGTTGCGGGGAAGATGGGCTTCGTGGGCTTGCGGGGCGGCTATTCGGGGTCGGGGAGCAGAGGGAGGGTGAGGTTTTCTGCGGGGGCGGGACGGCTGCGCGGGGCTTTTTTGAATGTGGCGTCGCGGCGGTGCGCGGGGTATTCGGGCTGCTTGCCGTCCAGGATTTGCTGGATGGTTAGGATTTGCAGGCGGGCATACGTGCTGCCGTCAGAGGATTTGTAGAAGCCGGCTTCCGCAGCTTCTTTGTTCATGGGTTTGGTGGGTTCTTCGAAGGTGTTGGAGACTCCGAAACTTATGCGTCAGCTTCATACGCGGTCTTCTTGATGCCGAACGCCAGAACTGGACATCCCCCTGAGGCGCGGTTGTTCAGTTTCGGAATAAGCTTGCCCATGTGAGTGGTCGAGTTTCCGAATGACCGCCCTTTACCCAGCTCGTCGAAGATGTCTTGCAACTCGCTTGCCCCTATAATGACCACGCCGACGCTCAGGGCGTTCAATTCTTGATGCTATCTTCCTTCGAGCCTAGCCTCAGCGTAGTCTCTGGCCTGCTCAGGTGTCGCGGTCCACCCGGCATTACGTTTCAAGCCTGGCGCGCTAAACTGCAGTCGTCGTTCGGCCCCCTCGAAATCCTCGGGGAGCAGCTCTCGGCCTAGGTCGCGCGATGAGACGGGGCTGGATTCCAGGTGGCACATTGGACATCTGTCGTTACACGCGCACGACCACTCATCCATCCACTCTGTTGCGCATCTGGGGCAGAGATGATTCTTCTCGTACCATCGAACCTTAATCATCCGGGTTGTCTCCTTTGAGGAATTTGTACTGCCCCCGCGCTTCAAATTGTATTATGCCCGCATCGCGAAGAACCTGAAGCTGCTGTCTGATTTTTGGGCGCACATTGTTATTCCCGGGATATAGCTTGGCGAGAGGCGCTTCAAAAAGGTAGGCGTCACGCAGTGAAAAGCGATCGCTCGATAGTTGGCGTAGAAGATTGAGCAGGGATGCAGCCCAGCCTCTTTGTTTCGCGGGCATTCTCGAAAGAAACTGAAGGCGCGCAAATGCCGCTCGCGAAGCGTCTCGCGCATGAGCAACACCGGCGGTCACTAATGGAATGCGACCTTCGCGGGCGATCTTCGGCAGGACTATGTTGCAGCCTATCCACCCGGCTCTGCGTGCCATAGGGCCCAACGCTTTTCTCTCTTCAACACAGTCTTTGGTGATCAGCGAATGGTGTAGAGCGGTCAGGCCCCGCACTTCCCAAGTGGAAGAATATTCCAGCAATAAAAAGCTGGGCGTTCGGCCCTCACGAATAGTTGCCATCATCGCGGAGAAGGCTCCGTCCGTGATCCGCCTTCCGAATGCGCCGCGAGTGCTCTTCAATTCGTATCCCTCAGAGCATTGCGGGCAAATGAAATCCTTCGTTCGTGTATTGGCGGCGGTTTGTGAGAGTCTATCGGAATTGCATGCGAGGCAATAGCCGTTTCTCAAGACCCAGGCTTCGCTCACGACGCGAGCCTTTTGGGAGTTGCTGGTGTAGCTTGCAATCAGCGACGCTTTGTCCCAAGAATCGATCAACTATGGAAGTTTATCCAATTGTGGGCGTTTGTTGGCATGGGTTGCGTTGTTTCGGACGCACATGCGCAAAACTATCCCTCTTTGAGGACGCGGCGGAGTTCGACGAGGCGCGGGGCCATCATGGCCAGGTAGGCCATCATGTCGGAGTTGAAGAGGAAGGTTTTGAAGGCGCGGAGGGCGTCGGCGACGCGTCCGCCCTGCTCGACGATGAACTCGTAGGAGCGCTGGGCGTCGAGGTTCCACTCCCATGTATCTTCGAAGGCGTGAATCTGGGAGCTGGATTGGGAGCCGTCTTTTTCGGCGAAGAGGACGTTGTAGTCCTGGCGGGAGTTGAAGGGCGGATCGAGGTAGACGAGATCGACGGAGTCGGGTTTGACGTAGCGCTGGAGGACTTCGTAGTTGTCGCCGTAGTAGAGCTTGTTTTTCTCGGTGGACACGGTTGGGATGAGGGTAGCACGGCGGAGGCGGTGCCGGGGGCGCGCGAAACTTCAGGGGCACGGGTAGGTGCGCGGACGGGGACGTCCGCGCTACAGCCGGCCGGGAGGCCGGCGCTACATTGCGGCGGACTTAATTTCTGGAGAGATAGGCGGGAATTTAGGGACCTGAAGGCTTACGCTGCCTCCGGTACAGCGGAAGCGTAAACGGAATGCCCGCGGCTAAAGCCGGTTTTATTGCGGGACTTTATTCAGAGGCCTGAAGGCCCCTGCTCCCTCCGATGGTATTCAGGAGCCTAAAGGGTCCTGCTCTCTTCGCCCGCATTCAGGATGCCTTAAGGCTCCTGCTCTCTCCGCCCTGAGACGGCCGGGGGGCCTGTTCCTGCGCTCCGGCCTCACCCGCAATCACTACTGCGCGGGTGCGTCGGGAGGTGGCGTGGGTGCGGGCGGGACTTTGGGGCCGAGCAGAACGCCGTCGTCGAGCGAGGCTGCTACCAGCCGATCGCCGGCTACGCGGATGAGGGCGATCTGGTAGCCGGTTTGCCACCAGACCCACGTCATGGTTTCGGGATCAATGGCATAAATTTGATCGCTGGCCCGCGAGCTCGCCAGGATGCGCTTCGAAACCGGGTCGTAGCTGAGGTCGTCGACGTCGTTGATCGGCAGGCGCTGAATCCACATCCAGGTTTTGCCCAGGTCGCGCGTGAAGTAGACGCCCTCGCGCGCGCCCAGCCACAATGTGCCGTCCGGCGAAAAGGCGACGCGGTGAATGTGCGTGAGCATGGTTGGGAGCCCCAAGGGCCACCAGGACTGGCCGGCATCCTTCGAGATCACCACGCTGGAGTCGCGCGCCGCGACAATGTCGTTGCCGTGTGCCGTGACGGAGAGGTAGTTGCCCTGGCCCATCACCGGGCCGCCCTGCCAAGTGGCGCCCTGGTCGTGGCTGGTGAGGAGGCCGAAGTTGGATGCCGCTATCCACACGTCGCCGGAGACGTCGAGCGCGTTGACGAGGCTTTGCAATTGAATGACCGGCGCGGTGACCTGTTTCTCGACGTTGACATTGGCGCCGTCGAGTTTTTCGGTGGCCGTCTTGAGCAGCGTATTGGCGATGACGCTGCGCGGCTGCCAGGTCAAGGCGGTGCCTGAGGGCGAACCCGCGGCCGGCGCAGGGTCGCTGCCGGAGGACGGCGGGGCAGTGTTACTGGAGGGTGGGTCGGCTACGGTGGGTGCGTCGCCCAGAACGAAGATGCCGTGGCTGGTTCCGGCCACGATGGCGCCGTCCTTGGTTTGGGCCAGAGCAAACACGTCGCGTCCGTCGAGGCCGTCAGCGAGCTGCTGCCAATGAGCGCCGCCATCGCCGGAGCGAAAGACACCGCCGAATTGCTTGTCGTTGACCACGCCGGCATAGAGACGCTGCGCATCGTTGCGATCGACGAGGAGTGCGGCGATCTTGCGCTCGGAGATGCCCTGGTTCGCCGGCGTAAAGGTGACGCCCGCGTCGTTGCTCGCCAGAACACCGCCGCGATCGGTGGCCAGCAGCACGCGATTCGAGTTCGCGGGATCGACGTAGACGTCGTTAACGACCACGTCCGAATCCGTCATGCGCTCGAAGGTTTTGCCGGCGTTGACGGTTTTGTAGAGGCCCTCGGTGGTTCCGGCGTAGACGGTCTGGAGATTTTCGGGATCCTGCATGAGGACGCGCGTGCGGCGCGCTTCGGAGGGAATGCCCTGAATCTTGTGAAAGAGCAGGCCGCCGTTTTCGCTTTTGTAGATTCCGCTGCAGGCGCTGAGGTAAACGACGCGCGGATGTTCGGGGTCGACAATGATGGAGAAAACGTCGGAATCCTCGATGATTCCCTGCTTGATGTTGCGCCAGGTCTTGCCGCCATCGGTGGTCTTCCACGGTAGATGCCAAGTTCCGGCATAGACGATTTCGGGATTGCCGGGGTCGACGGCCAGCGATTCGATCTCGTGGATCTCGTGACTGCCGGGCGGGCTGATCTGGGCCCAGGTCACTCCCGAATCGTTGGAGCGGTAGACGCCCTTGAGAGTTCCCGCGAAGAGAATGTGCGGATCGGAAGGGGCCTGAACGAGGGCTTGCACAGGCTGGCCCTTGAAGAGCGGGGCTTCCTTCCAGGTGCGCCCCGCGTCGTGACTGGTCCAGAAGCCGCCGTCGTCGGTATTTTTCCACGTGCCTACATAAAGCGTGGAGGGATGAGCGGAGTCGACCACGATGTTGTCGAGCACGAAGCCGTCTCCGCGATCGAGCTTGGCCAACCGATGCCAGGTTGCACCTTTGTCGAGCGATTCGTAGAGCCAGCTGTTGGTGGTGCCCAGATAGAGGTGATTGGGTTCGCCGGGTACGGAGGCAAAGGCCCGCGCATCGCCACCGTCAGGGCCGGCGATGGTGAAGGCGTCTTGCGCATGCGAGGCGGGAATCGAAGACAGGCACAGAAGTAGGAAAAAGAGCCGGACCGAATTCGAA
This sequence comes from Occallatibacter sp., assembly GCA_049521075.1. Taxonomy (GTDB): domain Bacteria; phylum Acidobacteriota; class Terriglobia; order Terriglobales; family Acidobacteriaceae; genus Telmatobacter. Next base: position 68,831 of record JBEKPD010000014.1, read on the forward strand.
GGTTGGCGTAAATTGAAAGAAAAAGACCGCGAGCGGTTCATCGAGACGTGGTGCTCCCATCTTGCTCTATCCAGAATAGACAATAAAGGGGCAGGAGGGCGATTTTAATGGGCTCGCGGGTAAAAGCAGCCGGGAGGGTTGGCGTGGTGGAAAGCGGAGGCAGCGGTAGAGTGGAGCTTACGGCGTTTCCCTGGAAGATGGCGTTTTCAGGGGCGAACCAGGTTTAAGATTTCCGGAGAATGCCGTGATTTGAGATTCGAGGCCCGGGACGGGTACGAAGGAAAAACGCAATGGAGGTGGGGCCGTTGAACGCCACAAGATCACAGAAGCGGATGGACGCACGCAAGGTGAGCCGGTCAACCGGCCACGGGGCCACGCCCAAGCGACGCCGGTGGCAGGGCTGGTTGGCGCACCTGGGCTGGAAGGCCCGCGTGATTCTGGCCTGCACGGCGGTGGTGCTGGGGCTGCTTTTGTGGGCGATCGGGGAGCGGGCTCTGGTGCCGAAGGAAAATACGGCACAGGACCATTTCGATGCGCTCATCGTGCTGGGGAGCCCCGTGGATGCGGATGGAGATCCGAGCCCGCGGGAGCAGGCGCGGGTGACCGAGGCGGTGAACGAATACGAGCGGGGCGCCGCGCCACGCATCATCTTTACAGGTGGTGCGGTGAGGAACAAGTTTGTGGAAGCGTACGTGATGGCGCGGACTGCGGAGGCGCAGGGGATTCCAACATCGGCGGTTTTCGTGGATGGGACGTCGCGGAACACCATCGAGAATACCTGCAAGGCGCTCGGCATCATGCGCAGGCACGGCTGGGAGTCGGCGGAAGTAATCTCCAGCCCTAGCCAACTGCCGCGCGCGGCACTGATCCTGAGCCGGCTGCCGATGAAGTGGCGGGTGCACGCGGCACCGGCGCTGGAACCGGCGGACGCGGATGCGGGCCCGTATCGGACTGCGATCGAGATCCTGAAGACGGTATATTACCTGACCTGGACGCGGCAGGCGGAGCCATGCGTGATCAGTGAACAGTGAAGAATTTTCAGCGATCAGTTTTCCGAGAATGAAGTAGCAAAGGGCCCGAGCGATGCATCAGGGGACGGGAGCGCTGGCTGAGACTGACGAATGATCACTGGCAACTAGCAACTGACTGTAGGGAGCAAAAGGGCCGATACGGCGTCTAAAGAGAATGCTCGACAAAATGCTCTCCATCAAAATGCAGTTTGGGCGCGTTGTCCGGGATCGGGGAGGTCCTGTAAGCTGGTTGATGATGCATCTCCAAGCAAGGTTTTCCACTTTTTTTGCCGTTGTTCTCGCTCTGGGTGTGTGTGCGGGCGTCCGCATGCAGGCACAGGACGCGGGCTCCCAGACCCCACCCGCTCACCCACAGAGCTCGAGCAGCCAGAGCCAGCCCACGCAGACACCCACCCCGCAGGGGCCGGACGCGCAGAACGCGAACTATGGCGTTTACATCCAGGTCGATCCGCTGGCCAATGTGCGCTACGACAACCGATTCGACCTGTCGTTGGGATTCGCCTACGACCACATGAAGGCAGGCCCCAACGCCTTGCAGGGCGCCAACCTGGGCGGACTCGACCTGAGCGGCTCCTACTGGCTGACCAGGCACTGGGGCGTCGAGGGCTCTGGCCGCTATTACCTGGGCACCAGCGGCGTGGCTAGCGTTGGCGGTAGCAATTCCGGCAACAATCTGGTCAAAGGCCCGTTCGTAAGCGAGGAATTCTTCACCGGCGGCGCCGAGTGGCTGGGCCCGCACAACAAGCACGGCGCGCTCATCGCCCACGCCTTGGTGGGTGGCGCACACTTTGACTCGCACACCTACCCGCAGGACGCCGAGGGCGTCGGCTTTTACAATGACCAGACCGCCCTGGCCGCCATCATCGGCGGGCACATGGACTTGAACCGCTCCGAGCACTGGGTCTTCCGCATTACCCCTGACGCGGTCATGACCCACTACGGCATCGACTATGCGCCCAACACCAAGCAATACGACGTGAACTTCGCCATCTCCGTGGGCGTGCAGTACAAGTTCACCAAGAGCAAGCGGTCGACGAAGAAAGAGAACTGGACTTCCGGCTGGTAGAAAAGCAGAACGAAGTTAGCGGTATGAACGGCGTTTGCGATTATTGGCGGCGTTGCGCTCCGGGCTCCCGGGCGATCCTGTGTGCCAGTTGCACCGGCGCAGATTTTCGCCGATTTCTTTATTCCAGATTCACGCGTTGCCTCTGCACCACCCTGTAAAATACCGGCGTTTCTTCAACTTTCATCCACTTCAGCGCTTTTATGAGCGTGTGTCGCGCATCGAAGTACCTGACAGGCATCCGCTGCGGCGCATGACGTGTGTGTTTCTATTGCTGAACGGTAAACATGGGACATGGAGCAGATTGCAGCATTGCTCCGCATTCGGGAACCCTGGGATCGATTGTTAAAGGGTGGATTGCCAAGTTCAATGCTGTGTGTGGTATTCTCCTGCGTTCAGTGACGGTATGAACGAGTTCCGTCAGAAAGAATGCCGTTCCGGATAGCGACACTCCCCGATCGCACCGGAGAGCATGGGCCAGCAATAATCTAGGGCCGGAGCCATATGGATATGAAAGACACTTTGGGCGTCTTACTTGCGGGTGGAGCAGGAGAACGTCTGTTTCCCCTGACGCGTGATCGGGCCAAGCCGGCCGTACCTTTTGGCGGGCACTACCGCATCATCGATATCACGCTTTCCAACTGCATCAATTCGGGGCTGCGCCGCGTGTATATCCTCACGCAATACAAGGCGCTGAGCCTGAACCGGCATATCCGCGAAGGTTGGACGGGGATCGTGGCGCAGGAGCTGGGTGAGTTTTTCGAGCTGATGCCGCCCATGCAACGCACCGGCGCCAACTGGTACATGGGCACGGCCGACGCGGTGTATCAGAATATCTATTCGATCGGCAGCGAGCAGCCCGAGCACGTGATCATCCTCTCTGGCGACCACATCTACAAGATGGACTATAGCCGCATGCTGGCCTACCACAAGGAGATCAGTGCGGAAGTTACGCTCGCAACCTTGCCGGTTGCGCCCGAGGAGGTATCGCGGTTTGGCGTGGTAGAGGTAGCGCAGAACGGCGAGATCGTGGGCTTCCAGGAGAAGCCGGTGTCGACGAGCTTCCGCTCGCCCTTCAATCCCAATGCCGTGGATGCATCGATGGGCATTTACATCTTCAACACCGAGACGCTGCTGAAGGCGCTGATTGCGGACGCGGACGACACGGATTCAAAGCACGACTTCGGGCACAACATCCTACCCAACCTGCTGGGCAAGAAAAAGATGATGGCCTACAGCTTTGTGGACGAAAACAAAAAAGAGGCGCTCTACTGGCGCGACGTAGGCACGCTGGACGCGTACTACGAAGCCAACATGGATCTGTGCTCGGTGTCGCCTGTCTTCAACCTCTACGACAAGGGCTGGCCCATCCGCACGCGCACCAGGCAATATCCGCCGGCCAAGTTTGTTTTTGGCGAGCCGGGCCGCTCGGGCATGGCCGTGAATTCCATCATCACGGCAGGCGTCATCATCTCCGGCGCGTCGGTGTACAACTCGGTGCTGTCGCAGGATGTGCGCGTGAACTCCTACTCCGACATCGACGCGAGCATCGTCTTCTCGCACGTGAGCATCGGACGGCATTGCCGCATCCGGCGGGCCATCATCGACCGCGACGTGCACATTCCCGAGGGCACGGTGATCGGCTACGACCCGGTCGAAGACAAGCGCCGGTACTTTGTCACGCCGTCGGGCCTGACCATTGTGACGCGCGATGCGTCGCTGTTCGAGAACCCGGTAGATCCGGAGTTTGGGAACCAGTACTGAAATGCAGTTCGTAGTTCAGAGTTCGTAGTTCACAGTTCCTGGCCGGACACTTTCGGTCGTTCCTTGATCTGTGAACTGCGAACTGAGAACTGTGAACTGGCTTTTTCACGACGGGATGCCTAGGATGTTGCGGGCGGGGCCGTTCAGGGGTTGGCGCTCGTTTGGCGGTAATTCACTGTCGAAGAGCGCGTAGCCTAGATCGCGTAGCAGGCGGGATTCTTCTTCCCAGTTCGGGCGCGTCAACTCAAAAATCAGGACGGGGCGTTTTGCCTTGAGCATTTGCCGGGCACCGCGAAAGACGGTGAGCTCGGCGCCTTCCACATCGATCTTCACCACGTCGGGCGGGGGCAGGCGTTCCGCCAACCAATCGAGAGTGACGGTAACGACGGTTTCAAGCTCGCGCACACCGCCGCTCTGGCTCAATTGGAATCCTTCAAGGGCATTCGAGGCGCGGCTGCGTTGGGCAATCTCAAAATGCGCCAGGCCGAGACCCTGCGCCACGGCGCATGGGACCACTTCAACGGGAGCGGCATGGGGATTGAGCCGTGCGGAACGCCGCAGAAGCCGGGCCATCACGGCGTCGGGCTCGAAGGCGTGGACGCGGCCGTTGATGCCGGCCAGGCCCGCCGCAGCAAACGAAAAAAGCCCCATGTTGGCGCCGACGTCCCAGACCACGCTGCCCGGTTTTACAGTTTCCGCCGCGTTCCTGAGCAAGGTTTCGTCTGCTTTGATTCCCCGGCTGGGAATCCAGTAGCGCAATCCGGCCTCGGGAGTGATGTAGAAGCGGCAGCCGCCGTAGATTTTGGGCAAGCGGTAACGAAACGAACGCCCGCGGCTCAGCCGTTCCGCAGCGGTTCTTAACATGCGCACGACTCATTCTTGCACATGGCGGTTTGCGGCCGGCATCTACGGCTTGCCGCGTCACATCTTGGGGAAGTTGGGGTCGGCCTTGACCTCGGCAATCTGCTCCGTGTGGCGCTTGCTATGAGCGCCGATGAAAAGTAGCCACTCATAAGCGTCGAGCGGCTGGCCGATGGGGCTGTCGGCGACGTGAGCGCGGAGATCGGGCGTGGTCTTCATGAATGCGATGGTTTTGTTGCGGCTGGCTATGAAATGATCGAGCGTTTCCTTCGGAGTCCAGCGGCCGGTGGGCACAAGTTGCGGCGGCGCCTGCGCCTTGTGGCTGCGGTCGGGAATCATGGCGAGAACCATCGCGTCGATCTTGGCGGTATCGCGATCAGGCGCGCCAGGACCGGCCTTCATGATGTTTTGCGTCACGTTCATGTAGAGGAAATCTTCGGCCAGCGCGATATGTTCAAGGCACTCGGCGATTGACCAGCGATCGGGGGCGGACTTGAAATGCATCTGCGCGTCGGAGAGGCCGGAGACGGCCGCGACCACATTATCGCGCGTTTGCTCGAGATACTGTACGCCCTTGTCACGATCGGCCTGAGAGAGTTCCTGCGCGAACGCAGTTGCGGAAAAAAGAGCGAGTGCACACAGGAGCAGGGAGATTCTTTTCACGTTTAGCCTCCAGAGGGGAAGGGGAATTTGTGGAGCCGTAGCGAGGGTATGCTTGCATATCTGAGTTGCAAAATGCAAGTTACTTTGCGGCAGTTTAGGTCGGGAAGAACCTTCCTTCAGAGACACCTATAGTTGGGCTCGGTCCGTGGGGCGACAAGAGCCTGCGTCCCGTTACATCGCCTCAACGAGGAATCGCGAGCGCCGGGTGCAGATCGCTACTCCGGCGATTTGAGCCATCCAGCTTACGCTTCTTCAGCGATGCCGGCGCGAGGCGCCGATCAGTGCACAGGGCAAACGCATCTTAATTTTCCGCGTACAAAGATTACTACCTTGGCCCATTTCGACGAGTTTGGCGATCCAATTCAACGTCACCCGGACCTGAAGTTGTGTCGCAAACATCCCTTCCA
>JBEKPD010000015.1:0-73700 GCA_049521075.1 Occallatibacter sp.
CCATCGAGCTTGAAGAGGCCGAGAGTCGTATTGGTATTGCCGACGTCGAGAGCGAGCAGCATTTGAAGTCGAGCTCCTAGCAGCTAGTCTTTTGCGCGGAGGCCGCCGGTTTGCACGGTGACGAGCCCATCGGCGGTCATCACGCGCAGGAATCCATTCTCATCGAGGCCGGCCGTCACACCGCTGCAGGCTTGCGGGCCGTGCACTTCCACCCTGCGGCCGCGCATCCACGTAGAAGCCTTTTCGACGCGCGCGACGATTGCTTTTGCCGCGTCCGGACTGGCCAACACGAGAGCTTCCCGCTCCAGAGATTTTAGCAGCGCGACCAGCACGGCTTGCCGGGAGATGGGCCGGCCCGCCTCCAAATCCAGCGAGGTGGCCGGCGTCGCCAGCCTCGGCGGAAACGCGCGTTGATGCACGTTAATTCCGATGCCCGCCACGGCCACTGCGTGGGGCAGACTTTTGGACTCGAATTTTGCTTCTACGAGAATGCCTCCGGCCTTGCGCGGGCCGATCAAAAGATCGTTGGGCCAGCGCAAATCCACGGTGAGCAAGGAGACGGCGCGAATGGCGTCGGCTGCCGCCAGGCCCGCGGCAAGCGGTAGAAGCGGCAGACGCGCGGCGGGAATCTGTGGGCGCAGCAGAACGCTTACGTAGAGGCCTTTGCCGGCAGCGGAAACCCAGCCATGATCGCCGCGGCCTCGGCCGGTCAGTTGCTCATCGCTGAAGTAGACCGAGCCATGCGGCGTGGCATTGCGTGCGGCGGCCACGGCGTCGGAGTTCGTCGAGCCGGTGACGGGGGAGAAGTGCAGCTTGCCGGCGAAGATCGTGCCCGAGAGTGAGGAGTCGAGGGCGTCTAGATCGTACATTTAGGTCCCTGGTCGCATGATTTCGTGAGAGTTGGTTCTTGCTTTCCCGAGTCCAAAAATCGGCACCCAGCGCTCGATCTTCGGATCAAATCCCGTGTCCATCAAAGCCGTGGTTTGCTATTAGGCTCTCCTGGCCCGGTTCCGCGACAATGGACATTGAAATGTCGGCGGCGCGGGCAGAGTGCGTGAGCGCGCCCACACTGATGAAGTCGACGCCCGTCTCAGCATAAGCGCGGATGTTGTCAAGCACGATGCCGCCCGACGCCTCCGTGGGAATCGAGCGAGCGGGCTGAGCTATCCCGGCCTGACTTGATCCGGTCTGACTTGACGCAGGCTGACTTGACCCAGACTGACTTGATCTGATGCGCTCGACAGAAGCCTTCACCTGCTTCGGCGTCATGTTGTCCAAAAGGATAGCCTCGGCGCCGTGGGCGAGGGCCTCGTCGAGTTCCTCGGGTGTGCGCACTTCCACCTGCACGCGCTGGCCCGGCTGGCGTCGTTCAAGCGCGCGCTTGAGCACCACGACAATGCCGCCGCCGAGCGCGATGTGATTATTCTTGATCAAAATGCCGGAGGCGAGATCGATGCGGTGATTGGTGCCGCCGCCGCAGAGCACCGCGTATTTCTCAAGCGCTCGCATGCCGGGCACGGTTTTGCGGGTGTCAAGCACGCGCGCGCGAGTGCCTTGCATCGCGTCGGCGTATTTGCGCGTCAGCGTGGCGATTCCGCTCAGGTGCTGCAGCAGGTTCAGAATCACGCGCTCGCAGCTGAGCAGCACTTGCGCGTTGTGCCGGATCACGGCCAGCACCTGGCCAGCGTGCACGCGCACCCCGTCGAAGATCTCCGGATGGCTGACGACTTCAAAGCGGGTTTGCGCTTGCGGACGCGGATCGAGGCGCGCGTAGATCTCAAGAAAGCGCGGAATAGCGCCCAGACCGGCGACCACCAGATCCTCGCGTGCGATAACGGAAGCGGTGGCGCGCAGGCCGGGATCGATGGTGAGTTGTGTAGTCGTGTCGCGCGGTGCCTGGTCCTCTCGCAGGGCCTGCTCCAGCAACGCGTCGATGCGGTGGCTCTTCCAGTCCATAGTTCTAGGTTACAGGCGCGGGCCGGGGCCTCTTTTGCTGAAGAAAGTTATAAATGACTTTCTTGATGCTGTCATCCACCTGGCCGGCAATGGTGTGAAAGAGAGTTCCGTCGCGCCGCCAGATCTCTAGCTGGTATTTCTGCTCGGTGCCAGAGAGGCTCTCAAGGAATCTTTGCCAGATACCGGGCAGGCCGTCCTTCCGTCTGTCGACGAGCAGGAGCTCGCCCAGGTGGGCATACCAGAGCAGAGAGACCAGGTCGCGCGAGTCGCGGACGAAAATTCCCTCATCTGCAAGCAGAATGAACTGCGCAAACGATCCCGGCAGCGATGCCGGACCGGACAGATCGACGATGGCGAAGGCGCGTTCCGCATCGCGCAGGTGCCTGACAATGATGCGCACGGCAATGGGCGAAAAATCCGGAGCCACGAAGCAACCAGGTGCGCCGCCGAAGGAGATTGGCGGGGCAGTCGCGGCGTCGCCGGGCGGGGTGTGGCCGGGCGCAGTGTAGCGGGGTGCGGTGTAGCCGGACGCGGCGAATGCGGGCTCGGCGAATCTTGGCTCGATCGGCCATTCGACGGGGTTTTCATAGTGTTCGGTAAGTTCGCGGTAGGCGACCTGAATCTGCTTGAAATGCTCCTCGGCTTCGAGGCGCTTGCCGGGGTCGCGCTCGAACCGGTCAGGGTGCCAGAGCTTGGCTGCGGAACGGAAGGCTTTGCGCAGAGGCGCGCGCGACCGCGGCGTTTGCTCGAGACCGAGGGTCCGGGCGTGTTGCGCGCACCTTTCACAAACGCAGGGCATGCCGTACGGTCATCCAGAAAGGCCGTCGATCGCGACGCGGGCTTTTTCAAGCAGCAGGCGCGTTTCGGCTTCCTGCTTTTTGAGACCCTCAACCACGTGTGCGGGGGCCTTCGCGAGAAAGGCTTCGTTACCCAGTTGCCGCTCGGCCGCCGCCAAGCCCTTTTCATAGTTGGCGATGTCCCTGGTGAGGCGTTCGTGCTCGGCGGCTACGTCGACGGTGCGTTCGTACTTTATACCGATATCAAAATCTGGATCTGAGTACATCAACAGGCCATCCGAGAACTTTTTCATGACCTGTTGAATATTGCCGACCCTCGCCAAACGCTGGATGATAACTTGGTTCTCTGCAACCACCTTCTTACCAGTCCCGAGGACGTCAATCTCAATATCGGTTACCGTCTTTTCTTCCACGCTGCCTTCTTTTCGGCGCGTACGTATTCCCGTAACGATCTTCTGCACGAGGCCCATGTCGCTCTGCGTACCGGCGTCAACTAGCTCCGTAATAGCTTGCGGGAAGCGCGTCAGCGCAATCGACTTTGCCGGCGGTTTGCCGTCATAGACTGCGTGCCAGAGTTCTTCAGTGACGAACGGCATGAAGGGAGAGAGTAGGCGCAAAGCGGCTTCGAAAACGCTGACCAGGGTGGCCAATGCCGCGCGAGTTCCTTCAAGGTCGCGGAGGATTTGACCTTCCGTCCCGTTGACAACCTGGTTCCCTTCGAAGTCCAACCGCAGTTTGACAATCTCGATATACCAGTCGCAGAAGCTGCCCCAGAAAAACTGATATACGGTGCTGGCCGCCTCGTCGAAGCGATAGTTTTCGAGCGACTCATTCACTTTCGCCGCCGTCGCGTGCAGTTCGGCGACGATCCAGCGGGCTTCGAGCGGTGCGTCCGCAGTAACGGTCGGCATTTGGCCGAGGACCGATGGATCGACGGTGGCCCCAACCTCTGCGGCGCGGTCCACGTTCATGAAAATGAACCGCGCCGCGTTCCAGATCTTGTTCGCAAACGCACGATAGCCCTCGGTGCGGGCCACGTTGAAGGCAATGTCGGTGCCGGGGGAGGCCATGGACGCGAGCGTGAATCTGACAGCATCGGTCCCGTACTGCTTGACGATTTCAATCGGGTTGACGACGTTGCCTTTGGTCTTGGACATCTTTTCGCGGTTGGCATCGCGCACGAGGGCGTGGATGTAGACCTCTTTGAACGGGACCGACTCGGCGAGCGGGCGCGGACTTCCGTCGGGCATCGGAACATCCTTCGAGAACCAGCAGCCCATCATGATCATGCGCGCGACCCAGAAGAAGAGAATGTCGAAGCCGGTGACCAGAAGGGACGTAGGATAGAAGGCGTCGAAGTCTGCGCGATCCTCGATCCCTTCCCCGGTCCCCAAGTGCGAGGGACCGGGGGCACCCGGAGTCTTGCTGGCGAAATTTGGCCAGCCGAAGACGGAGACGGGCAGCAGGCCAGAGGAGAACCAGGTGTCGAGCACGTCAGTTTCCTGCGTCATCTTGTCGGACCCGCAGTGAACGCAGGCGGCCGGATCGCCGGCCGCGCCCGGCTCGGGCACGGTGATCTTGTGGCAAACGGCGCAGTGCCACGCAGGAATGCGATGGCCCCACCAGAGCTGGCGCGAAATGCACCAGTCGTGAATGTTGGTCATCCACTCGAGGTAGATCTTCTCGTAGTTCTCGGGCGTAAAACGGATGGCCTTGTTGCCGTTGGCGTCAGACCTGACGGCGGCACGGGCTTTCTCCGCCATCGACTCGCCACCCCCATTCGGCTCTTTGTTCACGGCAATAAACCACTGCATAGAAAGCCGCGGCTCGACCACGGTTTTGCAGCGGTCGCAATGGCCCACGCTATTCACGTGATCTTTGATTCCGGCCAAGAGCTGCCGCTCTTCCAGGTCTTGGACAATTTTCTTACGCGCCACGTGGCGATCGAGGCCCTGGTACGGCCCGCCGTTCTCGTTGATGTGCGCGCTGTCGTCCATCACGTTGATTGAAGGCAGATGATGGCGCTCGCCGATAGCGAAGTCGTTGGGATCGTGCGCGGGGGTCACCTTGACCGCGCCGGTGCCGAACTCGCGGCTCACCCAGGGATCGACCACGATGGGAATCTCGCGATCCATCAAAGGCAGCTGCAGCTTTTTGCCGTGCAAGTGCAGGTAGCGCTCGTCCTCAGGATGAATCGCCACGGCCGTGTCGCCGAGCATGGTTTCGGGGCGCGTCGTCGCGACTGTGATGAACTCGCCGGTTTCCTTGCCACCGTCGCCGAGCACCGGGTACTTGATCTCCCAGAGGTGGCCCTTTTGCTCTGAATGAACCACTTCGAGATCGCTGATCGCGGTCTGGCAGCGCGGGCACCAGTTGACGATGTAGGCGCCGCGATAGATGAGGTCCTGGTGATAGAGGCGGACGAAGGCTTCGCGCACGGCAACCGACAGGCTTTCACTCATCGTGAAGTACTCGCGCTGCCAGTCCACCGTGTCGCCAATCCGCTTCATCTGTTCGAGGATGGCGTTGCCGTAATGTTCCTTCCACTGCCACACACGCTTCAGAAATGCTTCGCGGCCCATCTTCTGGCGCGACGTTCCTTCCTCGGCCAACTGCCGCTCGACCAGCATCTGCGTGGCAATGCCGGCGTGGTCGGTGCCGGGCACCCAGAGCACCCGGTCGCCGCGCATCCGCCGCCAACGGGCCAGGATGTCGCTCTCCGTGTGCTCGAACATGTGGCCCATGTGCAGGTTCCCCGTCACATTAGGCGGCGGCAGCAGAATCGCAAAGGACTGGCCGTCCAGGCACTGGTTTTGGACGGGCGGGGTGCTGGAGCCAGGAGTCGGAACAGCGAAAAGATTCTCGCGGACCCAGTACCCGGCCCACTGATCTTCAATGGCGGTAGGGTCGTACGCTTTGGGCAGATCGTGAGGCATTTTTGTCTTCGGTGAGCCCCGTAAAATTTGCGGAAACCCCCATGAAAACAGGGGCTTTCAATGCGAAGAGGCTACGTTTCAGGGTAGCAGATGAAGGGGTGCGGCCTGCGACAGCTCTCAGAGGTTCACTTCGCCTGTGAGCATGAATCCGCAGACGCGCAAGCCTGCCCGGCCTAGGCATGCTCGCGACGCCAGATTGCGGATGCTTGTGCGTGCGGCAGGGACGCGGCCAGCAAGGTAGCACTCGCGCTTCACTTCCTGCAAAAGAAAACTACCGACTCCGCGGCGCCGGAGATCTTCGCGAACTTCCATGTAGAGATCGGCGAAGGGGTGATTGTAGTGGAGCAAGAAGCCGCCTGTCGCGACAATCTCACCGTTTAGCTCCGCGACGTATTCTCCGACCGGTTCAGCGCCATGAGAAAAAATCGCATCGCCGTCTTGCCGGCGACGGACGAGAACACCGGGGACAGCGAGATCGGTGATTGAATTTTCCTCAAAAAGGACCGTGTCGGCGGAAATATTGTGTGCGAATTCGAAGAGCATAGCCGCAAGCGCCTGGTCGTTGCTCTGGCACTCGATGAAAGCCGGCTTTGCCGCGGCAATGAGTTGCGCGAAGAGGTCGCTGGCGCGATTGCGAAATGAGGGGATGACGAAGTACTCAAAGACTGTGTCGCGGTCCTTGATTTCGCGGCCCATGATCGAGCCGTAACCAACAGTCTGGCCATCGACCACAAGGAGATAAGAGTCAGACCAGCCACGTTCGTGACGGGAGTTATGGCGGACCTGATGATTGGCCTCCTCAAGAAAGAGGGCACGCAGGGCAAGGATCGCATTAAGCTCGACTTTTTGGGCAGCAATCTTCATCGCATCGACACGAGAATATGATGCGCAGCGCACCAACAAGAAAGGCCGCCGTAAGGCAGCCTTTGCTCGTCGATTCTAGACCTGCGTCTCAACTAGAACGGGTTGATCTTGGCCAGGCCTTTCTTCTTTTTCTTCTTGCTGGAAGACTCGTCGCTCTGGTCGACCTTGGGCTTCTTCTGCTTGCCGGTGGAAGCGGCGACGGCGGGCGTGGGAACCTCGCCGGGCTTGATGTCGTTCTCCTGGTTGGGCGCTTCGGCAGGCTTCTCCGCTTCAGGCAATGCATTGTTCTCCGGCACAATGGGTTTCACCACCGCATTGGGATCGGTTGGTGCGGCCGGAGCTTGCGTCGAACTGTTGGGCGCATTCACAATTTCGACGCCTACGCCTGTGCCTCCGGCTGGACCTCGCATCTGCAGAGGAACGTTGTTGGGCTGATCGCTGCGCGGCGGCTCATTGGGTCCAGTGGGTGTAACCGGCGGGGCGGGCGCGGGCGGTCTGCCCTGGTTGATGGCCTCGGCGAAGATAGCCTTGTTTTGGTTGGTGATATCCGGCGCGAGCACTCGCTTCGGATCGTCGAGCGTGGGGTCGCCGACGTGCGTGGCTTCAACCACGGTGGGCCCGCGCTTGATGATGTCCATGAACTTATCGGTGAAGTGTAGGGGCGTCTGGCTGCGCACCTCGGCATCGTTCTCGGCGATGGCGGCGTCGGTTGGCTCGGGGACAGGCCGGTTCATGGCCACCAGGCGATCGCGGGCGTCCTCAACGTGCGGCGCCATGGGGTAGCGCGTGATCACCTTGTCGTAGGCCTGGGCGGCCTTGTCCTCATACATGGTGTGCAGGCGCTCGCGAATCGCGCCGGGCAGGCCGGGAGCAATCTGCACGCTGTGCGCCTCGCCGGCGTAGGCATCGCCGATGCTGAGCAGCACCTGGTCGCTCCTGGAGTAGAGCGGATAGGCGTCGGCCACGGTCTCCAGGCGAGCGATAGCGGCCACATGATCTTCGCGGCTCTCGTAGTAGCTGCCGATCTCGAACTCGCGTTCGGCCAGAACCTCCTGCACGTCGCGCAGCTTCTGCTTGGCGCGGGGGATGAGCGTGGAATCCGGGAACATATTGATCATGTCCCGGTACTCCTTCTCGGCCTGCTGCGCGTTGGTATAGTCGCGGTCAGGCTTCTCCATCTGCTGGTAATAGATGTCGGCCACCTTCATTTTGGCCTCGGCGGCCTCAGGCGCATTGGGGAAGAAGGTGATGAAGTCCTCGTATTCGGCTTCGGCCTGGGTCAGCGCGGCCGACCCGCCTTCCTTGAACCAGGTGTCGCCCACTGAAAGCTTGGCCCTCATGCGGTATTCCGACTCAGGATAGGTATTGAGCAGGGTCTGCAGGTCGAGGCGGGCCACGTCGTAGCGGCCCTTCTTCATGGCCATCATGGCTTTGTCGTAGAGTTCTTTGTCGGGCTGCTTGGACTGTACGCCGGCAAGCGGGTTGGCGTTCAAGTCGTAGGCCTTCTTCGGCTTCTTTTTGGTGCGGGCATCGGCCGAAGCCACGCCCAGAAACAACACCGCCAATGCAGCAGCGATAATCTTCAGAGACAAACGGTTCATACCACCTCGTCGGAGGACAGCTCCCATGGGGCCGTCCGTTCGATACCTGCGCTTTTTAGTCTCCACCGGCGTTTCCCACCACCGCGGATGAAACGTGATCGCCTGCTGGAGCCGGTCTGGCTCCGCTAACCCCGCCAGGGCCGCTAGCTCCGCTGATTCTTATTAGTGAATTTTACTCTTTCCGTCCGCCACGTTCCTCGCGGTTTGAAGGATTTCTGCCTGGCGCGCGGCGGCCAGCAGGGCGCGCGCATCGCTTTCCGGCTGTCCGGCGCCAAAGACGGCGTTGCCCGCAACGAGCAGCTCCGCGCCTGCTTGGACGACGGCGGAGACCGTATCGTGAGCCACTCCACCATCTACCTCGATCTTAAATTTCAGGCCCAGTTCGCTGCGGATCGCGACAAGTCGGCGGATTTTGTCGAGGGAGAAAGGGATGAACTCCTGGCCGCCGAAGCCCGGATTCACGCTCATGATCAAGACGTGGTGCACCATGGGCAGGATTTCGAAGATCAAATCGACCCGGGTGGCGGGATTCAGGACCACCCCCGGCCTCATGTTGTGGTGCAAAATCAGCTCGAGTGTGCGATGCAGGTGGGGGCAGGCTTCATAGTGGACGCTGACCCAGTTGGCGCCGGCATCGGCAAAAGCCGCGATGAAATCGTTGGGGTTATCGATCATCAGGTGGCAGTCTAGCGGCAGCTTTGTGGCCTTGCGCAGGCAGGCCACGACCGGCGGACCGAGGGTCATGTTGGGCACAAAGTGGCCGTCCATCACGTCGACGTGGATAGCCGTGCCACCGCCGCGCTCGGCCGCGGCAACCTGATCGGCTAAGTGGGCAAAATCCGCGGAAAGGATAGAAGGCAACAGCTCAACCATGGATAAGGGCGAAACTCCTCGCGGACAGTTTATCAGGCGGCGAGGGGACCCGAGTTACCTTGGAGACAACTGGGAAGGATGAGCAAGCAGGTGAGCAAATGGGAGCTTGCTCGTTGTCAAGTAGAGCGTAGGCTTCAGCGCCTCAGAGACGTCACTTGCACCCTCAGGCTTGGAGATCGGCCTTTCGTTTTCGGTGCTAAAGAATCCGGCAGAGTTCGTATGCAGCACGCCTTTGACGACTGGTCCCTCCAGCCGGTAGCTCCAGCCCCAAGCCGTGCGAACCTCAAAGCTCACGCGCGCTAGCTGGCCTGTTTCGTCAAAGCAGTAGCGTGTGTACGTCCAGAAGTCCTCACCGGGCTCAGCCGTGTACGCGAACGAGGCCCCTGTTTCGCTCCGCCAGAGTTGAGTTGACGCCCCTCCGTCTGTGTCGAGTGGCGGGACATCCTGGATGCTTCGAAACTCCCGCCAAGCCGCTTGGTCTCCCGTTTTCGCGTACGTGCGGGCACTCTGAGGGACTGCGACCTTCATGTCACAGACCGGCGCAGCAGTCGCAACGGGCACGACGAGGAACGTCAGTGCGCAGCACAAGAAAGCAAGTCGCTTTGACTTCATGACCGTCATTATGCTCCCTCTCGGCCGGCTGAGTTAGTGTAAAAATCCGCCGATTTGCAATCAGTCCGCCACAGAATGGTGCGGAAACGCCGTGCGGCGCACCACCGCTGCCGCGCGTCGCCAATGCCGCCGTCGGTACGCGATGACAACGATCCGTATCGAGAGAGCGATGCCGCCGCCCAACGCCGTCGAAATTGTGCGGTGGAGTGCGATCGTTGGGCCCGGTACTTCATTCAGCGAGAGCAGGAATACGATGTAGCCGGTCACCGCCGTGGAGAAGAGGGCGTAGTTCACATTAACCAGCGCATAGGAGAGCCATGCGAAAAGCGCGGTGAATGCTGCCAGAACGATGGACGTGGGATGAACGCGGGCAAGAATGAAACTGATAACGATAGCTCCGCACATGGTGCCGAGGACTCGAGCGACGGCCCGGCTTACCGTGTCGGTCAAGCCCGGCTTGAGCACGAGCAACGCCGTCATGGGAATCCAATAACCGCTCGGGTAATGCAGCCGGCGATAGATCTCTGTGGCCACGCCCACCGTTGCCGCGAGGCGCAGCGCATAGGGCATGGCAGAGTTGAGAAACCTGCGCTGGCGCACGGATTGCGCAGTCTCGACGAGTGCGGCGAGAAAAGCGGCGCGTTCGTCCCGGAAATAACAGGACAGCGCGAAGAGCTGGTCGCGCAGCCGGTGAAAGGTGTGCAGCAAAAAAGACGAAAGAAGGAGCTCAACTGCTCCGCCGGCAAATAGCAACAGGCCGCGCGCAACGGCATCGCCAAGTGAGGCGGGAAATGCTGAAGTCACGAGAAACGTGACGACGCATTGCTGGCCTACCCAGCCGTACCCCTCGGGACGCGCAGTCAGGAGCCCGTAGCCGAAGGCCAATAGCGCCGATAAGAGCACGAGCAGAAGGTTCTCGTGACCCACGATCACGCCGGCAAAGCCAGAGAACGCCATGCCCAGCGTGGCAAGGATCATTGGGATCAGCTCAGAGTCATCGATTCTGTGCTTTTGCCCGAATCCGGTGTTCGCAGCTCCGCCGGCCGCAATCAGGCCTACCCCCGGATGGCCCATGGCAAGGCCAATCGCGAGGCAGATTGCGACCGGCAGCGTGAAGATGACGTCGGCGCGGAGCGTCAGATTCCGCCACTGAAACACAGTGCTGTCGGCAAGGAGCCGGTGTATTGTCGCAGGCCGGGGAAGGGAGGTCGACATGCAATCAAGGATGACACAAGCCGAAGGTGAGCCAGAAAGTTTGCGAATGGTTCACGATGATAGGGATTTTGCGGCCACACGGCCGATGCCGCGAAGAATGGCCTTCGCGGGCCAGCGATCTTCGGCGTCAGGAAAAAAGATTTCGCCCTCGCGGCGCGCCTCGGGGCGATAGTACCAGCGCTTGAGCAGTGCCAAATGGCCTTGGCGGACGGTGGCCGAAGGCGGCGCAGCATTCGCGGAGAGGCCGGCGATGGCGGCTTCCAGGCGGGATTCAAGAAGGCCGCGGGGAATCTTTGCCGGGTGAGCAATTGCCGTTTCTTGCCCTGGCGCGACGGCTGCTTCAGGGGCTAAATCCCCTTCTTCATTTTGCTCGTTATCGGCACGACTAAAGTCGTGCCCTTTTAAAACTTCCTCTGAAACGCCCGTGTCGATTGCCGCTCCCTCGCTCCCTGCCGGGGTCCCCGGCGGATCTGCCGCTGGGGTGGCTTGCTCCCTTGCTCCCTGCTTCTCCGGCAGGGGTTCAATCGCCATCGGCTGCGCAAATAGCGATGTCGATCCCGATTGCTCGTTCTGGATTCTCATGCCGACCGTTGAGAAACTCGCAGGCCCGCGCAGGCGGCCATTTTCGAAAAGGAAGACAGCGACTTCATCCGGATTTGCCGAAGCCTGCAGAATCACGGCGCGAAGGCGGCTCAAGGGGCGAACCAGCTCGGCGGCTAGAGCGCGCACGGCTTCGACGCGCTGCACCTGCGCGTGCAACCCAGCGGCCGACTCGAAGGCCAGTTCGGCCGAGGCCTGGTCGCGCGCCGCGCGGAGAGTCACAAGGCGGCTCTCGCCGCGCGTCGCCAGAAAGCTCTCGACGGCCGCGGCCTCTTCGCTGTAGCGCTCGTCCGTGCAGCCCTTGTAGCAGGGCGCGAGACACATCTTCATCTCGGAGTAGACGCAGCCGGGATAGCTGGGGTTGGGGTTCAGCTCGAAGGTGCAGCGGCGCAACAGGAAGAGCTTGAGCGCTTCTTCTGAAAATCTCTCGGCGGCGGCGCGCGAAGGGAACGGCCCGTACGCCCATTCGGCCTCACGCAGACTGGGACGGTGCGTAACGGTGACGCGCGGATAGGGATTGCTGCCGAGAAAGCGCACGAAGGCGGGCGCGCGCAGGTGCATCCGCTCGATTGCCTTCGAGCCGAAAATCTCGTCCAAAAGGGAAAACTGCGTAAGCAGCGAGTCAAACTCGGAGCCGGTAAGCTGCCAGCGAATCTCGCGCACCAGCCCGGCGAGATGCAGACGACGCGGATGTTTTGCCGAGGGCTTGAGCAGCCGTTCGAGGCGGGCGCGCAGGTCGGGCGTGCGGCCGATGTAAGGTTCGGCCCGTGCGTCAGCCCCATACAACGCAAAGACCGCCTGCGACTGCGGCAGTTGCGCAAGCGCGGCCCTGGGATCAGCCGGGTCGAATGCCAGAGATGCGAGAACTGGCGGCGCAGACAGGAATCACCTCACAGAGCGCATTCGCGCGTTTAGAGTGCGCGTCAGAGTGATTGTAAGGCGGCTTCCGGCGAAGGTCCGCATGCGGGGGCGTCTTTGCCGGGATGCGGTCAAGCTGCTATGCTGCGGGCGCTGGAGAAAAGCGATTTAGGCAAGGGGGATGACGCATATGTGGTTCCTGGGCATGGATGTGGGCACGGGCGGGACGCGGGCCGTTGTCGTGAATGGCGCAGGCAAGTTGATGGGCACAGCGTCGTGCGATCACGCGCCGTTTCGCGCCGAATACCCCGGATGGGCGGAGCAGGATCCCGAGGATTGGTGGCGCGCCGCACAGGAGGCGATTCGCGGAGCGCTCGCCGCGACGACGGAGCCACGCGAACCCATCGCGGCCATCGCCCTCACCGGGCAGATGCACGGTGCCGTCATGCTCGACGAGAATGGCGCGGTGCTGCGGCCGGCGCTTATCTGGTGCGATACGCGCACCCAACCGGAGTGCGACTGGCTCACGGAGAAGATTGGCTACGAACGGCTGATCGAACTCACCTGCAATCCGGCGCTGCCCAATTTCACGCTCACAAAGTTGCTATGGGTCAAGACGCATCAGCCGGAGATCTTTGCGAAGATCCGCCACATGATGTGCCCCAAGGACTACGTGCGCTACCGGCTCACGGGCGAATTCGCGATCGACGTGCAGGAGGCGAGCGGAACCCTGCTGCTCGACGTGACCCACCGCCGCTGGTCGCGCGAAGTGGCCGAGGCAGCGGGGATCAATATGACTTGGCTTCCCGAGGTGTACGAGTCGCCGGAGATTTGCGCGCGTATCAGCGAGAAGGCGGCTGGGCCGACGGGACTGAAGGCGGGAACGCCGGTCGCGGCGGGCGCAGGCGACCAGGGCGCAGGCGCAGTGGGCATGGGAATTTTGCAACCGGGAAGCGTTTCGGCGACCATCGGCACCTCGGGCGTGGTGTTTGCGGCTACGGCCAAACCGACGAAAGACCCCAAGGGCCGCTTGCACACGTTTTGCCATGCCGTACCGGGCCTGTGGCACGTGATGGGTGTAACGCAAAGCGCCGGCCTGAGCCTGAACTGGCTGCGTGGCACGTTTTTCACTGGTCAGAGTTACGATTCGTTGAGCGAGAGCGCCGGAAAAATTCCGGCGGGGAGCCAAGGCCTGGAGTGGGCACCGTATCTGCTGGGCGAGCGCACGCCGCATCTCGATCCCGAAGTGCGAGCGGCCTTCACTGGCATCGGCGTCCAGCACACCGGTGCGCACTTTGTGCGCGCGGTTCTGGAAGGCGTGGCGTATTCGCTGCAGGACACTTTTACGCTCTTCCACGAGCTGGAAATTCCGGTCACGGCGATCCGCCTCGGCGGCGGCGGAGCGCGCGGCGCCTTGTGGCGCAAGATTCAGGCTGGCATCTACGGCAAAGCTGTGGAGGTGCTGGTGGCCGAGGAAGGCGGCGCATTCGGTTGTGCGCTAATGGCCGGCGTGGGCGCGGGCCACTGGAAGAATCTCGACGAGGCGTGCGGCCAGGCCATCCAAGTGGCCGAGCGCATCGACCCCGATGTGGTCGACGTGGCGGCGTACAACACCGGCTACACGCGTTGGCGCAAAATGTATCCGGCCCTGCGCGGGCTAAGAAACTAAAACTGGTTGCATAAATCCCTTTTTGAAAAGGCACGGCTTTAGCCGTGCCGCAAAAAGCCGCATAAACAGCGGGGATTTAATCCCTGAGGGGTGCTCCTTAATCGAGTCCGATGATTTATGCAACCAGTTCTAGGAACTTCGGGACCGAGGGACTAAGAGACTAGAAAATCCGCAAACACGAAGCGCTCACGCGTGACGACTTCGCCGGTTTCTAGCGGGAGCGGGCTCTTGAACATGGGACCTGCATAGACGCAAGTGTGGAACTCGCCGCGTTCGGCGCAGGGATCGATGCCGGGCGGAAAATCGCGCAACAACTCTTCGTCGAATTCGCGGCCGGCAAAACTCGCCGGCAGTTTCTCCGTGTCGACGCAGGAGATGCGTGCGCGTAATCCGCCTGAGATCATCTCGCGCGCAAGTTTGTCGGTAGGAATCTTCCATAGTGGAAACAGCGGTTCGAGACCTGTGGGCGCGAGGTTCCGCTCACGATAGGCGCGTACGTCTTCGAGAAAAAGGTCGCCGAAGCCGATGGCATCGATGCCATCGTTCACCGCGCGTTGGCAGGTCTCAGCCATGCGCTGCTCGTAAACCTCATTCGGGCAGGGCCAGGGCAGCGGAACGATCCAAAGCGGGAGCCCGGCCGCGGCAGCCTGCGCTTCGAGCACCGTGCGGCGCACGCCGTGCATGGCCACGCGATCGAACTCCGTGTTGAGCGTGGTCAGCAGCCCACAAATTTCGATAGCGGGATCACGGCGCAGGACGTCGAGGGTCCATGCGCTGTCTTTGCCGCTGCTCCAGGAGAGAAGAACGCGTTTCATAAATTCAGCCTTCAGCCGTAGGGTCTCAGCTTTCAGCTTCATCTTCGCACGACGCGGGCCTTGCGTTTCCACAATGGCGCAAAAGCCGCACCGCGCCACATTGCAACGCGCATCGATTTCCCACTAGACTTGAAGAGGTAAGTCAACCACACCCGTGCGGAAGTGGTGAAATGGCAAACACACCAGCCTTAGGAGCTGGCGCCCAAAAGGCTTGCGGGTTCAAGTCCCGCCTTCCGCACCAGATTCCCCCTGTCAATCATTCGCAAGTCCTCGTGAAGATTCACGCCCGTAGGTGTGCCACTAGCCGCGCGGAACGCCGTTGGGCGTGCTCTGGTTACGCACCACCGGCGCCGCGCTCTTGTGCGTGTTGGGGCTGGCCCACACCTGGTAGCTGTTGAAGAGGAATTGCCCGCCGAGAATCAGCAGCCAGACGCAGAGAGCGAAGCGTAGCGGCCGGCGGGGAATGTGCGTGCTCAGCATCGTTCCGCCAATCGCTCCAACCACGCCGCCCACGATGAGATGCAGCAGCAGCTCGGGGTTTGTGGCATGTGTAAACCAGTGTGCACCGCTGCCGAGGAGCGAAACCAGAAGGCCGAACACAATATCGGTGCCGACCACTTGCGCCGGCTCGAGCGGTGTCAGGCCTAGCAGCGCCGCGCTGCCCAAGGCGCCTGCTCCCGCCGAAGAAAATCCCACCTCCGCCCCCACAGGAAACATCAGCCACGCGAGCAAGGGGCTGCGATCACGAATCTTGTTGTTCCGTCGTATGGGCCGGAAGGAATAAAAGAGTTGCCAACTAGCCGTTGCGACAAGGATCGCGCCCAGAATCGCATTCAGAAGGTTTGCCGATCCGGTGCTGATCAGATGTCTGAGGAGGAACGAACCCACAAGCACGCCGGGCGCGCCGCCCAACAGCATGTAACCGAGCGTGCGCCAAGCCACGTTGTGACGGGCAATTTGCGCGGGCGCCAGAATCAACTTGACCGCGGCTGAAAATGTGAGCCCGATGCCCACGGCCACCGGCGCCGGCACGCCCAGGAACAACACCAGCACGGGCACGGTGATGGTGCCGGCGCCCACGCCAGTGAGCGCGATAAAGAGCGCAATGACAAATCCAATGACGTACTGCATCTTGCGTTCCTCAGTATTGCTCTGGGTGGAATTCTGCTAACTTCTCGAACTCGCTGCTTCAATGTGGATCCCGCATTCTACCTTGCGGCCGGCCCAGCGGCCGGAGCGCGGATCGTTGGGATCGAGCGGCAACGTGGTGCATGGCTCGCAGCCGATCGACGTGTAGCCACGTTCGTAGAGCGGCAGCAGCGGAATCGCAAGCTGCTCGCACGCATACCAAACATCGCGCGTGGTCCACTCGGCGAGCGGCGCTAGCTTCAGCACCTGTTTTCCGCCGGGCAGTGTAAATGAAGCCTGCTCTTCAAGCGCCGCGCGGCTCCGCGCCTGCTCGCGGCGCAGTCCCGTAAGCCACACGCGATATCCGGCAACTGCCTTGAACAGCGGCTCGACCTTGCGCAGGGCGCAACAGCGGTCAGACGCGGACTGATACAGCAATCCGTGCTCCGCCTCCTGCTCCGCGACGGTCTTTTCCGGCAGCAGATTGATCAGGTTCAGTTCCCACTCGCGCGCCATGCGGTCGCGATAGGCGTAGGTCTCGGCGAAGTGATAGCCAGTGTCGAGAAACAGAACCGGAATTCGCGGATCAATCGCGATGGCGAGCTTTGTGAGCAGCACATCCTCGGCCTGAAAGCTGCACGTCAGGCAAACGTCTCCGCGCCCCGTTACTTCCTGTGCCAACGTAGCCCGCACTGCATCGAGTTTTGTATTCACTTCGGCAGAAATCTCTTGAACACCCATCACAAATCGGCCCCTTCTGAAGAAATGAAGATGCCCGCGCGCCGCAGCAGTTTGTGGACTTCCGTCACGGCGTGCATTCTGTTGTCCGCGTCGAGCGTGGCGTCGAATCCGCCGGCGCTCACCGTGAGGGCAGCTTCTTCCCGTACACGCACCACCAGCGCAATCAACCCCGCCTGCGCTTGCACGTCTGTCACAACCTCGTGCAACTGCGGATTTTCTCGGAAACGCTGCTCATCGGCATCGATGCGGCATGTGACGGCGCCGATAGCAAACAAGGACCGCTCGACGGCGTCGATCAGCTCCGTAGGTCCGGCCAGCTCCAGCACGCCGCCGCGATGCCCCCAGCGCGCCTCGCGCTCGCCCGCCGTCACACGGCCCCACGCGGCAGCCTCGTCCTCCTCACCAGCAATCGCCTGGCCGTGCGCGTCCGTCACCATGCCTGCGGCCACGGTCGCATTGGTTTCGGGATCGATCAAAATCAGCGCTCCGGTGGAGCGATTGTCGCGATAGAGATCGACGGCCATGGCCCTCAGCAGATGCAGCGACACCGCGCCGATGTCGTTCATGCGCAGCGTGGGCGCGGGCTCGTGCCGGAGCGCTCCGAGATCCACGCGATGATCGACCGACGAAACCACCACCGGTACGGTGTGGCTGGTGTGCTTCAGCAAATAGCGGCGATTCGCATCCAGAGGCCGCTGATCCATCCACACCAGCGACGCCTTTACACTGCGCGCCACCGTGGGTGCGGATCGAGTTCCGTCAATCAAAGCACCGGCAATCAAGTCGCCGCGGCTGATGTCGACCTCGCGGTCGAGTACAAGTGTGACTGAAAGCGGCGCAACAGCCTCGTTGAGATCGCCGTCGAAAGTCACGATGCGCTCGATCTTCGCCTCCCGCCCCGAGGGAAAGACCGCGATGAGGTCGCCCACGCGAACCGTCCCCGACGCAATCTGCCCCGCAAAGCCTCGAAAAGTGTGATCGGGACGCGACACGCGTTGCACGGGAAATCGGAAGGATGCGTTTTGCGTGCGGTCTGCGGCAGGCAGCGCCTCCAGAAGCTCGAGCAGCGAAGGCCCGTCATACCATGGCATCGCGCCCGATGTTTTTCCGGCGCGGTGCACCACGTTGTCGCCCTTCAGCGCACTCACTGGAACAAAGTGCGCTTCCACCTGCGTGCCCGTATCCTCGGCGATCTGCGAGAGAATCGCCTGAAACTCCTTCTCAATAGCGCGGAAGGCCGCTTCGTCGTAGCCGATCAAATCCATTTTGTTCACGGCAACCAGCACGTGGCGCACGCGCAGCAGCGACGCAATATACGTATGACGCCGCGACTGAATCTGCACGCCCTTGCTCGCGTCGATCAGCACGATGGTGGCATCGGCCGTCGACGCACCCGTAGCCATGTTGCGCGTGTACTGCTCGTGGCCCGGTGTGTCGGCGATGATGAACTTTCTTTTGGCAGTAGAGAAGTAGCGGTAGGCCACGTCGATTGTGATTCCCTGCTCGCGCTCGGCACGCAGACCATCGGTGAGCAGCGCGAAATCGATCTGCCCCGGCGCGGTGGTGCCCTTGCCTTCGATCGACCGTACCTGGTCCTCGTAGACCGACTGCGTATCGTAGAGCAGCCGCCCGATGAGCGTCGATTTGCCGTCGTCCACGCTGCCCGCTGTCGAAAAGCGCAGCAGATCTTTCTCGCGCTCGATGGCAAGAAACTCGCCAATGGAAAATGCGGAGGGTGCGAGAGTAGCCATCTAGAAATATCCCTCCCGCTTCTTGATCTCCATCGAGCCTTCCTGGTCGTGATCGATCACGCGGTTCGCCCGCTCAGAAGAGTGGAACGAGATCAGCTCCGCGATGATCGCCGGAATCGTATCGGCCTCAGAGCGAATCGCACCCGTGCAGGGACTGCAACCCAGCGAGCGCAGCCGACTCTTCACCATCTGGGGTTCTTCACCCTTTCTCGCAACGAAAGCTTGTTCAATGGGGAGCAGTGCATCGCCACGCACATACATGGGCCGCTCTTTGGCGAAGTAGAGGTCGACCACGGGAATTTTTTCCTCGTGGATGTACTGCCACACGTCCATCTCCGTCCAGTTAGAAAGCGGAAACACGCGAATGCTCTCGCCGGGATGGATGCGCGCGTTGTAGAGGTTCCACAACTCCGGCCGCTGGTTTTTCGGGTCCCATTGGCCCGCCGAGTCGCGGAAGGAATAGATGCGCTCCTTGGCGCGCGACTTCTCCTCGTCGCGCCGCGCGCCACCGAATGCCGCGTCGAAGTTGTAATGGCGCAGGCCGTCGAGCAGCGCCTGCGTCTTGAGCAAACCGCAGCAGCGCTTGGTGTCGAGGGCAATGGGATTGGTCCCCGCAGCAATCGCCGGCTCGTTGCGCCACACCAGCAGCTCTGCGCCTACTTGGTACGCCATTGCATCGCGGAAGTCGATCATCTCGCGAAACTTGAAGCCGGTATCGATATGCATCAGCGGAAAGGGAATCGGCGCGGGATAAAACGCCTTCTGCGCCAGCCGAAGCATCACCGATGAGTCCTTGCCGATGGAGTAAAGCATCACCGGCCGTTCAAACTCCGAGGCAACCTCGCGCAGGATGTGAATGCTCTCCGCCTCAAGCAGGCGCAAGTGGTTCAGGCGCTGCGGCGAAACAGGATTCGCGGCGGGCGGGTGGGTGTTGGCGATTTCACTTTCGACGACTGGCATCGTGACCTCGGGGATTCAGTGTTGGCGCTGAAGGCTCGAGGCCATAAAAATAAACCCGGCATTCAGCTACGGGTGCGTCTTCTTTCGATTGTTCTGAGGAGAGAGACTAGCGCATACACCCATCGGCAATGTGCGACAGGCGACAACAACCAGCGATTTGCAGGGCGCAAACCATGAGTAAAGTCATCCTAACAAAAGACGTGTCTGCACGCAATATATGATTCAACAGCACCACGTTATACCTTAGATGTCGTCCTCCGCGGTGTAGGTTCACTATTGTGGTGATCATAGAGAGGCGAACAGCTATCGAATATCGAACCGCCGGACAAGGCCGCTTTCTAAGCGAAAGATGTGGCCAACCGTCTTCTCGAGCAGGACTCTACCCTCGAGATCGCGCACAACTTGATGAACCTCCACCTCGATCGTCTCATCATCGCCTTCGGTGAAGTTGACCGGTTCCACATGAGGATCGATCATCGCCCATTGCCGAGTCCAGTACTCCCGCACACCATCGCGACTGTGAACATAGCCGCCTTCCATGCCATTCGCCCAAACCACCTCAGGATGCAGCGATGCCAGAACCGCCTCCATCTCCCGCGCGTTGAACTGGCTATAGAGCTGGCGAAGAATCTCGATGCTATTTGACACGATGACTCCTAATTCGAGTGTTCGGTCAACAGACGCGCCTACTTCAGCCGCGCGCCCAGCGGGGCCTCTTCCAGAAATCCGGCCAGCACCGGTGCGCCGCCTTCAAGTGAAGCCGCTAGCAGCATGCCGTTCGATTCGAGGCCCCTCATCTTGCGCGGCGCAAGATTGGCGACGATCACGATCTTGCGGCCGATGAGCTTTTCCGGCTCGTAATACTGCGCGATGCCTGCAAGGATCTGCCGCTTTTCGTAGCCTAGATCGACTTCGAGGCGCAGCAGCTTGTCGGCCTTGGGCACGCGCTCGGCCACCACGATCTGCGCCACACGCAAATCCACCTTGGCAAAGTCGTCTATCGTGATGTGCTGCGGCACCTGCAGTGCGGCAGACTCTTGGTTTGGAGTTGAGGCAGGCGGAGGTGTCAGCGGCGCATCCGCCTGCGCGGCAGCCGGTGTTGGGTTCAGGCGGCTGCTCGCGAGCGGCGTTGGCACCTGATGGACCTTTGCCGTTTCCACCGGTCTCGAAGGGTTCACGGGAGCAGCCGTAGTGGGCGTGGTCGCACCGGCAGCGTGCGTACCGGCAGTGGCCGCTCCCTCGGTGGGAACGACTGACGTTGCTGCGGGCGCGTGCGATGGAGCCACAATGTCACCTGCGCTCGCAGATTCCACTGCGCTGCGATTGTTTTCGTCTTCCAGATTCTGCATGCGTTCCACTGTGTCCTTCTCCGCGCGGGGAAATAGCGGCGCCGGCTCGCCAAACTTCGTGCCCGCTTTCAATCCGCCCCACGCGAGATCCTTCAAAAATCCGTTCTTCGCTGCTTCGGCCAGTTCGCCCTGGCCCAGCTGCTTCCAGACCTTGGATGCGGCGTCCGGCAAAATCGGATACGCGAGCGCCGTGATCACGCAAATCGCCTCGGCTGCCGTCACCAGCACCCGCGCCTGCAGTTTTGCATGATCCGCATCGCTCCGTTCTGGCGGTTTCTTCCAGGGCGCATTCGCGGTCAAATACCCATCGGTCTCCGCCACCACGAGCCACAGGGTCTTTAAGGCCTCGGAGAAATTCAACTCATCAAAGGCTGGCCCGAATGCGGTGATGGCGCGCCCCGCGCTCTCGCGCAGACTGCCCTCCGCAGGAGTCTCCGCGCCCGCTTCCGGCACAACGCCGCCGAAATACTTGTGCACCATGTTCACTACGCGGCTCACCAGGTTGCCGTAGCCGTTGGCGAGGTCGCCGTTGTAGCGCTGCACCAGTGCGTCAAAAGAAAAGTTGCCATCCTGGCCAAAGGGAATTTCTCTGAGCAGAAAGTACCGCAACGCATCCGCGCCCAGCACTTCGTGAACGGTCTCAGCGCGCACAATGTTGCCGCGCGACTTCGACATCTTGCCTTGGTCGAAGAGCAGCCAGCCGTTGGCGCGCACCGAGCGCGGCACGGAAATTCCTGCCGCCATCAAAAACGCCGGCCAGTAGACGCAGTGGAAGCGGCTGATCTCTTTGCCGATCAGATGAATGTCCGCCGGCCAGTACTTTTTGAATTTCTCCTTGTCCTCGGAACCATATCCAAGAGCGGTAATATAGTTTGCCAGCGCGTCGAGCCACACGTACACCACGTGCTTTTCGTCGCCGGGCACGGGAATACCCCACGAAAAACTCGTCCGGCTCACGGAAAGATCCTTCAGACCGCTGCGCACAAAACTGATGACTTCGCGGCGCGTCGATTCCGGCTCCATGAACCCCGGATTGGCCTCGTAGAACTCGAGCAACTTGCGCTCGAAGGCCGACAGCTTGAAGAAATAATTTTCCTCGCTCACGGTTTCCGTCGGCCGGCCGCAGTCGGGGCATATCGTGCCCGGCGGCCCGTCCACATAGGCCTCGTCGGAGACGCAATACTGCCCCGTGTACGAGCCCTTGTAGATGTAGCCGCGGTCGCGCAGCGTGGCAAACAGGTGCTGCACGCCGCGGACATGACGAGGTTCTGTAGTCCGGATGAAATCGTCGTACGTGAGACCCAGTCGGTCCCAAAGTCCGCGAAATTCGCCGGAAATCTTGGTTGCGAACTCTTGCGGCGAGCATCCGGCCAGTTGGGCCGAGCGCTCGATCTTTTGCCCATGCTCGTCGGTACCCGTCAAAAACCACGTCTCGATGCCCAGCGCCCGCTTGTGCCGCGCAATGGCGTCGCACACGATGGTCGAATAGGCGTGGCCCAGGTGTGGCCGCGCGTTCACGTAATAAATGGGCGTAGTCAGGTAAAAGCGGCTCGGGCGCGAGCCTGATTCAGTCATGGATAACGCATTCCGTTCACGCACACAGCCAAGGCGGTGTGACCAGCGATCTGCTTCCATTCTAAAGTATTGCGCGAAGTGGAGATGCGATTCGACTATTGGCGATAGCCATTCCTTGCAGCGTTGACGCCCAAAATTGTCTGCGCAAAAAATCCCATCTGCCGGCCGCATTACGGCAGCCGGCGAGAGGGGATTTCTTGTTTCAGAAGATACTACGGCAGCGGGCCGTAGCTCTCATTCGCCGTAAAGTAGTTCAGCGATGCGCCGCCGTTCCCGCCGTTCAACGTAATGTTCAGCGCAAAAGTCAGCGTTTGCAGCCCGGCCAGCGATGCCGTATCGGTTTTCTGCAGTCTGCAGGCATCCTCGCAGATCTCAAATACTTGCAGCTGTTCCGACAACGTCAAGTCCGCCGGCGTTACCGTTTCGGTCACCTCGACGCTTCCAATAATTCCGCCAATCGACGCCGCTCCCAAGTCAAGTGTCAGATTTTCCGTCAGCACCTCCGAGCTCGCATTCGGCGGGAAAGGAACTGTATTGTAGCCAATCGTTGAAGTCAACGACCCTTCGGCCCCCACGTTCCACGGCGCGTAAAAGGTCAATCCCGGATAAGGCGATACCACAGAAGCCGCCGAGGAGGGAATTACAAGAATCTGCTCCGGCGTGATGGTCGTCGAGGACGGCGCGCCATAGGTGAAATTCCGGTAAAGGGTGCCTTCGAACATACACCCGCCAGCGCCCAATGCGATGTAGCTGGCCAGAGTGCCGGCTACGCAATTGGGCCCCGCCGAAACCTGAGCCTTGGTTGTGGTGGAAGCGAGCAGCGCGCATGCGGCCGCAAGCAGAAATCTAACTTTCATGTTGAGTACCTCCGGGGGATTGAGATAAACAGCACGCGCACATTAACCCCGCTGTCGAGCCGCTGTCAACGGCTTTCTGCATTTATCAGGTTAAGAATCCGCAACCGATTGACCTGCAAGCCTTCAACCGTTTGACCTTCAAGCATTGACCAGCAGCAATACCGGTGCAAATTGATGCGCGGCCCGGGAGAAGGTACTTTCCCTTTGGTCGCGATCCTCG
The DNA here is from genome assembly GCA_049521075.1 of Occallatibacter sp. Lineage (GTDB taxonomy): Bacteria > Acidobacteriota > Terriglobia > Terriglobales > Acidobacteriaceae > Telmatobacter. Next base: position 23,378 of record JBEKPD010000015.1, read on the forward strand.
ACTCGTCGAGCGTCGTCCTTACCTGCGACATCGCGAAATGCTCATAGACTCTGCCGGAGAATTGCGCGTAGGCGTTCGGGACGACATATTCGTCTGGTCTAACGCGAGGCCTGGCGTTCAAGATGCGAAGATGCACGTTCTGTTAAAATTGCGTAGAAAATCAAGGAGTTTTGAGGCTCTCGCGTGGTTCTGGAACTGGAAAAGCGGCTCGCAGATCGCCTTCGCGCCGTCCTGAAAGAAAAATTCTCGCTCGACGTTGCGCACATTCCTTTGGAGACGCCGCCGGACCTGCATCTGGGTGAAATCGCCACGCCGGTCGCTCTGCAACTCGCGCGCACCTTGCGCAAGGCGCCCAAGATTATCGCGCAAGAGATCGTCAATTCTCTCGGTTCGGCCGAGGGTTTTGCTCGCTTTGAAGTTGCAGGCGCCGGTTACATTAATGCCTTCCTTGATCGCGGTGCGACGGCGGAAATGGTTGCGCGTGCCGAGGGTTCCGGGCTCTCCATGCAAGGCCATGTGCTGGTTGAGCACACCAGCATCAATCCCAACAAGGCCGCGCACATCGGCCATCTGCGCAACGCCATTCTCGGCGACACGTTTGTGCGCCTGTTGCGCGCGGCGGGATACAAGGTCGACGTGCAGAACTACATTGACAACACCGGCGTGCAGGTGGCCGATGTGGTCGTAGGATTCCTGCATCTCGAAAAGAAATCGCTCACCGAAATTCGCGAACTTGTTGCCGATTGCGAGAGGCGTTCAGCAGGCCCAGGCAGCCACACCGCAGGCATTGACTACTACTGTTGGGACCTCTACGCGCGCACTTCGCAGTGGTACGGCGAAGGAACCGACGCGCAGAAAGCTGCGCACAAACAAATTCGCCTCGACACGCTGCACCTCATCGAACACGGTGGAAACGAAACGGCAGAAGTTGCTGAGCTGATTTCCACTGCTGTCCTCCGCCGTCACCTTGAAACTATGCTGCGCCTCGACATCGAGTATGATTTTCTGCCGCGCGAGAGCGAGATTCTACATCTCAAGTTCTGGGAAGCCGCATTCGAGAAGCTCAAGCAGTCTGGCGTGCTCTATTTCGAAAACGAAGGCAAGAACAAAGGCTGCTGGGTGATGACGCGCCCCGGCGCTGAGAATGCTGAGGGCGAGACTGACGATGACGCGAAGGTGATTGTGCGTTCCAATGGCACAGTCACCTACGTGGGCAAGGACATCGCCTACCACCTCTGGAAGTTTGGCCTGCTGGGCCGCGACTTCGGCTACAACCCGTTTTTCAAATATCCCGATCACGAGTGTTGGATTTCGGCCGTCCAGGGTCAGGAAGACCATCCGCAGTTCGGCGGCGCGACGGCGATTTATAACGTGATCGATGCGCGCCAGTCCGATCCACAGGCGAATGTGATCCAGGCATTGCGCGGCATGGGATACACGGATCAGGCCGACCACTACACACACTTCAGCTACGAGATGGTCGCGCTTACGCCGCGTTGCGCGGAGGAGCTTGGCTATAGCGTCTCCGATGAGGACAAGAAGAAAGCCTACATCGAGGTGAGCGGCCGCAAAGGATTCGGCGTCAAGGCCGACGATCTGATCGACAAACTTATTGCGACCGTTCAGCCGCTCGTGGATGAAAAGCAGGCCGGCAGCTCCGAAGCCGTTCGCCAGAAGATCGCCCGTCAAATCGCCATCGGCGCCCTGCGCTACTTCATGCTCAAGGTCACCCGTAACTCCGTCATCGCCTTCGATTTCAAAGACGCGCTCAGCTTCGACGGTGACACCGGGCCTTATATTCAGAACGCTGCAGTACGCGCTCGCGGGATCTTCCGCAAAGGCAACACCACGCCGGAAGCAGTTCTCGCGGAATTCGCGACTTCTCCGCACGCGAATCTCACCGCCTATCTTTCCGGAGAGGAGAATGAGGACATCTGGTCCCTCTGGCTGCGCGCCGGGCGTTTTTCGCAGGTACTTGATCAGTGCATCAGCACGTCGGAGCCGGCCTATCTCGCCAAGCACGCATTTCAATTAGCGCAAAACTTCCACTTCTTCTACCACCAGCACCACATCCTCACGGAAGAGGATCTCGCGCGCAAAACATTCCTCCTCGCCACTGCCGCAGTCACATTGCGCGAACTCGTCCGCTCTCTCGCGCTTCTCGGCATTGAAAGCCCCGAAGCGATGTGAAAGCAGCTTTTAGCCTTCAGCTCTTGCATCATGCAGGCCATTGAATCAATGCCTGGACGTATCCAACCCTGACTCTGCAACGCGGAATCCACCACACGGTCCTTCGGGCGATCATGCTAAGAGCTGAAAGCTAGCAGCTAAGAGCTGTCTTTCCATTTGCCAACCCCGCACCCTGCCATGGAAAATGCCGTGGGGTGGTTTGACCAATTTGCGCCGTCATGAACGCGCTTGAGGCCGCATCATCCACTCGAGAGAGCCCGCCATGCGCCGTTCGTTCTTCGCTCAGTTGCTTTGTGTCTTCGCCTCCATTCCTTTCGCCACGTCCGCGTCATCCCAGGTCGCTATTGAGTACGCGCCGCCCATCACCACCTCGCTGCTGCCGCCAAACCCTCATGCCTCCGAGCCCGGCCTGCTCTTTTATCTCTCCGGCGATCAAGGCCTCAACGCCGACTACGCGGCCGGAGGCAATCCCGTGCCCAATTATCTCCACGACGTGAAGATCGTCCCCGGCGGCGCGAGCGGCTCCTACATTAAGTGCGGCAACAATCAGTTGCTTTCCTACTGGGCCCCCGGCAACATCTATGCGCAGCGCGGGACGCTCTCGTTCTATTGGCGTTCACGCGACCCGGTGGACGAGACGGCGTTTCCCGTCTTCCGCGTGGGCTACGCGGACCATTCCAGCTGGGATCAGGTATGGCTGCGCATCGATTACAACGGCCATGGTTTTGATGCCTTTGTCACCGACGTGAACCTGGGCCGGACGCGCATCTCCTATGACATGCCGAAGTTTCCCAAGCCAGATCAATGGGTACTTCTGACGCTGACATGGGATGAGACCACGGGCATCCGCTTTTATGTCGATGGCAAGATGGTGGCCGAAAAGGCTGCCACGGGCATGTTCGATGCCGCGCTGGATCAGTTCGGGCCGCACTCCCGCATCATTGGACCAACGGGCGTCGAAAGCTCCTACAGCTACGATCGCGGGGGCGACCTCGACGAGCTGCGCATCTACGACCGGGCGCTGTCTGATGACAACGTGGCCGCGCTGGCGAAAGGCGAGACGCCCAAAAATATTCCGCCTGTCACACGTAGCCTTGCAAACGCCGGCACGCAGAAGGAGTGGTGGTTCCATTACGGCTGGAACCGGCCCGGCGATATTCCCGCTCCGCTTCCCGCTGCCAACACCACGATTCGCAAGGTTGAGATCAATGACGCCTACGATATAGGGCGCTGGTGGTGGAGGGCCAACGACGGCATCCGCGAAACCACATGGCCGGGCGTCTACAATCGCTCGCGTCTGATTGGTCGTTTCGACTACTTCCAACTGCCCGATTGGGATTGCTACGCGATCTCAGGCAAGACCATCACCTTCATCATGCCGGACGAGCCTTGGAACCACCTGGAATTCAACGGCGGCGCATTCGGTAACATGACGTTGCTTATTCCGGATGTCTCGGAGGATGCGGTTCGCCGCAGCGGGCTTGATGGAACGACGCTGCCGGGGAAGACGCTCTTTGAGCGGCCCAGCGGGCAGGAGACGACCTTTCACGATTTTTCGACGGCGATTACCGGCGGCAAGCTGCGCTTCACCAATGTGGAGCAGGAGACGCCGATTGGCGAATTTTCCGCATACTATGTCCATCCGGGCGATCCGCCTCAAGGGACCGTTCAGCTCAAGTACAGGCTTTCGACAGCCACGTCTCCGGATGACAATCCAAGCCTGACGCCGCTTGTCGCCTTTATTCGCGATCGCTATCCGGCGGACGAGCGCTCGCTGATCGTGGCCATGCCGGGCGGAGGTGGTGGCGGCGGCCGACGTGCAGGCTTAAGGCCGACAGCATCCGTCAGCAAAGAGGACGCGGCCGGCCTGCCGATTGTGCACATCCTCATCCCCGCCGATTTGCGTGGAATGCCGGCCGCCATGACACACATTTCCTCCTACACCTGGGACGACATGTATGCCGGCCTGGACGGCATTGCCATCGGCCTGCCCGCATTGAACGTGAAGCCGACGCACGGCGATTATGTGCCGATGAATATCGAGGTGCGAGATCCGCTGTGGCCGATGCGCGACATGCTCAACTTCACATTTTCAGTCAAGCCGGGCGAGGCGCACACCCTGTGGCTGGACACGCGCGACCGCATTCTGCCCAACGACAAGAGCCTGCTGATCACGATCGCGTCTGCCAGCGCGGAGTTCAATGCAGGATCTCTCGAAGGCGCGGAGGTGCGGCTGATTTTCAAGCCGTACAAGGATGCACTCAAAGAGCACATTGCCGACCGCCTGACCCAGGTGCGCGACAATTTTTCAAACATGACCGAAGAGCACGTCAACAGCCGGCGATTGAACGTATACAACCGCTTCTATGCCGACATTACCGACCTGCTGCGCGTGGATCCCGAGAACGATCTCGGCCGCAAATACTGGCACGAATGGAACCCGGAGACCGCGGTCCCGGATTACACTCAACCGACGGTGCCGGCAGGCGTGCCGGAGTGGGCCTATCTGCAGACGAAGGACGTTGACTACTTCCAGCGCATCGCCGACTTCTATATCGACAAGCGCCAGGCTTGGGACGGGGAATTCGGAGGCGGCCTCGGCGACGACAGCGACTTCACCAATCTGTTTCCTTCCCTCGCGCTCATGGGCACGGAGCCGGAGAAAATGAAGAAGGCGCTTTCCCGAGAACTGGAGGCCATGTACGAAAACAAGATGTGGACTAACGGGCTGGCCACAGGGCAGTTTGACGAACTGCACAGCTATGAGGATGGACTGAATGTTCTCGGCCAGTCGCTCTTGATGGATTTCGGCAATCCACGAGACTTGGAGCGCGCGATGCTGACAGCCCGCCGGCTGGAGTGGCTGACCGGCATCAACGCCGCCGGGCATCGGCATGTCCGTTCTTCTTATTTCAGCGGCGCCAAGATGGCCACTGGCGGCGTATGGGGATGGACTAAAGCCCGATCTTACATGGACTTTCATCCAGCGCTCGATCTGGTGCTGTTCAACGGCGCGCCGGAGACGCGCAAGATGGTGCTCGAGACCGTCGACGGCATGTTGGCGCACCGCAAGCAGGACGCGGACGGCAGGTGGGTTACGCGGACAGACATCAACTTCAAGACCGATGAAGATCTGCCCGGAGGCGACGCCACACCCGACTTCATGTTCTGGGCCGCATATCGCTGGACCGGCGACAAGAAGTATTTACTGCCATTTAGGGATGCGGGCCCGTCGTCGCTCGCGCATATTAGCTCCGACGCGCTAGACATGCTGGACTTGCGCGAAACGTGGGGCAAGCAGTTGGTGGCGGCCGCAGCAACGACGGACTCCACAAGCGGAGTGGCGCCAACCGCGGCGCAATCCATTACCGGGTCTGCCGAGACCTTCGCCTGGCAGGTCAGCGGAGATACAAATTATCTCGACCGGCTCTACCGAGCGCAGTTGCAGGCGGAATCGAACCGGGAATGGATCAATACCGAAGGCAGTCTCTGGATCGATCGCGTGACTGACTCCGCGGGCCCCATGTTCGTCAATACAGAACTGCAGCGTGCGCGCTTTGGTGGCGTCGCGCTGATCCGCAATCATATCTATCCGGGCAATGCCGTCAGTTGGCGATTTGTCGCGCCGGCCACGCCAAGCAGTCTTGGCATTCTGGTTCCGGTGGCTACGCCGGATCATCTGAAGATCGTCGTGTACAACCTGGATGCCGTTCCCGTGAAGACGCGGATGACCGGATGGGAGATCGATCCGGGCAAGTGGGAGATCACGCAAGGCACGCGCGCCAACGCGGAAACCGATCCGGTGGAGAATGTCAGCACCAGCGCGGCTAGCTTCGAACGAAGCACCAGCCTTGACTTCACATTTGCCCCGCACACGACCACAGTATTGGAACTCAAGCTGATGGAGAAGGGCGTTCCTTACTGGTCGAGGCCCGATTTGGGGATCGGCGCGGACGACGTGAAAGTCGAAGGCGCGAAGATGACCGTCACCGTGCACAGCCTCGGTTCGGTCGATGCACCTGCCTCGAAGGTGGTTCTGCGCGACAAGGCGGGCAAGACGCTGGCCACAGCCGATGTGCCCGCGCTCAAAGCTCCGCTTGACCTCACGCCGAAGACGGCTCAGGTTACGCTCGCCGTGCCCGCCGGCGTGGATTTGAAAGGCGCAACCGTAACCGTAGAATGCAGCGGCGACACTCCGGAGATTACGTTGATGAACAACAGTGTGACGCTGTGAATGACACCTATCAGTTCTTAGCTTGTTCGTAGCGAGGGAATCGAAGGGTGGCAGATGAGAGAGTGACTGTCGCTAAAAGCTACTACCGCTTCCGCCGCTGGTGCGTGGACGGAATATTCATGTCCTCGCGGTACTTGGCCACGGTGCGTCGCGTGAGCTGAATGCCCTGCGACTGCAGGAGCGCCGCAATTAGATCGTCGGTGAGCGGCTTCTTGGGGTCTTCGTCTTCGATAAACTTTTTCACCTTGCGCTTGAGAACCAGCAGCGGAGTGTCCGCGCCCTCGGGGCCGTTCGCGCCTTCTGAGAAGAAGAAGCGCAGCTCCAGCACGCCCTGCGGCGTGTGTGCGTATTTGTTGGCCACGGCGCGGCTCACCGTGGAGGGGTGAACCCCGATCTCCTCGGCCACTTCCTTGATCATCATGGGCCGCAGCGCTTCCACGCCCTTGTCGAAGAACTCCTGCTGCCGCCGCACAATTACTTCACAAGTGCGCAGGATGGTGCTTTTGCGTTGCGCGATGTTGCGCATCAATTGCATTGCCGAGCGGAAGCGCTCCTTCACGTACTCTTTCACTTCCTTGTCGGTGTTCTGCGAGACCAGCATGTTGCGGTAGCGCCGGCTCAGACGGAGACTGGGCATGTCCTCCTCGTTCATCGAGACCACCCATTCACCGCCGCGCTTCACAAAGTAGACATCGGGCTCAATAAGGCGCGCCTGTTCGCGGTTGTACAGGCGCCCCGGGCGCGGATCGAGGGTGCGGATGAATTCCACCGCCGCATGCGCTTCCTCGGGCTTTACCTGCGCCGCGCGCGCCAGGTCCTTCATGTCGCGCTTCTGCAGGAGAGGCAAATGATGGTCCACAATCAGCGCCGCAATCTCCATGGCGCGCCGCCGCTCCTCGACGCGGGCTTCGGCTTCGTCGCGGAAGCTACCGTGCGCGTCCATGTCTGTCGCCCCGACCGGTCCGCCGTACAATTGGTCAAACTCTTGCTGCTGTGCCGCCACCTGAAGGGCCAGGCATTGCTGCAAATCGCGCGCGGCCACGCCAGCCGGGTCAAGATGCTGCACCAGATCGATGCCGCGGCGGATGAAATCGAGCGCTGCGGCATCGTCAAGCACGTGGCCATTTCCCGGTTGGGGTTCCAAAGGAGCCTGGCGGAAAGCTGTGGCCAGTTCCCCTTCGCTCGCCGTCAGATATCCATCCTCATCCAGATTTCCGACGATAAACTCGGCTGCCTCATACAGCTTCTTATCCAGGCTCAGAGCTCCCAGCTGCCACGCCAGGTGATCGGACAAAGTTGTGGGCTGGGAGAGAAAGTTTTCAAACGAGGGCTTTTCAATGTCTTCATACTCCGGCTGCGTACGGTAACCGGGGTCCAAATAATCTTGGAAGTAGGAACCAAAATCAATTTCGTTGAAGACGTCCTTAGGCGGCGCGGCCGTTTCCTCCACACCGCGTTCCAGTCGCTCCTCGCGTCCGGCCACCTCATCCAGCATGGGAACGGATTCGTTAATCTCCTCCAGGACGGGGTTCTCCACCATCTCCGCATCGATCATCTCCTTCAGCTCGAGCTTGTTCAGGGCGAGAACGCTCACCATCTGCATCAGCCCCGGCGTCAGGATCTGGCGTTGTGAGACTTTTAGGTTCAGCCTTGGTTCAAGCAGCGCCATCAATGCAGTCCATTCTTGGTTTCTTCGTTCGGCCCAATGTGAGTTTACCCATGAGTCGAACGTGTGAGAGGAAACTTAAGGGAGAAAGCGGAAGAATTTCGAGCCCCCCGTCCCATTTTGGGCAACGGCTCATTTCCGGAATCTCCGTATGAAGTTTATAGTCCAGCGCCGCGCTGGTGCGCCAGTGGCCGACACGCCACAGCGGTTACTTTCCGTCCTAAGCCTCTCGACCTGAGGAACAAATGATACCCAGGTTCTAGCTTAGCGAGAATCCCTCACCCAGGTAAATGCGTCGCACTTCCAGGTCATTACCAAGCTCGTGCGGAGTTCCTGAGCGAAAGATCCGTCCTTCGGCAATAATGTAGGCGCGATCGGTAACGCTCAACGTCTCGCGCACGTTATGGTCGGTGATAAGTACGCCAATGCCGCTGGCCTTCAAGTCGAAGACGATCCGCTGTAGTTCCAGCACCGCGATGGGGTCGATGCCACTGAACGGCTCGTCGAGCAGAATGAACTTCGGCTGAATGCACAGAGCACGCGCAATCTCCACGCGCCGCCGCTCGCCGCCCGAGAGCGCATAGCCGCGCGTGGTGCGAATGTGGCCCAGGTTGAGCTGGTTGATCAGCTTCTCGGACCGCGCCCGGCGCGCCTGGTTGTCGATGTTCTGCGCCTCCAGCACGGCCAGAATATTTTCTTCTACAGTCAGCTTGCGGAAAACCGACGGCTCCTGGGGAAGATAGCTGATGCCGTAATTGCGTGCGCGCAGATACATAGGCAGCCGTGTGATCTCGCTCTCATCCACGAGCACGCGGCCGGTTTCAGGAGCTACCAGGCCAACGATAATGTAAAAGCTGGTGGTTTTGCCGGCGCCGTTCGGCCCCAGCAATCCCACCACCTCACCGCGGGAGATCGACAGGTTAACACCGCGTACAACCTGCCTTCCCTTGTAGCTCTTGCCGATTCCCTCGGCAATCAATGTTTCCATTCAGTCTACTGGCTCGCTTCCGCCGCTATCGTGCGTGCCCCTGCGGCGCGGTCGTTTCGGTTCGTGTCTCGTGTCCGCCGCCTTCGATACTGACGCTATCATCGCGGCTATGGAAAATCAAAGCCTCGCCGGTCATGTTTCCTTGCCCGGGATCGGCCATCCGTGGTGGCGCTGCTGCGGTGCCGGTCAGCACGTAATCTCCGGTCGCGCCTGAGTACACCAGTTGTTCTCCAGTTCCGCGCCGTGTCGCGGAGGTCAGCACCACGTGTCCTGTCGCCGTCATGCGATCGACTTGCGCTTGGCCGCCGGCGCTTTGCGCCTGCCCCGTGCTGCTATCGCGACCTCCGCCCGGAATCAGGCGCAGCTCCACGGTATCGGACGTCGATGTGGCGCTTGAAGTCTCCGCAACCACCGCGCCCGCCACACCACCATGCATCACGGCGCGCCGCTCGGCGTTGGAGTACCACAAATCGCCTCCGCGCACGCGGATCACAGACGGCGTTGCAGTTTTCGCTGCCGTCCTCTCGCCCGCACTTTGCCCGCGCGCATTCCCCGCGCCAATATCTGTTCCGGGTGCGCCCACGCCCAGCAGTACCGCGCGTACAGGATCGTTGGCGTCGGCGGTGCGTGCTGTGAGCGTTTGCAAGTGCTGATTCAGCACGATCTCCGGCGCAACAACGGAATTCGCCTGCTGCCATAGGCGCGCGTGTCCGAGAAATGTAGCTTCGCCCGTCGACTCGTTTAAATGCGCCTCAGCCGCAATCACATGCGCCGGTCCATTGCCGCCGAGTGCCATGCCGCCTTGGGTTTCACCGCTATGCGGCGCGCCGCCCGCCCAGGTGGCTTTTACGTTGCCGTGCGCAAAAGCATCGCCGGACTGTCGCGATACATCCACCTTCTCCGCGGTCAACTCCAGCCCGCCATTCACGATGCGCGGGCTCATTGTCAGGTGCAGCCACTCGCCGTCGCCTTCATACGCCGCTTTTCCGGCCGTGGCGCGCAAAGGCGGCTGCGGTTGTGCTCCGGACTTTTGCGCCGGCTGCTCAAAGAGCACCACGTGCCCATCGATCTCAGCCGACTGCACGTCTGGAGCACCCGTTGTTTGTGTTCCACCACGGGCCGCAGTTGCCCTGCTGGGTGCCCCAGGTCTCGATTTTGAGACCTGGGATTGGACGCCCTCGTGCTGCGCATTCGTTTCACTAGCAGACAGCTGCACCTCGAGCCGGTCTCCGTTCGCCGTCTGATGCGCTCCCGTCGCCGTGGTCTGCTCCATCTCCGCGTGTCCCGTGCCCAGCAGCGTGCGCAACACCGATCCCGCGCCAAACGTCCCCGTCACGTCGTCGGCCTGCATCTTCGAGGGCACTGCGGCTGTATCGCCTCGCCGGCTTTCGCTTGTGATCACGACACCGCCCGTGCCGTGAATCGTCTCTGGTTCCACCTGGCTGTTGCCCGCTTCGCGCGCCGCGTGAAAATCCACGTCTGCGGCCGGCGAGCGCCAGGTCCGGCTCACATCGAGCGGGAGTCCCGTGGCCTCTGTCCTGGTTCCCTTGCTCTCAAATATCACTCCGCGCTCCAGGTGCGCGTGGCGCAATTGCCCTTGCGCGTTGAAGTCGAGCTCTGCAGTGGGCGAGGTGCCGTGCACGGTGCGGCTCGCTTGGACTGAGTCCATAGTCACGCCGCCTTCGAGATGCCCGTGGCGCGGCTGGTTGTGCTCGTCAAAGTCCATTGCTGCTGTGGTCGACGCCATGCGTCCACCGGTCGCCGTAGTCAGTTGAAAGCCGCCCGTCGCGTCTAGGCGCACCGCCGACCCGTCATCGCGAAAAAGAACCTTGGCCTGGAACGCGTCCGCCTGGCCGTTACGGTATACCAACGTGGCTGCGTGCAGCAGGCACAGTCGCGCGCCGCGATCGAACTCCGCCTGCTGCGCATGAATTTCCACCGGATCTCGGCCGCGGTGCGTCGTCAGCTCCACCGCCTGCATCAGCTTCAGGTAGCCGCTTTGCGAGTTAAATGACGCGCCTACCGCGCTTCCCGTTCCCTGCGCGATCGAAAAATCCACGCGTTGCGTTGTCGTCACTACGGCGCTATTCCGGTCGAAGCTCACTCCGCTGGTCTTCACTTGAACCTGGCCGGTTTCGGCGGCCACATCCTGTGCCGTATGCGTGTGATCGCTCTTTTTGCTGCCGTTGGCTGCCGCCGTTGGTCGCGACAAAGTCATCTCCACCGGCCCCTGCGCGGAAGCAATTCCGCTCTTCTCGTCGTATTGGAACTCTTCGCCGGCAATCCTGTCCGCCTGGGCACCATCCGCGCCGTAGATCTCGATCTCTACGCCGTGCAAATCGATGTGATCGTTCTTCAGTTGGATGGCCTTTGCGGCATGGATCCTGAACCTGGAATGAGCTCCGAAGTTGTGCGTGTAATCGAAATTCTGAGATTCCTGTTGAATCTCCTTGGCCAGACGCTGCGGCACGTCGCTCCGGTAAAACCGGTTCTTCCACTTCGCAGCCACCAGAAAAACCGCCAGCGCTGCCAACAGCAGTCCCCCCGCCACGAGCACCAGCGTCCGGATTCGCTCGATTGTGAAGCGCACGGCTCAGTTCCTCATTCCCAGCCGCTCGGCCAGACGCTGCGCAAGGCTCTCGCCCAACTCGCTCCACAACAGGCGCGCCGTGGCACCCGAGGTCTTTTCGACTCCGCCGGCCAGCTCCACCAGTTGCCGCACATTCTCTTCCACGTGCCGAGCGCCAACCTGATCAAGATCGGCGTCTTCCTCAAGGAACGGCGTGTCCGAGCCGAAGTCGATGCGGATGTGCCCATCCTGCTCGTAGGTGCCCTCATCGAAGAGCGGCCCGAAGCCGGTGACGCGCACCAGCCGCGGCCCTCGCGCCCATCGACTCAAAACGCGCTCGTTGGGAGTGTTCAAATGTAGATTGTCATTCTGAGCCGTGAATTTTGATCTGTCATCCTGAGCGAGGTCGTTTGCCGCAGTCAACCGCCGAGTCGAAAGCCTGCCCTGAGCGGAGGTTATGTCAATGACCGGAGTCGAAGGACCTGCGGTTGCTTTTCCCGCTGCCGAGGTCCCGCCGGCGCCCACTTCCAACCCCCAGAGATTCCACCCCATCTGAAACTCGTACGCATAGTCGTCGTGCAGCAGCTCGAGCGCTTCTTCCACAGCCAGCCGCGGCTCAGCCCCAGGAATCGAGCCAGCACCGCCCATGCGCCCGTACACACGCTGAAACACCGGTGACTCGCTCCAGTTCACCGGCCACACCGTGGCGGAGTAGACCTTGGGCTCGCCACCGTGCGCGACAAAGGCGTCCAACACCGCCGTCAGCTTGTCGGGGAGCGCTTCCAGAAGCAAGTTCGGGTACCACAGGCTCAGATAAAGCGTGTCAGACATCTCTATTTAGTTTAGACGGGCGGTGCGGAATGCGAATCAGTGGAGAAAGCAGAGCTATCGATCTTTAGATCGTTTGCCTCATCGTTCGCCTCTCGCGCCCCGATTGCGAATCGCTCTATCTACCCCGCAACGATCTCGCTGAAGTCCGCAATCGTCGAAAACTCGCGCAGTACCTCGTCGATCAGGCCCAGATGCGCGCCGCGCAGCTTCTCATCGGGATCGAGCACCATCACCTTGTCGAAGAACGCGTCCACCGCGGGCCGAAGCGTGGCGATCGCAGCCAACGCCTCGCCGTACGCCCGCTGTTCGCGGAGCGCAGCTACTTTCGGCGCCAGCACCGCCGCGGCGTCGGCCAATTGCTGCGCCTCTGGTGCCAGCGTCACATCCTTCGGCGAGCCCATTGCGAAACGCTTGTCGTGCGCCTGCCGCAAAATGTTCTTGATGCGCTTGAACGCCGCCGAAATCGCGAGGAAATCCTCGGAGCCGCGCGCCGCTTTCAGCGCCTCGGCCCGCGCCATGGCGTCGCGCACGTCGTCCGCGCCCGCGCCCAGCACTGCGTTTACCACGTCGTAGGCAAATCCGCGCACGTCCTTCAAATAAAACTGCAACCGCTCGCGCAGGAACGCTTCGACCTTCGCTTTGTTCTTGCCTGGGTGCCCCGCCTTCGCGGCGTCTTTGTCTTTGTCGCTAAGTTGGGGAGATGTCTCATCTTCCACGACGCAAGCGGCATTGAGCACATCGCCCAGCGTGAGCGGCAACTTCGACTCCGCCAGAATCTTCACAATGGCATTGGCCGCACGGCGCAGCGCAAACGGGTCTTTCGATCCCGTGGGCGCGTTGCCGATGCCGAACATGGCTACAATAGTCTGAATCCGGTCGGCGAGCCCAAGCAACTGACCCTCAACCGTCGATGGAATCGCGTTCTCAATCGATGCCGGCATGTACTGGTCGTAGATAGCCTTCGCCACCGTCTCGCCTAGCCCTTGCGCCCGCGCGTAAAGCCCGCCAATCACGCCCTGCAGCTCAGTAAACTCCTTCACGAGTTCAGCCGTCAGGTCCGTCTTCGCGAGTTCCACGGCCTTAAACAACGCGGTCTCGTCGAATGCGAAATCTGCGCTCTTCAGGCGAGTTGCCAGTGCTTTCGCCACAACCAAATTCTGCTCGGTCTTCCAGTAGTAGCTACCCAGCTCCTTCTGGAAGGTCACGCTCTTCAGATTTTCCATGCGCTGGGCGAGAGGCGTTTTCTGGTCCATGTCCCAGAAGAACCGCGCGTCCTTGAAGCGAGCCTTCAACACCCGCGCGTTGCCGTGACGGATTATGGCCGCGCCGTCTGTGTCCGTCTGCGTATTCAACACCGCCAGAAAATGCGGCGCCAGCTTTCCCTGCGCGTCTTCGACCGCAAAGTACTTCTGGTGGTCGCGCATCACGGTGACAAGAACTTCTTCCGGCAGCGCCAGGTATTCAGACTCAAAGTTGCCCAGAATCACGGTGGGCGACTCGGTGAGGTGCGTAACCGTCTCGACCAGCGCCTCGTCTTCGCGCCAGCGCGCTCCTTCAACCGTACGCGTCGCCGTGTCGAGGGCTTTGCGGATCTTGTGACGGCGCTCGGCAACATCGGCAACAACGAAGGCGTTGCGAAGATTCTCTTTGTACGCGATAGCCTCGCCGATCTTAACGGGAGTCGCTCCATGGAGCACGCGATGGCCGCGGCTGTCGCGTCCAGCAGTGATACCTGCAATCTCCAGCTGGATAATCTCCCTGTCCAGCACAGCCACAACCCAGCGCACCGGGCGCACAAAGCGCTCGGGCTTCGCAGCGCGCCAGTACATGTTTTTGGCCCAGTAGATTGCCAGCACTTCTTTCGGCAGCTCGGCGGCCAGAATCTCTCGCGCGGTGCGGCCCGTGCGCTTCGTCGTCGCGCCTACGTACTCGCCTTTGGACGAAACTACTTTCTTGAGTTCGGCAACGGGCACGCCGGCCTTCTTCGCAAAGGCCTCTGCGGCGGGCGTAGGCTCGCCGTCCTTGTAGGCCACCTTCCACGACGGGCCCGTCAACACCTCTTCGGTGTGGGCCTGTTTTTCGAGCACACCCTCGGCCAACACGGCCAGCCGTCGCGGCGTGGAGAAGGTTTTCACCTTCGCGTCGGGCGCAAATAGCTGCTCGCGGTGGAGCAGATCGCTCACGCGCTTGCCCAGTTCGGTCTCAGCCGCGGCGATCATCCGTGCGGGAATCTCTTCGAGACCTATTTCTAGTAAAAAATCTGCCATTTCTGTAGTTCTCAGTTCACAGTTCGTAGTTCAGGAATAGCGTCGGCTCTGCTTCATCCGCGGGTTTGCTGGCTTGCTCACTCGTCTCTTGCGGCACCGTTTCTTGCGGACTCGCTTCTTGTGGCACCGCTTCTTGCCGATTTGCTTCTGGCTGATTCGCCTCTTGCTGATGGGCTTCCTGCTGCAACGCCCAAGCCTTGGCTACGCCCACCGCCAGATTGCGAATCCGTCCAATCACGCCCACGCGCTCGGTCACGCTGATGGCGCCGCGCGCATCGAGCAGGTTGAACAAATTCGAGCATTTGAGCGCCAGTTCGTAGGTCGCCAGCAAGGGAAAGCGTTTCTTATCTTTTTGCTCGGCCTTTTCGTCCGCCAGCAGTGCGTTGGCCTTCTCGAGCAGCGCCTGCGCCTCGGCCTCGTAGCTATTAAAGTGCTCCCAGAGCCGCGGCACGTCGGCCATTTCAAAGTTATAGACGGAGAACTGCAGCTCCTCGGCCAGCCGCACCTCGCCGTAGGTCACCGCCGCTCCAGTTTCAGGATCGCGCGCCCACACGATGTCGTAAATCGAGTCCACATCCTGCAGAAACCCTGCAATGCGTTCCATGCCGTAGGTGAGTTCGGCGCAGATGGGATCGAGATCCTGCCCGCCGCACTGCTGGAAATAGGTGAACTGCGTAATTTCCAATCCATCCAGCATCACCTGCCAGCCCACACCCCACGCGCCCCCGGCAGGCCACTCCCAGTTGTCCTCTTCGAACTTCAGGTCGTGGTGCTTCAGGTCGATGCCTATGGCTTCGAGCGACTCGAGATACAGCTCCTGCACGTTCACCGGTGGCGGCTTCAGGATCAGTTGGAACTGCGTGTGCTTGAAGAGCCGGTTGGGATTTTCCCCGTAGCGCCCGTCGGCCGGCCGCCGCGAGGGCTGCGCGTAGCCCACTCTGTAGGGCTTCGGCCCCAGCACGCGCAGAAACGTCTCCGGGCACATAGTGCCCGCGCCCACTTCCACGTCGTAGGGCTGCTGGATCACGCATCCCCGCTCCGCCCAGAACGCCTGCAGGCGGAACAGCAGATCCTGGAACGTAAGCGAAGAGGGCTCTACTCTCGGTGTGACTTCGGAGGAGGACACAGGCAAATCTACCTCATCGGAACTAAAGATAGATTTTAGCAGTTGGGCGCTTGGGACGAAAAAATCGGCTAAGGCTAGGCGCCATGATTTCATGGTTGGAACTTGGAATGCTGTAGTCCTGTGCAAGGCCAGATGACAAAGGGCGAGTATCATCTGCTCATGCCCAATAGGCTCATATTTGGATATCCAGATCAGTGGGAGGCCTTCGAAAAGAGGAACGCGAAGTTCATTGAGCATTTTCCGGCGTTCGATCAAGCATTACAGACGACTTTCGTTCGAGAATTTACGACGAGCACGCCGGCGGAAAGAGCGATTTACTTTCTTGGGCGACTTTGCATTGAAGACTTCATGGAATTGCTATGCTTGGCCGCAAACGGATATGGAATCGGCGCGCTCAAACTGCTGAGAGGACTATATGAACGAGCCGTGACAGCTTCCTATCTGGCTAATAATCCAGATGAGGCCGATCTTTTTCTGAACTATCGGTTCGTATCGCGCCACAGGGCCCTTCAGGCCTATGTAACTGCTGGTAAGCCAAGCCAACGGTGGCTCGATCGAGCGGAGGAGGCGAGACAGGACTTTGAAAACGTCAAAGAGAACTTCGAGGTCGACGATTGCAAGGAATGTGGAACCAAAAGGACAAACCACACTTGGTGCAAGCTTGATTTTGTTTCGATGGCAAAAAAGACCGAATTAGGAAAACTACTCGCGCAGGCCTATTACGAACCTCTGAATCACGGGCACAGCACTTCAGAAGCGATAATGTCGCGGCTCAAACTGTCGCCGTCGGAACAAATTCTTTTCGAGTCAGGACCGCAGCCGAAGGATGCGGACAGGGCACTGATGGTCGCTCATGCGGTGATGGTAACGCTTATCGGGGTCCAGGCAAGGTTCTTCAAATTGCCGGAGCTTGAAACGCTAAATGAGCAGTGCGCGCGTGACCACGTGGAGATATGGTCGAATCGCGGCATTGCGGTGGATCCTAATGCTTAGGCCCCAATCCCTGCGGAGATCCCCGTCACCCGCTGCGCGACTTCAGAAGATGCTGCGGCCTCGAAGAAGAGTGTGAGTGCCTCGATGAGATTGGCACGGGCTTCCTCAATCGTTGAGCCTTGACTTGCGATGTCAAGCTCAGGGCACAGTGAGACGAACCCGTCGTCCTCACGCTCGATGATTGCCGTCATTCGCTGCGCGTTGGGCATATTCGAATTCTAAGCTATTTTCGCGTCGATCAGGCGCCATTGGAGGCGCCTCACCCACCCAGCCGCGCCAGCGCCTCGGCGCTCTTGAGCTTTCGCTCCAAATGCCGTTCCAGCGTTTGCAGGGTGAAGCGCCGCAGATCCTGCCCACGCTTGCGCGGCCAGGGTTCGGCGGCAAAGCCCGAGGCCGGCGCGCGCAACATGCGCTGGGCAAGCTGCCAACTATCGGCCGAGAGCGCGCTCGCCGAACCGTTCGCGTGTAGCCCGCAAAAAAGTCCGTCTGTATAACTGCTGAACGAGATGTCTGCTGCATGCAATGCCAATGCCTCGCCGCAGACCATGCAGTGGCCCGTGTCGGGCAGTAGGCCCATCAGCCGCGTCATCCAGAGAGAGAAATAGGTGAGCGCCATCCACGGCTGAACGAACTCCGACTCAACGGCGGCCGTCTGCTCGAGCACCGAAACCAGCAGCCGGAAGATGGTGTCTTGTGGGTCGCGTTCGGGCAGCGCCTCGTCGAGCACCTCGGCATAAAAGCTGAGCACCGCCATGCGCGAGTGGTCCACCCGCGCCGAAAGCGGTGAGCGCACGATCTCAAGTTGGTCCAGCCGCACCAGCTCCTGCCGCGGCCGCTCGGCAAACCAAGCCCGCGCCAGCGTCATCGGCTCCAGTGCCCCGCCAAAGCGCTTGCGGCTCTTGAGGGCCGCTTTGGCCACGCCGCGCATCCGGCCGTAGTCGCGTGTAAAGAAGCTAACGATCAGGTCCGCCTCATGCACCGGCCAAGTACGCAGAACCACGGCTTCTGAGGTGAGCACGGGCATGGGACCATTATCCTCGCTCCCCACCGGATTCGCTGTTCCCGCTGAAATGGAAAGAGTTAGATCAATGTAAGGAGTTATTTTAAAAGTAAGGAAGAATGCAAGCATGTAAGACATAATGCAAGAAGGTAAGGTATAATTCAATTTGTAAGGTGGGCCGATGCCAACTGCTACCGTCACTTCGAAAGGGCAGATCACCATTCCGATCGAGGTGAGAGAAGCGCTGAATCTGAAGACTGGGGAGAAGGTCATCTTTTTCCCCGGCGAGGATGGGGAGTTTATCGTACGGCGGGTCGGGTCGATCAAGGATTTGCGTGGATGTCTCGCAGGCCTCGTACCGCCCATGACCGTCGAAGAGATGGATGAGGCGATTGGCAACGCGGTAACTGAAGATTATTTAAGAAGCGTAGGCCAATTGCCCTCAGGCGATTCCGTCAGCGATTCAAGGGATGAAGCTGCGTGATCGGGATCGATACCAACGTGCTTGTCCGATATTTTATTGAGGACAACCCGGCTCAAAGCCGTCTCACTGATTCCTTCTTTCATTCCCTGTCGAGCGCCGACCCTGGATGGGTAAGTCAGGCGACCATCCTGGAGTTCGTCTGGATCATGAAGTCAGTTCGGCGGCTGGATCGAAAAACCATCGCTATGATGTTAGGCAATTTATCGACGCTCGACTCGATCGTCGTTGAACGAGTAGATATTGTCGATAAAGCGCTGCAACGATATCGCAATGGCAGGGCGGAGTTTGCCGATTGTCTGATCGCCGCTGCGGCACGTGCCGCGGGATGCAGCAAAACCGTGACGTTCGACAAGATTGTCGCGCGCGATGCCGGCATGGAATTGCTCGCATAGCGCTCGTAGCCGTCTAGTTGCGTATGTGGTCCCACCTGATCTCTCAAGCAATTCCCACCAAGACACAAACGCGCGTCCCGCTTGAGGCAGAACGCGCGTTGCGTCACACTTCATGTGAATTGAAATCAAAAACGTCGGTTAGCGGCCGAAGTGCTTGGCGTTTTTCTCAGTAAAGTGGGCCCACTTCTCCGGCAGGTCGTCCTGCGCAAAGATGGCCGACACCGGGCATACCGGCACGCAGGCACCGCAGTCGATGCACTCGACCGGGTCGATGAAGAGCTGATCGGCATCGCCATGACCGTCTTCATCTTTCTTGGGGTGGATGCAATCGACGGGACAGGCGTCCACGCAGGCGGTGTCCTTAGTGCCGATACAGGGTTCTGCAATGACGTATGCCATTTCTGCTCTCTCCGGGGAACTCCGGCGGCCTCTTGTCCGAGTGCCGCACTGAACTTCTCGACGCTGATAGTAGCATACGGCCCCGTTGCGTGAGAAAAGCAGGGTGTGGGGGGAGCCAATAGGGAATAGGGCCGGTAAATAAGCCCCCATCGAACCAGAATCGCTCGCCGGGGGCCCGAGGAAACAAGAGAGCGAATGAAAAAGTGAAAGTGCGAAGAAGAAAACAGGAATGCAGGCAAATCGTCAGTAGCTGAGCGGTCGGACTCCTAGTGCCTACTACTTACCCAGTGCTCTTTCCTTCCGCGCTCGCGCGAACTCCTCGGGCGTAGGAATGGGCGCAAGGTTTCGCCCGGCGAACAGATCGTCGAAAAACCCGATCAGCTCTTCGTGGATCAATCTATTCGAAGCCAGAATCTCGTCGCTCGCAAGCCGATAGTGGGCGCCGGCAAAGTCGGTCACGCGTCCGCCCGCTTCCTCTACCAGCAGAATGCCAGCCGCCGTGTCCCAGGGATTCAGGTTGAACTCCCAGAAACCCTCCAAGCGGCCGCAGGCCACGTAAGCGAGATCGAGCGCCGCCGAGCCCGCCCGCCGCACCCCGTGCGAACGCAAGGTGAACTCATGGTAGAAGTGGACGTTGGGGCTGGAGTGGCGCTTGCGGCTGGGAAATCCGGTGGCCAGCAGCGATTCTGCCAGGTCCTGAATGCGGGAAACCTTCGCTGGCTTGCCATTCACATGCGTCCCGCGCCCGCGCTCTGCCGCGAAGAGTTCGTCGCGCATGGGGTCGTAGATCACTCCTGCCACGAGCGTGCCATCGTCTTCCGGCTTGGTGTTCTTGGGCCTGTGCTCCAGCCCCATCGAAACGCAAAACTGTGGGAATCCATGAGCGAAGTTGGTCGTGCCGTCGAGTGGGTCCACATACCATCGATATTCGGCGTCCAACCGCTCGCGCGTGCCCTCCTCGCCGTAGATGCCGTGCTCGGGAAAGACCTCGCCAAGCCGGCTGCGGATCAGTTTCTCCACGGTGCGATCAGCCACGGTCACCAAGTCCACATCGCCCTTGTACTCGGTCTCGACGCCCTCAAGGAAGTACTCGCGCAGCCGCGCGCCTGCCTCGCGCGCGATCTCAGCCGCCTGCGGAACAAAAGCAAGCTCGGTTGGGATTGACGTATCGGCCGCGCCCTTCACAGGGCTGCCTCGCCCGTGCTCGGCGCGTCCGTGAGCTCGTAGCGCGGCACACGCCTTCGGCCCACCTCGCTGATGCTGCGGATCTGCTGTTTGTAGATGAAGAGATTGGGTAGATTTTCGCGGGTCAGGCGCAGCATAGAGTCATCAAAATACTCGATCCAGCCGCGCACCGTCTCGCCGTCGCGCAACTTGACGTTCACGATCACCTGGCGATCGCTCAAGGAGCGCAGGTAGAGCCCTTCTTGGCCGGTTTCACCCGGGGGCGGCGTCTTAGAGCGGCGGCGGGAAGACAGTGGGGATGTCATACTGCCATTTTAGATGCAAAACGGGGAAAGCCGGTGTTGTTTTGCGGGAAGAATCGGACGCTTCCTCCCGAATCGATTATCGGCGCGTCTCTGAAGATGCATTAACTGTATTGCAAACTCCCGGTATCGCCTCGGCCGACTCTTGTTTTCCCTGAGTCCGCCGATCTCAAGAGCAGATTCCTATTCAGGAGGAAGTCGCCCATGCGTGGGCTGGCCTACGGGGTCTTTGTCGCGGTGGTCAGGGCAAGCGGCGATGGTTCGGAGAGCAGTCCCATGCAATGCGCAGCCGTTTTGGGGAGGCGGAGTCCTTGAAGAAAAAAAACCTGTGTGTTGACGACGAAGGGTCGGCGCTGGAAGGCCGCCAGCAGCCCTGCGACCCGACGATTGCCCAGCTCAAGGAGGAACTCAAAAACGCGGAGACCGCGCTGCGCGAAAATCGCGAAAAGTCCCTCGCCGTCTTCGATGGCGTGGAAACCGGAATCCTGGTCATTGATCCGGAAACCCACCAAATCGTCGACGCCAATCCACTCGCACTTGAACTGGTAGGGGCGCCACGGGAAAAAATCGTAGGCGCGGTGTGTCACAAGTTTGTATGTCCGGCAGAGCATGGGCGATGCCCCGTCACGGACCTCGGGCAAATGGTCGACAACTCCGAGCGCGTTCTGCTTACCGCTAACGGAGAGAAGCGTTCCATCATCAAGACCGTGAAGCAGGTCGAGATGGGCGGCCGTCCGTATCTGCTGGAAAGTTTTCTCGATATTACTCCCCGCAAGCGTGCAGAGAAGGAGCTCGAAGAGCGCACTGCATACCTCAACGCCCTGGTCGAGACCAGTCCGTTGGGAATCGCAGTACTGGACAAAGAGGAGCGCATTCAATTATCGAATACCGCGTTCCAGCGGCTCTTCCAGTACTCGCGCGAAGAAATGCAGGGCTCCCGCCTCAGCGATCTGTCGATCATCCCGGCCAGCCTGGCAGAAGAGGCCGATTACTTTAATCGCCAGTGTCTGAGCGGCAGGAGCATACAGTTCACGAGTCGGCGCCGTTGCCGGGATGGCGCGCTCATTGACGTCGAAGTCTACGCAGTGCCTCTCGTGATCGCCGAGCAGCTGGTAGGAACGCTAAAACTTTTTCAAGACGTCAGCGTTCGCGTGCGGATCGAAACGGAAATGGCAGAGCGTCATCGCCTGGCCACGCTGGCTGCCGAAGTTGGTGAGGCTCTCGCGGGGGCGGAAAGCCTCGGCCAGGGTCTGCAGAAGTGCGCGGACGCGCTGGTTCGAAATGCGGATGTGGCATTTACGCAGTTCTGGATTATGAACGATGAGGAGCACCGCCTGGAGATGCTGGCCAGCTCTGACATGCAGCTCGATGCCGGTCCAGAGCGCAAGCGGATCGACCCTGCGAGGCTCCAGCGCATTGCGGATACCGGAGTGACGGAGTTGGACCGTGCGGTGGGGCACAATACCGCGCCCGATGGTGCAGACCGCCAGCCAAAGCTGGCCTTTGCGGGCTACCCGCTCAAGGTTCGCAACCAGGTGCTGGGCGTGGCGGCAGCGTACGCAAGCGAGCCCCTGACTGACGCCGCGCTGCAGTCATTCGAGTCCGTGGTGAACAGCATCGCGCAGTTTGTTGAGAGCAAGCGGGCGGAGAAATCGCTGCGCGAAAGCGAAGATCGATTCCGAACGGCCTTTGAAGAGGCTCCCTACGGCATGTGCATGGTAGGACTGGAGGGCCATTTCCTGCATGCCAACACGGCACTGTGCCAGATGTTGGGCTACTCATCGGAAGAGCTGCTGGCTGGGGCTTGGCAACAGATCACCCATCCCGACGATCTCGAACGTTCGCGCCAGGCAGGCACGCAATTTGGCCGCGGCGTCACAACCATCGAGATCGAAAAGCGGTACGTGCACAAGCAGGGACGCATCATTTGGGCGCGGGTCAAGATATCTGCCGTGAAGAACAGCCTTGGCGCTCCTTCCCATTTCATTACTCAGATCGAAGACATCACGCGGCGCAAGCAGGCCGAGCAAGCGTTGCAAAGCAGTGAAGAGCGATATCGTGACTTGTTCGAAAACGCCAGCGACCTGGTTTGCACGCTTGACCTCGATATGGAGATCACCTCTCTCAATCGCGTGGCAGAGCAGACCATTGGATTTGCCCGCGAAGAAGCGGTGCAGCTGAACCTACGGCAGCTGGTCGATGCGGAGCAGTGGGAGCGCATCGCGCATGTGATCGGCCGGCTGGTGGCGGGCCACCCCCCGGAGAAATTCGAGGTGGAAATCAAAGCCAAGAATGGCCGGCGGGTCATGCTGGAGATTAACCCGCGCCTCATTTATCGAGACGGCAAGGCGGCGGAGATCCAAGCCATGGCGCGCGACATCACAGGCCGCGACGCTCTAGAAATTGAATTGCGCCAGACACAAAAGCTCGAATCCGTTGGCCGTCTGGCCGCCGGCATTGCACACGAAATCAATACTCCGATGCAGTTTGTCGGAGACAACGTTCGCTTTCTCGAGAATGCGTTCGCGGAACTGCAGGCTTTGCTCGGCATGCTGCACGGGCTGTGCGAGCCTTCTTCCGGCATTACCCCTCCTCCGGCCTTTTGCGCCGAGTTTCGCCGCCTTGAAACCGAGACGGACGCGGCTGGCATGATGAAAGAAATTCCCGAAGCCATTGCCCAGACACTCGACGGCATCGACAGAGTCGTCACCATTGTGCGCGCCATGAAGGAGTTTGCCCATCCTGAAGCCAAGGGGATGGCCCACGCCGACGTCAATAGAGCTCTGCTCAATACCCTCACCGTGGCGCGCAATGAACTGAAATATGTTGCCGACATCGAGACCGATTTCGGCGACCTGCCTCTTCTGGTCTGCAGCATCGGCGACTTGAATCAGGTCTTCCTGAATCTTCTCGTGAACGCGGCGCATGCCATTGGCGACGTGGTCAAGGGAACAGGCCAGAAGGGCACGATCAGGATCGAGACCAAGGTGGAAGGCCTGATGGCGCTGATCACTATCACCGACACAGGCGCTGGAATTCCCGAAAACATTCGCGACCGCATCTTCGATCCCTTCTTCACCACCAAAGAAGTAGGGCGAGGCACTGGTCAGGGACTGGCCATTGCGCGCTCGGTGGTGGACCGTCACAAAGGAAGCCTGGCGTTTGAGAGCGAGGTGGGCAAGGGAACAACGTTTCGCATTTGCCTGCCCATCAACGGCACTGAGCCGAAGGCGCGGTCATGAGACCGGACAGCAATTGTCACCAACTCCGCAATCAGTTCCCCTTCAAAGGCGAATCTGCGTAATACCCCGTTTTGTGGCGAACGTTGAACTCGTCGGCGGCGGCGCGGGGTACGGTTACCGTCAGACGGTGAAAGTTCGTGCCGGGCACCTGGTGATGCGGATAATAGCCGAGCACGTACTGCGTGCGCAGATCGTCGCTCACCTTGGCAAAGGCTTTGTCGAGGCCGCCATCGCTCACGTAGAAATATTTGCCGCCGGTCTGCTCTGAGATGGTGATGAGCGCGTGCTCCCCACCCAAGTCGCGGCCGGCGCTGGCCTCGATGGGCACATCGATGAGCGAGTAAATCATCACTTCATTGCGCAGCGCGGCTTCGAGTGCCTGGTCGTAGGTGGAGCTTTGCGCGGTGTCGTCGCCGTCGGAGACGAGCACCAGCACCTTGCGCCCTTCTCTTCCGCCTAGCTTTTCGGAGCCCAGGCAGATGGCGTCGTAAAGCGCGGTGGCCCAATCGCTGCGCAACTCGCCCAGGCTGCGGTCGATGACGGATAGCTTGTTGGTGAAGGGCGTGAGCTCACGCACGGTGGTGGCAAACTCGATCACGCTCATCTGGTCCTGCGGGCGCAGGATGGCATGGGCGAAGCGCCGCGCTGCGGCCGCCTCCTCGCTCATGTCCTTGCGCACGCTTCCCGAGGTGTCGATGGCCAGGGTCAGATTTAGCGGCAGCTCCGACTGGCGCTCGAAGACGGCGATCTGCTGCGGACGCCCGTCCTCATATATGGCAAAGTCGTCCCGCGTGAGGCCGCCTACCAGGGCACCGTTTTTGTCGGCCACATTGACGAAGATGCTCACCAGTTTCACGTTCACGTGAAAAGTAGCGGCTGGATCTTGCGCGGCGAGAGCCATGGGCGCAAGCGCCAGCAGGAACCCAAGGCCGATGCGCCTTGAAATGCCGGGAACGCCGCTAGGCTTCATACGGCGCCTCCGTGGCATTGACTGCAATTTCTTTGGGAAACGGCTCTCCCGGCGCCCACACCGCGCCATCGGCAAAGGTTTCCTTCTTCCAGATAGGCACCGTCTGCTTAAGCATATCGATCAGCCAGCGGCTTGCCTCGTAGGCCGCGCTGCGATGCGCCGCAGCCACCACGATCAACACGCTGGTTTCACCGATCTCGAGATGCCCCAGCCTGTGCACCATGGTCACCTGTCTCACGTCAAACCGCTCGCGCGCCTTCCTGGCCAGCTCGCGCATCTGCCGTAGGGCCATCTCTTCGTAGGCTTCGTAATCGAGGTGTAGCGTGCGGCGTCCGCCCGTATGGTTGCGCACCATGCCATCGAAGACCACCACCGCGCCATCCTCGCCGCTTTTGGCTTCGGCAACGATCCTTTCCGAATCAATCCGCTCGTGAGTCAGAGCAACGGTGACATTTTCCCGACCGTTGCTCTCGTCCAAAAGTTCCGCCGCACGTGCAGTGCCGCCGGAGACGGGGGGCAATAGGCCCACCTCGTCGCCATCGCGCAGGATGTCCGTAGCCTGGGCGTACTCCGCGTTAACGCCGATGGCGATGCTGCTCAGGATGTCGGCTGCTGCGCCGGTAGGCAGCGTGGCGCGCAGGCGCTCCAGAAGCACGGCCACTGAGGCGCCATCCGGCAGCTCTACGGTGGCGGCTTGGGTTCCCAGCCAATCCTTCAAAACCCCAAATGGGATTACTTGCACACGCATCACTCGAAAAAGAATACCGCCTATCGATTAGACGGGACAGGCGAAAATCGGTGGTTCGACGCGAAGATGAATCAGGCCAGCTTATAGAGGAAGCCGGTCGGGGTGCCCCACAGGTTGCGGGCGCGGTCATCGTAGAAGATGCTGAATTCGATTCCCGAAAGATCGTAGTCGAAGAGAGGAACACGGTCGAAGGTGTAATCGGCCCGCGGAGAGTACTCGTCGCCCCCGCAGTCGATCATCAACGCGTCACCGTCCGACAGGCGCTCGGTGTGGGTCAGCAGAAGACTCGCAATGGCGAAGACTCCCAAACAGAATTCATTACCGGCGAGTGAGGCCCGCGTGCGCCGGGCCGAGCTGCCGCGGTGCAGCATGCCGGCCTGCGCGGCCACGAGCAGGATGTCGCACCCCTGCTGCTGATCGGCAAGAAGGGTCTCCGCAAGCCTGCTGCGCTCGGTCTGGCGGAGATACTCCTTGCCCAGGCGTCCGACGATGCGGTTCGAGAACCGGCGTTTTGAGGCCAGAATCTCCAGGATCTTCTCTACAGCTTCGTTGTAGGTTGGCGCCACGGCCTCCCAGCGGGGAATGGCAAACCAGGCTTCGGGCTCGTCGGGAAGTCGAAGCCGTCCGAGCTTTTCATTGCAACTTCCGAGTTTTGGAAACACCTTCCTGAGCTCCGTCGCCTGTGCTTCCACCGGCCGCACACGGTAGGTGAGGGGATAGCCGCGATCCGAGCCTACCTCCTCGTCCT
The DNA here is from genome assembly GCA_049521075.1 of Occallatibacter sp. GTDB lineage: Bacteria > Acidobacteriota > Terriglobia > Terriglobales > Acidobacteriaceae > Telmatobacter. The sequence continues at coordinate 49,712 of JBEKPD010000015.1, forward strand.
CGTACTTGTTGCTCATCGTGTGCTTGTACACGATTTCCGTCACGGCCCCAACGATCTCCGACTTGAGTTTGTTCTCCTCATCGAGCACGGCCTGCGCGCTTTGCCGGTCGAGTTGCTCGATCGCCGCGAGATAGGCAGTGTGCACCGCGCCGCCAAGGCAGTCCTGCAGCTTCTGGTTCTGCTGTTCAGTGGTGTTTCCTGAAAGATGCAGCGGAACGATCGTGTGTTTGGCCGCCATGTTCCTGCTCTCCGCGTGGCTCTCAAACGCAACTGGAGCTTGCTCCAGCATGCGCCGTGATCCAAGAAACTACCACTCTACCCAGCGGGCAAAAGCGCTTGCCGGGATTCCCGATCCGTGGTGGCAGTCTCAGCGCACGGCGCTTTAAGAACCGCGATGGCGTCAAAATACGCCAAATTCTATCCCGCATATCGGCAGGCTATCGCCATTCTCCACCTTGAGTGTCCGATTTCCAGCACCGCGAAGCCGGAGAGCGAACCGTTCCCAATCTGAACCGATACGGGAATGTAGCGCCCGATTTGGAGAAGCATGAGGATGCGCACATAAAAGAAAGGGCCGGCAGGTTCGCCGGCCCTCCCTCGACAAGAAGCGGTGTTTACGCGGCCGCAGTCACCGGGATCTCAATGGCGGCTGGCTGCGCCTGAGGCAGCATAGCTAGCCTCGGCAAAGCCACGGCCAGCACATCTTCAATCTGGCCCGCGTAGTGCACGTCGACACCCGCTATCATCTCCGGTGTCAGGTCCTCTTCCACGTTCTGACGATTCTCGGCGGGTAGGACGATCGTGTCCACCCCAGCCCGGCGCGCGGCCAGGAACTTCTCCTTGATGCCGCCTACGGGAAGCACGTTGCCGCTGAGTGTAATCTCGCCGGTCATGGCTGTCAGCGGCCGCACCGGTGTATCGGTCAGCAGGGAAGCCAGCACCGTCGTCATCGTGACGCCCGCCGAGGGGCCGTCCTTGGGAATGGCGCCCGCGGGCACGTGGATGTGGATGTCGAGATCCTTGGTAAAGTCCTCGTCAAGCCCCAGCCGCGCAGCGTTCGAACGCACCCAGGTCAGCGCGGCCTGCATCGATTCCTGCATCACCTCGCCGATCTGCCCGGTCATGGTGAAACCGCCCTTGCCCTTCATCTTGTTGGCTTCGATGAAGAGAATGTCGCCGCCGGCCGGCGTCCACGCCAGGCCCACGGCCACCCCCGGTCGCTTCACGCGCTCCGCCACTTCGGTTTCCACGCGCACCTGGATTCCGCCCAGGAATTCTTTGAGCAATTCGCGCGTGACCACAAGCTTTTCCGTATGCCCCTCGACCACGCGCCGTGCTTCTTTGCGGCAGACAGTCCCGATGGTCTGCTCCAGCTTCCTCACGCCGGCCTCGCGCGTGTAGTGGCGGATGATGTGGCGTACCGCTTCTTCAGGAAACTCGATCTGCTCCTGGGTAATGCCGTTTTCCTTGATCTGGCGCGGAATCAGATAACGATTGGCAATGTGCACCTTCTCTTCTTCGCTATATCCCTGCAGCGGGATGATCTCCATGCGGTCGATCAACGGAGCTGGCACCGTATCCAACATGTTTGCCGTGCAGATAAACAGCACCTTCGAAAGATCGAACGGCACGTCCAGGTAGTTGTCGCGGAAGGTGTTGTTCTGCTCCGGATCCAGCGTCTCCAGCAGGGCCGATGCCGGATCGCCCCTGAAGTCGCGCCCCAGCTTGTCCACCTCGTCGAGCATGATCACGGGGTCGTTGGTTTCCGCCCGGCGAATGCTCTGGATAATCTGCCCCGGCAACGCTCCGATGTAGGTCCTGCGATGACCGCGGATCTCCGCCTCGTCGTGCATGCCGCCCAGCGAGACGCGCTGGAACTTGCGGCCCAGCGCCCGCGCAATCGACCGCCCCAGGCTGGTTTTGCCCACTCCGGGAGGCCCGACAAAGCACAGAATCGGCCCTTTCATGTCAGGCTTCAGCTCCAGCACGCTCAGGTAGTCGAGAATGCGGTCCTTCACCTTCGTCAGCTCGTAGTGATCCTCGTCCAGAATCTCCTTCGCCTTGGCGATGTCGATCTTCGAGGCCGAACTCTTGTTCCATGGCAAAACCGCCAGCCACTCGATGTAGTTGCGCGTGAGCCCGTAATCGGCGGCCATGGGCGACATACGCTGCAACCGCGACAGCTCCTTCATTGCCTCTTTCTTCACGTCTTCGGGCATGCCCGCGGCTTCAATCTTCTGGCGCAGGTCGTCAACGTCGCGCTGGCCCTCATCCTGCTCGCCCAGTTCTTTCTGGATGGCCTTCATCTGTTCGCGCAGATAGTAATCGCGCTGCGACTGCTGCACCTGGTCCTGCACTTCGGTCTGGATCTTGGTGCGCAACTGCTGCACCTCGATCTCCTTGGCCAGCAGCTTGTTCAGCTGCTCCAGCCGCTCCACCACGTTCGAGTTTTCCAGCAACTGCTGCTTGTCGTCGGTGGTCAGAAAGGGCAGAGAAGAGGCCACAAAATCGACCAGACGGGCAGGCTCTTCGATGTTCGCGGCAATGGTCCGCAACTCATCGGAAAGCGTAGGCGACTCCGCGACGACCTGCTGGAACTGGCCGATCACATTGCGCACCAGCGCCTCGAACTCTGCCGAGGTTGCCGGGGCTATGTCCTCTACCGTCTCTACTTCTGCCACCATAAACGGCTCGGATTGGACAAAACGTATCAGCCGTACCCGGTTCACACCCTCAGTGAAGACAAAACGGCTCTGGTTGGGCATTCGCACAACCTTGTGCACGGTTGCCAGGGTGCCCACGCCGTGCAGGTCGGAGGGCTTGGGAGCATCCAGGCGCGCATCGAGCTGTGCCGCAACCACAATCGACCGCTCTTCACCCAACGATTCAATGAGCTGGATGGAACTTTCGCGACCTACCGTCAACGGCAGGACGGCGTGAGGAAACAGGACCGTATCGCGCACCGGCAAAACGGCAATGAGGCGCGTGCCCGGCGTGCCTTTCGGTGTCGGTTCGTGCAAGGGCGGGGCTGATTGGTTAGGCATTGAGTGTCCTCTTATCAACTTTTCTATCTTTAGATAGTTCAGAAAGGGAAAAGTTGCAAGTTCAGCCACTTCCCCTCCTCTATCCATTGCCCTGACGCAACCTTAGGCTACGTCGCCCTGGCTTCCGGGGTTCCTTACCGTGTCAACAGTTTGTCCGGAAAAGGTTTACCGGCCGCCAAAAACCGCAGCCGCCCTTCCTTCTGTAGGTCGGTCAAGCTCATCCGATCCGGGCTTTCCTGTGTCATTCCACGGGTCTATCGGCTGAAAAATCGGGAAGGTGAGGATGAGGGGCCGATCGCATCCCGGCGAAGGCTTCCGGACAGTGATGGTTCGGGTCTGGAATCAAAACCGGTCGGCGCTCAGCCGTCGCGGCAAGCTCTATCCCACCTTCGATGCCGCCTTCATTTTTCCCGCTTAAGAGCCAACTCAATGTGTTCCCACACTTCGTCTGGGGGTTCCACGCTGGGGAATAGTTGGCGCGCCGCTTCGGCGATAGTCGTCAGATCGGACAGGAGGGCGCTGCAACGCGCACAGCCCTGCAGGTGGGGATGTGCGCCGGCATCTTCGCCTGACGCAACTAAGTCAGGCATTTGCGCCTGGAACTCGACGCAGTCCATTTTACTGGGATCGCCGCTCATGACCGCGCCTCCTGGCGGTTTTCTGCGCGCAAGGCGTCGCGCAACTTTAGACGTGCCTTGTGCAATTGGGACTTACTGTTGCCAATCGAACAGTCTAGCATCGATGCAATCTCATTATGCTCAAAACCTTCCACATCGTGAAGGATAAAAATAAGCCGATAGCCGGCCGGGAGATCGGCGATGGCGCGCTCCAGGGCCAGACGGTCGATGGCTCCCGCCAGCGTCAGATCGGGCGCGCCGAAGCTGCGGGTGGGACCCTCCTCCGGGTTAGGCTCCATGGCTTCGTCAAGAGAGATCAGCGAAAGGCCCTTCTTGCGAAGCTGCATCAGGACCACATTGATGGCCAGCCGGTGCAGCCAGGTAGAAAACGCCGAATCGCCACGGAAGGTGGCAATTTTGCGATGCAGCTGCAGGAATGCCTCCTGCGTCAGATCCTCGGCTTCAGCCACATTGCCGACCATGCGTAGGCAAAGTGAGTAAATGCGCCGTTTATGCAAGGTATAAAGGTGCGCAAAGGCATGGTGATCGCCGGCCTGGGCGCGCGCCAGCATCTCTGCGTCGGCCGGGTTGGGAGCTGCAGAACCTGCGAACGCCCGGGACTTGCCGGTTGCTGTGCCTGGTGCGGATTCCGACCCGCCGTCGGCGCGGGTACGGTGTAACGTTTGTATTGGCGTGGAGGCGTCGGGCATACACTTCCTTGCAATTGGTTCCTTGCGGGTTAGATGCACGATAGTGTCGCCCGCGTTAGCCGATCCTGAAATTGCGTTCCTTATTTTGGTGCGGCTTTGGGGAATTGGCACTGCCACGGCCGGAGTTTCCGGAAACCGATTCACGTTTCCGGAAATGGTACAGCAGGGAAATCAGCCTCCGGTTTTGCCTTGGCTTCTCGTTAGTATAAGGGAAAGCACTCGGGATCGGCGGAACCCGAACGGGACTCAACTGCAGCTGATGCCCTGCGACTTCGCGTGGTGCCTCGCTTTTGCCCTCATGTTGGCATTCGGTAGCCCCCGCATCCTTTACGATATGGTTTTGCGGACAAAGCCGGAAGAAAGATATGGCGCTAGGGTGTATCGATGCAAGCTTCGTTCAATTCTTCTTCGTCCAACTCTTATGGGACGGCAAGGTCTAGTGAATCAAGTGAAGCGCGCCGCGGCTTTGCTCGCATGCGGGCTTTTACTTGCAAATGGAGCACGCCAAGTTTTTTCCCAGCCTCCTCAAGCTGATCCTGCATCTTTGCTGTCTCACGAGACCTCGATCAACCCTGTTCCCTCGGCAAACGCAGTTTTTCCATGGCAGGGCCAGCCGGTTCAAAGCATTTCTTTCGATGGCGTTCCTGCCGATCAACTTGAGCCGCTTGCCGGCCACCTGCCCGTGACCGTAGGAGCGTTGTTGACCGAGGACGACCTGAAACGCAGTTTGCGCGAGCTGTATGCGACAGGTCTTTACGACACCATTGAAGCGCGGGGCACGCGTCTGGGCGATGGCGTAGCGCTCACTTTTGCCGGCGCCCCGCGCACATTTATTGGAACCGTGGGCGTGGATGGCGCCACTGGCGCCACCATGAATATGCAACTCGAACGCTCCAGCCAACTCGCGGCTGGAACCCGCCTGACCCAGGAGAAGATGCTTCGGGCCGTTGATCAGATGCGCGCCACGCTCGAACAGAATGGTTATTACGAAGCGGTCATCACACAGAGCGTCACTCCGCGTCCCCGGCAGCAGCTCGCGGACATCTCGTTTCACGTAGTTTCGGGGCCGCGCGCGCATGTGGGCAAAGTCACGGTCACAGGCGATCCTGGCATGACGCTGGAGGAGTTTCGCCATCATGCCCGATTGTGGAAGATCGCCCACGTCGATCACGACACCGTGAATCGCGCTCTCGATGGCGTGTTGCGCGCCTACCAGAAGCAGGACCGCCTCGAAGCCGAGATGAAGCTCGAATCGGCCACGTACGATCGCGCCGCAAAGGCCGTCGACTATCGCTTTTCCGCCAATCGCGGGCCGGTAGTGCATGTCGAAGTGCACGGCGCAAGTATCGATCCGGAACGCATCAAACATATCCTCCCTATCTACCAGGAAGGCAGCGTCGACGAAGACCTGCTCACCGAAGGCAATCGTCGCCTCCGCGATTACTATCAGCGCCTGGGCTACTTCGACGCGCGCGTCGATCACGCGGTCCAATCCGCGGGCAGCCATGAAGTAACAATTCTCTATACGGTACAGCTGGGCCAGCGCCGCCGTGTGGAGCAGGTTTCCATCGCGGGGAATCATTATTTCTCAACGGCCACGCTCATGAACCTGTTAAGCGTGCACGCCGCAGACGTTCTCGACCGTCACGGACTGTACAGCCAAGCGCTAATTTCCGCCGACGTCACGGCACTCGAGAGCGTGTATCGCAACAACGGCTTTTCTCAAGCCAAGGTGACATCTGAAACCAGCACTCCGGAGACGGCGAGCGATCAATCTTTGGCCGCACCTCAGGCTGGCGCCACGCCTTCGCAACCAGTCGCCCCGCGTACCGCAACGCTTAAGGTGGTCTACCGTATCGCGGAGGGTCAGCAACTGCGCGTCGGCGTCATGCGGATTGAGGGCAACGATCGTATCTCCACCGCAACCTTAACTGCGCTGCTGAACACCGCGCCGGCCCAGATGCTTTCACCGCGCAATCTGGCCGGCGACCACGATGCTCTGGTAACGGAGTATTTGAGCCGCGGCTTCGAGCAGGTAACAGTAAAAATTGTGCAGCAGCCCGAGTCCGCCGATCCCGGCATGATCGACGTGGTCTTCCATATTGATGAGGGGCCGCAGACCTTTGTCCGCAATGTGCTGTTGACGGGCCTGGATTACACGCGCCCGCAGACGGTAGCGCGGGCCATCACCGTGCGTCCCGGCGATCCGCTCAACCAGAACGCGCTCACCGCTACGCAAAGCAACCTCTACGCATTCGGGCTCTTCAATGAAGTGAACACCGCGGTCGTCAATCCCACGGGCAACGCGTCCCAAAAAACCGTGCTGCTCCAGGCCACCGAAGCGCGGCGCTGGAGTCTGACCTACGGCTTCGGTTTTGAGGCGCAGACCGGGCAGCCGCAGAACAACTGTTCGGGCGCATTCGCGGCGGGAGTCAAGTGCAGTCCCAATGGCAAGACCGGCGTCAGTCCGCGCGTGCTCGCCGATATCACACGCAACGAGCTCTTCGGCCGCGAACAGTCGGTCTCGCTGCGCGGCACCTACGGCCTCCTCGAGCAGAGCTTTGGCCTGCTCTATCAAGTCCCGCATATCGAAGGCGACCCGAACTTCGGCCTCACGTTCTCCGGCGGCTACGCCAACAGCGAAGACGTGTCGACCTACGTCGCGTCCCGGCTCGAAGGCGCATTCCGCGGAACTGAAAACTTTAACCATCCCGGCTCATGGCTCTCTCGCGCCAACACCTTCGTCTACGAGATCGACTTCCGAAGGGTGAAAGTGGCAGCCAGCAGTTTGCAGGTCTTTCCCGGAGAAATCACCGAGCTCTCGACAGCCACGCGCGTCGGAGGGCCTGCATTTACCTGGATTCGCGACACGCGCGACGTACCGCTGGACGCACACCGCGGTACTTATACCACTTTCCAGGAGTTCCTTTCCGACAGGCTCTTTGGCGCACAAGCCGAGTTCAACCGCATCGACACGTCGAACTCCAGCTACTTGAGCTTCGACAAGAGACGCTTCGTGGTGGCGCGCAACACGCGCTACGGCCAGATCCGCGCCTTTGGCAATGGTTCGAGCGAGCTGATACCGCTGCCCGAGCGGCTCTATGCCGGCGGTCCCGTTTCGCTGCGCGGCTTCTCGCAGAATGCCGCCGGCCCGCGCGATCCCGAGACCGGCTTTCAGATCGGCGGGGCGGGAGCTCTGATCAACAGCACCGAACTGCGTTTGCCGCCTCCCACCCTGCCCTGGCTCGGCAACACGGTGAGCTTCGTCCTTTTTCACGACATGGGCAACGTGTTTACCAACGCCGGCGATGCTTGGGCCAGTGCCCTGCGCGTGCATCAGCCTGATAGCGTCGCGTGCCACATCCTGACCCCGCCCGACACTTCGACGAATCCGCCCACGCCTCCGAGCCCAAACGGCCCGCCCAGTTCGATAGGCCAGCAGGGTCTGTGCAGCTTCAACGACTTCTCGCACGCGTTAGGTGCCGGTCTGCGGTACCATACGCCGGTCGGACCCATCCGCTTCGATTTTAGCTATAATCTGAATCCGCCGATCTATCCGGTCAATATCAATTACTCGATTCCGGTTGCGCCCGCCACTCCGCTTGGCCCGTACACTTCGCAGTACTTAGGTCAGGCGCCACATATTAACTTCTACTTTAGTTTGGGTCAGGCATTTTAATTGTCCTTTCCTTGAGGCCCAGTAAATATCGGATAGTATTATCACTGCACAATTGACGGGAGCAACAGCCGTAATCTATCTGGGCCGGCGCAACAGGCGCTCGCACCCGAACCTGACAAAGTGTGCAACGAAAGGAGTCACCCAATGCAAGCTGCTATCAACAGCAGGAACTGCTACCAGACACTCCGCGCGGGGCTTTGCCCCTCCCTGTCGGCTTCGGAGCCGAACGCCAAAGGACGATCCTATTGGAGATCATGTCGCTACTTCCTTAAGGTCTCGTTGATCCTTTTGATTGGAACAATCTTCTGTTCTTTGGCCTCTGCACAAACCTACACTCAGAGCACACTATATGCCCCAACTGCTGGGTCCATATTAGTGCCCACCCCAGATTTCTCTGGGAGCGTCTACTTTTTTTACTCTCCGGATGGCTCCAGTTGGGAGATCATGAAAGGAGCTGACACCACGCCTGTATTTGCTACGCCGGTTGTAACCGGGCTAACCGAGTGGGAATGGACCGTCGTGGACCCTAGTGGAGATATATTTTTCACCTATGCGCCCCAAATCATCGAGGAGACGCCCTCACCATCGGGATCTGGCTACGTGCAGAATGTCTTCTACGACTTTTCCAAATACGGCAGCGCCAACCCATTCGGGCTGGCGACGGATACCAGCGGCAACTTATACGTGATGGCGCTGGGCTATCAAGGCTCGGGGAACGGAGGCGTTAATGCGTCTGCGGCGATCCTGAAAATGACGCCAACGACGACCGTGGGCAGCCCGACTGTAACAGCCGTTGTCGACGCCCCGTATTTTTTTCCAACTAATATTGCAGTGGACGGTAACGGGAATGTGTTCGCCTGCGACGACACCAATGTGTATGAGTGGAGCCCGTCAGGCAGCGGCTATGTCGAAACGATCGTGTATGCCGCGACCAGCAACAGCATTCCTATTTGGGTGGCCGCCGACCCCGCGGGGAACCTGTTCATAGTACTTAGAGAAGGCGCGTACCCCGCGCCCCTGACATACGGGGTGGTGGAGGAAGTTGCGTCGCCCAGCGGTTACACGGAGGTACCGCTAAATGTACCCGGAATGTTCGGCCCCGGAGCAAGCTACCTGATCTCAGTGGACTTAGATGACAATCTTTACACTGCACTTGACCCAAGCGGCGGCAGTCCCTCGCTGGTGAAGGAAACGACAGACGTGCCGACCGGAATGCCGTTCGCGCCCGTTATCAACTTGGATTGCATTCGACAGGTCGGTGATCCTTCGCTCGTAACGGTCGGCGACGCTGACTACGCTCAAGGGGCTACTACCTACTACACTACCGACGGTACGACACCATCGACCTCCTCGACCATGGTCACATACAGGGCCGGCCTTCTCCCGGCACCTATTCCTTTTGAAATTAGCCAAGCTACAACGATCAAAGCCATAGCTGTTTTGAACGGCGTGAGCAGTCCTGTCGCGGTCAGAAACTTCACTCCCCCGGCAGCTTACTGTTCGCGCACCCTATGAGGGGAACAGGCCAGAGGAACCTGGTAGCCGCGCTGTTAGCCCTTAGAAGCAGCGCCCCGGGTGGTCCCCGGGGCGCTGACTGAGTACCGCGCCATTGCGTGGCGATTTACCGCACCGTATGCTGGATGTGTAGTCTTCAGCGGAATTTAGATGTTCCTCCGCATTTCTATTCATGGATCGCCAACTGAGCCTCCGCCTCTTTAGACCTTCTCTTTCGGGAGCGGTTCTCTACCTAGTGGTCGCGAGCGCTCTCCTTGGTCAAAATATCAGTGCCACTGCGCCCGTAGTCCTCGACCGCGCCCTGGCCGTCGTCAACAGGCACGTCATCCTGGCCAGCGACCTCGACGACGAGATCCGCCTCTCCGTTCTCGATCCCAACCTCGCACCCCAGCAGGAACTCACCAGGCAACAGGCGCTCGAACAGATTATCAGCCGAACTTTGATCGAACAGCAGGTCCGCCAGGAAGACCTGCAGGCCATCGAACCGTCGCCGGAAGAGGTGAACGTCCGGCTGCACGAGATCCGCACCGACCTGCCCGTGTGTGCCCGGCAAGATTGCGCTTCCGACGCAGGTTGGAAGGCATTTCTCGTGACGCATGGGCTCACGGCGGAGCGCGTTGCGGCCTATCTGCGCTACCGGCTCGAGATTTTGCGCTTCATCGAGCAGCGATTCCGCCAAGGCATTCAAATTTCGCAGCAGCAGATTGCAGTCTATTACCACGACACGTTGCTGCCGCAGTACAGGCCCGGCGAAACCATTCCGCCGCTGGGCCGGGTGGCGCCACGCATTCAGGAGATCCTGCTGCAGCAGCAAGTCAACGAGCTGTTCGACAACTGGCTCACCAATTTGCGCCAGCAGGGCGAGGTCGAGGTGCTCGACCCGGAACTTGCTACTGAGCTCGCTCCGGAACCCGCCCCGCAACCTTCGCCCGCGCCACAGCCTACAATGAACCCGAACGGCTCGGAAGGGAGGAGCCCGTGAGCGACCGCGAGAACCTCGCGAACAACAATATTCTGGAGCCGCAGAAGCCGCAGCGTAGTCTGCGCACCCGGCTCCGCCGCTTCTTCCTGCGCCATCTTCCGCTCGCCGTCACGGGCACGGCTCTCTTTCTCGCGCTGCTGGCTGTCGGCCTCTATTTTGTCGCCAGCTCCGCCGCGTTCGAAAATGCAGTCCGCAAGCGCCTTATCGCATCGGTCGAAGAGATGACCGGTGGCCGGGCTGAGATCGCATCTTTCCACTGGCGCCTGCTGCATCTCGAAGCCGAAGCCGATGGCCTCGTGATTCACGGACTCGAAGATCCCGGCGACGCGCCATACGCAAAGATCGAGCGTCTGCGCGTGGTTCTAAGCCTGCGCAATCTCTTCAGTCCCATCGTTCGCCTGCGCAGCCTGGAGATCGACCGGCCCAGCTTCCACTTCATTGTTTATCCCAACGGGTCGACCAATCAGCCGCATCTGCGCCGGCCGCAGTCCTCGTCAAAGCCTCTAATCGACACTCTGTTCGAGATGCATGCTGGCCGCATCGCAGTCGAACAAGGCAGCATCGACTACGACTGCCGCGCCGCCAGCTTCGACTACCAGGAGCGTTACGTTCCGCTCGATTTCGCAGCCAACGACGCTTCGCTCGTCATGCGTTATATTCCCGCGGCACATGGTGCGCTCGCGTCTTATCGCATCGAAGCCGGAATTACCGACTTCAATCTAGCCCGCACCGTGGGGCGCAAGGACCTCGATGTGCATGGGGTTTTGCAGGCCACGCTCGATCTGGAACACGCGCAGGTGTTTCTGCGCTCCCTGCGCATCACAGCCGAAAGGCGCGGTGGTCAGAAGCACGCCCTCGATATCACCGGAGACTTGGCCGATTTCACGCATCCCCGCTGGCACGCGCATCTACTCGGCGACCTCGATATGCGGCTCATCGATCCCATCACCGGTTATGCCGATGCGCCCGAGGGCCTGGCTCGCCTCGATCTCGCCGCAGCCGGACAGCAAGCTGCGTTTCAAATCGAGGGCGGCGTCCACATTGACAACGGCTCGTACATCGGCGAGGGCGTCACCGCTACGGGCATTACGCTCGACACTCATGTGCACGCCGATGGCAAGCAGTTGCTCCTCACGCAGATCGTCGCCCGTCTGCGCCAGGGCGGCCAGATTGAAGGTATGGTTGCGCTAGAGCCCTGGCTTCCCGTGGATCCCAGCGCGTACCTGCAGGCGACCGCGACCGCAGCGGAAGCCTCTCCGGCCGACCGGAACGTCCTGGTTCGCACCCCGCCCTGGATCATCCCCGTCAACGGCAAAGTGACCGCCAATTTCAAGGATGTTGCCCTTAACACCGTGCTCGATATGGTGAGCCCGCGATCGTTCCGGCGCCTCGGTCCAAATCCTCTGGGCCTCGACGCGCGCGTGAATGGTCCCGCCGTCGCCGTCTGGACTCACGGCGACGGCCGCACCGTCTCGGTCGATGCGCAGTTTGGCTTGAGCCCCTCCCGGCAAACGCCGGCCGGCGAAGCGCCCGTAACAGGCGCCATCGACGCGACCTATACGCAGCGCGACGGCTCCGTCGAGTTGCGCAAGCTCGAGCTGCACCTGCCCGCGAGCGATCTTGAAGCTCATGGCGCGCTTGGCGCTTACCCCATCGCAAGCTCTTCGGCGCTCACCGTGGATTTTCACTCGCACAACCTGGGTGAATTCGACACTGCGTTGCGCAGCCTCGGTTATCAGCGCAACGGCAAAGCCGGAACTGCGGCCCTGCCCGTTTCCTTGGCCGGCCAAGCCGATTTTCATGGCACGTGGACCGGCTCGCTCGCCCGGCCGCACATTGCGGGCACAATGCAGGCTACACAACTTGCTGTTGAGATGCCGTCCAATACCGGCAGTTCTTCACCGCCGCAGTTTTTGCGCTTCGACTCCGCCTCGGCCGCGGGCAGCTATTCGCCTTCCGAAATCGCCATCCAGCATGCGCAGCTCCTGCGCGGCAACACCCGCGTCAACATCGCCGGCACGGTCGATGCTTCGCCCAGCCGCCAGCCGCAATTCGACTCGAACTCCGTGCTTCATGCGCACTTCGATGCCACGAACCTCGATGTTTCCGACCTGCAGCCGTTCCTCGCGGCTGGCGGCTCAAGTCTTCCGCTCACTGGCGCGTTGAACGCGCGCATTCAGGCCGACGGTCCGCTCCATGCGCTGGCCGCTTCCGGTTCCGTCGAAATGGACCGAGGCAGCCTCTACGGTGAGCCGGTCTCGGGTCTTCGCGTTCAGGGTGGGCTCGCCGGCCAGGTGCTCAAACTCAAGTCGGTCACGCTCAACGCGGCGGGCGGCAACCTCTCCGCGTCGGGAAGTTATGACTTCCAAGCCCGTCGCTTCCAGGTGGACGCCCGCGCCGAAAACATCGACATCGCGCGTCTCGGCATGATTCGCAACCGGGGTCTCGACGCAACTGGCAAGCTCACACTTGCCGTCAACGGCTCAGGCACGCTGAACGACCCGCACGCCGGCCCGCACGCCGATCCGCACGCCGACATGCACATCGACGGCCACGCAACCGTCACCGCGCTCACCTTGGGCGGCCAGCGCTTTGGCGCGCTCGAAGCTACCGCGCATTCCGCGGGGCCGCTGCTCGAATACGACGCCACCACGCAATTGGAGCAGGCAGCGCTCACCCTGCACGGACAAACTGAACTTCGCGGCGACTATCGAACGCATGCCCAGGTCGAATTCTCCCGGTTCAACCTCGGCACCGCGCTCCGCATGGCGCACATGGGCGCAGTCAGCGGCGAATCGGCGCTGGCCGGCACGGTTTCCATCACCGGGCCGCTGGCGCATCCCGAAGAGCTTCAGGGCGATGCGCAACTCCACGAGCTCGCGTTCACCGTCTCTGGAGTCCAGCTCGAGAGCGAAGGCGGACTGCATGCCACGCTGGCCAACGGCCGCATTCATCTCGATCCGGTGCACCTCACCGGTCAAGATACCGACTTGCACATGCAGGGAGCATTGTCGATCGAGGGCGAACGGCAACTCGATCTCACCGGCAGCGGCACCATCAACCTGAAACTGGCGGAGACCATCGATCCCGACCTGACCGCCAGTGGCTCGACAACCTTCCAACTGGAAGCGCACGGTCCACTGCTGCATCCCAACCTGCAGGGCCGCATCGATTTCAACAACGCTGCGCTCTCGCTTGAAGATCTGCCCAACGGCCTGAGCCAGTTGCATGGCACGCTCGTATTCAACCAAAACCGGCTCGAAGTGAAAAACCTGACGGCGATGAGCGGCGGCGGCCTGCTGAGCGTGGGCGGATATTTGGCCTATCAGCACGGCATCTACGCCGATCTCTCGGTCACCGGCAAACAGGTGCACATTCGTTATCCCGAAGGGGTCAGCTCACTCGCCGACGCGACTTTCCATCTGCAAGGCGCGCAGGGCAACCTGTTCCTGAGCGGCAACGTTCTCATCACGCGTTTCTCCGTCAGTCCCGATCTCGATCTGGCCGCGCTCGCCCTCCAGGCCAGCACCTCGGTGCCAACCATCGCGCCGCCCGAGGCTCCGTCGAATCACGTGCGCCTCGACGTGCACATAATCTCTTCGCCGCAGCTGAGCTTCCAGAATGCTTTCGCCAAGCTCGCCGGCGACGTGGATCTGCACCTGCGCGGCACCCTGGCTTCGCCGTCGCTTTTGGGCCGCGTCTCCATCACCCAAGGCAGCGCCTTGATCGCCGGAACCCGCTACGAACTGGAGCGCGGCGACATTACCTTCACCAACCCGGTACGCATCGAGCCCGTCATCGACCTCAGCGCCACGGCGCATGTTGAAGACTACGACGTTTCGCTCGACCTGCACGGATCGCCGCAAAAGCCCGTCGTCAGTCTCCGCAGCGATCCTCCACTGCCCGAGGCCGACGTGGTTTCCCTCCTTGCCCTCGGCCACACCGCCAGCCAGCAGCGCCTCTACACGCAGCAGCAGGAGCAGGCCATCAGCAATCCCACCGACGCGCTACTCGGCGGAGCCTTGAATGCCACCGTCAGCAATCGTGTGCAGAAGCTCTTCGGCGCGGGCTCGGTAAAAATCGATCCCAATTACCTCGGCGCCTTCGGCAACTCCACCTCGCGCGTCACCGTGCAGGAGCAGTTCGGCCGTATCGTCACCCTCACCTACGCCACCGACGTGAATACCACCAGCGAGCAGTTGCTCCAGGCTGAAGTGGCCATCAACCGCCACGTTTCACTGGTAGTGGCCCGCGACGAATCGGGCGTCTTTTCCATGGTCGTCAAAGCGACGCGGCGCTTTCGATAGAGCGCAGGGCTTGAGCTTTTTTGCGGAATTGGATTGTTAGAAACGGTTATTTTGAAACTCTTTATGCACATCGCTCGACGGTTCTGCCTAATTCTCGTTGCGTCTTTCTTTCTTTCCTCGTGCCATCACTCTTCGTCGCCCGATCATCCGAGAATTGCTCCCGGCGTTACGATGCAAGACGTAACGTTTTACAGCGCATCTCTTGCGAGACAGATGCCCTATCGGGTTCTCTTTCCACCGAATCTGCCACCCACCGAGAGGCTGCCTGTCGTTTATCTGCTCCATGGCGGAGGCAACGACTTCCGCGCATGGTCGAATGACTCCGATGTTTCACGGTACGCTCTGAAAGGCCTGATCTTCGTGATGCCGGAAGGGGATGAGTCCTATTTCATGAACGAAGTGGGGTCGCCACGTGAGAAATACGAGGACTACATCACGAAAGATTTGGTTGCCGATGTAGAGAACCGCTTCCCAGCAAGAACGGACCGCGCCGGTCGCGCAATTATCGGGATTTCGATGGGAGGCTTCGCGGCCGTGAAGTACGCCTTCTCGCATCCGGAGCTATTTGCCTTCGTCGGCGCGCTCAGCCCATCCATCGACGTGCCTTTCCGGCACTACAATCTCCGGCGACTCGGCCAATGGTGGAAGTTCAGGACTATCTTCGGACCAGCCGGCAGCGAAGAACGAGCCGCGCGTGATCCATCAACTCTCATCCGAACCGCAAACGCCCAAGCCATACCGTTCATCTACCTAACAGCAGGTCGACAAGAGCCTCTGCTTGGGCCAGACCGACAATTCGCGGCCCTCCTCAAGCGTTATGGAATCAATTATGAGTTCCACACCGAGCCCGGCGGTCATGACTGGTCACAATGGAACGCACAAATCCCTGGATGTTTTACGAGTTTGTTGCAGCATCTCGGCATGAGCGCAAACTGACAACGATCTCTCGGCCCGCATGCTAGCTCTTCAGCGCCACGCGAATGTGCAACTCCTTCAACTGCTGCTCGCTCACCGGCGTCGGCGCCTCTGCCATCAGGTCGATAGCCTTCGCCGTCTTGGGGAAGGCTATCACTTCGCGCAGATTGGCCGCTCCTGCCAGCAGCATCACAATGCGGTCGAGACCCAGCGCAATGCCGCCGTGCGGCGGTGTGCCATATTCCAGCGCGTCCAGGAAAAACCCGAATCTTGCTTTGGCTTCCTCCTCGCTAATCCCTAGCGAGGAAAAAATCTGCTGCTGCACGTCCTTGCGATGAATGCGGATGGAGCCGGACCCGAGTTCGAGCCCATTCATGGCCAGGTCGTAGCAGTTGGCGCGCACGCTCGCCGGATCGCTTTTGAGGTTCGCCATGTCAGCGTCGAAGGGCGCGGTGAACGGATGGTGCGCGGGAACCCACTTGCCTGCGGCCAGGTCGTACTCGAACATCGGAAAGTCGGTGAGCCACATGGGGTGGAAGGCCTGGCTTCCGTCAATCAATTCCGCGCTCCCCGCAGCAGCCTTTTGGACGACCTCATCGGTAACCCGGAACGCCCCGTGCTTCTCGGCATATTTCTTCGCCAGTTCGGCACGGAAGTTCCCTGCCGCCGCGTACACGTTGATCTCGCGTTCCGAAAGCCGACCCGGAAACTTGGTGTCGCTGGCTTTGATGTGATGCGCCGGGTCGCCGGCCACAATGATGACGAAATCCTCATCGGCCGCATCGGCCAGCTCGCGCACCTTCGTAGCCGCATCGGGAAAGCCCTTCGCAAGCCGCTTGAAATCGTCGATGAACTTCGCGCCCTTCTTTAAATCGAAGAGCGGATGATTGTCCTCGCGCTCCTTGCGGCTCAGCTCGCCCACCTTGGGGATACGCAGCGCCACAACCGGTAGCGCGGGATCGATCTGCAGCGTGGCCAGGGCTTCATCGGTAAACGCTGGGCGCACGTCAGTTAGCCCAGGCAACCGCAGGTCGGGCTTGTCTGTCCCATATTGCCGCAACGAATTATCGTATGTGACGCGCGGGAAGGGAATCGGCAGCGTGACACCGGCTGCGGCAAACGCCGCCTGCATAAACTGCTCCACCACGCCAAAGACCGTCTCCTGGCGCGGAAAACTCATCTCCAGATCGACCTGCGTGAACTCCAGTTGACGATCGGCGCGAAGATCCTCGTCGCGAAAGCAGCGGGCAATTTGAAAATACCTGTCGAAGCCCGAGATCATCAGAATCTGTTTGAAAATCTGCGGCGACTGCGGCAGCGCGTAGAACTCGCCTGCATGCACGCGGCTGGGAACCAGGAAATCGCGCGCCCCCTCAGGCGTTGACTTGGTCAGAATCGGAGTTTCCACTTCGAGAAAGCCCTGCTTGCTGAGGCTCTCGCGAATGGCCAGCGTAATATCGTGGCGCAGGCGGAAATTGTGCTGCATCTCGGGGCGCCGCAGGTCCACGTAACGGTATTTCAGGCGCACTTCCTCGTTCTGGATTGCCTCTTCCGCAGGCGAAAACGGCGCGAGGCGCGTATCGTTCAGCACCAGCAACTCGGTAGCCTCAATTTCGATCTCGCCGGTCGGCATCTTGGGATTGATGGCGTCTTGCGAGCGCAGCCGCACCTTGCCCACCGCGGCCACCACGTATTCCGGCCGCACCTGCTCGCCCTTGGCGTGGCCCTCGGGCACCAGGTCGTGGTCCAGCACCACCTGCGCAATGCCGGAGCGGTCGCGCAGATCGAGAAAAATCAGATTGCCGTGGTCGCGACGGCGGTTCACCCACCCCATCAAAATTACGCGTTTGCCGGCGTCGGCGGCGCGCAACTCGCCGCAAAGATGTGTCCGTTCCAGATTGCCTAAAAAGTCGAGCACAAAACTACCCTTTCGCTCTCAATCTTCCACATGCCTCGGGTGCCCCATCCTTGCGACGTATTTGTTTTTGTCGCTAGGGTGGGAGAGCGCGATCCCGAGGAGATTCGCACTTACTGATTGAGGAAGCTCACCAATTCCGCGCGCGGAACTTTGCTCTGCGTACCTGTGGCAAAGTCCTTCACTGTCAGAATACCGGATTGGAGTTCGTCTTCGCCCAGGATCACGATGCGCCGCGCTACCTTGTCGGCGGTCTCGAAGGACTTCTTCAACCGGAAGCTGCCGTCGCCCAACTCAACGCTGAGTCCGGCGCGTCGCAATTCGCGGGCCAGAACCAGGGCCGCTGCATTCAACGATTCGCCGAGGGGAGCGATGTACGCATCCACCGCGAGCGGTGGGGCAGCCTTTTGGTTGAGCTCTGTGGACTGCAGCGTCAGCACCAGCCGGTCCAGCCCCATCGCAAATCCGATTCCCGGGGCCTTCGGACCGCCAATGGCTTCGCTCAACCCGTCGTAACGCCCGCCGCCGAGAAGCGCATTCTGCGCGCCCAGCCCTCCATGCGTGAACTCGAAGGTCGTCCGCGTGTAGTAGTCGAGCCCGCGCACCAGTCGCGGATTCAGCTTGTACGCCACGCCCGCTGCATCGAGCGCAGCGGTCACGCCGGCAAAATGATCCTTCGATTCTTGATCGAGCGATTCGGTGATTTTCGGCAGCGCCTCAATGATCGGCTGATCCTCCGGAACCTTGCAGTCCAGCACGCGCAGTGGATTGGTCTCGGCCCGTCTCTGGCAATCCGCGCACATCTTCGGCGCCACTTCAACGAGCGCCGCGCGCAGGACATCGTTGTATCTCGCGCGGTCGGCAGAAGACCCAACGGAATTCAGTTCCAGCGTCCAGCCTTTGATGTGCAACTCATCGAGCATAGTGGCCAGCATCTCCAAAACTTCCGCATCGCGCAGCGGACTCTCGCTGCCCGCCGAAGGCGGCCCGATCACCTCCGCGCCGATCTGCCAGAATTGCCGGTAGCGGCCCTTCTGCGGCCGCTCGCGCCGGAACTGCGGCCCGATATAGTAGAGCTTCTGCAGTCGCCCGCTCTCGCCCAGCTTGTGTTCGATGTACGCGCGCACTACCCCCGCCGTGTTTTCGGGCCGCAGAGTGAGCCGTTGTGAGGTCAGAAAAAAATCGCCTCCAAGTTGCTGGATGCTTATCCTTTGGCGCTCCGCCGCAGCCGTAACATTTGCCGGCATATTTCGCTTCGCCGGGATGACCAGGGTGCCTCTAATGCGAGCCCCATTGACTGGGCTCGCGAATTGGTCGATTAGCCTGCTCATTCGGGCAATGTCGAATTCCTTCAGCTCCTGTTTGAACTCGACGAGTTCGATAATTGGCACATCTCGACCCTCGAATACTCCCATGCGGCGAGCGGTTAAATCGACTACGTCGCCGCCGCCGACCCTGACATTCTCTTCAATATTTGAATATTCGTCACCGCCGAGGTCTATCCACGCCTCCTTAAGGCGATTAACGTCAAACCGGTCCCGATCCTCCCACGTGTACATTTCTTTCGAGACAATATCGGTCTCTTCGCCCACGCTGCGCGCAAAAAGCCCCGTGTCTTCAAAAATCGGGGTCCGAATCTCGCCGAAATGATAGCGGGCAAAGACCGTTCGCGCGGTCGCCTCAATGCGGTTCCACAGCTCGGTCTCCGGTGGCAGCAAATCCCGCGTCCCGCGCACAGCTTTCAAAGTGGCCATAACTGTCTAGTTTAAATGGGCGCTCACGCTCTCTTCCTGATCGCCTCGCGCATCGCCCCATCAATCCGCATCCGCCATCCGCGCTGGTCGAGCTCACGTCGGCCCCCAATCTCCGTCGCGTACAATGGGACCGTATCTCCCACCGGAGGCACCTGCCCTGATTTCCGCGTTCTCCACTCCCCTGCTTACTATTACCGACCCGCTTGGGGGACTGTTCAGGGATCTCTCGGCGTTCGTTGCTTTTGCGTCGCAAAATGGCCTGCGGCACTACCTCAAAATGCAGTTTACCGACCAGACCTTCAAGGGTCTTTACCACTGGAACCTGTTCGACGCCTGCATGCTGCTGCCTTATTTTGCGGTGATGATCCTTCTCGCCCTCTACGGCGTTCATCGCTACACCCTGTGTTACCAGTACTTCAAGTACAAGAAAAACTACGATCCCAACCCGCCACGCCATTTTGCCGAACTGCCTCGTGTCACGATCCAGCTGCCCATTTTCAATGAGCAGTTCGTCATCGACCGGCTCGTCGAGGCCATCTGCGCCATGGAGTACCCGCGCGAGAAACTCGAGATCCAGGTTCTCGACGACTCGACCGACGAAACTACGGCCGTTGCCTCGTCGATCGTCGACCGCTACGCCGCTCTCGGCCATCCCATCGTCTACATTCACCGCACCAATCGCCATGGCTTCAAGGCCGGGGCGCTCGATGCCGGCCTGAAGGTCGCCAGCGGCGAGTTCGTCGCCATCTTCGACGCCGACTTTGTGCCTCCGCCCGACTGGATCATGAAAGTGATCCACCACTTCGCGGAGCCTGAGATCGGCATGGTGCAGACCCGCTGGACGCACCTCAACCGCGACTACAGCATGCTCACCCAGATCGAGGCCATCCTGCTCGACGGGCATTTTGTTATGGAACACGGCGCCCGCGCACGCTCCGGCGAGTTCTTCAACTTCAACGGCACCGCCGGCATGTGGCGCCGCCCGGCCATCTCCGACGGCGGCGGCTGGGAGCACGACACGCTCACCGAGGACACCGACCTCAGCTATCGCTCGCAGATGGCCGGATGGAAGTTCAAATACCTGCCCGATGTGGAGTGCCCCTCGGAGCTTCCCATCGAGATGACCGCCTTCAAAACCCAGCAGGCGCGTTGGGCCAAGGGACTCATCCAGACCAGCATCAAGATCTTGCCTCAGGTCTTCCGCTCTAACATGGCGCGGCGGAACAAGGTCGAGTCGGTCTATCACCTCACGGCCAACCTCAGCTACCCGCTCATGGTCATCATGTCGGCGTTCATTATGCCCGCCATGATCTGCCGCTTCTACCAGGGCTGGTTCCAGATGCTGCTCATCGACGTACCACTTTTTACTGCGTCCACTTTCTCCATTGCGGTCTTCTACGTGATGAGCGAGCGTGAGCTCTTTCCCAAGACCTGGAAGAGGACGTTCTACTATCTGCCGTTTCTCATGGCGCTCGGCATCGGCCTCACTGTGACAAACACCAAGGCCGTCATGGAAGCCCTGTTCGGCATCAAGAGCGCCTTCGTGCGCACGCCCAAGTACCGCGTGGCGCAGAAGGGCGAGAAATCCCAGGCCGCCAAGTACCGCAAACGCCTCAAGCTCGTGCCATGGATCGAGCTGTTCCTTGGCTTTTATTTCCTTGCAGCGATCATCTACACCTTCTCGAATCACAACTACTTCACAGCGCCGTTCCTGATTCTGTTTGTTGTCGGCTATTGGTATACCGGCCTGATGAGTCTGCTGCAGGGCCGCTTTGAGCGCTGGCGCACCGGCGTCAGCCCCGACGAATCCAGTCCCAAGCCATTTCCTGTGGGGGTATAACCCGGCTCATCCATGATGATGGACGTGGATGATGGACGTGACGCATTCAGCCGATTGAAATCTGCAAGAGGTGCACGATGCAAGCGAGCATGCTCAACAATTTCCTGGCCACGCCCTTGGGCATTGTTATCTTTTTCATCGCTCTTTGGAGCGCTGTCGGCTTCATCGTCAGCTTCACCAGCGGCTGGTTCGCTCTTGGCAGGCGCTTCAATCAGCAATCCGCTCCGTACGGCGAAACAAAAACCGCAGGGCCGTTCTTCTACACCGTATATATGCGTTTCTGGAGCAAGTACTCGAGCTTGATCCGCCTGACTGCCGCCAGCGACGCGCTCTATGTCTCGGTGCTGTTTCTGTTCCGCATCGGCCACCCGCCGCTGCGCATCCCATGGGACGAGATTCAGTTCAGCCGGACAAAACGCTTTTTCCGGACCTACATGGTTCTCACCCTCGGCAACCAGGAGAAGATTCCCATGCGCATTTCCCTGCGCATGGCGCGCAATCTTTCCATTTTGAGCCGATTACCGGAATGAGTCACCGGGGTTAGCGCTGCCCCGCTCGGGGGAGCACCAACCCGTTCCCGCTGTGCTACAGTGTCGCCATGCCCATGAAGCATCAGTTCACCACTGCCGCTGCGATGCTCCTTGTGGCATTTATCCCAGCAGTTTGCCCGGCACAGACAAGCAGGCCGGCCACCGCAACGCAGGCTGGCAGTTCCACAACCTCTGAGCCGTCTGCCTCCGGCACATCCACAAGCCCCTCCGGCACCAATGGCCCCTCCGACTACACGCCGACACACATCACCAGCGTCAACCCGCCGCCGCCCGCGCCCGCGGAGTGGACCTTGCCGGAGCGACTCAAATGGATGTCAGAGCTGCTTCTCACGGTGATCGCGGCCGTGTTTGCCTGGATGGCGGTCTCCGCGCTGAACAAGATCGAGCGCCAGACGCGCTACTCCGAAGAAACCGCCCAGGCCGCGGTCGAAGCTGCACGAGCGGCGCTGCTCTTCGCCGAAAGCCAGGCCAAAGCCGAGCGACCCTGGATTCTGATTACGGCCGCGCCTATGCCCGGCACTACGAACAGCTTTTCTGTCATGGCCACCAATCGTGGCCGCTCTCCGGCCCGCGTCGTGACTCTAGCCGAATGCATCGCCATCGCCAAAGAAGAATCGGAGCTGTCGGCCACTCCCGTCTTCCAGGCCGCGCCGCACGCTCCGGTTGCGCCCACTCTTCTGCTGCCGGGCGAGTCGGTGAGCATCAAGTCGTTCGGCCGCGACGAAGTGAAGACGGTTTGCGAAAACGACGAGGAGTTGCGTCGCATTGAAGAGTGGGAAGAGAAGATCTACATCTACGGAAATGTTGTCTACGCTGACCTGACCGCGACCGGTGACAAGACGTTTGAGACCGGCTGGTGCTGCTGGTACATCCACGGCCGCCAGAAGAGCGGCATGATCATGGCCGGCCCGCCGGAGTACAACCGGCATACGTAGCCTGCTACTGTAGCGCTGGCGCCTACGTCAAAGTTGTAATCCTGAGCGACTAAAAACCTGAGCGACTAAAAAATGGATGTCATTCTGCGAGCATTGGCCGATGAAATGCGCCAATGCTAGTCGAAGAACCTGCATTTGCTTTTCGCGCTCTCAACCCAGCACGAATGTGGCGTGGAAAAGCACGAATCCCAACTCCCCTCTCTCCATTTAGCACGAAAACGGTGGCCCACATCTCGCTTTTGAATCGAGATGTGGGATAGCATGTTTTCCTACACTCAGATTCCGTAAAGACGCGCTTCCAATTCACTCACTGTCAGCAAGATTCTTTTAGAACATTCCTCCAGGGATACTTCCCAGGCCCCGCGTCACAGTTGAATTACGCCAAACCGGGCATGGGGCTGGAAAGCGAATTCTGGATTACCCGACCCTGAAACTACTCTTTGATCAACACCCGCCGCGGCTGATCTACACAGAGTTGCTGACCGCAGAAGACTTGGGCGGGAGGTAATGAGGATTGACAAGCGACAGCGTCTCGCTTATGAAGATCGTCGGGTGAGCAACACGCCCTTGCTTCATGGCTTCTGGTGGCAAAGTATCCCCGTGGTATTGGCAGATGCCTTCCAAGTCAGGATGCGACTGAAAGAATTCTTCCAGTCGCCATTCGTAGTCGAGCAGCCGTGAGAAATCTTTGGCTCGGCCGAATTCCCAGGTCATGTCTCCAGATGCCCACAGTCCCTTGCATCCATCTTTGAGCGCCTGGTCCAGAGTGTCTTCGAGTCCTTTCAGCATTGCATCCACATCGAAGAGGCCGTCGCTAGAATTGTGCTGCTCAGACGACAATACCAATCTGCCCCGTTTGGTATCCTCCAAAACGTCCCGGCCTCGTGCGGCAAGATACGACCCCATGCCGGCGACCATGGCCGGACTGTTGAGATAGAGGCAACGATAGTTCTCCTCGATCTTCCGGCATATGACCGCAGCCAGCATCGGCAGTTGCCTGGATGGAGGCCCTTCATAGAGCAGGCAGCGATGGCGCGGGATCGATTCCATGACGCGTTAAGTATAGAGCGTTTTTGCGGTTGTACGCAGACGGTCGACTGTGCGATCCAGGGCAAACGCATCTAAATTCGTTTTCCGCCTCGGAGCTCGTTTACGAACTGATTTGTCGCGCTCGACCACTCGAAGACATCTTCCAGACTCGCCGATTTTCCCTGGAAGGGATGTT
>JBEKPD010000016.1:0-69802 GCA_049521075.1 Occallatibacter sp.
GAGAAGACGGTGCAGCAGTCCGTGACCTACTCGCGCAACCATGTCTTCGAGCGTTCGGCGGTGCATGATGAGAGAGCCATCCTGCAAGCGGCGATGGACCGCAGCATGGGGCAGGCGACCTATGGCCAGGTGCGACATGAGTTCGAGCAGCGAGTGGCGCGAGGCGAGTTCCGCGCGGTTGAACAGACGGATGGCCGCGCCGCGCCGCAGTATACGACTGCCGAAATGATTCGTATGGAGAAGGAGATCGTCACCCAGATGCAGAGAGGCAATGAGCGCGGCTATGGCGATCCGATGCTGGTTTCACCGCAGTTGCGAATTTGGACAGAAGACCGGCACACAGAGTTGAGCCCGGCGCAACGCAGCGCGGTCGATGACATCTTTGTGAGCCGCGAGAAGATTGTAGGATTGGATGGAGTCGCCGGGGCCGGCAAGACGACGGCGCTGGCTGTGGTCCGTGAGGGTGCAGAGGCGCAGGGATATAAAGTCGAAGGGTTTGCGCCAACATCCCGCGCGGCGCATAAGCTCGCCGAGGCCGGTATAGAAACTTCAACCCTCCAGCGTCATCTTGCCAGGGGCGAGCAGCCGGACACCGGCGAGAAGCGATTGTATGTACTCGATGAATCATCGTTTGCCTCAACTCGGCAGATGCATGAGTTTGTGACCCGCCTCCATCCGAATGACCGCGTTCTTTTAGTAGGCGATACGCGCCAGCATGAAGCAGTCGAAGCAGGCCGCCCCTTTGCCCAGCTTCAGGAAGCTGGAATGCGGACGGCGAAGCTGGAGGAGATCGTGCGGCAACGTGACCCGGAGTTGAAGCAGGCGGTCGAGCAGTTGGCGCACGGTCAGGTGGGAGCCGCTGTCGAGAGTCTTGACAGGCAGGGTCGCGTGCATGAAGTGAAGGGCCATGAGGAACGCATCTCCGCTATCGCGCGCGAGTATGCCAAGGCTCCTGAAAGCACGCTCGTGGTTTCGCCGGACAACCGTTCGCGCACCGAGATCAATCAGCGTATACATGACGAGCTGCAATCGCGCGGCGTTGTAGGCCAACAGGAGCACTCCATCAACACGCTCGTGCCGCGCCAGGAGATGACTGGCGCGGACCGCAGTTGGGCGCAGCAATACCAGGTCAACGATATTCTGCGTTACTCGCGCAGCTCGAAGGAGACTGGCATTGAAAAAGGCGAATACACTCGCGTTGTCTCAGTGAATGCACGGGAAAACACGCTGACGGTTCTGCGGACGAACGGAGAACAGACGACCTACGATCCGCGCCGCCAGATGGGAGTCTCGGTTTACCGCGAGCAGAAAAAGGCATTTTCCGTCGGCGACCGCATCCAGTTCACCGCGCCCAGCCAGGAATTGAAGATAGCGAACCGTGAACTTGGAACAGTGGAGGGCATCGCGCCGGATGGCACAATGCGATTGAAGCTGGACAACGAGCGCAGCATGAGCTTCGATCCGCAGCGACATCCTCATCTGGATCACGGCTACGCGGTGACCAGCTACTCCAGTCAGGGGCAGACCGCAGACCGTGTGCTCATTCACGTAGATACGGAGCTAGGCGCAAAAGACCTGCTCAACAACCGCATGGCCTATGTCTCGGTTTCGCGTGGCGCTCACGATGCACAAATTTTCACGAACGACCGAGAAAAGCTCCCGCAAGCGTTAGGCCATGATGTTTCGCACCAGAGCGCCCATACGCCCGACCTGGAGCCGCCGCAACATGAAATAGCCGAGACTCCCAAGCAGGAAAAGAGCCAGGGTATGGATATAGGGCTGAGCCTCTGAAAGCCCGACGACGGATGCGATTATCCGTTTGCATGATTCCCATGGCTGAGGCTTCGATTGATTGCGGCATCAACATTCGGTTTCATCGCTTCTGTTCACTGAACATGCAGCGGAGATGCAGCCAGTGCTGCGATCATTTATCGTTAGCAGTATGTATGAACAGCAGGAGCCGACACCGCGTATGGCGCAGATTACCTTCGGACGAAGGGGCGACGCACCCCGGCTCCTCGTGCCCAAGGGGCCTGGAGCGGCCAAATTGGCTGAAATTTACACAATTGTCCTGCACAGTTCCTACACAGCAAAAATCTGTGGAGATATGCTCAGTTGAATCAGGAATTTCCAAAATCATTCTCACCCGCTCAGGATGACAAGGCATTTTTGATAGGTCAGGACGACAGCAGCTTTGATATAGATTTGCCGGTGATTTATTCGGGCGCGTTGATTGAGCCGGGCATCTTTGGAATTTTTCGTCCTGTGCTGCTGATGCCCGCAGGGATTTTGGAACGGCTCAGTGCGGAGCAAATGCGGGCGATTGTGGCGCATGAGATGTGCCATGTGCGGCGGCGCGACAATTTGACGTTTGCCTTGCACATGGTTGTCGAGACTCTGCTCTGGTTTCATCCCGCGGTGTGGTGGATTGGTGCGCGGCTGATTGAGGAGCGGGAGCGGGCTTGCGATGAAGCGGTAATTGAAGCAGGCGGCGAAGCGCTCGTTTACGTCGAAGGGATTCTGAATGTTTGCAAGTTTTATGTGGAGTCGCCAATCGCGTGCGTTGCGGGCGTTACCGGTGCGGATTTGAAGAAGCGGATTGGGCGGATCATGACGGAGCAGGTAGTGCGGAAGATGAGCCTCGGCGCGAAGATCTTAATCTGCGGAGTCATCCTGCTGGCTTCAGGTCTTCCGGTCGCTGCCGGATTGGGGCTGGCCAGTTGGAGTCTTGCGCAATCACAATCGGACGAGGTGGTTCCTAATCCCCCCAAATTCGAGGTGGCGTCGATCAAGCCGAGTCGGCCAGACGATCAGAACGATAACTGGAACGGTCACGGAGGTGCGCTTTCTATCGAGAACTACACACTTCGGCGGCTGATTCGAATGGCGTATGGATTGAAATCGGACTCGCAGGTTGTGGGTGGACCAGGTTGGCTCGATCATCAAGCGTTCGATATTGAGGCGAAGTTAGATGAGACAGAAGCTGCGAAGTTGAGAGATATGACCGGTCCGGCGAGGTTTCGCGAATACTGCTTCGCAGTACAGTCGCTCATCGCGGATCGCTTTCGGCTGATGGTTCACCGGGACTCCCAGGACCGTCCGATTTATGCGCTGGTGGTAGCGAGGGGTGGCGCCAAGCTAGCGAATGCGGCACCAATGCTGGATGCCGATGGCAAGCCAAAGGCCGAGAGAGATCACAGCATTTACGTTAGCAACGGACACATGACGGCCACGGGAATTTCGATGAGCGCCCTCGCCGATTTTCTTACCGGCGCGGGGAGCGACCGCGTGGTTCTCGATCGCACCGAATTGACGGGCGACTACGATTTTCATCTCGATTGGACCGAGGACAACGGGAAGGCGGCCGCTGCGGATGCTCAGTACCCCAGTTTGTTCACAGCGCTGCAGGAGCAACTCGGATTGAAGCTCGAACCGACAAAGGGCCCGGTGCGGGTGGTAGTGATCGACGATGTGGAGCAGCCGTCGGCGAACTGAAAAGAATAGGGACCAGGCCACCCCAGCGGCAAAGATCGCCCGGCAAGAAACAAGAGAATAAGAGGCAGGGAGGGCTATGGGGGCGGGAACAAAGGCTTACGCCGCGGTGTCTAAGTGATTAAGTTCCTGGCGACTTCGATGTTTTGGCGCCGGGCCGCCCTCTTGTGCGAGGTCGTTCCGTCGCGAACAATCTTGGCGTCTTCAGAAGTGTCGTAGCCGGTGCGTCAATGCTCGCGGTGGTGCTGCCGAGTGCCATCAACTGAAGCGCGGCGCGACAAGAAACCGGTCACAAAAGGCAGGGAACAAATGAACCAAGGGGAACGTACTTTCGTCTTATCCGTGTATTCTTCTCAAGATCGGAAAATCGGCAGTAGGCGCGAATCGTACGCGGCCACTGTATGGAGAAGGGAATCGGAATGACAAATACAAGGGAGCTGGGGCTCAAAGCGGATTGTTACAGGAAGACGATGCGCGGAACCGCAGGTTTCGTTTGCGCAGCGCTGGTTTCGGCAATATTGGCTCTCAGCGGCACGGGCGCGAGCGCGCAAGCGTCGCAGCCGGCCGCAGCATCTGCCCCGGCTCCAGCGCAGGCCGCTCCGGCGGGACAGAGCCCATCGACGGCGCTAACGACGGCTTCGCCAAAGGACGTTTTGGGAATCTGGCAGGGGACGCTGCATGCAGGCCGGGATTTGCGGACGGAACTGAAGATCACACAAGCGGCTGGTGGCGAGTACAAGGTGACCTTTTACAGCATCGATCAGGGTGGACAGCCGTTTGCGGCGTCGAAGACGACGTTTCAGGATGGCACGCTGACGTTCTCGTTGGACATGATTGGCGGCAAGTACGAAGGCAAGATGAGCGCCGACGGCAAGACGATTACGGGAACGTGGACGCAGGGGCCGAATCCGATTCCGCTGGTGCTCTCGCGCACGGAACCGGATGCCGCATGGCCGATTCCGGAGCCGGTGAAGCCGATGGCGGCCGATGCAGACCCGGGTCTCGATGTGGCAACCATCAAGCCGAGCCAACCTGGCGCGCAGGGAAAGGGATTCGGATTTCGCGGCACGCATTTCAGGACGTTTAACACCAATGTGAATGACCTGATTGCCGTTGCGTATGGGATGCATGCGAAGCAGATCATTGGCGCGCCAGACTGGCTTGGCACAGATCTTTTCGACATTGACGGCGTGCCCGATGTGCCGGGAAGGCCGAACATCAAGCAGATGGGCTTGATTCTGCAAAAACTGCTGACCGACCGGTTCGCGCTGAAATTTCACCACGAGCAGCGAGAGCTTGCGGTTTACGCGATCGAGGTGGGCAGTGGCGGGCCCAAGATGAAAGAGACGGCGGCGGGACCGAACGATCAGCAGGCATTCGGATTTCGCGGGTTGGGGGACCTGATTGTTGCCAACATGAGCATGAAGGAATTTGCGACGTGGATGCAGTCAAGCGTGATGGATAAGCCGGTGGTGGATCAGACTGGGCTGACTGCCAAGTACGACTTCACGTTGAAGTGGACGCCGGACGATTCGCAGTTTGCCCAGTTCCGTGGCGCTGTGACTACGCCTCCGCCAGCGGGCGACAACCCCAATGCGCCGCCGAGCCTCTACACCGCGATGCAGGAGCAGCTTGGGTTGAAGTTTTCGGCGACCAAAGCGATGGACGATGTGATCGTGATCGACCATGTGGAAAAACCATCGGCGAATTGAAAGCAGGTATCAGGGGGCAGGGAGCAGGAGGCGCGCAAGCCAAGCAGGATGGAAAGCCAAACGCGAAATAATGCGAGACAACGCGAACCAAACAGGGGACTAAAACGTCTTATTGTTGACACCCCCTGACGCAAACCAGGCACGTGCGTGGGTCTCACTGACCGCGTGGCGAATCTCAACATGGAGTGCAAGCGACGATGAGCGAAGCCGCACCGCGCCGAAGAGTACTAAGCCGCGGACTCGGTTTGGCCTTGGTGGTAAGCGCATTCCTGCTGGTGCGTTGCGCTTGGACCCAGGCGGGCGCGGCTGCACCCCAGTCCGTTGGCCTTACGCCTCCGGCTTCGCCTGTTGCGCAGGCTGTCGCGCCGGCCAGTGCCGCTTCTGTCGCGCTGCCGGCGAGCGCTAACACGGCGCTGCAGTTGCCCGCGTTCGATGTGGTGTCGATCAAGCCGTACGGGCCGAGCGACCTGAGGATCGGCATCCATACAAAGCCGGATGGTGTCGCGATAAGCGGCGGCATACCCATGCACATGATCCTTCGCGAGGCCTTCGGGGTGACTAACGACCGCTTGTTGGGAGAGCCGGCATGGGTCACCACGAGTCGCTACGATGTCGACGCAAAGGTGGCGCCGGAAGATGCGCCGAAATTCAGGCAACTCACTCTGGAACAACAGTGGGCCATGCTGTTGCCGGTTCTGCAAGAAAGATGTGCGCTGAAGTTTCACCACGAGACGCGAGAACTTACGGTTTACACATTGGTGATTGCAAAGGGCGGACTGAAGATGCAGCTGTCGAGTTCGGCTGGCAATGCCACCGGACCTGCAGTGGACCGGAAACCTGCCAGCGCCGGCATGAGCGTCGGCGATAGTGGATTAACGATGACAGGCCATGGAGTCTCCCTGGCGTCGATCGCGCACATGGTTGCTATGCAGCTTGGCAGCACCGTTGTGGACAAGACCGGACTGTCGGAGAGTTACGACTACACACTTTCGTTCGTGCCGGATGACAGCATGAAGGCGGGGATCATGCTGCCTGGCAGCAGCGGCGGCGGCACGCCTCCGCCGGAGCCCGAGGGTCCGCCTATCTTTACGGCTTTGCAAGAACAGCTTGGTTTGAGATTGGTGGCACGGAAGGAACCGGTGGACGTGATTGTGATCGACCACATGGATCAGCCGACGGCGAACTAAACAAGATCGGCATGCGTATTGTTTTGTCAGAACAAGCCGAATGAGCGATATAGGAAGATTGCTGCATTCGGACTGGCAAAGCGATGCGGAAAGTAAGTGGGGAACGGAAAACAGATGCATCGATTCCGACATTTTATTTGTTTAGCTGTGTGGTTGGCGTCGACGGCGCTGGCTGCGGCGTCGCCGTATCGCGGGGCGGTGACTTTTGGCGGGTTGCCGTTACCGGGAGCGACGGTGACGGCTACGCAGGGGACGACGACGTTGACCGCGGTCTCCGATGTTAATGGCGGGTTTCAGTTCGACGATTTGGGCGACGGCAAGTGGACGATCGATATTCAGATGCAATTGTTCGCGCCGGTGCATGAGGACGTAACGATTGCGCCGAACATGCCGGCAGCGGCGTACGAGTTGAAACTCCTCGACGCCGCGCAGATACAGGCCAGCGCGCAGGCGGCCAAGCCTACCGTAGAAACGCCCCAGTCGGCGACTGCAACTGCGCAGAACCAGCAATCTGCAGCGGCGCAATCGCAGCAGCCGCAGACAAAGAAGCCCGCCCAAGCCAATGGGCAGGCAACTCTGCAGGAGATCCCCAAGGCGCCCGAGGAGAACGAGCAGAGCGCGGACGGATTGTTGGTGCAGGGCAGCGTGAACAATGCGGCGACATCGCAGTACGCAACGAATCCAGCATTCGGCAACACGCGTTCGGGCACGAAGGCTCTCTACACCGGCGGCTTTGTGGCCGTCGAGAGCAACTCGGCGCTCAACGCGCAGCCCTACGCGCTGAGCGGCGTTGCAGCGGCTAAATCCGCATACAACGCTTTCACGGGTGTGGCTTCACTGCAGGGGCCGATCGTTATTCCTTTCAACCACCGTCGCGGGCCGACTTTCTCTCTCAATTACCAGTGGACGCGCAGCAGCAACTCTGTCATTAACACTGGTCTAGTGCCTACGCAGTCCGAGCAGACGGGCAATCTGGCCGGGCTGACAAATGCTGAGGGTCAGCCGGTAACGGTCTACGAGCCTGGAACCAATACGCCGTATCCCGGTAACCAGGTACCTGTGAGCGCGCAGGCGGCAGCGCTTCTCTGCTTACCATCCCCAATCCCGGGTCAACCGTGCACGAGGCTGTATCCGTTACCGAATATCTCGAACACATTGGGCTACAACTACCAGGCGCCGGTGCTCAACAACACGCATGTGGACGCGATGCAGTCGCGGTTCGACAAGAGCCTGGGGCGCAAAGACAGTTTCAATGGCAGGTTCGCATTTCAAAGCACGCGCTCCGACAACGTGAACCTCTTCGGGTTTGTCGATCAAACCGGCACGCTGGGCTTGAACACGAACATCCAGTGGTCGCATCGGCTCAAGCCGCGCGTCTTTCTGTATACGAACTTCACCTTCGGCCGCTTGCGTACTGAGATAACGCCCAACTTCGCCAACCACGAGAATGTGTCGGGGCAGGCGGACATTTTGGCGGGAAGTTTGACCAATCTGCAGGCTCCGGGGAGCCTTCAGGACCCCGCCAATTGGGGTCCGCCGGCATTGAACTTTGACGACGGCACCGCGGGATTGAGCGATGGCAACAGCTCCTTCAACCGCAACCGCAGCGACGATGTTTCGGTTTCGACGCTGATTTATCACGGCAAGCACAACATTTCGGCGGGCGCCGAATTTAACAAGCGGGAGTACAACGACGATTTTCAACAGAACCCCCGGGGCACGTTCACCTTTACGAGCGCTGCCAGGGGCACAGCGGGCGGATCGGCCAGCGGCTCTGCGCTCGCAGATTTTCTTATCGGCGTTCCCGACGGAAGCGCCATTGCCTACGGTAATGCGAATAAGTATTTTCGCGAGCCGGTCTACGATGCGTATATCGGTGACGACTGGCGCGTGATGCCGATTTTGACCATCAACGCGGGCTTGCGCTGGGATTACAGTGCGCCTATCACGGAGTTGTTCGGCAACCTGGTGAATCTCGACGTTACGAGCGGCTTCACGCAGGTGGGGTATGTTGTGGCCAAGAATGTCGTGGGAGCTGTGGCCGACGTGGGAACTCTGACCGGCAATCGCTATCCGTCTTCGCTCATCAATCCGGAGCGGCGCATGGTAGAGCCGAAAATCGGCATCACCTGGCGACCGATTCCCGCTTCGACGGTGGTGATCAAAGCGGGATATGGGTTGTATCCCGACACTTCGGTGTACCAGAACATCGTTCTCAATCTGGCGCAGCAGGCCCCGCTCTCGAAGAGCCTGAGCGTCCAGAACAGTACGGCGTGCCCGCTTACGCTCGCCAATGGATTCACGCCTTGCTCTGCGGTTACCAGCGACACCTTCGGCATCGATCCCAACTTCCGCATCGGTTACGTGCAAAACTGGCAGTTGTCGGTGCAGCGCGATCTGCCCTTTGCGCTGCAGATGACGGTCACTTATAGCGGCTTCAAAGGAACTCACGGGCCGCAGGAGATTTTGCCGAACAGCTATTTCCCGGGAGGGTCGAGCCCGTGCTCGGGCCAGGGCCCGAATTGCAACGCAGGGTTCGTGTACGAAACTTCGAACGGCAACTCCATCCGCGAGGCGGGCCAGCTGCAGTTGCGGCGCCGGCTGCGCAGTGGATTCGCCTCTACGCTTTCTTACACCTTCGCGAAATCGATCGACGACGATGCGTATCTGGGCGGGCAGGGACACACGACCGGTAGCAGCGCGCAATCGGCGTCACTGTCCTCCCCCTCGGGGGCGATCGCGCAGAACTGGCAAGAGCCGCAGGCCGAGCGTTCGCTTTCATCTTTCGATCAGCGCCAGTTGCTGAGTGTGCAGGCGCAATACACCAGCGGCCAGGGGCTTGAAGGCGGCACGTTGCTGGGCGGCTGGCGCGGGAGAGCGCTGAAGGAGTGGACCGTCGTCGGCAATCTCAACTACGGCACGGGATCCCCGGAGACGCCGTTATATCCCGCCGCAATTCCCGGCACGGGATCCTATGCCCTGCGCCCCGATTTGACCGGTGAGTCGATCTACAGTTCGGGATCGAACAGGCACCTCAATTCGGCGGCCTATTCTGCGCCGAATGGCGGATGGGGAACGGCGGGAAGAAATTCGATTGAGGGGCCCGATCAATTCACGTTCAACACCCAGATGCAGCGCACTTTCCGGCCGCATGGCAAGTGGTATCTCGACGCGGCCGTGAGTGCGACCAACATCTTCAACCACGCGGCCTTCACAGGTTGGAATAGCAATTTTGGGAGCGCGCAGTTCGGGGAGCCCACGTCGGCTGGCGCCATGCGCAGCTTTCAAACGACGTTCCACTTGAGGTGGCAATGATGCGGGTTCAGGCAGGCAAGTCTCGTTCTGTTGCCGAGAGGGGAAATGCGCGGGCGGGGACGCCCGCACTACAGCCGGCCGGGAGGCCGGCGCTACATGTGGCGGCAATGATGCGGAAACTCGCAATCTTCGCGTTACTTCTCGTGGCAGTCGCGGGCTCGCGTTCGCAGCAGGTGGGCCAGAATAAAAACGCTAATGAGCCGCAGACCTTTACGATCAAGGTGCAGTCGAACCTAGTGGTCGAAGCCGTCGAGGTGAAAGACAAGCAGGGTCATTTCATTCACGGGCTCACGGCAAAGGATTTTGTGCTGACCGAGGATGGAGTTCCGCAGACAATCAAGTTCTGCGAGCACCAGAATCTTTCCGAAACTGCCAAGCCGTTGCCTGCCATGACCGCTGCCACGGAGAACGTTACGGTTTACGACAAACTGGCTCGTGAGTCAATCGCACCTGAAACCCTGGACAACGAGCGCTACAAGAACCGGCGGCTGATGGCGTTTTATTTCGACATGACGGCCTTGCCGCCCGCCGATGAGATGCGCGCACTGGACGCCGCGCAGAAATTCGTGCGCACGCAAATGACAACGGCGGATATGGTGGCGATTCTGCGCTACCAGGGCGGATCGGTGGACATCCTGCAGGACTTTACCGACGACCGCAACCGGTTGCTGAGCATTCTGGGGACGATGGTGGTCGGCGAGGGCCAGGGACTGGCCGGGACGACGGACGATGCCAGCAGCGCTGACACCGGCGCGGCCTTTGGCCAGGACGACAGCGAGTTCAACGTCTTCAACACCGACCGGCAGCTCTCCGCGCTGCAAACCGCGTCGCACATGCTTGGCCAGGTGAGCGAAAAGAAATCGTTGCTCTATTTTGCCAGCGGATTGCAACTGAATGGCATCGATAACCAGGCGCAGATGCATGCCACGGCCGACGAGGCGATCAGAGACGGCGTTTCGATCTGGACTGTCGACGCGCGCGGTCTGGTGGCCAGTGCGCCGATGGGTGACGCTTCGCAGGGCTCGCCCGGTGGGCAAGCCATGTACACCGGAGCGTCGGCGCAGGCCGTCACCACCAACTTCCAGAAGTCGCAAGACACGCTCTACGCGCTGGCCGGCGACACGGGCGGCAAGGCATTTCTCGACAACAACGATCTCTCACAGGGCATTGTGCAGGCGCAGGAGGCGATTTCGGACTACTACCTCGTGGGCTACTACACGACCAACACCGAACCCAATGGGAAATTCCGGCGCATCCGCGTCTCGCTCGCGAACAATCAGGAAGCCAAGCTCGACTATCGCCAGGGTTATTACGCCGCCAAGGAGTTCAACAAGTTCAACGACGTGGATCGCGAGCGGCAGCTTGAAGATGCGCTGATGCTCGAGGATCCCATCACCGATCTCACCGTCGCCATGGAGATCGATTACTTCCAGCTCAACCGTGCCGAATATTTTGTGCCCATCATCGTGAAGATTCCCGGACGCGAACTGGCGCTGGCGAAGCGCGGCGGCGCAGAGTTGACGCGCCTGGATTTTGTGGGCGAGATCAAGGACCTGGTCGGCGGCACGACGGTGCAAAATGTGCGCGACAACGTGAGCATCAAACTTTCCGACCAGACAGCCGCCGAGCTGGCGCACCGACCCATCGAATACGACACCGGATTCACGCTCCTGCCAGGAAAATACTCCATCAAATTCCTGGCGCGCGACGATGAGACGGGGCGCATCGGCACCTTCCAGACCACGTTTGTGATTCCCAACCTGAACAAGGAGCTGAAGCGCATCCCCATCAGCGCTGTGGTGCTGAGCAGCCAGCGGGTCGAATTGAAGGATGCGATCTACGACGCCGCGAAGGCTAAGGATCGCGCCAAAGATGACGCCGTAAATCCGCTGGTGCAGGATGGAAAGAAGCTGATCCCGAGCGTGACGCGCGTCTTCTCGACCGGCCACCAGATTCACGTCTACTTCCAGGCGTACAAGCCGGCGCCGCCAGCGAATTTGCCAAGTCCCGCAAATGCGCAGGTGCCTGCGGCGAATGCACTGGCGCCAGCGAGCGGGCAGCCGCTCTTCGCGTTTGTCAGTCTCTATCAGGGCGGCAAGAAACTCTATGAGACGCCGCCGCAGTCCATCGTTCCCAGCGCCACCAGCCGGCTGGGCGCCACGAGCCTGAGCTTCGATCTTGGCGTCGACAATCTGCCGCGCGGATCGTACGACTGTCAGGTGACAGTGATCGATCCCGCGACGCAAAAGGCGGCCTTCTGGCGTGCGTCGATTTCGCTGGTGCAGTGAATGTGCTGAGCTAGCATTTTCGGGAATTGTGCAGACCGCAACTTTGTAGGTATCCCACCCATTCCGCAAAAAAGCGCGGAATGGATGGGGCACAGAAGTCTACAGTAAATCCGAAAATGCTAGAGCGAGAAACTTTGGCCACTGAGCCGGGGCGAAAAACTTTGGCATTGACCGCTGGAGTCGAATTCGGCGGTCGCGCGGTCTACGCGATGCTTGCACCACAACCAGCGCAGCTCGAAGATCTCAGGAGTAGCGCAGCCAGCGGAGGATTTCCGGGAGAGTGGCGCGCTTGCCGTACATCAGGATTCCCACGCGGTAGAGGCGCGAGGAGAGCTGCAAGGCGATCCAGAGGCTAAGGATCAGTATGGCCAACGAAGCAGCCAATTGCCACGGGGGAACAATCTCAACGCCCAATCGTGGAACCATCACAAACGGCGAGGTGATGGGGCACAACGATGCGGCTATGGTCCACGGCGAACCGGGATGGTTGATGACGTTGATCACGGCAAACATTGCCAGCCAAACCGGAACGACGATCAACGAGGCGTACATTTGCAGGTCCTGGGCGGTCTCGCAGGTGGCGCCAAGTCCGGAAAAGATTGCGCTATAGAAGAGGAATCCCAGAACAAAGTAAATGGCAAGGAACACGATCTCTGTCGTTGAAACGTGGAGGTTGAGATTTCCACCCAACATCGACGCCAAAGCCGCTGAGCCGCTGGCAAATGCAAGCGCGGCAGCCCAGATGGCAATCTGTGTGAGGCCAACTGCGCCCGTGCCCAACAGTTTTCCGGTCAGGATCTCCTCGGGGCGGGAGGTCGCCAGCATCACCTCGAAGATGCGTGAGCTCTTCTCTTCGATGATGGAGCGCGCCATATCCATGCCATGAAGCAGAATGGGCATCAGAATCAGAATCAGCATGACATTGACCTTGGCCAGTGTTGCCATACCTGAACTCTTCACGATCTTGCCCTTGTCGATGCGCAGAGTATCGATGGTGACCTCTTTGAAGAGCCGATCGATCTCCGCAGAGCTCATGCCGCTGGCCTGCAACTGCTGCCGCGCCCTCGCCGTGCGCACAGCATTCTTGAGCCTGGCAACAAGCTCCAAGTCGCCGCTCGAAACCGCTGTATAGGTGATCTGCGGAGAGTCGGGATTTGTAGAATCGATGGAGAGCAGTCCATCGATCGACTTGGTGCGCACCTGCTCGCGTAGGGCGTCGCGCTGCTGCTGGCTGGCCGGTGCAGCCACATCCACGATAAAGCCCGCTTTTGTGTCGGCAAGCAAGTCGCTTTGGATGGCCACCGCCAGCTTCGGGTCCGTTGCCGCAATGGCGATGTGCTTGCCCGAGCTCGCGTGGCGCACGACAAGAAAGTTGCCGCCCATCAGGAACACGATCAGCAGCGGCACTAGCACGGTTGAAAACCGGAAGGACCGTCCGCGAATCTGCTCCAGATACTCGCGCTTTGCTATCAGCAGAATGTTACGCATCGGCTTTGCCTCCCACGGTCTCAATGAAGATTTCTTCGAGCGAAGGCTCGACCAGCTCAAAGCGATAGATTCGTGCTTGAGAAGCGGCCTGGTGCAGCAGTTTTTGCGCGTCGCCGCGCGGCTTGAGTTTGATTTCGGCGTGGCCGGCGTAGTTGTTGGCCTCGGCGATTTCTTCACTTTTGAGGAAATCGGCGCTGCCTTCAAACTCGATGATGACGCGGTTGTGCTCGTAGCGGCTCTTGATCTCGCGCATGCGGCCGCTCAAGACGGCTTGGCCATGATCGACGAGGCAGATGGAGTCGCAGAGTTTTTCTACCTGGTCCATGCGATGCGTGGAGAAGAGGATGGCTTTGCCGCGGTCTTTGAGTTCGATCAATGCATCTTGCAGGAGCGTGGTGTTCACGGGATCGAGGCCGCTGAAGGGTTCGTCCATCACGATGAGATCGGGGTCGTGGAGCAGCGTGGCAATGAACTGAATCTTTTGCTGCATGCCCTTTGAGAGTTCTTGCGTTTTTTTGTCGAGAGCGTCGGAGATTTCCATACGCGCAGCCCAGTCCACGGCGCGTTTGCGGGCGGCCTCCGCGGGAATGCCGTGCAGTTGACCGAAGAAGATGAGCTGTTCGACAACCTTCATCTTTTTGTAGAGGCCGCGCTCCTCGGGAAGGTAGCCGACGCGGTCGAGGCTTTTGCGGTCGAAAGGCTTTTGGAAGAGATCGACGCGGCCGGAGTCGGGCATGGTAATGCCCATCATCATGCGGATGGAGCTGGTTTTTCCGGCGCCGTTGGGGCCGAGAAGGCCGAACATCTGGCCAGCCTCGATGGAAAGGCTCAAGTCGTGTACGGCGACTTTGTTTTCGTAGGCCTTGCTGACTCCCGCGAGTTCAACGACAGGCATGAGGACTCCCGCAGCGGCGACGGTGAATTGGAGACATGGAGGATCGGGCCGAAGCGTTACGAGAAGTGTAGCAAAGGGCGGAGGGGCTCATTATGTACGATTTCGTGTAGTTCAAGATATTCATACGTTTCCGTACAAGCGCCGGTTCCATTGCAGTTTCAGGATGCAGACTGCAAAAGTGCGGCGCGGCTCACATCAAGCGCCGGCGGACCATGTCGAGGGCTTGTTGCGCGGCCCACTCGCGAACGCGCTGGCGGTCGCCGCGGAAGGTGCGCTCGATCGCGTCGGAGCCTAGCGGGTCGCATAGGGCGATGTGCACCAGGCCGACGGGCTTGCTGGCTGTAGCGCCGGCGGGGCCGGCGATGCCTGTGATGCCGAGGCCGACGGTGGCTCCGGTGCGCGCGCGAATGCCGTCGGCGAGCGCTTTGGCGACTTGAGCAGAGACTGCGCCGTGCTCGGCGATCAGTTCGGCGGGGACGCCGGCGAGCGAGGTCTTTAGCGCGTCGGAGTAGACGACCACGCCGCCGAGAAACGAGCGCGAGGCGCCGGGAACCGAGGTGATGCGCTGGGCGACGAGGCCGCCGGTGCAGCTTTCCGCGACGGCGAGCGTGGCCTGGCGCAGGCCGAGATAGTAGTGCACGATCTGCTCGAGCGAATCGCCCTGCGATGAGTAAAACCAGTCTTCGAGGATTTCTTCGATTCCTTCGGCGAGTTTGTCGACGCGTTGCTGTGCGGCGCCGGCGTCGGGCTTGGAACAGATGAGCGTGATCTGCAGGTCGCCGGCGTGCGCCAGCAGCGTGGTTTCAACGTCGGTGTAGGTAGTGTAGAGGGGCGCAAGAAGCTTGTCGGCCTGCGACTCAGGAATCATGGCGGCCTTGAGCGTGCGCACGGCGATGTGCCTCACTGGTGCGACGGCGCGAATTCGCGGCAGGCACTCCGCGTCGAACAGCGGACGGCACTCGTGCGGAGGGCCGGGAACGAGGGCGATGAGCTTGCGATAGCTGTTGAAGGTAGTGTCGAGCCACTGGCCGGGAGCGCTGCCGTTGGGGTTGGGCAAGAGCGTTGCGCCTTCGAGCAGGTCGGCCTGCTTGAGATTGTTTTGCGGCATGGCGATGTGCCACGTGGCGGCGCGCGCGTGCAGCGCGGCCACCTGCGAAGCGTCGCGGTGGAGCGTGAGCGAGAGCGATTCGGCGACGGCCTCGCGCGTGAGGTCGTCTTCCGTGGGACCGAGACCGCCCATGATGATGAGAATGTCGACGCGGCCCAGCGCGGTGCGGATGGCGCTGACGAGGTCTTTTTGCCGATCGCCTACGATGGTTTTGAACGCGACGATGACGCCAATGCCGTTGAGCTTCTCTGTGATGTAGAGAGAGTTCGTGTCCTGGCGGAACGGGGTGAGCATCTCGGAGCCGACGGCGATGATTTCGGATTTCATGAAAGGCAGCTTCTAGCTTTTAGTTCTCAGCTTGATTGTGCAAAGATAAATTCATCAGCCAGGGTCTTTGTCAGTGGAATTCGTAGCTGACCGCGACAAACTACGTGGTAGATCGGAAAATCGCTGAAAAGCAACCGCAGATCCTTCGACTTCGATCGCTTTGCGATCTCCGCTCAGGATGACAGATCGATGAGTGTGTTGAATTCCAGATCTACATCAAGGGTCCGGCGGCTGAGAGCTGATGGCTGATAGCTAAAAAAGGTTCAGGCCTTCTACTCCCAAGTCCACATCATAAACGGAGTCGTTGGTGGCGAGGATGGTTGTACCTAGGGGGGAGAAGGCGACACCGACCAGATTTTCGCCGGAGAGCGCCAGCGAGGCCTCGCCTTGGGGCGTGACGCGCACCAGTCCGTGGCGGCCGTGGAGACAGGCGGCGAGGTAGATATCGCCTGTGCGCGAGATAGCCAGCCCCTGCGGACGACCCAGGCCGCGAAACCAGGCGCGCGCGTCGCCATTGGGCTCAATGGCCCAGATGGCCTCGTTCGACGAGAGTGTGGGCCCGGTGACAAAGAGCGTTCCTTGAGCATTCACCGCCAGGTGATACGCAGAGACGCTGGGCTCGAGCGTGGCGTGGACGAAGATCTGCCGTTCGGGATTGATCTTGAAGATGGTGCCGCTGCGGTCGCCGACGAAGAGATTGCCTTGGGCGTCAAAGGCCGCGCCGGTAGCGACGCCCATGCCTTCGACATATTTCGTGAATTCGCCGGCCGCGTCAACGCGGTAGACGTTGCCCTCGGCGCGCGAGGTGACGTAAAGATCGCCCTCGGGACTGAAAGCAAGGCCGGTTGCGTTCAAGAGTCCCGTGACCAAGGACGTGGAGCGGCCATCAACGCTGATGCGCATCACGGAGACGGGTGTCTGCTTGCCGCGCGGGCCGGAGATGGTGGCATAGATCATTCCCGATCGGCTGACGACGGGGCTTGTGACCGGATGCAGGCCGTCGGTGAGCTTGCGTGCCACGCGCAGCGCGCTGGTATTGGCGGCGCCGGCCGGAGTGCGCACCTCAATCAAGCCCGTTGAGGCGTTGCCGGGTACGCGGAAGGCCAGGCGCGTGGGCCGGCTCATGAGAACCTGCGATTTGTCGCCGTCGACATAGACGGCAGGCAGGCCAAAGTTTTGGGGCCCGAGAAAGACTCCCTTGAGTTCCACTTCGCCTTGCGGCAAAGCCGCGGCGGGAACCACGTCGTCGACGCGAGGCAGCGGCGTGGAGGCGGAATCGGGTTGCGGAGAGCTTCGAGGCATAGGAGATCAGATGCGAATGCGAATGAGAGAAGCTACAACCAAAGCATACAGCCCGGCTCCGACATCGTCGAAGACAATGCCCCAACCGCCGGGAAGGCGTTCGAGGCGGCGGATTGGGAACGGCTTGGTGATGTCAAACAAACGAAAGAGCACGAGAGCGATGAGGCCGTGATGCCAGTCGGCGGGACACGCGATTAGAGTGATCCATTGGCCGATGACTTCGTCGATAACCACGAAGCCTGGATCGGTGCGGCCGGATTCGCGTTCGACGATGGTTGCGGCCGGAACGCCGAGGACGATGGCGATGGTGATGGCGAGTATGAGGGCGAGTGTGGAGGGATGGAGAGTGAAGGCGAATGCGGCCCATAACAGCAGGGCGGTGACGGAACCCCACGTGCCCGGACCGGGCTTGCCGTAGCCCGCGCCGAAAAAGGTGGCGACGATCCAGGCCCAGTGAGTCTTCATTGCCTTGCTCGCGCTTTCAGACTCCGGACTCACTCGTACCTCGCATTCTCCTGTATAGATATTCGTCGAAACTGAATTGCTTGAAAAGCTGCAAGCCGAATTGGACAAGCACGGCGAGCAGAATGAATGCAATCTCGATTGGCGTAACGAGAGTCAGAGCGATTCTTCTCAGCAAGTCAAAAGGACCGGTAACGCCTTGAGTTGCGAAGTGACTCACCATCCAAAAGCAGTGGTACGGAATCAGCATCCAGAGGCCAATTGAGGCAAAGCGTGTGATCCCGAGCGAAAACAGGAATAATGGCAGCGCCAGAAATAAGGGCAGGAAACAACTGAGTATTTCAAGGTCCTTGTTGCCGCGCCCGAATCCGGTCCACGCAAGCCCCATGAAGCCGAGAAAACAGAGGTAGAGGGAGAGCAGCCCTGCGACGGTCAATGCCGTGATCACGAGGGTGCGCCTAGCCTTCATCTGAGCCTCCGTCGCGGGTGTTGCCGCCGAGGCCCAGGTCTTCGAGAACTTCAGGATCGAGGACCGGGGAGCTGATTTTGTAGACGCCCGAGGCCCACTTGCCGAGATCTATCTTGCGGCAACGGTCGCTGCAGAACGGGAAGTCTTCGTCGGCGGGACGCACCAGCATTCCGCAGGTGGGGCAGCGTAGGATTTTGGCGGATTTTTTCTTCGCGGGCATGGGTGTGCACGGTGCGTGTGCGCCTTACTCAAC
The DNA here is from genome assembly GCA_049521075.1 of Occallatibacter sp. Lineage (GTDB taxonomy): Bacteria > Acidobacteriota > Terriglobia > Terriglobales > Acidobacteriaceae > Telmatobacter. The sequence continues at coordinate 18,299 of JBEKPD010000016.1, forward strand.
CAATATGGTAGCGCGTGAGCTTCGGTACGATCCCGGGTTTCGGAATTGGGGGCCTGTGTGCTTGGCGTTCGTGCTGTCACCGGAATGTGCGGGCCTGGAGGCCCGCACTACAGCCGGTCAGGAGACCGGCTCTACAAAGCGTACGCGGTCTGCGCTTTACATGCCCTTGAGCAGCGTCTCCAGGCGCTTCAACCCTTCCGCGCGCGCGGTCGTGTTTGCGGGATTGGTATTGGCAGGATCCTCGCCGGCGCGCATGAAGCCGTGGCCCGCGCCATCGTAGATCACCGACTCGTACTTCTTGCCCGCGACGGCCATTGCATCCTTCGTGGGCGAAACGGTGGCTGTAATGCGCGCGTCGTTGCCGCCGTAGAAGCCGTAAACCGGTGCGGTAATTTGGGGGAGGCTTTCGGTGGGCGGCGGAGGACCGTAGAAAACGAAGGCCGCGCTCAGGTCCTTGCGTTGAGTGGCGAAGAGGAACGATTTGCCTCCGCCCCAGCAGAAGCCGATGACGGCGAGCTTACCGTTGGCCGCGGGAAACTTGAGCGCATAATCGGCGGTGGCGTTCAGGTCGGTAGTTACGGTGGCGGGATCGAGCCCGCTGACGGCCTTGGTCGTTGACTGCACGTCAGGGAAGGCGCTGGTGTCGCCGCCGTTGGGGCCGAAGCCCGAGAGCAGGTCGGGCGCAATGACGATGTAGCCCATGGCGGCAATGTCGTCGGCCTGCGAGCGCGCCCAGTCGGTGAGGCCGAAGATCTCGTGGATGAACAGGACGACGGGAGCTTTGTGGCTCACCTCGGGATAGACCACGAAGGCGTTTACCGTACGGCTTCCGTAGTGGATCTTCACCCATTCCTGGTGCCGCGGCGATTTATTCAGAATCGCTTTGGCCCAATCCTGGCTGTGAGCGGTGGGCGCGGTGAAGGCGAGCGCGGCGCAAAGGAGCACGGCTGCGCAGCTGAGTAAACGGGGAAGCGGATTTTTCATGGCCGAAGGATAGCACGAGTGCAGGGATCGGGGGAGCAAGAAGGCCAGGAGCAGAGGGGCGAGGGAGCAAGTCTGCGAGTCGGCAGATGAGCGAATAAAGAAAGCGGATCCCGGCGCAAGAATTTCGCGGCGGATTCTATTTCTCACGTTTGGATGCGGATGGTGGTGCGAGAGGAGCGGCGAAGGACGATGAGAAGCGGAAAGATGGAGAGGACTGCTCCGATGATGCCGAGAATGATCTGAGGTCCCCAGAGTTGGACGAGCGAATCGATCCGGGCGTTTTCCGGATGATCCTGCTGGTAGAGAACGCGGACACGTTCGCCGATCTGCCAGGGACACTGGCTCTGGGAGATATGGGAGGTTACGGTCAAGCTCATGCTGTTGTCGGCGGTGAAGCGGAAGACGGGCGAGCAGGTCTGGCTCATTGGCTTGCCCGGACGAGGGGTGTGGCGGAGCGCAACGATGACGCCATCGGTGGAGAGGCTAGAACGGACAAAGACGATGCGCTCCAGGCCAGTGCCCGCGGCAATGAGAAGCATGACGGGGCCGGTGACGCACAAAACGCCGACGAGCACATAGGCGATGACGCGTGCAAGCAAGGATTGCATGGATGAGAGTGTAGCAAGGGCGGGGCCTGGGCGGTGACGGATTCACAGGCAGTGAGTTGCGCGCGTTGGGCGCCGATCTCGAAGACCATGCGGCCTTTGAGGACGTAGAACCACTCCTGCTCGCTTAAATGGAGATGCAGGCGGGCCGCCGCCGGGCATGAGGTTGTGTGCTCGATGAGGAAGAGGTTGCCGGCGGTCTCCGGCTGCTGAAGTGAAGGCCGAGAAGCTTACTGAATATTGTGAGTCTGAGACGCAATCTCGCGGGGAAGTACTAGGTTTGCGATCCTTCCAATACCGAGGCATTGAGACAATTCAGGGACTCGTTGTGCCCCTTCGACCATCCTGCCTACCCATCGTTCAGCGCGATTTCTTTCCTCAAGGAAGAGGCTCTCAATCTCCCAATCGAACTTGCTGCTCTCTTTATTTAACCTGCTGATCATGGTCTTGAATGATTCCGCTAGTTTCTCTTCGAGATGGTGGAGGTCCCCGAGACCGAGAGCTGTGGGCATTTCCTTCAAACCGGCGTCAGCCTTCGTAAACACAACCACGAGGGGAGCCCTCTTCATCGGCAGCTTATTGTCGAAATGATAAAGCCTGATACGCGACCAAGCCTCGGTAAACGCGCTTGACTGCCTGCTAATGTAATCGCCCGAGTTCTCCCCGAAAGACTTGCCACAATCTATCGCAAAGATGTAGGCATTTGAATCCAGAGCCCACCCGAAGTAGGGCGTGGCGTGAAGCGTGTCACCGAACTCTTCGGCGAATTTCACGGTATCGTCTCCTGGGAAGTCTCCAATTTCAATCTTGTACCAGAAGTTCAGCCCCGGAACAGAGAGCCCAAAAACTGTCAGAGGAACTCTGACATCCACTCGGTAAGCAAATACTTCGTTGTCGGTAGTAGGTAAAGGACCATCTCCGTCCAAGATGCTCTTGATATTTGCAGTCAATCTCCTCTCCGTTTCCTCCGACCTAATAACTGCTCTGCCACCCTTGCTTTCCGCCTTTCTAATGTAATCAACAATAGCGCATATCAGAGATGTCTTTCCCGCGCGTGGGAACCCAAGCATAGCGATGCGGTAGAGTCGGGGCAGACGGCTCCAGCCCATCAAGATAAGCGCATTGAGTACCGCAGTCACAAATAAAGCTGCGGTCGCTACAAGCCAGTGGCCCTTGGCCTCTAAAATATATGACAAGTGCGACCAGAACGCCCGAGCCGCCTCGGTTAAAGGGCGCTCTGTAGAAGGGTCAAGGAAGTGGCACATGAGGAGCCTTGTCATGCAAGCGACGCCCTCAGGCGAAAGCTGCGCTGAATCATGAGAACCGCCGTGAGAGGAATCGGCCACACGGAAAAAACTAACGCTTCGAGCGTCCCCATGGCCCGGACCAAATCGCGGTGCCCGTGTTCAATTAGTGCGCTATAAGTTACACATGCGCCAAAGCAAACGAAGCAGACGATCGCAAACATATTCATGAGTGTGCATGCGAGGCGCTTGTCGTCTTCGTCAGCGTCATTGATTTCCGGAGTCTCGGCCCCGTTTGCGCAAAGGCTCTGGTTTACAAAGAGGCAGATCAGACCCCAGGTTAGCGCCACGGTTGAGGCGCTAAATGTGTCGAGGCGAAACTGGTTGTCCGACGCGAGCAAGCGTAGAACCCCCTCGATCGGTACAGGGATCAGCGGAAATACGACATGAACCAGCATCCACGCCAATGTGGACCGCCTTGACATCGCTCGCATTGACATTGCTCCCCTCAGCGTGCCAATGATACAGCAACCGTTTAGGCAACTTCAATCCATTTTGTCTATAGAAGTGACTTAGGGTGGCGGTCAGCGCGGTCGTGGCTTTAGCCCTGTAGAGTAGTGCAAAATAGATGGAGTTCAACCCCACGCAGGATGCCTGACTCCGATCATATTTCCGACTGCGACCGCTACTGGATGCGCCGTGCCCTTGAGTTGGCGCGCCGCGGCATCGGCGTCACCTCGCCCAACCCCGCCGTGGGCTGTGTGGTCCTGGACCGCGCCGGCCAGGTTGTTGGCGAGGGCTGGCACGAGTACGACCTGCTCGACCACGCGGAGATCGTCGCCCTCAAAGAGGCGCAGCAACACGCCGCCGATCGCATTCGGGGCGGCACGGCTTACGTCACTCTCGAGCCCTGCTCGATCACCGGGCGCACGCCGCCTTGCACGGAGGCGCTCATCAAAGCCGGCCTGGCTCGGGTGGTTGCCGCCACAATAGATCCCAACCCAGCGGTAGCCGGCAGGGGCCTCGCGGCACTGCGTGCGGCGGGACTTCGGACGAGTGTGGGGGCATGCGAAGGCGAAGCGCGCCGCCTCAACGAGGGCTTCGCGCGCTGGATTCAACACCGGCGGCCCTTGGTGCTGATGAAAGTTGCCATGACGCTTGACGCGCGCATTGCGCCGCCGCCCGGCCGCCATGTCGAACACGCGCCCTACTGGATCACCAGCGAAGCCGCCCGCGCCGCCGTGCAGCCGCTGCGCTGGGCCGCCGATGCCACCATGGTCGGCGTTGATACCGTGCTCGCTGATGACCCTTGGATGACCGACCGCAGCGGCTTGCGCCGCCGTCGACCGCTACTGCGCATCGTCCTTGACTCCGCCCTGCGCATGCCTCTCGATTGCAAGCTCGTCACCACTGCGCAAGAAGATGTGGTCGTCTTCACCGTATCGCACGACGAAGCCCGCACCGCCGAATTGCGCAATCGCGGTGTCCGCGTGGAAGTGCTTGAGGCCGAGGCCGGCCGCGTTCCCCTCGACAAAGTGCTTCTGAAACTCGGGGAAGAAGGTGTCCTCACTCTGCTCACCGAAACCGGCACGCGCCTCAACACGGCCTTTCTCGCCGCCGGCCTAGTTGACCGCCTGCACCTTTTCGTTTCGCCACAGATCATGGGCTCCGACGCCGTCCCCGCTTTCCGCGGCATGCCGCAGTTCGTGCACATGAATGAAGTCGAAGTCGAGCGCTACGGTAACGACCTCGGCCTGTCGTCGCTCCTTATCGACCCGTGGCCAAAAGACAGTGGTCAGTCAACAGAGGGCAGTGGTTAGTGGATAGTGATTTGGTGGTTAGTAGTGGGCTGGATTGCTGAGTGGCTTTTACGACTCGTGCCATCCAATTACAATGGATATGTACGCGTGAGGCTCTGAGCACTGTCCGCTGTTAGTTGGTCTCAAAGCAGCCACTCGCTCGCGGCAAGAACGGAAAGGCAAAACTTGATGGTCTCTACCCCCGTCCTCACCGCTTTAGTTTCTCTCGCTGGCTTGGCTGGCGTGCTCGCCTGGCGCGTGCGCGAGGGCCGCACCGCCGTTACGCTTAAGAAGATCGTGATGCCGCCGCTTGGGATGGCCACCGGCTTCTGCATGTTCTTCTACCCGCCGTGCCGCGTGCCTTTTCTGTGGGGATTCGCTGCCTTTCTTATCGGCGCCATCGTCTTCGCCTACCCGCTGCTGCTCACTTCCGACCTTCACCTGCACAACGGCGAGATTCGTATGAAGCGATCGGGCGCGTTTTTTGCGGTCATCATCGTGCTCGCCATCATCCGCTGGGCAGCCCGCGGCTACTTCGACAGCATTCTTTCGCTGGAACAGACGGGCGCTATCTTCTATCTGCTGGCCTTCGGCATGATTCTGCGTTGGCGCGCCAAACTCTACTTGGCCTACCGCGCCCTCACCGCACGACCTTCGCTCCCTGCCGCGCCCACCTCCGAAGAAGTCCACGTCGCAAAGTAACCCGCTCAGCCCCAACTCCGCTAACGTTGCGAAAAAAGCGTCTCCATGAAGTTCTGATCGAAGTCCCTTACTCCCTTAAAATAGTTTCATGTTCACCGGTATCATCGAGCAGACCGGAATCCTCGTCAGCCTCATTGATCGCGGCGGTGTTCGGCGCATTACGGTGGAAGCGCCAGGCATCGCGTCGCGCCTGCGAGAAGGCGACTCGCTCGGCGTCTCCGGCGTTTGCCTCACCGCGCTCGATTCCGACCCCACGTATTTCCACGCCGACCTTGCCCAGGAAACTCTCGACCGTACTTCGCTCGGCTCGCTTGCACGCGGCGCTCACGTCAATTTGGAGCTGCCCACCGCCGCCGGCAGCCCTCTTGGCGGCCACGTCGTGCAGGGGCATGTGGACGGCACAGGGGCGATGACTGCACTCAATCCCGTCATTTCCGAATCCAACCCCAACTTTGACCGCCAGACCACCGACTGGACCCTCAAAGTTCGCGTTCCTGAAAATGTTCGCCAATGGATGGTGCAGAAAGGCTCGGTCGCCGTCGAAGGCATCAGCCTGACCATTGCCGATTTTGATGGCGAACAGATTTCGATCGCCATCCTGCCGCTCACGTATTGGCGCACTAACCTGCACACTTTGGCAGTGGGCGCACCTGTGAACGTCGAGGCCGATGTGCTGGTAAAGCTGGCTGCTATGCAGATACAGGCTGAAAAGAAATCCACCTTCGACCTTACCGAGGCGTGGCTGGTGGCGAATGGGTATTGAGTGCAGTTCACAGTTCTTAGTTCGTAGTTCACAGACGGATTCCGCGCAGGTTCAATTGCGAACTACGAAATGTTAACTATTCTCCGGGCTTGTGCGGCAGAATTTCCGGCGGCGCCACCTCGATCCATAGCGCCTTCGACGCGTCGGAACGGCACTCGGACCACAACGCGTAGATCTCGCGGCGCGGCACAAGGGGCGTATCCACGAGCATCGCGCTGCCGCCGTCCGCACTGGTGTAGCGCGCGCGGCACCAGTGCACGAAGGGCTCATACTGCCGGCCCTTGCGCATGGTGAACCAGTCGATGATCTCGTGGGGCGATTCGCGATGCACATCGTCAGGTGTCCACCAAAAGCGCACCGGGCCTTTGGGTGAAAACTTCTCTTCGACGCAGGTTCCGCCTCGCTCATGCATGGCACGCACAAATTCCGCCCAAGTGATGAGCCTTCCCCGCGACTTCATCAGTAACCGCAGCTTATGTTCGCGATGCAACCGCAGCCATCGCGCAGCAATCGTGTAAGGAATCGCCAGGCATGCGCCAACAGCCAGTACGGGAATCATCGCGATGCCCATCACCGCGTCCATCCACGTGGACGGTTGCTTCTCCGCGTTTTTGGTTCCCGGTGTCTGCATTGTCTGTGCTCCTGTCGGCTGATAGCTTAAGAGCCCGTAGCAGATTTCCCGTTGCCGAAGATCGTCCCTCAGGGGCTAAAGCCCTCGCGCGTTTTGCGGCACTTACGGCACGAATGAATTCGTGCCCTTTCAAAGATGAAACACCTTTTACGGTTTTGCTGGTAACTTGGGCGGAGGGGTCACGTAATCGTCGCCGACCCGCGCCAGGATCTGCGCTCGCCGGTCGGTCAATAGTTTCAGCCGCCCCGTGACTTCGATGAACTCCTTCTTCTTTTCTGCAGTGAGTCCGGAAGAATCGACAGATTCGTTCGACGCCGCTCCAACTGGCTTCCCTCCGACCTCGATTCTGCTTCGCTCAATTTCATCCAGCTCTTTCTGTAGTACCGGAACCTCGCGGTCGATCAGTACCGGCTTGATTACCGGCTTCTTCTCGTGTCCCACAGCCAATTCGTTGCGGTTGTTCTCTTCCCATACCGGCAACATGCCGATGTGCCCCAGTTCTACGCGCACGCCGGCCGGCCCGTAGTCCCGCTTCACCGCCGCAAACAGCCCGATCATCTCGTCGCGCGGATCGCCATTTGAGTCCGGATTGAGGCCGTCCACATAACTCCGCGACTGGTTGGATAGGAAATTCCCAAGCGAATAAAAAATCACCGTGTCGCGACCGTCTTGGGTTTTATAAGTCTCAATCGGCTGCAGCACATGCGGATGCGCGCCCACGATTACCGTCGCCCCCGCCTCAAGCATCTTGTGCGCCAAGTCCATGTCCTCGGGCCGCGGGGCCGTCGCGTACTCAATGCCCCAGTGCACCGAAATTACCAGCAGGTCACATTGCGCCCGCGCCGCCTTCACCGCGGCCAGGACTGTGGCCTCGTCCGCTCCCGGCGCGCCGTCGGCTTCGCCTGGATAGGGAAAGAAATTCACATGAGGCTGATCTTCCTTGTCGGGATTGCGATTGCCGTTGAGCCATCGCGTCATGCCCAGCCAGCCCACCTTGATGCCATTGGCCTCGGTGATCACCGGTTGCCAGGCCGTCGCCGTGTTGTCGCTGGTCCCGGCAAAGAGCAGCCCAATTTCCTTGAGGTGCTCGCGGCTCTCCGTGAATCCCGACCATCCTTGATCCATTACGTGGTTGTTGGCAAAAGAAACGATCTTGATTCCGCTCGCCTTCAGCGCCTGGGGCAGGTCCACGGGTGCGTCGAACATAAATGGCTTGGTCCCCTTCGAGTGCTCGGGCGCTACCGGCGTTTCAAGATTCACGAATCCGAAATCCGCGCCCTCGAAAACGTCGGACACATCGGAAAACAGCGCTGCCCATCCCGGCTCTCCGTCGCCTGCCGCCTTGGCCGCCGCGCGCACCGCCTCGTGCGGAATCACATCGCCGGCCACGGCAAAGTTTACCTGCGCCAGGTCGTGCGGATAGGGAATTACAACCGTTGCCTGTCGCCGCCCGTGCAGCGCCGGAATGAGGGCTGCGCCCAACGCGGCTAGCGCCACAAGGGCCGCCGCCCACCGCCAACGCCGGCGCAAGAACGCTCCCACAGATGTCGCAGCAAGGCGATCCCGTCTTCCACTCGAACCCAAAACGGCTTCCATTTCGTGCCTTCCTGAAACCCAATCCATTAAGCAACCCTGGACCTCTCCCGTTGTCCGGCGGACAAAGGGATTGGAATCAGCATACAAGGCCCCGAGTGTCTAGCGTGCTTAATTCATCAATCGGGCATCCCGTGTGGGGTCCCAGAAGTTCGTGCCTTAAATCGAGGCCCCGAAATGCAGGTCCTTCGACTCCGCTTGGCCCGGATTCGGGCCAAGCGTTGCTCAGGATGACACCTCGATTTACGTTGTGAACTTTAATGACAGGCTCTCGATCGCCCCAAACCCAGCTCGAACGTCCGCCGCCTCTGCCTCGTCTATTCATCTGAGTCGAGACTGTTACCCTTGAAAAGGAGCCACTCTTCGAGAGCTTCCCGGCCGCGCCTAAAGCGCACATCCGGCGAGAAATACCATGGCAGAGTTCGTCATCAAGTTGGCCGATGAACGCGGTCGCGTTCAGGAACAGGTACAGACCGCGGCCACGGCCGAGGAGTTGCGCGCCCGCTTTCTCCATGCGGGCTACCACGTCTTTTCGGTGCGTGCCCGCGGCACCATTGCCCGCAGCCGCCGAAAGGTGAAGCTCGAGCCTTTTCTCATCTTCAATTCGCAGTTCCTCACCCTCATCCGCGCCGGCCTGCCCATCCTGAGCTCGCTGCAGATGCTGGGCAAGATCCAGAGAAATGCCACGTTTGCCGGCCAGCTCGAGGATGTAGCCGCGCGGGTGAAAACCGGCCAGGAGCTCTCGGCCGCATTCGAAGCGCAAAGCGGTTTCCCGGTCATGTACACGACCACGCTTTTGGCCGGCGAGCGCTCCGGAAATCTGCCCGAGGTTCTGGACCGCTACGTGAGCTTCCAGAAAGTTGCGCTGGCCCTGCGCAAGAAGCTTATTGGATCGCTCATCTATCCCGCGGTGTTGCTCTCCCTGGTCTGTGCGCTGCTCATCTTCATGTTCACGGTGGTCGTGCCGCAGTTCGCGCAGCTCTACGACCAGCTTGGCAACAAATTGCCGGCCCTCACCATGGCCCTGCTCACCTTCGGCAAGTGGATGCAGCACACCATTCTCTGGCAGGTACTCGCCGCTGCCGCCGGCGGCTTCGCCCTCTACCGCTTCTTCCTTACCGAGCGCGGCAAGGATTTTGCCGATGGCGTGCGCGTACGTTTTCCTATCTTCGGTAAAATCTGGATCAAATATCAGGTAGCGCTTTTCGCACGCACGCTTTCCACGCTGCTCACGGGCGGCTTGCCGCTGGTGCCGTCGCTTGAAACCGCGGCGCGCTCCATCTCCTCGCGCCGCGTCTCCCGCGCCATCACGGCTTCCGTCACCACGGTGCGCGAGGGTAAGAGTCTCGCTGACTCGCTTGCTAAAACCGGCGTCTTTCCCAGCCTGGCGACGGAGATGATCACGGTCGGCGAGCAAACCGGAGCGCTGCCGCAAATGCTCAACTCCATGGCCGAGTTTTTTGAGAACGACGTGGCCACAGCCCTTGCCGCGACACTGGCATTGATTGAACCCGCGATCCTGATTGTTATGGGTGTCGTTGTGGTCTTTATCTTGATCTCGCTCTATCTGCCCATCTTTTCGCTGGGGCAGTCGAGCGCAATGTAGGAGGTTCGTCGAATGGCCGAGACCAACGTGGTACCCATGCCACTGCCCCTAACTGGCGACGACCGCGCCCAGGCCGAGGCTCTTGCCCGCCGCTATCATGCAGAATTCGTCGACCTGAAGAACTTCAAAATTCAACACGAGCTGTTGCGCACTGTGCCGGTCGAGCTCATGTTCCGCTACAACTTCGTGCCCATCGAGCAAACGGCGGATGCGCTCGTGATCGCTGTCAGTGACCCCTCGCGCCTGATGGTGCTGGACGAAATCTCCGGCCTGCTTGCGTCGCGCATCGTGGCCCGCGTGGCGACTCTGTCACAAATTACCGACCTGCTCAAGAAAACCGAGCAGTCGCAGCGCGTGCTCGACGAGGCCAGCGAGGGACTGACCTTCGACGTTCTAACGGGCGAGGATAACCCCGACGAAAACATCTCGATTGAAAAGTTAACCAGCGATGCCGAAGACATCAGTCCCATCATCCGCTTGGTCGACACCACGATCTTTACCGCGCTCGAGCGCCGCGCCTCCGACATTCACATTGAAAGCTACGACGATTCGGTGCACGTGAAGTACCGCATCGACGGCGTGCTGCAGGAGGCTATGGCGCCCATTGCCCGTGAGCACCACGGCACCATCCTCGGCCGCATCAAGATCATGAGCGAGCTCGACATTGCCGAAAAGCGCGTGCCCCAGGACGGGCGCTTCCGCGTGCGCTACAAGACCCGCCTTATCGACTTCCGCGTCTCCATTATGCCCACGATTCACGGCGAAAACGCTGTGCTTCGCGTGCTGGACAAAGAGTCGATGAGCGAGAAGTTTAAAAACCTGACGCTCGATGTGGTGGGCTTCGCTGAAGAAGACTTGCGCCGTTTCCGGCGCTATATTCGCGAGCCCTACGGCATGGTGCTGGTGACCGGGCCCACCGGGTCCGGCAAAACCACAACTCTCTACGCCGCACTCAACGAGATCAAGAGCGACGAAGACAAGATCATCACCATCGAAGACCCAGTGGAGTATCAGATTCGCGGCATCACCCAGATTCCCGTTAACGAGAAGAAGGGCCTCACCTTCGCGCGCGGCCTACGCTCCATTCTGCGCCACGACCCCGACAAGATCCTGGTGGGCGAAATTCGCGACCAGGAAACCGCGCAGATCGCGATCAACTCCGCGCTCACCGGGCATCTTGTCTTTACGACCGTCCATGCCAACAACGTGGTCGACGTGCTGGGCCGCTTCCTGAATATGGGCGTCGAGGCGTATAACTTCGTTTCCGCGCTCAACTGCATCCTGGCGCAGCGGCTGGTGCGCACTATCTGCGAGTACTGCGCCCGCCCCGTGCCTCAGGACGAAGAACTCCTGCTGGCCAGCGGCATGAATCCCGCCGATTGGCGCGGCTTCGAATTCCGCGAGGGCGCCGGATGCATGGAGTGCGGCGGCACCGGCTACCGCGGACGCACCGCCATCCACGAGTTGCTCGACTTGACCGATACCATCCGCGAGATCATTCTTGCAAAGAAGCCGACATCGGAGATCCGCCGTGAGGCGCAGAAGGAAGGCATGACCTTTCTCCGCGAATCGGCGCTGGAACGTGTCCGCCGCGGCGTTACGACTCTCAAAGAGATTAACAAGGTGACGTTTATTGAAGCGTCGAGATGATTTGGGGACTAGTGTGGTGTCCCCGAAGTTCGTAGTATAAGTCGAGGCTCCGAAATGCAGGTCCTTCGACTCCGTTTGCCGCAAAAAGCGCGGCAGACTTCGCTCAGGATGACAGTTCTATTATGTTGCGAACTTCAGGGACGGAACACTAGAGATTAAGGGACTGGGGACCAGGGAAGACGAAAGATGAAATCGATTTTGAATAGAACAAAATCCACTGCTTCCGGCGGGCGTCCGCCGGCTGCGGTTGAGCTTTCGCCTCATGGCATCCTCGCCGCCGCGCTTCCGGCCGTGGGCTCGCGCAGAGGCGCCTCTGCGGCAAAACCCGGCTGCGTTTACGCGTTTGTCCCGCTGCCGCAAGGCGCCCTCGTGCCTTCGATCGATACACCGAATCTCCGCAGCCATGAAGCCGTTGTCTCGGCCGTTCGTTCGGCGCTCGCCGAAGTCGCTCCGCGTTCGCGCAACGTCACGCTGATCCTCCCCGACACGCTCGTCCGCATCTTCGTGCTGGACTTCGACGCCTTCCCCGTCAAACCCGCTGAAGCCGTTTCCGTGGTTCGCTTCCGCCTGCGCAAGATGGTTCCCTTCGACGTGGAGCCTGCCGGGGTCAGCTACCAGGTCCTCGCGCAGGACGAGTCCGAATACAAAGTGCTGGCCGCCGTCGTGCCCGGTCCTATCCTCGCCGAGTACGAGGCCGCCATCCGCGACGCGGGCTATGAACCCGGCGCCGTTCTCTCTTCGGGCCTGGCCGCGCTGGAGGCGGCCGATGCGACGGAAGGCGTGCTTGCTGCCAATCTCGGCGCGCACGCTATCACCACTGCCGTTACCAGCGGCCAGGAACTCCTTCTCTACCGCACGCTCGATCTGCCCGAGGAGCCATGGTCTCGCGCGGCTGAGATTGAGCGCTCGATCGCGGTGGCCGCCGCCTATTTCGAAGACAAGCTGGGCGCGCCTCCGCGGCGATTGCACTACGCGGGCATTGAGAGTCCGGCAGACTTCGCCGAGTCCATCGGCAGCTCCGAACTCACGGTTGTGGAATGGGCCGAGCGGCCCGAAGAAGGCGCCCTCACCTCTCTGCCTCAAACCAGTTTTGCCGGCGTCCGCGGCGCGCTGGCGGGAGCAAGTTAGAAAAAATGCGCATCACACTCAATCTCGCCACGCGCCCCTTTACCGATCTCGGACCGGCCCTCAAGCGTTTGCGCATTGGTATGGCCGTCCTCGGCGCGCTCTGTTTGCTCTTCCTTCTTGGCTTGCATCTCTTCGACCGCCAGGCCGCCGAGGTCCGCGCCCGCGAGCACTCGCTCGATGGCCAGATTGCCCGCATCGAAGCCGAGCGCCAGCACGCCCAGGCCTACATGAAACAGCCCGACAACGCGCAGCTCCTCACGCAGGCCGAATTCCTGAACGAGCGCTTCGACGAGAAGGCCTTCTCCTGGACGCTCGCCATGGAAGCCATGGAAACCGTCCTTCCCGCCGGCGTTCAGGTCACCTCCATCGAGCCGCAGCGGACGAAGGAAGGCCAGATCACAGTGGAACTCCGCGTTCTTGGCCCCCACGACCAATCCGTCAACCTGGTGCGCAACCTCGAACGCTCCCGCCGATTTATCGACCCGCGCATCGAGGGCGAAAGCGCCGAGAGCAGTAATGGTCCCAACTCGCGGATTGAGGTCCCAGTCAGCCCGTCGAATCGCTTTGAGTTTGAGCTCTTTGCCGATTACAATCCGCCCACACCCGAAGAACGCGCGGTACTGAACACCAGAGCTTCTAAAAAGGCGGCGGCCAGCCCCGTAGCGCCTGGGCGCGTTCCCGCGCTTGCTCGCGCGCCAACGTCGCACCTGGGCATGCCTCCTCCACTTTCGCATCAACGCGGCCGCCCGCCTTACACCGGCCCCGCGCAGTTCCCGCCTCAGCCTGCGCCCAACACCAACGGAGGTCGACCATGAGCGCGGAACAAACCTCCTCGAAATGGCGAGAGCGCCTCGCCTCTCCACTCACCTGGCACATAGCGGGCTTTGCCGTGCTGCTCGCGCTCGCCATCGCCCTCGGCATCCGTCTTGGCTTCGACTGGGCCGCGATGGACAGCCACTCCAGTGAAGTTCTCGCCGGCAAGCAAGTCGAACTGCGGGCGCTCGAAATCCAGACCAAGCCCCTGCGCGGCATTGACCAACGCGTTGAGAAAACCCGCCAGCAACTCGACGACTTCTACCAGAAGCGCATTCCGGCCAACTACTCCTCGATCGATGCGCGCGTCTCAGAGTTGCAGGTAAACTCGGGCGTGCGCCTGACGCGCGTGCAGTACTCGCAGGGCAAGCCCGGGCCGGGCCTTACGGAAATCACCATGGATGCGAGCATCAGCGGCAGCTATCCCGCTATCATGCGTTTCGTTAACAGCCTTGAGCGCGATCCCATGTTTTTCATCATTCGCGGCATGGCCCTCACCGGCCAGCAGGGCGGCCTGGTGAACCTGCGGCTGCGTGTCTCCACCTGGCTGCGTCCTGCCGACGCCGCGGCCAGCGGCTTGCCGCTCACGCCGCCGGATAATGCACCGCCCGGCCAATCCTCCTTCGCATCTGGCGCCGGCAAGGAGGGCGAATAGCGTGGCCCTCGCTCTCGGTCTTGAAAACAAGCGCAACGTCGCGATCGCCATCGTGCTCATCGCCGTCCTCATCGGCGTGGCTTATTACGTATTCTTCTCCGGTCCCTCGGCGCCCCCGCCGCCCTCGTCCTCGCAGACTTCAGTCGCAACTTCCGCGGTTGCTTTCAGCAAGGCTCCAGTGGCAGGCGCCGACGCCGAAAAACTTTCCAACGCGGGCATCGATCCCGCGCTGCACTTTGACAAGCTCGCCGCAAGCGAAGACGTGCGCTACGAAGGCACGGGGCGCAACATCTTTTCCGCCGAGTCGATACCCGTTGCCATCCCGCAGCCTATCAAGAGCGCGCGCAACACCCAGGCGCAACTGCCGCAGATTCCTGTCGGACCGCCCCCGCCGCCCCCGCCGCCGGAGATCAATCTCAAATACTTCGGTTACGAGCAGGACAACGACAAATCGTACCGCGCCTTCTTCGTCCACGGCGACGACATCTTCATTGCCCATACCGGAGAGATCGTCGACCATCGCTACAAGGTTGGCGTCATTCATCCGCTCAATGTAGTGGTAACCGACCTCTCCTACAACAACACGCAGACGCTGTCGCTCGCGTCTTTCTGAGCCGCATGACGAAGCCTTCTCCAACCCGCAGGGCGATCCGTTCTTCCGAAGAAGGTTACATTCTCCTGTTCGCCATTTTTCTGATGGCCCTGGTCGTCATCTCACTGGCCATCGCCGCGCCGAAGGTCGCCAAATCCATCCAGCGCGACCGCGATCTCGAAACCTTCCATCGCGGCCTGCAATATCGCCGCGCCATCCAGCTCTACTACCGCAAATTCCACGCCTATCCGCCCAACGCCGATGCCCTCGTCAAGACCAACGAGATCCGGTTTTTGCGCAATAAATACATTGATCCCATCACCGGCAAGGCGGATTGGAAGCCGGTCCTCTTTGGGCAGAACAAGACGCCCACGGCGATGGGCTTTTTCGGACAGCCGCTCGCGGGAGGAGCTACTTCGATCGCGGGCATCGGGCCTAGCGGAGGCAACGGTCTCGGCGGCAGCGGCGGCGGTTCTATATTGCCTGGCGGAATCAGCCAGATGTTTGGCAGCAGTTCAAGCAGCAGCACATCGGGTACCAGCCCGACCGATACCTCCGGCAACCCCAACGCTGGTCCAAGCTCGCCAGGAACCAACGCTCCTGGAACTACTACCACCGGAGGTCTCGGCTCATCCACGGGCTCTTCGACCGGCTCCGATCAATCGGGACAAAACGGGCAGACATTCGGCGGCGCGGGCATTATTGGCTTCTCGCCGGCCAGCACCAAGAAGTCCATTCTTATATACAAGAAAAAGGACCACTACAATGAGTGGGAGTTCACCTACGACCCCATCTCCGAAATGAAAACCATCAGCGGGGGCAACGGCGCGGGCATCGGCCAGCCCGCGAGCAGCACAACTACGCCGGTCGGTACTTCACCCTTCGCCAATACCTTCGGCTCGAACAACAACACCAACACCAACTCCAACAACACTGGCACCAACTCGAACCCGTCACCCCAGCCACAGTAGCCCGATATCCAAAAACACAAAAGGCCCGCCCCGATGGGCGAGCCCTGCGTTATTCTCTTTTATTCCGGCTCTAGCTAGAGCGGCCACTCGCCGCAATCAGCTAGCGGTTAGAAGCCGTTCTTATACGTGGAAGGACGAGCCGCATCCGCAGGTCGACTTTACCTGGGGATTGTCGAACTTGAAGCCTGCGGCTTCGAGCGTCTCCACGTAGTCCACCGTGCAACCGTTCAGGTACATCAGCGACGTGGCGTCTACGAACACCTTCAAATCGTCGAAACTGAATACCTTGTCCATCATTCCGGCCTGGTTCTCAAAGGCCATGGAATATTGGAAGCCGGAGCAGCCTCCGCCCACTACGCCGATGCGCAGTCCAGCGGGAAGCGGATCCTGGGTAGCCATAATCTCGCGCACCTTGGCAATCGCCTGAGGGGATAGCACAAGAGGCGGTTTCTTCTGGGTTTCCTGAGTCTGTTCAACACTGGTTATGGTTGTGGCCATGATTCCTCCCTTTAGGCGGTGCGCACTGCTTGTTTCACTCTACCGTTCCGCGAACCTCAACACAAGCCCCACTCTGGGGCACTCTTACTAGATGCATCCGGCAGGGTGATGGACGCAAATCCTTCTGCGACGCGTCCCCGGCGCGGGTTTTCCGAGCAAAGGCACGGAAATGGTTGAGAAATCAATAACATCGCTCCCCAGTGCGAAAACGTAACCGTCGCTTTCCGACCGCGATCCCAATATGACAATGAAAATCTCTCAAATCGGTTCCCAAATCCACCAAAACGGAGCTATCATCATCAAGCTACGGCCCCTCTGGCCGCGAGACCGCGATTTCTCAACGCCCCGCCGGTACCTGGGACCGCAATTCGTTGGGAGGTGCGATATGACTAATGTCTCGATGGTGATGTGGAGCGTATGGGCTGCATTCGCGCTTTTTATGGCGGCACTGTATATCTACCGTGCCAGCCTCACCCGCGATGAGGAAGATCAGATCTTCCTCGACGATTCGTTCAATCACGAGAGAGTGCTGCAAGAGGGCATTGCGGCAAAGGTGGCCCGGGTCGAGCCTCTGGTTCGTATTGCCCGGTGGCTGGTCGTGGCCATGTCGGTTGTGGTGGTTGCCTATTACATTCGCGACGTCTTGCTACAGTTGAACATCATTCACTGATGCAGCTGGTCGACGGCGTGGGGGTGCGGCGGTGTTACCTCAGCGGCCGCATTGAGGCTTAGTGTGGGCGCTCTCCAGGAGCTGGAACTCGGCTGGAGAGCGCGCTGGGCCGCCGTCCGATGGTTTTGTCGCGTTATCTGAACTGATGCAACGAATCAAAGATGTAATACGCGAGCAGCAGCAGTGTCATGAAACCCGCAAGCCCGAAAGTTGACAGCTTAAGCGGCCGAATCCGGTCCAGTCGCGCCGCAATGGCGTCTTGCTCGCCCTTTTCATGACTCGACGACTCGGCAAGGAAAAGCTGTGATTCCTCGTACCTGCCCACTCGTGAAGAATAAAGGCCTACGATCGCCATCAAGACAACTGCCGCTCCCCACACCGCCCACATCATCGGAACGATTCCCATCGCACACTCCACGGATCAAAGGTTGACACGGCGCTCCCGCGTCCGCGGAGGCACAAAAATGCCTTGCGCTCGCGTGGGCGTCGGGCCCGTACACAACATTCATCGTGAAAAATCGGAGTGGACTTCAATGACCAAAGTCATGGCTGGGCCACGCCTGCGCTAAGCTGCGGGATTTCGCACTGGACTTAGGCTGTATCGACATATACGCACAGCAGGAAGCGTTCTTTCGAGGGATATTCAGGGCGATTGAAAGACAACCGCAGATCCTTCGGTTCCGCTTACCCCATAATTGCGTGGCAATCATGGGGCCTCGAACACGCTCCGCTCAGGATGACAGAGTAATGTTGATACGAGTTTTAGGGACAGGACGCTCTACTCCACTTCCTGCCTGGCGCGATAGCCGTCTCTGGCAATGACGTCGAATTTGAGTGGCTTGTGTTTCTCGTCCTGCATGCGCAGCGGCTGGCCCTCGTCGTCGACCAACTCCACATGGATCTTGCGAAACGTTCCGTCCTGCTTGGCGTTCGTGGGTTTGTAGATCAACTCGTATTTGGCGCGGATATTCTCGTTGATGGCCCTCACGTCGTCGGGCAATTCGCCGACGAACCGCGGCGAAAAGTGCGCGCCTCCGGTCATATCGGAAAAGTTCTTCATCTCGTTGTCGGCCTGGAGATACGTCATGTCGCGCATGCCGCCCATCATGCCGCCTGAGCCCTGAGTCAACGCCTCGAACAAACCATCGGTAGAGATGGTCTCGATGGTGATGTCGCGCGAGGCCTTTACCCGCTTCTGAATCTGATCGAAAGTCAGCTTCGACATGGAATCGACGCCGCTGGCGATCAAAATAATATACTTCTGCCCTTCCACCCGGGAGAGACGGTCGAGCGACTCGTTCAACGCGTCGAAAACGTCGGTCTCGGAAAATGCCGCGGGCATGTAGACTTCGTTGGCCAGCTGGTTGATGCCTTCCTGGATCTGCTTTTTGTCCTGCGTGAAATCGCTCACAATGTGGGTATTCAGGTCAAAGGCCATCATGGCCACGTAGTCTTGCGGCCGCAGCTGCTCGGCAAACGCCCAAGCCGTATTCAATGCCTGCACTCTGAACATATAGCCGCGCGCGGCATACTCGATCAGGATCAGTGCCGTGATGGGCGCCTCGGTGCGCTTGAAGCCTTCCACCTTCTGTTCGACGCCATCTTCATAGACGCGGAAGTTGGACGGCTTCAAACCGGGCACAAACTGATGCGTCTTTTCCAGCATCACGCCCACGTCGATCGTCACCTCCGGCACATTCACGTGCAGGGTCACGGTGCCCAATCCTTCGGGATTCTTGAACGTGGGTGCGGCGGGAGCAGGGGGCGGAGGGGCCTCGTCGGGATTCTCTTTTTTCTTGGGCACGGCGATCACGCCTGTATCGCCGTTGGGGCCTCCTGCTGCGGGCGGGCTTTGGTCCGTTTGCTGCTGCGCCGCAGGCTGCTGATTCTGCTGCCCACCCGATGCGGCCTGTCCATTTGCCCATACCAGCGGCGTGGCAACCAGGGCCACCATGGCCAGCAGCATTCCGATCGAAAGATGTTGGGGAAAGCTTCGAACTTTACGCGGCTTCGTCATAATAACCTCTTGTGCTCACCAGCATACGCGATTCGCATCGCGACGCGCGGTCAGGAGAAACGGCGACGCGCTTCACTGTACTCTAATAGACGTGGAAACTAGCCCAAATGGGAACAATCGGCGGCTCTCCGCCGTCGCCTTTTTCGCGGCACTGGCGCTGGCCAGCACTGCCGCGCATCTCCCTGCGCAGCTCGCCGCGCAATCGGTTTCGCCGGCCGCGCAGCAACCCGCTCAAAATCCCTCCGGCCCTCCGCGTAATACCCAATTCTTTCCGCTGGACCAGGTCCGCAGGGGCATGACCGCGACAGCCTGGACCGTCTTCGAGGGCACCAAACCCGAGCCCATGGAGGTGGAAATCCTGGGTGTGCTCCGCGGCGCCCGGGGCCCCGGCCAGGACCTGATCCTGGCTCGCCTGCACGGAGCCAAACCGGAGTACACCGGCGTGGTTGCGGGCATGAGCGGCAGCCCTGTTTACATCGACGGCAAACTGCTGGGTGCGCTCTCCTATCGCATCGGGCAATTCACCAAGGAGCCCATCGCCGGCATCACGCCCATCGAGCAGATGCTCGAAGTCCGCAACCTCTCAACCGACGATGCCGGCACCCCATCGTCTTCGGCGACAAGTTCGGGAACAAGCGAAGCCATGTCGCATGAAGAGTGGGATTCTGCCGACCCCAACAGGACTTTTCAGCCTATGGAAACCCCGCTCGTCCTGAGCGGACTGGATCCCGAATCCATCCGCTTCTGGCAGCAGCAGACCGCCGGAACTTCTCTCGAAACCATCGCCGCCGGCGGATCGTCTTCCGGCCCAGTGTCGGGCTTGGGCGGCTCTTCCGCATCGCAGGCGTCCCACGCATCTGCTGAATCTACTGCGCCGCCGGCACTCGAGCCCGGATCGTCCGTGAGCATGCAACTGGTGCGCGGCGACATCGAAGTAGCCGCTACCTGCACCGTAACCTACATCGACCCGAAGCAGTTGCTCGCCTGCGGTCACCCGGTTCTCGGAGCCGGCCCGGTGTCGCTGCCCATGACCACCAGCGACGTGGTCGCCACCGTGGCATCTCCGCTCAACGCGTTCAAGATCATCAACACGGGCGACACCATCGGCGCCTTCAACGAAGATCGCGAATCCGCCATTCACGGCGTCTTCGGCGCCCAAGCGCACATGATCCCCATGCACGTCTCCGTCGACGCTCCGACCGGTCCGCGCCAGGTCAACGTCGAGATTCTCGACCTGCCCTCCCTCACGCCCGTCGCCATGCAGGTGGTTCTGCTCAATTCCCTCACGCAATCGAATGAAAGCAGCGAATCACTCAGCTACCACCTCACTGGCAGCATCAGTCTCTCCGGGTACTCCTCCATGCCGCTTGACGTCTGGGCCCCGGCAGCCTCCGGAGCGCCAGCCTCACTGCAGGCTGTTCTTACTGCCGGCCAGCAATTCACGCGCCTCTACGCAAACGGCGCCCGCCAAGGCACGATCCGCCAGGTGGATCTGCACGTTCAGGCGGTTCCCACCCGGGTTCTGGTCACGCTCGATCATGCGCAAATCGTCTCCAGCAACATTGCCCACGCCGGCGACTCCGTGGAGATTGAAGCCACCCTTCGTCCCTGGCAGCAGCCGGAGCGTAATGTCCGCATCGCCGTCAAGCTCCCGGCGCGGCTGGCCGCCGGCAATCTCCGCCTGCTAGTGTCTGATGGCGCCACGCTCGACCGTGCCCTCCACCAGCCCCGGCTGAATGCCACTACGCCCGATCTCGCCACGGTCCTTGCCGAAGCCCGCAGCCAGCACTCCGCCGACCGCATTTACGTCAGCCTTCTTGTTCCCGAGGCTCAGGGCGAGCTTGAGGGCCAAACCCTCACCAGCCTCCCGCTTTCCATAGCTAACGCGATCGAGCCACTGCGCAACGCCCAGACCGCCAGCCTCAACGGGGAATCGGCCGAAGTTGCCGCCGAAGCCCCGGCGGGAGGCGTGCTTTCCGGTTTCCAGGTCCTCAATCTGCACATCGAGGCGGGCGGCGGTTTAGACTAAGAGCATCGAATTTCTATTCCTCCTCCAGATCGGATCGGTACTTTGGGGAAATTTGCCGGGCCGATGGCTATCCAGCGAGGAAAACGGAGCAATAAATGGCTCATATTCAAGGACTTGCGGCACACGCAGCAGGAGCCGAACTCCTCTCCTTCCGTTACGATCCGGGCAAACTCGGGGCACACGACGTAGAAATCGCCGTTACCCACTGCGGTATCTGCCACAGCGACCTGCACCTGATAGCCAACGATTGGGGCATCAGCCAGTACCCCTTCATTCCTGGTCACGAGATCATCGGCAAGGTCTCCGCCGCAGGCTCCGATGTTAAGTCCCTCACCGTTGGCCAGCGTGTCGGTCTCGGCTGGCAGTCCAACTCCTGCGGCCACTGCGAGTGGTGCATGAGCGGGCGAGAGAACCTGTGCCCCGAAGCGGAGGCCACTTGCGTGCACCGCCACGGCGGCTACGCCGACCGCGTCCGCGCCAACGCCCGCTTCGTGGTTCCCATCCCAGACGCTCTTCCGAGCGAACAGGCCGCTCCGCTCCTCTGCGCCGGTATCACCGTCTACAATCCGCTACGCCTTAACGGGGTCAATCCATCGTCTCGCGTTGGCGTGGTGGGAATCGGCGGTCTCGGCCATCTCGCCATCCAGTTTGCCCGCGTCTTCGGCGCTGAAGTTACTGCTTTCTCCACCTCCCCGGCCAAGGAAGAGGAGGCCCGCGCGCTGGGCGCGCACCAATTCGTCAACAGCCTCGAATCCAAGAACATGAAGGAGGTCACCGGCTCCCAGGACTTCATCATCACCACGGTCAATGCGGACCAGGACTGGGGCGCTTACCTCCAGTGCTTACGGCCCAACGGGACCTTGTGGTTTGTCGGCGTTCCGCCCAAGCCCGTCACGGTGCAAGCTTTCCCGCTCATCTCCGGTCAGCGCGCCATCGGCGGCAGCCCGGTCGGCAGCCCCTCGCGCCTGCGCGAGATGCTCGACGTAGCCGCCCGCCACGGCGTCAAAGCCACCATCGAGCTGTTCTTGATGGCCAAGGCCAACGAGGCCATCGAGAAGGTGAAGAAGGGCAAAGTTCGCTACCGTGCCGTGCTGGTGAACTAGCTCAGACAAACCTGACCATCTGAGCAAAGGCGGTCCGCTCAAGCGGACCGCCGGGTTGGAGGCCTGCCCTGAGCGAAGATCGAGAAGCGGTCAAAGTCCAATGGGAACCTGCGTTCGCTGATCGTCGGCTTACTGACTCGCTCTTGTTACTTTGGTCCCGTCGTTCTCGATTTCCACAACCCTTTTTTCGCTAAAATATTTGTCGATGCCTTTCCCGATCCGAACCTGTGTGGTCTGTCATGAGGAGTTCGAACTCCGCCCCGGAAAGCCCGGCTTTGCCAATCGTTGCCCCTCCTGCAGCGAACCGGAAGCTGCAGAGCCCGAGGCCGGCCGCTCCGCGGACTACGTCGATCGCCACGCCGAATCCGAAGTGAACGCCGCGCGCCGCCGCGCCATGCGCGACTTGCTCTACCGCAAGGACAGTTGAGAACTGCATTTCAAACGGTGCAGGCGCGCACTTCATAGTGTGTTGCAAACGTCTCGATGCGGTTCAGCAATCTCTTCGCCTCCGGCTCGAAGACAGCAACCGAGTAGTCCGGCCCGGCGAAGCGCTTCACCGCTTCGAGCGACTCGAAGAGATTCACGACGACGAACTCGGACTCATCCGCGCCGTCGTTGCGCAGGATGTAGCCGCCGCGATAGCCTTCGACAGCGCGCAGGTCTGGCAGTACCTTGCCCTTTAAGAAGGTTTCGTATCCGTCTGCATTTTCTGGTCTTGTCCATCCACGCCAGTGCCGTGCAATCATCTCGCCTTCCCCCTTCGCTTATTCACTCTTTCGCTTCTTCATCGTCCACCGCTCATTGTCCATTAGAATAGAATAAAGCTGTGACCAAAAGCTCCTCGCCCACGGCCCCTTCCGTCGGCTTTATCTCCCTCGGGTGCCCCAAAAACCTTGTTGATTCCGAGGTCATGATGGGCCTCCTGGACCGCGCCGGTGCGCGCCTCACCGCGCGGCCCGAAGACGCTGAGATCCTCGTCGTCAACACCTGTTCCTTCATCGACACCGCCAAGCAGGAATCGGTCGACACGATTCTAGAAATGGCCCGGCACAAAACTTCAGGGCGTGCCCGCAAGCTCATCGTCGCCGGCTGCTTGGTCGAGCGCTACCGCGACGAGATCCAGAAGAACATTCCTGAAGTGGACGCGGTGGTCGGCACCGGCGAGCTTGAAGCGATTTTGGAAGCTGCCGGGCTTGCACCCGCGCCCGTTGCGCCTTCGCTCTTCAACATCCTGACTAGCGCGCACGCCGAAGTCCGGTCTGGCCGCGAATCACAGGCCGGCACGCACAAGACAACCACGTCGAGATTGGAAGGCGACCACCGCGAGCGCGCCGGCCGCTTCAAACGCGACTCGTGGCAAGGCGCATCGTCCTCATTACCTACCTATCTCTACGACGAAAACACGCCGCGGCTGCTCTCTACGCCGCGCGCGTCAGCATATATAAAGATCGCCGAGGGCTGCGACCACCCGTGCAGCTTCTGCGTCATTCCCAACTTGCGTGGCAAGTTCCGCTCGCGGCGCTTCGAGTCCGTCGTTGCCGAAGCCGAAGCCCTCGTGGCTCGCGGAGTTCGCGAGATCACGCTCATCGGCCAGGACACGACCTGCTACGGCGAAGATCTGGGCCTGAAGGATGGATTGGCAGCACTGCTCGAGCGGCTCGCCCGTATCCCCGACCTGCGCTGGCTGCGCTTCCTCTACGCCTATCCCAACCGCATCACCGGTAAGCTGCTCGAAACCATCGCCCGCCACGACAAGATTTGTAACTATCTCGATCTTCCGCTGCAGCACGCCTCGCCCGACGTGCTCAAGCGCATGAAACGCGGCGCCGGAGCGGAGATTTTTTTGAAGACTTTGGAGAAGGTTCGTGCGGCCGTGCCAAACATCGCCCTGCGTACCTCGTTCATCGTCGGCTTTCCCGGCGAATCGCTCCGCGACTTTGAAGTTTTGGAGGAGTTCATCCAAGAGGCGGGGTTCGACTGGCTCGGCGTTTTCAATTATTCCCATGAGGAAGGCTCAGCGGCCTACGCGCTTGACGGCCAGGTGCCGAAGCGCACTATCGAAGCACGCCGCAAGCGCCTGATGAAGCTGCAGCAGTCCATCTCGCGCCGCGCGAAACAAAAATGGATTGGCCGCGAACTCACCGTGCTTGCCGAAGGCCCCAGCGAAGAAACGGAACTTCTCTGGGAAGGCCGCACCGAGTTCCACGCGCCGGAGATCGACGGCAAGGTTTACCTGAACGACTTCGGTCCTCTCGAAACCTTGGAACCCGGACGCTTCTACCGGGCTCAGATCACCGAAGCCCACGACTACGATCTGGTTGCCCGCATTCTGGCTCCCGAAGACGCTCGGAGCCAGTCCGAATCTGCGGAAACGCCGCGGGGCGCGGTCCCGTGCCGCTCTTGAGAGCTAGCAGCCACACACCGGCTTCTTCGCGCAGTTGCGCGAGATCGATGTCGCCGAAGGCCTCAGGACAGGCCCCGAACCGCCGCAGGGCTTTGTCGAGCAGCGAGACCGCGCCGCGAATGTTTCCGGTTTGCACGTGGTGGAAGGCCGCCGTGGTCTGAATCAGCGCCTGCAAAAAACTTTTCTCCGGTTCTTCCAGGCGCAGCCAGACGTTCTCCCAATGTTCGTGGGCGATCCAGAACTTCGCGTTGCGATAGCATTGCAGCCCCTCCGCAAGCGGCCCGGATTCCCAGTCAAGCGACATACCCAAAGCATAGGCGAACCGACGACGCGCGACTATCCTAGCAGCGAATCCACGAATTCTTCCGGCGAGAACTCCAGCAGGTAGGTCATTTTTCGCCGATGTCTACGTAGCGGACGGGTAGATTCAGCTCGCGGGCGATGCTGTCGGTGAAACGGCCGCTAGCGGCGCGATTTGGGAACACGGCCAAGGCGGGGATCGCGGCGGAGCAATAGGTCGCAGGCGTGGAGAGCTTCCTTCTCAAAATCGGGGCCGTCACTGGGAAGGAGAAGCCAGTGGCCGATTTTGTCGCCGAGCAACTCGATGGGGCGGAGCGAAGGGAACTCGCGACGAAGCTGGGGATCGGCGGGATGCGCGGTTTCCGAGAGGACGAGCCAGAGGCCATTGTCCTGAGGTGACCGGATGTGGTCGCGGAGCATGCAGACGATGCGGTCGCCAATGTAGACGGCAAAGCCGGAAAACATGCGGCGCACCTCGGGATCTAGCGGAGCTAGGGCTTCGAGGACGAAGGCGTACGGAGGCTTCGGTTTGGGTTTGGATGGGCGATGCATGGCTACCTACTGGTTATTTTGCATCACTCCAGCAATGAATCGACAAACTCTTCCGGCGAGAACTCGAGCAGGTCGGTCATTTTTTCGCCGACGCCGGCGAAGCGGACGGGGAGGTTCAGCTCGCGGGCGATGGCGACGGCGATGCCGCCTTTGGCGGTGCCATCCAATTTTGTGAGCACGATACCTGTGACGCCGGCGGACTGCGTGAACTGGCGCGCCTGCTGCAGGCCGTTTTGGCCGGTGGTCGCATCCATAACTAAGAGGACTTCGTGGGGCGCGCCGGGAATCAAACGCGAAGCAGTGCGGCGCATCTTATCCAGTTCGTCCATGAGACCGGATTTGGTGTGCAGGCGGCCGGCGGTGTCGACGTACAAATCGTCAATGCCGCGCGCTTTGGCGGCCGTGATGGCGTCGTAGAGGACGGCCGCGGGATCGCCGCCATGTTTGGTCTTGATGATTTCGACGCCGGAACGTTGGGCCCAGACTTCTAACTGTTCGATGGCTGCGGCGCGGAAGGTGTCCGCGGCGCAGAGCAGTACGGAGCGGCCTTGGGCGCGCGACCAGGCCGCGAGTTTGCCACTGGAGGTGGTTTTGCCGGTGCCGTTGACGCCGACGAGAAAAGTGATCTTTGGCGGCGGCACCTGCGGTGTGGCAGCCGACGCTTGCGGGGCACGGAGAATGGCGATCAGTTGTTCTTTTAAGAGGTCGCGGAGCTCGGCGCCGCCCTCGATGGCCCGATGGCGGGCATGGTCGCGGAGTGCATCCAAGATAGCGGTGGTGGTTTGGACGCCGAGGTCGCTTGTGAGCAGCGCGGCTTCGAGCTCGTCGAGAGCATTTTCATCGACGGTGCGGGTGAGGGCGGCGATGTCGGCAATTTTTTGGGAGAAGCTCTCGCGGGTGCGCGAGACCGCTTGGCGCATGCGGTCGAAGAGGCTTTTCTTTGGTTCGTCCTCGGCGGGTTTTTCGGGTTCCTGGCTGCTGAATAACTTCTTAAACATTGGTGTTTTAAGTTTAGCGGAGTTAGCGGGTTCTCCAGGTTCGTGCTGAGTTCAAAGAGGTGGGTCTAGATTCGTGCTCTCCCACGTCCCCAAATGCGAGGGACGTGGGGCACCCAAATTGTGGAATGATCTGGCTCCATTCAGGCGGGAGTTGTGGCAGTCCAGGGCAGGCGGGCGCAATTCAGCGGGAATTGGTTCGAGAGGGGATGCGCGCGAGATATGCTGGAGGAGTAGGCCGTAAATTGTGGGGAAGAAATGACTAAGACACCTATTCATCCGCTGGAATCGATTCTCCGTGAGCGCATCGTCATCATCGATGGCGCGACTGGGACGACGATTCGCACCTACGGAATGACCGAGGCGGACATTCGCGGGGAGCGCTTTAAGGGCGCGAAGAAAGATTTGCTGAACAACGGCGACCTGTTTACGCTGACGCAGCCTGAGCTGATCGGCGACATTCATCGCCGCTTTCTTGAGGCCGGGGCGGACATCATCGAAACCAACACCTTTGGGGCGACGACGATTGCGCAGAGCGAGTTCTTTGTGGAGGATCCGCGCGAGCATGGTGGACGCAAGGATCCGGAATTTTACCAGAAGGTGATTGAAGACGAGTTTCTGAAGGAGCTGGCGTGGGAGATCAACGAGCAGTCGGCGCGGCAGGGGCGCGCGTGGGCGGATCGCGTGGCGAATGAAACCGGGCGGCAGCGGTTTGTGGCGGGAGCGCTGGGTCCGCTGACGGTGTCGCTCTCGAACTCGCCCGATGCCGACGATGCGGGATTTCGCGTGGTGAGCTTCGATCAAGTGAAGACGGCGTATGCGGAGCAGGCGCGGGCGCTGATGGCGGGCGGAGCGGATTTGCTGCTGGTGGAGACGATCTTCGATACATTGAACGCCAAGGCGGCGCTGGTGGCGATTCGCGAGGTGTTCGACGAAGAGGGCCGCGAGCTGCCGGTAATGATTTCTGCGGCGGTGGGGCGCGGCGGCGAGACCATGATCTCGGCGCAGACGATTGAGGCCTTCTGGAACGCGGTGGAACATGCGCGGCCGCTGGCCGTGGGATTGAATTGCTCGCTGGGCCCGGACCTGATGGCGCCTTTTTTGCGCGAACTTGCGGAGAAGGCGACGGCCGCGGTGTCATGCTATCCCAATGCGGGGCTGCCCAATCCACTTTCTGCCACGGGATTCGATCTGGGGCCGGCGGACATGGCGCGGTATTTGAGCGGCTTTGCGCGCGAAGGGCTGATCAATATTGCTGGCGGCTGCTGCGGGAATACGCCGGAGCACATTGCGGCGATTGCGCAGGCGCTCGATGGGATGGCGCCGCGCAAGTTGCCGGCGGCGGACGAGGAAGCGCGCGCGGCATGAATCAGCGAGTCTGCGTTCCCCCACCCTAGCTACAAAGACAAAAACGTCGCGAGGGTGGGGCACCCAGGTTCGAAATGCAGGTCCTTCGACTCGTCCGTTGCGACGGACTCGCTCAGGATGACATCCGATTGTTTATTGCTCAGGATGACATCCTATCTATGTAGGCTCACGATGACCCCTACGAGTCGTGACGTTTTAGAACGCAAACTATGCCAATTGATCGAGAAAAAAACGTAGAAACGCGGCCATTACGGCTGTCGGGTTCGCAGCCGTTCAGGCAGCAGCCGGGCGTCTTCATCCTCATCGGCGAGCGGACCAATGTGTCCGGGTCGCCGAAGTTCGCCAAGCTCATCAAAGACGGCAAATATGAAGAGGCCGTGAGCGTGGCGCGGCAGCAGGTGGAGAACGGAGCAAATGTCCTCGATATCTGCATGGACGAGGGCATGATCGACGGCGTGGCTGCGATGTCGCGCTTCCTGCAACTATTGCAGAGCGAGCCCGAAGTGGCCAAAGTGCCGTTCATGGTGGACTCCTCGAAATGGGAAGTGATTGAGGCGGGCCTGAAATGCATGCAGGGCAAGGGCATTGTGAACTCGATTTCGCTCAAGGAGGGCGAGGCAAAGTTTCGCGAGCATGCGCGGACGATTTTGAAGTATGGCGCGGCCGCGGTGGTGATGGCCTTTGACGAACAGGGCCAAGCGGCGAGTTATGAGGAGAAGATTCGCATCTCGGAGCGTGCATATCGCATTCTCGTGGACGAGGTGGGCTTTCCGGCGGAAGACATTATCTTCGATCCCAACATTTTGACTGTGGCGACGGGGATGGAGGAGCACAACAATTACGCGCTCGATTTTATTCGTGCGACGCGCTGGATCAAGGAAAATTTGCCGCACGCCAAGGTGAGTGGCGGCGTGTCGAACATCTCGTTCAGCTTTCGCGGCAACAACAAGGTGCGCGAGGCGATGCACGGGGCGTTTCTGTATCACGCAATTGCCGCCGGGCTCGATATGGGCATTGTGAATGCGGGAATGCTAGAAGTGTATGAGGAGATCGATCCGGAGCTGAAGGGGCTGGTGGAGGACGTGCTGCTGAACCGGCGGCCCGATGCGACGGAGCAGCTGGTTGAGTTTGGCGAGAAGCTGAAGGCGGCAGGGACGGCGGGCGGCGGTGAGGAGGCAGAGAAGAAGGCCGAGGAGTGGCGCAGCGGCACAGTGGAAGAGCGGCTGAGTCACGCGATGGTGAAGGGAATCGACGCCTACATCGAAGCGGACACGGAAGAGGCGCGCGCGAAACTGGGACGGCCGCTGAGCGTGATTGAAGGGCCGCTGATGGCGGGCATGAGTGTGGTGGGCGACCTGTTCGGCGCGGGCAAAATGTTTCTGCCGCAGGTGGTGAAATCGGCGCGTGTGATGAAGAAAGCGGTTGCGTACCTGACGCCGTTCATGGAAGCAGAGAAGGCGCAAATGATTGCGGCTGGCGAGGTGGTGCGAACGCAGGGCAAGATCGTGCTCGCAACGGTGAAGGGCGATGTGCACGACATCGGCAAGAATATTGTGGGCGTGGTGCTGGCTTGTAATAACTACGAAGTGATCGACCTGGGCGTGATGGTGCCCGCGGAGAAGATTTTGGAGCGCGCGAAAGAGGTGCGGGCGGACATTATCGGATTGAGCGGTTTGATTACGCCGTCGCTCGACGAGATGGTGCACGTGGCGCGCGAGATGGAGCGGCAGGGAATGAAACTGCCGCTGCTGATTGGCGGCGCGACCACCAGCCGCGCGCATACGGCGGTGAAGATTGCGCCGCATTACAGCGAGCCGGTGGTGCACGTGCTGGACGCGAGCCGCGCCGTGCCGGTGACGACGAGCCTGCTGAGCGATGAGGGGCGGGCCGGATTTGTAGTGCAGCACAATACGGAATACGAGGCGTTGCGCAAAGCGCATGCAGCGCCCCGGCGGAGCCTGGTTCCGATTGAGACAGCGCGGGCGCGGCGCACGCCTATCGATTGGCGCGCGGAGGATTTGGCCACGCCGGCCTTCACAGGCATTCGGGTTTTGGACGAATTTCCACTGGGTCAGCTGCGCGAGTTCATCGACTGGAGCCCGTTCTTTCACACATGGGAATTGAAGGGCGTGTACCCGCGGATTCTTGAAGACGAGCGGCAGGGAGAGCAGGCGCGGCAGATTTTTGCGGAGGGCAATGCTCTGCTGGACCGGATTGTCGTGGAGAAACTGCTGACGGCGCGCGCTGTGTATGGATTTTTTGCGGCGAACGCGGTGGGCGACGATGTGGAGCTGTATGCGGACCTCGGACGGGGCGAAGTGCTGGAGCGATTGCATTTCCTGCGGCAACAATCGGATAGGGAAGGAAGCGAACCCTGCAGGTCGCTCTCGGACTTCATTGCACCTAGAGAGACGGGGCTGCGCGATTCGATCGGCGCTTTCGCGGTGACGAGCGGAATTGGATTGAAAGAAGTCGTGGAAAAGTTCCGCGCCGCGCACGATGACTACAACGCGATCATGACAGAGGCGATTGCGGATCGATTGGCCGAGGCTTTCGCCGAGTGCCTGCACAAGCGCGTGCGCGAGGAGTGGGGCTACGGCCGCGAGGAGAATCTGCGCAACGAAGATCTGATCCACGAAAAGTATCGCGGCATCCGGCCTGCGCCGGGCTATCCGGCCTGCCCCGATCACACGGAGAAGGGCACGATCTGGCGTTTGCTCGACGTGCAGGCGAAAACGGAGATTGAGATCACCGAGTCGTTTGCCATGTGGCCGGGGTCGAGCGTGAGTGGGTTCTATTTCGCGCACCCGAAGAGCCGGTATTTCAGCCTGGGTAAGATCGGTCGCGACCAGGTGGAGGACTATGCGCAGCGCAAAAGGATGAGCGTGGCGGATGTCGAGCGCTGGCTGGGGCCCAATCTGAACTACGAGCCGGGGACGTAGGGCTTGTTTTGAGATTCATTGCGGGGTCGAGATCCCTAAATGCAGATTCATTCGACTCCGTTTACGGCTTAGACGCCGCAAACTCCGCTCTGGATCACAGTTCATTAGATTAGAGTTGAAGCCGTCTTGTGCGGCGGATCGATAGAGAGCGGAAACTCCGTATTTGACGAGGCGCTCTGCATTTTGTTGCATTCCGCGCAAAATATTTTATGAACTTCGCGAAACTTTCCGGATGGTCGGGGGTTCACTTGGCTAACTCGGGGGATTTTTTCCGCAAAATCAAAGTGCGCGAAGGGGATTCCGCGGGGTGTGTATCACGACATTTCCACCATTGCTCCAGCACAGTTAGAGTGTGCGCGCTGTTTGCAACCTCGTCGTCGGGACTTGCTCTCGGATGGCGAACGGGAGAGCTGTTCCTGCGCAAGGCGAGTTTCGCGCGCGGCGACGGGGTCCTGAGTGGAGCAGTGAAGGTTGGGTCTGATACGTGAATAGACTCTGGAGAAGTCAGAGCACGCTTTTGCCATGGAGGGCCATCTATGAAATCCGGTTCGCTCGTTGTTCTCTCTCTCCTGCTGGCGCCGCCGCTTTTTGCGGACGCTGGTCAACGCATCATTCCGGCCGGTGCTCTGGTTTCCTGCTCCACCGGCGATGGACGGATCTCCTCGAAGACCACTGCAGTGGGCGATCCGGTACTGTGCAAGGTGAATTTCCATCGCGGGGATTTCATGCTTCCTTACGGAAGTTACCTGGGCGGAAATTTTTCGGAATACAGGGACCCCGGCCACTTTGTGGGCAAGGGCTGGATGCAGCTGGACTTTGACCGTCTCTACGTGGGCGACCAGGTGATTCCCCTCGAGGCCAAGGTCGTTGACGTGCCCGGCTACAAGATCGACTCGCAGGGACGCATTCTGGGAAAAGGGCATGCGGTGCGCGACACAGTCTTGTGGATGATCCCGGTGTTGTGGCCGATCGACCTGATCGAACTGCCGCGGCGCGGCCCGCGGCCGACGCTTAAGACGGAGACCCCGCTGACGCTGCGCGTGATGGAAGACATCCAGGTGCCCGTAACTCCCGCGCCGCAACGCGATCCTTACGGATTGATGCAGCGCTCACCGGATTCCTATGCGCCGCAGCCTCCTCCGCCGATGCAGGAGCCGGATACGAACCCTGAGCAATCGTATGCGCCGCCCGAGCAGCCGGTGGCTCCGCCTCCAGCCTATGCGCCTCCGGTGATGGCTTATGCGCCTCCGGTTCCTGTGGCTCCCATGCCGTACTACGCGCCGATGTACCTACCGCCTCCGGTGGTGGCGTACGGCGGATTCGCGATTGGCGCGCGGCCGGGAGTGGTGGCGTACGGGGCGAGGGCGTATGGGCACGGATATGCACCGCGCGCTTATGCGCCGGCAGTGCGCCCTTACGGGTATGGCTATGCTGCGCGACCGGGGGCGATGGGCGCGGGCCGGCCCACGATGGCTATGCGCGGCGGAGGGGGATACGGGCGGCGGTAGGGACGAGATATGGAGTGGAGAATAGGGAGTAGACTCGGCACCCGGCGCGTTGAGCGCAGGATACTCGATCGAGCGGTCCCATAA
Source organism: Occallatibacter sp. (assembly GCA_049521075.1). Classification (GTDB taxonomy): domain Bacteria; phylum Acidobacteriota; class Terriglobia; order Terriglobales; family Acidobacteriaceae; genus Telmatobacter. The sequence continues at coordinate 50,505 of JBEKPD010000016.1, forward strand.
TTCCTGTGCTTCACTTCGCTCTCCCACCCTGGAACAACGGCTGAGTGTGAAAAATATTTTCGCTCGCTCTTGCAAATAATTTCTAGCATTTGTGCAACGCTGAGGTTATGGCCTGAGAAAACCTCGGGCATATGACAAAGACGAGAACATGAGATGCCTCCTCGAACGGCCGGGGCGGAGCTGCTATGGTGGGCGGCTCGGCTCCTGGTCGTTCGTTTTTTTGTTGCAGGCCGCGTGTGAGCCAAGTCACGCAGAAACTCCTCGCCATAGACAGAGATTGCAGAATTGTTGTGACTTTGTTAGCGCACGGAGAAGATATTTGCATGGTTTTCTCAGAGGGTTGACGGTTCTTTCATAAGCGAGCGGGATACTGATGCCGTGAATTCCCATACTTGGCACCCGGTTCCGCTCAAGTTCGATCGCGGTTTGACTCCGATCGCAGAAACTGGATTTGTCGCCGGCGCCATTGCGCCGCCTTCGGCCGAGCCTGTCCGGCGCATTCATGCCGATGTGGGGCATTACCGTTTGCGACTTGCCGAGACGGCGGAGGATCGCAAGGCCGCGTGCCGTTTGCGTTTCAAGGTCTTCAATATCGAGCTGGGCGAAGGATTGGAAAGCTCTTACGAGACCGGGCTCGATGTGGATCGTTTCGATACAGTGTGTGAACACTTGCTGGTCGAGGACAAAACCAGCCGGCGCGTGGTGGGCACGTATCGCATGCAATCCGGAGAGACGGCGGCCCGGTATTTGGGCTACTACTCCGAGCAGGAGTTTTGCCTTGCGCCGTACGAGCCGCTGCGAGCGGGGATTCTGGAACTGGGCCGGGCTTCAATCGATCGTGAGCATCGCACTCCCGAGGTGCTGATGTTGTTGTGGCGGGGGATCGCGCAGTATGCTACCGACATGGGGCTTCGTTATTTGCTTGGTTGCTCTTCGTTGAACTCCAATGACCCGGCTGAGGGTTGGCAGATGTATCGTCAGCTTGAGAACTTCAGGGTTCAGAGAGAGTTTGAGACGGCGCCGACCGCGAATTATGCGTGCCCCATGGAGCTGCAGGTTGCCGACGCACCGCCGTTGCCCTGCCAGACCGATCGACTGTTGCCGGATAGTTCTCGCGCGACGTCTGCATCGCAGGCGAAAGTTCCCAAATTGCTGAAGACATATCTCGCCATTGGCGCGCGCATTGCCGCGCCGCCGGCGTGGGACCGCGAGTTCCGCACCATCGATTTTCTGACGCTTCTCGATCTGAAATTGCTTTCGGCTGCCGCACGCAACCGCTTCCTCGCCCCACTTACGACATGATGTTCAGGCGGGTTCGGCGCGCTGTGGCGCTGGCCTTTGCCCTCGCGCTGTGTGTATTGCGCTATTGGCTCAACCGCATCCGCGGTCCCCTCACGCTCGAACAGCGCGCGCTGTGGCTGCAGCAGGCGGCACGCCTGATTCTGAAGTGCCTCGACATCGGGTCTCAAGTCGAAGGCCAGCCGCCGGCGTGCGGGCTGGTGGTTGCGAACCATCTCAGCTATCTCGACGTCATTATCATCAGTGCGGCCATGCCGTGCTTTTTTGTGGCCAAGATGGAGATCGACGGCTGGCCGTACTTCGGCAAGGCGGCGCGGGCGGGAGGCACGATCTTTCTGGACCGATCGAGCCTGGCTAGCGCCATGTCCGTCGCCGACCAGATGTCCGAGCGGTTGAAACTGCCGGTTCCGGTGCTGCTGTTTCCGGAAGGTACGAGTACGGATGGAGCCGAGGTGCTGCGCTTCCATTCAAGGCTTATCGATCCGGCAACCACGGCGGGCGTGCCGATTACCGCGGCAGCGTTGCGCTACGTGCTCGAAGGCGGCGTGGAGGAGCGCGAGCTTTGCTGGTACGGAGACGAGTCGTTCGCGACGCACCTGTGGAAGGTGCTGGGCGTGGTGGGCTTCTCGGCGCAGCTTCGCTTCGGCGAGCCGCAAATTTATTCCGACCGGCGCCTGGCCGCCGACCAGACTCACGCAGAAATCACCGCGTGGCGTAAGGCGACCGCGCTGACGACTGAGAACACGATGGTGGCGCAGTAGACCGGAGGAGAGCCGGAGCGTCAACGCCGTGTCTGCGGTTCGCTATGAGGCGCCACTTCCACCCCTACAAGCAGGACGATGGGATGCGCGTGGAGGCCGCAATGCCGCGGCGGGCGCGGCAATCATTGCGGCTTTCTCCGGCTGACGCAGAGACGCGCTGGCTTGAACGGCAGAATGGAGACGGTGTGAGCAGCGAGGCCTGCGGCGGCGCACATTCGTTCCCAATCCCTGCGGACGAAAGAGCGTGCGATGGACACCGGGCCATCGTGCTGCACAAACGGATGCAGGCGGGCCACTTTGGTGAAGAGGCGAAGGAGATGGTAGGGAATGGCCGCGCGCGAGAGATCGTTGATGAACCAGCCGAGCCCGGCGTGGAGCTCCATCCATCGGAGGAAGCGAATCACGTCCGCCTCGTCGAGGTGATGCGTAAACAGTGAGCTGACAACGAAATCAACGGGCCGCTCGGGCATGTAGCTGAAGACGTCGGCGGCGACCCAACAGATTGTGCTTGCAGGAGGGCTGGCTTCGGCGGCGATGGCAACGGCATCGGGATTGATGTCGAGGCCGGTAAGTTCGATCGCAAGATTTCGTGCGTGTGCCCAGCGCTCGATGCGCCGCAATCCGTCGCCGTAGCCGCAGCCAACGTCGAGAATATGGATCGGTCTTGTGGTTGACAGGGGCAGAGCGAGATTGAGCCAATGCAACACTGGGCGATAGCCAAGGAACCAGCGATTGAGCCGCGCAAGGTCGCGCAGGCAGGCGCGCAATTCCTCGCGGGTGCATGGCTCATCCATGAGTTCTGTGAGTTGGGCGCGATGGCGAAAGTCGGGTGTGTGATTCATGCTGACCGGGAACGTCGCGGGCAGGAGTGCGCGTTTTTACGTTGCACGGTTAAACGGCGTGGAACATCAAGGTTTCGGCGGTCACGCCGGGACCAAATGACATGGCGCAACCCAGTTGCCCGGAGCGGGCACGCTGCATGATGCGTTCCAGAACAAACATTACGGTTGCCGAGGACATGTTGCCGTAGTTCAAGAGAATGTCTCGCGAATCGGCAAGCGCGTCGGCAGGTAATCGAAGGCCCTGCTCAGCGGCATCGAGAATGGTGCGGCCTCCAGGGTGAATCGCCCAAAGGTCGATGGAAGAGAGATCCGCGCCGCGCGTGATCTGGCTGCCTGCCGCCGCCAGGCCGCGACGCAACTCGCCGGGAACCTGGCCGGATAGAACCATGTCGAAGCCCTGTTGGCCGATGCGCCAGGTGATGAGCTGATGAGTGTCGGGGAGCCGGACGGCAAGAAAACTGTCGATAGCGAGACCGATCGGGTCTGCGCTGACCAGATAGGCCGCGCAGCCATCGGCAAAGACCGTGAAAGCCAGTAATTGTTCGAGGTCCTGGGTCTCCTGCATGTGGAGGGAGCAGAGTTCGAGACTGAGGAGCAGAACCTTGGCGTCGGGCTGGGAACGAACGATGTGACGGGCGGACTTGAGCGCGTTGATGGCCGCGAAGCAGCCCATGAATCCGATCAGGGTGCGCTCGACCGAGGGATCGAGCCCGAGGTGATCGACGGCTTCATAGTCGAGGCCTGGCGCATAAAGCCCCGTGCACGTGGTCACGATGACGTGAGTGATGGCTCGGCGCTCGGCTTCAGAGAGGGCGAGTTTATCGAGGGCGTCGCGCGCCAGCAGCGGCGCGAACTGCTCGAAGGCCTGCATGCGGCGAGCGGTGGCGGGAAAGCCGCCGCGCACGTAGAACTCATTCAATTCGCGCACCGAGCCGTCTTCAGAAACCACGGGCTTGAGAAATGTGTAGCGATGGTCAATTGCCGCGGCGCGCGCCATGCGGCGATAGAGGTTTCTTGGTTTGCCTTCGGGGAGCATGCCTTCCACGAAAACCAGGAAGGGCTGGTGCATATCGTGAGGAGGGACGGCGGTGGCGATGCGGTTGATATGGGCAGTGATCATAGTTTCGATTTCAGGAGAAGCGACGAGCGATGGCCCACTGCTTACAGCATAACCTGCGAATTTGCATGGGATTGTAACCGGCACGTCATTGGATTGCAATTGATGAGCGCGTAGCAGACGAAAAAAAGTGTTGCGGCGCGTTAGAAGCGAAACAGATACGAGGCCTTGATAAAGATCTGGCGGCCGTCGTTGAGCATGGGGCCAGCACGAGGCGGGGTAGTGTTGTTCGGATCGCAGGAGCCGTTAGGCAGCCGGTTGCAGAGGCTGCGGCCGAGATTCTGCAAATCGTCGCTGTAACCAATGTATACCGCGGTGCCGGGATGCGGCAGCCAGGTGAGCAGCGCCTGCGAGGCGAACTCCTTGCTGCGCAAGAGCGATGTTTCGGCGGGATTGGCCAGCGTGGAGTCATACTCAGCAATTACGCGCGCGGAGATCAATCGCGTGAACTGATAGTTCGCCTTGCTGCGCAGGGTCTGGGCCTCGTAGACGAAGGCGCCGTTCGAGACGGCATGGTCACGATCGAGGAGATAGGTATTGTCGAGGGTAAGTGGGTGTACCGGTTGCACGGTGAAGAGCAATTGCACGGATTCCTGGTTGAGCAATGAAGGAATCTGCCCCGTGACGGGATTGTAGTTCACGTTGCCGCTGCGCTGGGCCACCAAGTTGAAGTTGAACTGCGACCAGGGCGCACCGCGGAACACGAGCCCAACAAAGTTCTCGGTGAAGTTTTTAAAATAGGTGAGCCCCGTGTAGTTGAGCGGGCTCACGGTATCGGAGTTCTGGCCGAAGAGGGGAGCGATGACGATTTTGCGAGGCAGCAGCCAGAAGGGATCGAAGGTCGAATAGTCGAAGACGCGATCACCCTGATGATCGAAGGCAATATTCTGATCGATTTCAAGGCCGAAGCTCTGGTAAAACTTGTTTTTTGGGTACCACTGGTAGGTAGCGTGCGTGTGGTTGTTGCGGAAGTTGGAGGCCTGGATGAAACCCAGCTGCGTTTGAAAACCGGTACTGGCGTCGAAGTAGTTCTCCAGCATATTGAAAGCATGGCCGGAGCGCTGCAGTTGAAAAGCGTTCGCGGGACCAGCGCTATACGAAGGCGGCGAGCCGCTGTCCTCGTCGCCCTTGGTGGAGCTTTCTACCATCTGTCCCCACGCGGTCCAGTGCTTGTCAAAGCGTGCGGTAAAGTCGATGCCGCCGATGCGGTTCCAGCCTTGGCCAAATTCCTCGTCGGTGTAGATGGCGCCCAGGCTCGATCCTTTGCCCAGATCCTGTGAGACGCGGCCCACGGCGACTGTGGCGTGCTTTGCGTAGAGCGGATCACCGGGCGCGACGGCTTGTCCAGGCTGGCGGTCGTCGGTAACGAAGAGCCCGACATTGGTGTGATCGATCTTGCCCGTTACGCGAATGCCGTACTCGGGATGCACGATGTTGCGCGTGTAGATGAGATTGATTGGCGTGACGAGGTAGTTGGCATTCTCGAGGAAAAACGGCCGCAGCTCAGGAAAGTAAACCGGGAAGCGTTGATCGACCGTGAATTGCGGCTGCTCGGACTCGATGTCGCTAAAGTCTGGATTGATTGTGCCATCAAGAACGATGCTGTCTTTAAGGATAAGCTTGGCCTCGCCGCCGTCGGCGCCTTCAAAGCGGCGCGAACTGAAGAAGGGATTGGTGGGGTCGATGACGTTCAAGCTGCGCTCGTTTTGTGCAAGGGTGTAGGGATTCAACTGGACGTTATGCGAGCCGCTGACGCCCGCGATGCCGTGTAGAGAGCCCTCCTGGCTGAGGACGCCGGTGACGTCGGCGGCCACGCGCGGCCAGAAGTCCTGTTCGGAGTTGCGCGGAAAATAACGGTCGAACACGATGCCCCAATCCGATTCATTGCCGCGAAAACGGAGGCTTCGGAAGGGGATGGCGAACAGGGCCATCCAGCCTTCTTTGGTCACGCGGCCCTCGGAATCCCACACCGTGTCGTAGCTGTAGTCGTAGCCATTGGCCTCGCTCCAGGATGCGTCGGCTTCGACGCCAGCCGGGTTGACCCGGAAGGCCACGCCCAAACGCCGGTCGCGAAAGGGGTCGAGGAGGATGACGGCTCCATCGTCGTTCAAGATGTTTTCGCGGCGCGCCAGATGGCTGCGAATCTGCTCGGGATGACGGTCATAGCAAATGAAAACGAAATAAAGCGTCGATTGGGTGTGCGCCATCCATACTTCGGTTTTCTCCGTTGCCGGCTGGCCGTCCGCGGGCGAATTCTGAATAAAATCGGAGACGCGGGCGAGCCGAACGCGAAGATCGGCGCTCGGCTCCATGTTCGCGAAGTCGACCAGGTGTAATGGGCGGTCGATGAGCGGATCGTTCGTATGGTTTATTTGTGGCGACGCGACCGTGGGTTTGGCGGCATTCTTCTGGGAAGTATCGGGTACGGCCGCCAGTAAGCTGACACCTGCCAGGCAAAGTAAAAGTCCGCTTACCCAGGTCTTCATAGGATGAAGATACGCGGCACGTTGCTCCGCGGTTCCTTTGCATGTGAGCTGTTTGGGAAACTCTTCCGATACGAACGCAGGACTCTTCGATTCGACGCGAGAGCGAAGCCGCCGTTAGCAGAGCTGTGATGAATGGGACTCAGGATCCATGGGCAGTCGTTGGCGGAGCGGCCGTGGAGCCGCGGACGACGAGGCTGGTGGAGACCAGGAACTCGCGCTGCATCGTTGGATTTCCAGGATCTTCAGCCTGCATGCGCAGTGCCTCGAAGGCAGCACGCGCCAGTTCCACGCGCGACAGGCGGATCGTGGTGAGCGGCGGCAGAGTGTATTCGGCGAAGTCGACATCGTCAAGGCCGACCACGGAGAGATCCTGCGGCACGCGCAGGCCGGCCATGTAGACCGCGCGCAGGACGCCGATGGCAGTCATATCGTTGGAACAGACGATGGCGGTGGGACGACTGCCCAGTTTGCGCAATTGCTCAAAGCCCGCGACGCCGCCTTTGAGAGTGTGGTCGCACTCGATGATCCATTTTTTCTGAATCGGCAGCTCAGCAGCCTGCATGGCGGCGCGAAAGTCGTTTTCGCGCGTGATGGCCGAGTGGAGACTATACGGGCCGGCGAAGAAACCGATGGCGCGATGCCCGAGACCGGCGAGATGGCGAATGGCGGCGCGAAAGCCGGTGGAGTAATCGAGGACAATCGTGCTGGCCTTGGGATCGTCGAGTTTGAACTCGGCAAGAACAATGGGAACTCCGCGATGCACGAGCTGGTCGAGCACGGGCTCCTCTTCGCCGAAGGTCATTACGGCCACGCCGTCGACTTTGCGTTCCAGCATTCGGCGCGCGCATGTGGCGAGGACGGCGGGATCGCTGTTGGTGGAGCTGACCAGAATCTCGTAGCCGCGCGCGACGGCGATCTCTTCGAAGCTCTGGATCAGCTCGGGGAAGAAGGGGTTGGTGATGTTTTCGACGATGATGCCGAGTAGTCGGCTGCGCCCGGAAACGAGGGTGCGCGCATGCGTGTTGGGCAGGTAATTGAGTTGCTTGATGGCTTGCCAGACGCGCTTTTTGAGACGCTCGCTAACCAGCGGAGAGGCGTTGATGGTTCTCGACACTGTGGCGATGGAGACTTTGGCCACGGCGGCAACGGCGCGAATGTCGGGCAATTTCCCAAAGGTCTTGCGCGTAGATTTTCGAGGCACCAAGCCATCCTAATTGAGAGAATGTGTGCGCGAAGAGAAAAGCCTACGGGCTTTTTCCTTCGCAAAGTGAGACACCAAGCCAGCGAGCCGGTCCGATTCTGTCTTTGTAACGTAGTGACCTGAGTCTGAAGTTCGTATCACAAATAAGCCGTCATCCTGAGCGAATTTTGGCGCATTTTTTGCGCCAAAATGAGTCGAAGGATGAAAGCAATGTTTTTTGCTGTGAACTTCAGGGAGAGGCTCTAAGCGCTTTCAGAGATCAGCAGGCGCAAGTCGCGGAGGTTGTGGCCTGTTGGGCCGGTGACCACGGAGTCGCCGATGGCGGTGAAGAGCGGACAGGCATTGAACTCCGCGAGCGACTGTTCCGGATTGAAGCCGAAGGCGTGCGCGCGGGCCACGGTGGTGGGATCGGCGATGGCTCCGGCCGACTGCGTGTTGCCGTCGATGCCATCGGAGCCTGCGCTGAGCACGGCAAGATGCTCGTCGGGATATTTGGCCAGATCGAGGGCACATATGAGGGCGAATTGTTGATTGCGGCCTCCCGCGCCCGGCGTACGCGCGAGCGTCACGGTGACTTCGCCCACGGAGATCAGGCAGAGGCGCGCATGTTTGGCGCGATAGGTGTGAAAGCGTTCGAGCAGGTAACGGGCGGCGTCGGCGTAATCCCAGTCGTCGCAGGCGTTGTCGACGATCACGTGGTAGCCCGCGTTGCGCGCCAAAGTGCGCGCGCTCTCTACCAGGTCGTGGCTGGAGAGCAGAATCTCAAAGACCGAATCGCGAAAGGCTTCGTCTTCGCCGCTCATGTTGTCCGCCGCCGTCATGCTGCGGGGGCTAGGCTGCTCGCCGGCCCACGGCATCTTGTGCGGGAGGAACGTAACCCGCTTGGCCTTGTTGCCGGGCGACTCGGGGAAGTCGGCGCGCTCAAAGAAGGAACGGATTGAGGGCGGAAGTTTTTCTGCCAGGTGGTATTTGGCGAGAAGCTCCCGAACATCCACCACAGTGGAGTGGTCGGGCGACGTGGGTCCGGAGGAGAGCGCGTCGAGTGTGCGCAGAGGGACGTCGGGGAGGAGCAGGCTCACCTTGGTGGCTTCAGGAGCGGCCATCGCCAGACGGCCGCCTTTGACGGCGGAAAAATGCTTGCGCAGTGTATTGACCTCGTTGATGGGCGCGCCCGAGGCCAAGAGCAACTGGTTGAACTCGATGGCGTCCTCAAGCGTGATATGCGGATCGAGGGGCAGCTCGAATAGCGCCGATCCGCCGCCGGAGATGAGGAAGAAGACGAGCGTGTCCTTGCGCGCCTTACGCAAAAGAGCCAGTGCGGCGCGGGCGGCAGCGAAGGAGTCTTCGTTGGGCAGAGGATGGCCGCTCTCGAAGTAGCGGAATCGCCAGTTGCGCTTGGCGGGCAACTGATTGGAGGCGCAGATGCCACGCAGCCCCTTGCGGCTCTTCATGCGGTCCAGCAGAACTTCGAGCATCGGCCCCGCGGCCTTGCCCAGCGCGATCACAAACACGCGTTTGTATGCGGAGAGATCGATGGTGGCAGGTCCGCTGCCGTCGGGGAGAAGGCGATAAAGAAAATGACCCTCGAATTGCAGGCGGCGGTCGAAGGCGGATGCGATATTGCATGCTTTGAGCGCACCTGTAAAAATTCCGGTGGCCGTGGTGTGCAGCGATTCCAGAGCGATGTCGCTAGCCGGCGTCATGGCAATTGCTCCTTCAACCAGCCGGCAAGTGCGCGTTGCATCGGCTGCAGTTGATTGGTGAAGAAATGATCGGCGCCGGGAATCAGGATGAGGCGCTTCGGTGCGGCTGCGGATGCTGCCACCTGGGTCAACTGCCCGGCAGGTGCGAATTGGTCGCGATCACCGCTTAGGAAAAGCTTGGGCGTGGTGAGATTTTTGAGAAAGGAATATTGATAGGCGGGACCTGGCGCGGTGGTGGGCAAGCCGAGGGCGACGAGCGCGCGCGCGTCGTGGTGCTTTGAGACGGGCTCGCAACAGGCCAGGAGCGCCATGGCCGCGCCAAAACTGAATCCCGCAACGATGAGGGGAAGGCGGAATTCGCGCTCCAGCCAATCCATGCCAGCCTGCACATCGCCCGTCTCTGCTATGCCGTCGTGCGCGCCTTCGCTCAAGCCTGTGCCGCGAAAGTTGAAGCGCAGGACCGGACAGCTTAGTCCCCACACTGGATCGTTGAGCACCTTCATTGCGCGGTAGACGACCTTGTTATGCAGATTGCCGCCGCCGAGCGGGTGCGGATGGCAGAGCAACGCGGCGAAACGCGCATTGGGTGCGCCCTGATTGAGGACCGCTTCCAATGGGCCGGCGGGACCTGAGAGGGTGAAGGTGCGGATTGCGCCCGTGCGAAAGTCTTGTTCAATGGGAAGCGTGTTGCAAGGAACTGAGCTGACGAGATTCGCCAAACAAACCGCATGAGCGCCGCGGCCCTCGTCATGAGAGCTCGCTTGGTGCGAGGCCAGGAGGGCTTGGCCGCCATTTTGCGATTTCAACTGGGGAGATGCTGTGGTCGCGTTCATTCCACTCTTCATTTTACGCTGAGCGGGGGCGGTCAATCAGCAAGATTCAGGCGGTTTTCGCTCGTCGGAAGTAATGCCAGTGGTCACTACGGTATTCTGGCAATATCATGACGAACGATCCTGGGCAACATAGTGCTCTTGACCCCATCGGGCTGACGCGCCAGTTATGCGAAATTGAATCAACGACCTACCACGAGGGTGCGGTGGGGGATTTTCTCGCCGAGTTTCTTGCCGGGCGGGGTTGGGAGGTAGAGAAGACTCCTGTGCCGCAGCCGCCGGAGAGCGCAAACGCGGGGCCGCGATGGAACGTGTATGGCGGGCCTAAAGGGCAGACGCCGGACCTGGTCTTTTCCACACATATGGATACCGTGCCACCGTACATCCCGTTTAGCGAGGACGCGGAGTTCATGTATGGCCGCGGAGTTTCCGACGCCAAAGGCATCATTGCGGCGCAGGTCGCCGCCGCCGAGGCGCTGCGCGTGGCAGGGTTTCGGATTGGCGTGTTGTATGTGTCGGGCGAAGAGCGCGATTCGGCGGGCGCGAAGGCCGCGAATCTCAGGCCCAAGGGCAGCCGCTATCTGATCAACGGCGAGCCGACGGACAACAAGCTGGCGCTCGCGTCGAAGGGCGCATTGCGCGCGGTGTTTCGCGCGACGGGCACGATGGGGCACTCGGCGTACCCCGAGCTAGGCGAGAGCGCCGTGCACAAGCTGGTCGAGGTGATGGCGAAGCTGCTTAAGCTGGAACTGCCGGTGATCGAAGACGTGGGACCGAGCACGTTGAATATCGGGCAGATTCACGGCGGCCACGCGCCCAACGTGATTGCCGATAAGGCCGAGGCACAGGTGCTGGTGCGGTTGGTGGGCGATTCGGCCCAGGTGCGCAAGGCACTCATCGATGCGGCGGCGGACCTGGCGGAAGTCGACTTCACGCTGGAGATTCCCTTTGTGCGGCTGCGCGCGGTGGAGGGATTGCCCACCGTGATCGTGAAATTCACTACAGACATTCCGCAGCTTTCGAACTGGGGCGAGCCATTGCTGCTCGGTCCGGGTAGCATTTTTGTGGCGCACACGCCGCAAGAGAAACTCGCGAAGAAGGAACTACTCGAGGCGGTCGAGTTGTACGTGAAGGTGGCGAAGGGATTGCTGGGTTAGTTCGCGTCCACCTTCCTCTTTATTGCTCTACGGATACGCTTTGGCGGCAGACCTCTCCGGCGAGCGCAACGCGAAGTCGGCATCCGCAGAGCTGCGATTCAGGAGAGGATGCTGATGCATGCGTTGGGCAGAGACGCTTTGCGAAACCTGCTGCGACCACGCCCGGATCATCTCGCCCCTCCGATCGAGCGATTGTGAGCTAGCCGCCCGTTCCCAGCCGGCGGCGCAATCTACCAGAAACCGGTCGACAGCTAGGGTTTGTTGAGCCGACTGTCTCGGAACCTGTTTCCACCCTAAAGTAATGGGCCAATGTAGCCGATGCAGAGGTTGGAATCACAGGAACCCCCATGGCCAGAATGATCTTGGTTGTCGACGACTCCGTCACCATGGTGATGAGTCTGAAATCGACTCTGACCTTGAATGGATTTCAGGCTGAGTCTGCCGGCAATGGCCGCGAAGCGCTGGATAAACTCGAGACTGGTTTCAAACCGGATCTGATTGTCACCGACATCAATATGCCAGTGATGGGTGGGCTAGATCTGATCAGAAAAGTTCGATCCATGCCCGGATTGAAATTCATTCCCATCTTGACTCTCACCACGGAGAGCGAACTCGCCAAGAAAAATGAAGGCAAGCTTGCCGGCGCTACCGGTTGGCTGGTCAAGCCTGTTTCGGGAAACGATCTGGTGACAGTGATCAGAAAAGTGTTGCCGGGTGCCTAGCGCGATGGAGCCAGCGGAGACGGAAGGGCGCGAAGCGTCAGCCGCAGAAGCGGGTGGGGTCGCTCGATCGCGCGTGCCTCCGGATAAATCCCCCTGCAGCGCTCAGGAGCATCTGAACCGGATCCGCAGGCGAATGCTCTTCGAATCCCTGACTAGGATTACTTTGTTGTGCGTGTACTTTTTCCTGTTGTCTCAGCTGGATGGGCCGGGTCTCTCTGCCAATAACATTCGAGCAGGCATTCTGCTGATTCTTCTTGTCGTGGTGCCGGGGTTCGTCTATCGCCTGAAGAACTACGCCGAGGCGCGCAAAGCAGTGACGGAAATATGGGATCAAACGCAGATGAGTTGCGGCGACATGGCGCGCCTGGTGTCCGGGCGCAGGGCCATCAAACAGGACGTGGATGATTCTCGGCCCTACATTGAAGTGTTGCAGGGGCAGATCGGAGACTCGCTGGCGGAGTCGGAGCGCGAAGTAGTGGCGGCTATCGAGCAGATGAGCCACCTAATCGAGCGCTCGGTACAGCAGAGAACGCACATCGCGCACTCTATCGAGAGCGGCAAGAACCTGACCGAAGCAACACGGGAAAAGGTCGAGACGAACAAGGAGATGATCGTCGCCATTCAGGCACAGTTGGAAATGCAATTGACCGAGATGCATGCCAACTTCGACCGCGTCCGTTACATGTCGAGCGAGGTCTGCGCCCTGACGCCTCTCATCAAGGTCATTACGTCCATCGCCCAGCGAACCAATCTGCTTGCCCTCAACGCCGAGATTGAGGCGTCGCGCGCAGGCAGCGCGGGCCGCGGGTTTTCAGTCGTGGCCATGGAGGTGCGCAAGCTTGCCGTCCTCTCCACCAATGCCGCAGCAGAGATATCGGAGAAAATCAACTCCACCTGCAAGAACGTCGAGGCCGGGCTGAAGTGCGCGCAGGAGGATTTGAGCAAGCAGGAGGCGCACACCGCCATGTCCCACCTGGCTGGCGATCTGGGTGCGATGCAGCAGGAGTTTCAGAAGAACAGCCAGTTGTTGCTGGAAGTCATCACCGAAGTGGAATCAAACTACAGCGAGATGGTGGACCGGCTTTCCGACGCGCTGGGGCACATTCAGTTCCAGGATGTGATGCGGCAGAGGATGGGCCACGTGCAGGAGTCGCTGGCTGAAATGGGCGAGCATCTGCTCGAGTTGAATGCAAAACCGGAAGATCCAAATTGGGAGGGCCAACTCGATCACACCTTCAGAAGCATGCTGGATGCCCACCTTGGCCAATACCGGATGGCCAGCCAGACCGCGACGCATCTGGCAGTCTCTGGCGGGGCAGCACAAACTGTGGCCAGCGGGCCGGACATCGAACTTTTTTAAGGAAATCTACCACCGCACTTCACTCCGTCACAGCGCGCAGAAGGGTAGGACCTAATCGGTTCTCGACCCCCGGATGTGAAAAACCAAATGCTTCTTCTTCCCCTTCCTACTCATGAAGTGCTCTGGTCTGACCGATGAGTCTTGTGTCCCGACAATTCCGAACACCGGAATACGGGGAGTTGCAGGATGCAAGCGTCATTGTTTGAATCGACTCGACCGGCGACATTTTCGACGATGCCAATATTCACATTTTTGCGGATACTGCTGGAGAAAAGGGTATGGGAATAGCGCTGGACCAAGCCAACGACGCATGCCTTTTGCGGCTGGAGGGCGTTGTCGATATCTCGTCTGCCGCCGAGCTGAAGGCCGCGCTTCTTGAGGCCATCGCAGAGGGAAAAGCCATCCGTGTATCAGCAGAAGACGTCTCCGATCTCGATGTCTGCGCATACCAGTTGCTCTGGGCGGCGGAGCGCGAGGCAAATCGATCCGGATTGCAGTTTGCGTTCACGGGAAAGCTCTCTGAAACCATCGAGAGTTCTCTGGCGAGCGCGGGACTTGAACGACTTGCCGTTCCCGGTGATCGAGAGAGGTTGAGGGACGACGAGTTAATTGGCGCAGGGACCGGGATTTGAGTGAAGTGCGAGCCATGAAGGAAGTGGTTGCAAGCAAGGCCGAGCAGTTCAAGAGCAGTTTCCGCGAGGAAGCTCGGGAGATTCTGACTGAGCTCGAGTCCGCGCTCCTTGAGCTTCATGAGGACCGCGGCAATGCGGAGCTCATCAGCCGCATCTTCCGTGGCCTGCACACCATCAAGGGCTCCGGCGCCATGTTCGGCTTCGAGCGCTTGGCCGCCTTCACGCACGATCTTGAGACCGCCTTCGACCTGGTGCGCAACGGACGCCTCGAGATCAGCCCGGAGCTGATCGACTTGACGCTGGCTGCGCTCGACCAGATTACCGCCATGCTGGAGGAGGACACCGAAGGCGCTGCGCCAGCCGATCCGGCCGCCTGTGCCAGCATTCTGGCGAGTGTGCGCAAGCTGGCCTCAATCGAAGAGGAGACAAAGCCGGCGAAGAAGAGCGCACCGGCGCCCCCCACGACTTTTGCGGGTGTCATCCAAAAGTGGCGCGTCCGCTTTGCGCCGGGGCCGGAGCTGATGCTCTGCGGCGCCAAACCCTTGCTTTTGCTCAACGAACTGCGCCAGTTGGGCGAGCTTTCGGCGACAGCGGATCTGGACGCGGTGCCTCCGCTCAGCGAAATCGATCCCGAACGCTGCTACGTGAGCTGGGAGATGGACTTGGCCACGGCCGCGGACCGGGAAGCGATCCGCGATGTATTCATCTTTGTCGAAGATGCCTGCGAGCTCAGCATCGAACCTGCCGCGGGTCCTGCGCCGGCTAGCGCAGAGACTCAGTCCCCCTGCGAGGCCGAGATCATGGCGCGGGCTCTCGATGAAAAGCGCGCCCGTTTGCCCGGCCGGCGCACCTACGACACGCCGGACAATGCTTCAAGTCTCCGCGTTCCGGCGGTCAAGCTGGATCAGTTTATGGACCTCGTCGGCGAGCTGGTGACGGTGCAGGCGCGACTCAGCGAACTTTCGAGCCGCCGCGATGACGCCGAGGTCACGGCCGTCTCTGAAGAAGTCGAGCGGCTGACGTCGGCCTTGCGCGAGAGCTCCATGAACATCCGCATGATGCCCATCCGGGCCACGTTCGAAAAGTTCCGGCGGCTGGTGCACGACCTGGCGCGCGACCTCAACAAGAACGTGGAACTGACCGTCGAGGGCGCGGACACGGAGTTGGACAAAACCGTTATCGAGCAATTGGGCGACCCGCTGATGCATCTCATCCGCAACAGCATGGACCACGGCATTGAGCCGGCCGACGACCGCGCAGCAAGCGGAAAATCTGCCACCGCTACGATTCATCTTGCGGCGCGGCATGCGGGCGCCAATGTGCTGGTGACTGTGACCGACGACGGTCGCGGTATCGATTGCGACGCGGTGCGCCAGCGCGCCATCGAGAGAGGGCTGATCTCTGCCGAGGCGCAACTGACCGAAAGCCAGATCTTTGCTCTCCTGTTCGAACCCGGATTTTCGACAGCCAAACAAGTCACCGATGTTTCGGGACGCGGCGTGGGCATGGATGTGGTCCGCCAGCGCGTGGAGGGCCTGCGCGGCGCCGTCGAAGTCCAGAGCAAGCCTGGGCAGGGCACCAGCGTTACCCTGCGTTTGCCATTGACCATGGCCATCATCGACGGGCTGCTGGTGGGTGTGGGCGATGCCTGCTTCGTGCTGCCGCTGGCTAGCACTCTGGAATGCATCGAGCTGACACGTGAGGATATTGCCCGCGCCAACGGCAAGCACATCGCCAACGTGCGCGGGGAGTTGGTTCCGTATATCCGGCTGCGCGAACATTTTCACGTGCGCTCGCGTGCGCCCCAGATCGAGCAGATCATGCTTGTGGCAACGAGCGAAGGCCGCTACGGATTTGTGGTGGACCAGGTGTTGGGCAATTGCCAGACAGTCATCAAGAGCCTGGGGCGGTTCTACCGCCAGGTGCAGGTGGTTTCGGGCGCCACAATTCTGGGCAACGGAACCGTGGCCCTGATCCTCGATCCCGAACGTTTGATTCAGAACGCTGTGCGCGAGGAGACGCACGGTAGTGGAGGCCGCGCCTTGTCGGCGCACGGCAGCCCTCAGGAAAACACTGTGAATTTTACCGCCCTTGCGGGCGGAGGCAGCGCTGGACCGAGCGCCAGCGCACATATGTAGGCAAGTGAACCCAGAACTTCTCATGCTCCTCCAGTCGCGGAACGGCTAGCCCTTTGCGGGATGGCCGGAAGATCGAGGATCGAGCAGAGAAACATCCCGAAGGAGGGGAGAGAACTCATGGGAACAGCAGTGGTAAGTGAAGGCCGGCGGCTGCATGGCCCCGGCAATGGACATGGTGAGGGCAATCACGGCGAAGAAGTTCACGCAGGCCGTGAGCGGGTCAGCAAGAAGGCGGATCAAGAAGATGACATGATGCTGCTGCTGCAGGAGATCATGCGCCTATTGGACGCCTCCAAGGAAGGGCGGCTGGGCGAACGCGGCAAGGCCACGCTCTTTAATGGCGTGCATCGGGAGTTGATTCAGGGCGTGAACGAGATGCTGGACGCGATCCTGCTGCCCATCGGCGAAGGCAATCGCATTCTGGCGCAGATTTCCAACGGCAAGATCGACGAGCTGATCGCGCAGACCTACAAGGGCGATCACGAAAAAATGAAGGTCGCGGTCAATAACGTCGCGATTGTTACCCAAGGCCTGCAGAAGGAAATGGCGCGGCTGATTGAAGCCTCCAAAGAGGGCCAACTCGCCGACCGCGGCAAGCCGGAACAGTTCCAGGGCGCGTACGCCGAGATTGTGCGCGGCGTGAACACCATGCTGGACGCGATCCTACTGCCTATTGGCGAAGGCAATCGCATTCTGGCGCAGATTTCCGATGGCAAAATCGACGAGCTGATCACGCAGACTTACAAAGGCGATCACGAAAAGATGAAGGTTGCAGTCAACAACGTGGCCAAAACGATGCAGTTGCTGGTGAGCGACACAAAGATGCTGACCGAGGCCGCGATTGCGGAAAAGTTCGATACGCGAGCCGAAAGCGCACGACATGTTGGCGACTACAGGAAAGTTATCGAGGGCATCAATCAGACCCTGGACGTGGTGGTAGAGAAGCTGAACTGGTATCAGGGCATCATCGACGCGGTTCCCTTCCCGATTCATGTGATCGACACCAACATGAAATGGACCTTCCTGAACAAAGCGTTTGAGAAGCTGATGGTCGACCGGCGGATTGTTCGCGATCGGAAAGATGCGGTAGGGATGGCTTGCTCGTCGGCCTCCGCCAACATCTGTAGCACCGAGAAGTGCGGAATTATGCAGCTCAAGAGGGGCATTCCCGAAAGCTACTTCGACTGGGGCGAACTGCGCTGCAAGCAGGACACCTCGAACCTGGTCAATATCAAGGGCCAGCACATCGGATACGTGGAAGTTGTGTCGGATCTGTCCGCGGTGCTGAGCACGAAAGACTATACGGCTGCCGAAGTGGACCGGCTGGCTTCCAATCTGGTGCAACTGGCAAAGGGCGACCTTAATATCGAGCTGAAGACTCACGATGCGAATAAGTACACAGGTGAGGTGAAACAGCAATTTGAAAAGATCAACGCCAGCCTGACCCAGCTAAAAGGAGCCATCGGCGCTATGGTTGCCGACGCGAGCGTGTTGGCGCAGGCAGCGGTCGAAGGCAAGCTGGCAACACGCGCCGACGCCGCAAAACACCAGGGCGACTACCGCAAGATTGTGCAGGGCGTCAACGATACGCTCGATGCGGTGATTACTCCGCTGAATCATGCCGCACAGATGGTGGAGCAGATTAGCAAGGGCGACATTCCCGCGCAGATCACCGACGCCCGCAATGGTGACTTCAATACCTTGAAGGACAGTTTAAACAGGCTGATTGCGGCGATGAACGACATCACTGCCGCGGCGGATGAGATCGCGAATGGAAACTTGACTGTCGAAATCCGCGAGCGTTCGGCGCAGGACAAGCTGATGCAGGCTTTGTCGTCGATGGTGAGCGGGCTGACGCAGACGGTCTCCGATATCCGCTCCATTGCCGGCGAAGTGTCGGCGGCCAGCCAGTCGATCTCGACGGCATCGATCCAGGTTTCGAAGGGCGCGAGCGCACAAGCGGCCGCGGCCGAGGAAGCCTCGTCGTCGATGGAGGAGATGGTTTCCAACATCAAGCAGAATGCCGACAACGCGCAACAGACCGACAAGATCGCCAACAAGAGCGCCAAGGATGCTCTGGAGAGCGGCAAGAGCGTGCTCGAAGCGGTGGCCGCGATGAAGGAGATCGCCAACAAGATCTCCATCATCGAGGAGATCGCGCGCCAGACCAACCTGCTGGCGCTGAACGCAGCCATCGAAGCGGCACGCGCTGGCGAACATGGCAAGGGTTTTGCCGTGGTCGCTGCGGAAGTCCGCAAGCTGGCCGAGCGCTCGCAGAAGGCGGCGGGAGAGATCAACCAACTCTCCGCCACCACGCTCAAGGTCTCGGAGAAATCGGGCGAGATGCTGGACAAACTCGTGCCCGACATTCAGCGCACAGCCGAACTGGTGCAGGAGATATCTTCGGCCAGCAAGGAGCAGGATACCGGCGCCGAGCAGATCAACAAGGCCCTGCAGCAACTGGAGCAGGTGATCCAGCAGAATGCATCGGCATCAGAGGAGATGGCCTCGACGACCGAGGAGCTGACCGGCCAATCCGAACAGCTGGTGGGCGCGCTCTCCTTCTTCCACACGGGAGATGAGAATGGCGCTCATGGACGGCGCGGCGCGGCAGCCAAGCCAGCCAAGCAGGCAGCCGTGGCTCCAGTCAGGTCTGCCAAACCCAACGGCCACGGTCCGGCTCCCGCTGCGAAAGCTGCCGGGAAGTCCGGCGTAAACCTGCGGCTCAACGAGAAGCACGATGAAATGGACGCTGAATTCGAGCGTTACTGACCGCGAGTGCGGGGCTCCCATAAGGAGACCCGCACTCAGTCTTCAAAAACGGAAAGGAGTTGAAGTATGAGCGTTTGCGAAATCACGGAGACGCGGCAGTATCTCACCTTCAAGCTTGGCAACGAAGTCTTTGCCACCGATGTAGCGAAGGTGAGAGAAGTGCTCGATCTCACGCCCATTACCGCCATCCCCCGGACGCCCGAGTTCATGTCCGGAGTGATCAACCTGCGGGGAAGTGTGGTTCCCGTCGTCGACTTCCGGCTATGCTTCGGAATGTC